>NZ_MATO01000022.1 GCF_001700325.1 Caryophanon latum
AAATGGCACAAACCATTGATACATCAACATTTATAGAGGGAGGAATGAACAGTGATTTTTATGTCAGATGAACAACGAGACGCAGCGCTTGGCATTCACACAGTCGGCAACCAGTACGGATTCCCGCAAATGGCGCATTATCACCGCTACGAGCCGACGCCATACGAAGGATTGGACGTGTTGTTTGACAGATTTTCCATCACAGGTCGAACGTTCGTCGATATTGGTTGTGGCAAAGGGCGCGTGCCGCTATACGTATACGACCGTTTCCGTATACGCGTGACCGGCATTGATATGAAGGAGCAATATATCGACGAGGCGAATGTGAATAAAAATGCCTATTTGCGTAAAATCGGTGGCAAGCCGCAACTTATACAGTTTGTACAACATTACGCACAAGCATATGACATTGCTGATACGGACGATGTGTTCTTTTTTTTTAATCCATTTTCAGTGCAAATTTTTATGAAGTTTTTAGAAAATGTGCTCGCGTCGTATGAGCAATCACCGCGCAAACTGACGATTATTTTTTACTATCCGTCGCACGATTACGTCGAGTATATGGAGCAAACACCATTTACATTCGTTGAAGAAATTCGCATCCCAACGTTATACAAAAGTAACGAAAACGAACGCTTTTTAGTTTATGAAATGTAAAAAAACGAGTTCATCTTTTACGGTGAACTCGTTTTAAATACGTCTTCGATACGCGAAACAATTTGAATATGCTTTAGTGGGTGCTGCTTTTTAAGATTAAGCGCACCAGGACCACCTAAATAAAACGTTGAGCGTTCATGCTTTGCAGCGAATGCATCGAGCTCGTCAATCATAGCGTAATGGTCTTGAAACGGCAGCTCGGTTAATGCGGAAAGTAGCACATGCTTTGGCTTTAGTTGTTCGACGGCCGCTTGAATGGCAGCTGGTGCTGGTGATGGACCTAGCATCGTCGTGCGGTAGCCGAGAAACATACTTTGCAACAATAATAATTGCATCGGAATTTCATGTCGTTCGTTCGGCAAGCAGCTACCTAAAATGAGTGTTGCGTTCGAAGGTAAAAATAGTTGGCGACGTAAATACGCTAAATAATCTCGAATGACTAAACTAGATAACGCTTCTTGAAACTCTCCCCAAATACCCGCGCACCATAACTCCCCGACCTCGTATAAAAATGGTACGATGACGTGATCGACTGTACGTTTCACGCCGAGCGTATGATGGGCTTGCTGAAGCGTATGCAACATTTGCGTATCATCAGCATCAGTTCCTGCACGAATGAGTTTTTGAATCGTTTCATCAATATACGCTTGATGTACATCGCTTTTTGCCTCTTTTAAAATGGGCGCTTCGTTCGACTCCATCATCATTTCGGCAGCTTGTTTAACGCTGTAGCCTTCTTTCGTGAGCTGCAACACACGAGTAAGCAATGATACTTCTTCATTCGTATATACGCGGTACCCGTTATCGAGCCGCTTCGGTGTTACGATGCCGTATCGATCCTCCCACTTTCGGATTAATTGCTTCGATAAACCAGTCATTTCAGCTACTTGTTGAATGGAATAAGATGGGCCTATATTTTCTTTCATGGCTTCGCTCCTTTACATAAAGTTGATAGTGTCTAATGTACAACGTTTTGGGGAATAAGGAAATATGTTTTTGTTTTCGGCGATAGATTCCACATTTGTAAAGGGGTGAATCTATTGATTTTCTGCGGCTTCTATCGCTTTGAGCAACAAGTTTTACAAAAAATGTTTTTTTATGCTTGCTAAAGTTTGTATAATGTAAGTATAATGTTTGTACAAAGTCTATTTTGCATGGGAGGCTACAAAATGTCAAAGAAAATTATTGTAATTGGAGCAGGACCGGGTGGGTTAGCAGCGTCGATGTTATTAGCGCACAAAGGTTACGACGTACACGTTTATGAAAAGCAATCATTCATCGGTGGTAGAACGAGTCATTTACAATTAGGTGATTACCGCTTTGATGTAGGTCCAACATTTTTAAACATGACATATTTAGCGGAAGAGATGTTTGCACTAACAGGACGCAACATTCATGACTACGTGAAGCTAATGAATTTAGATCCGATGTATGAGCTTGTGTATAAAGATAAGCGCATTAAAATTACACGCAATCCTGAAGAAATGATTCGTCAAATTAACGAGCTGTTCCCAGGTAACTATGGTAGTTACGAGCGCTATTTATTAGAGACGCATAAAAAATTAGAGACGTTAGCGCCACTATTACAAAGCGATATGACAGGCTATCGCAGCTTAATGACACCGAAAGCAATGAAAGCGTTAAAGGAGCTAGAAATCGGCAACTCGTTAATGGATACGCTTGGCAAGTTTTTCAAAGAAGAGGAGCTGCGTTTAGCGTTTACGTTCCAATCGAAATATTTAGGCATGTCACCGTGGGAAAGTCCAGGCGCGTTTTCAATTTTGTCTTACATTGAACATGCGTATGGGGTGTATCATATAGAAGGTGGCTTAAATCAGCTCACAAAAGCGATGGCAAAAGTAGCGGAGGAAGAAGGCGCGGTCATTACGACAGGTAACGGCGTAAAGCGCATCGTCACAGAAGGTCGCGTCGTAAAAGGTGTCGAGCTTGAAAGCGGTGAAGTTGTATACGCGGACGATGTAGTCATTAACGGCGACTTCGCAAGCGTTATGACGAAGCTTGTCGAACCAGGCTTGCTGAAAAAATATTCGCCAGAAAAACTAGCGAAAAAATCGTATTCTTGCTCAGGCGTGTTATTGTATTTAGGGGTGAATAAAAAGTTTGATTTGCCTCATCATACAATTTGGTTTGCGGAAGATTACCGTAAAAACGTCGCGCAAATTACGAATACGCTTGAATTATCAGAGGACCCTTCGATTTACATTCAAAATGCGTGCGTGAGTGATCCGACGCTTGCACCAGAAGGAAAGTCAACGCTGTACGTGCTTGCGCCAGTGCCGAACAATTTCAGCAACATCGATTGGAATAGCTGCCGCGACGAATATCGTGACATGCTGCTTGGCTTAGTAAGCGAGAAGCTTGGCATTGACGACATTAACGACTACATCGAGGAATCGCATATGATTACGCCAGCAGATTTCGAAGTCGATTACGAAGTGTACAAAGGTGCGATTTTCAACTTAGGGCATCAGCTGCGCCAAATGATGGCATTCCGTCCGAACAACAAGTTTGAGGAACTCGACCACTGTTACTTAGTTGGTGGCGGTACACATCCGGGAAGCGGCTTACCGATCATTATCGAATCGGCGCGTATTACCGCAAACTTAATTTTAAAGCGCGACAAGCAAACGCCATATGATGTGCAGCCATTGCCACCGTATGAGTTGTATAAAGGGCAGCCAAAAGATGAAAAATCGTCAAACGTTGCGGCAATTCAAATGAAACCAGCAACGTCAATTTAAATGACGTAAGGAGTGAAAAACGTGAGTAAACCGTTACAAAAGTTTAGTGAAAGTGTGTCAGGTAAAAAATCTCGTTGGGTTGTTCTTAGCTTATGGCTCATCGCAATCGTTATTCTTACTATTTTATTCCCGCAAGTAAACGGCATGGAAAACCAAACAGGCGACGACTTACCAGAATATTCAGAGGCACGTCAGGCGAGCGAATTAATCGCTGAAAAATTCCCGAGTGATTCGGGTATTCCATTATTAATTGTATGGCAAAAAGATTACGGCTTAACGCCACAGCACTTAAAGGATATTCAAGCGCTTTATGCGAACTTAGAACAAAATCCGTTAGATGGGCAATCGACGTTACCTCCGTATCACCGCATGCCGCTACAAGTAATGTATGACGGCGTTTCAGAAAATCGAACGTCACTCGTAACGCCGATTTTCTTTGATTCAGATACGAATACCGAAACGTTGAAGGAAAACTTAGCGGTCATCGCTGAGGAAGTAGAAAGCATTACAGGAGACAATGCATTTGAAGCGAGCATGAACGGCAATGAATTAACAGCTCGCTTCTCAGGTCCAGTCGGCATTTCAGTCGATGCGACAGATTTATTCAAATCAGCGGACTTTAAATTAATGGCAGCGACGGTAATTTTAATTTTAGTGTTGTTATTAGTAATTTACCGTTCACCAATTTTAGCAGTCGTACCAATTATCGTTGTTGGGATTGCGTATTTAGTCATTAGCCCAGCACTTGGCGCATTCGTTGAGCAAGGGTGGATTACGAAGGACGCGCAGGCGATTGCAATCATGCTCGTATTATTATTCGGTGCAGGAACAGACTACTGTTTATTCCTCATTACGCGCTACCGTGACATTTTATTAGACGAAGAAAATAAATTTGTCGCATTAAGCAAAGCGTTCGTACAATCGTCAGGGGCAATTTTCATGAGTGCTGCCACAGTAATGGTCGGCTTAGCAACATTAGCACTAGCAGATTACGGGGCATTCCAGCGCTTCGCTGTACCGTTTAGCTTCGCTGTAATCGTAATGGGTATTGCGGTATTAACTGTATTACCAGCATTGCTTTCATTAATGGGTCGCTTCGCATTTTGGCCGGTCGTACCGCGTACAGAAGAAGGCGCAATCGCACATGCGGAGAAGAAAAATAAGCCTGTGAAAGTACGAAAAGAAAACCACCGCTTCATGCGAAAAATTGGTCGATTTGCAACGAACAGACCGTGGCTCGTTATTTTAACGACAGGGATCGTATTAATCGTATTAGCGTTTTATTCAACGCAAATTAAATATAGCTACGACTTATTATCTTCATTCCCAGAAGATATTCAATCTCGTGAAGGCTTTGCGATCATTGAAGAAAACTTTACACCAGGCGAGCTTGCACCAGTGCAAGTGCTCGTTGATACGAACGGTGAGCGCAACGTAGATATTACGCGAGCGTTAGAAGATTTATCGTACGTAGAAGTTGTGAAGGAGATGCGTGTAAGTGAAGTTGATTCTAACTTACAGCTGTATGAACTAGATTTAAACAAAAACCCGTACAATCAAGACGCGATGGACGATGTGCGCAACTTGCGTGAAAAGCTACCAGCGATTCTTGAAGATGAAGGAATCGACAACGCAGAAGACGCGTTTTGGGTAGGCGGCGAAACGGCGAACCAAGTCGATACAGCCGATGTACAAATGCGTGACGAATCGGTAATCCAACCGGTGATGATCGTCATTATCGCGCTCATTTTACTTGTGTATTTACGTGCGTTCTTTACGACGTTACAGTTAATGGTGACAGTTGTCATTTCATTCTTCGCCGCACTTGGCGCAGGTTGGTTAATTTTACACAACTTCTTCGGCGCAGATGCAATCGCCAGCTCAATCCCACTGTACTCGTTCGTATTCATTATCGCACTCGGTAACGACTACAACATTTTCATGATTTCAGACATTTGGAAAGCACGTAAATCAGGTGCTTCACTGAAAGATTCAATCGTTGCCGGCGTTGCTCAAACAGGCGCGGTAATTACGTCAGCTGGTTTAATTTTAGCCGGAACGTTCGCGGTACTTGCGACGTTACCGATTCAGCTTTTAGTACAGTTCGGTGTCGTAACAGCGATCGGCGTATTGCTTGATACGTTTATCGTACGACCACTTCTTGTACCAGCGATTACGACGGTGCTTGGACGTTGGGCATACTGGCCAGGCAAGCTGTTTAAGAAAGAAGACTAAGTAACGAATAATTTTATAACAGCTTTGATTGAGCGTTACATTAAGACAAAACATTCGTTGCTCGCAGCGAGAGGCGGACTCCAGCGTGAGAATATAGGCTCACGCTCACGCCCGCAGAAAGCCTGCCTCTACGCGAAGAGCAATGTCTAAACTAAAAAGTCTAAAAAGTGCTACAGAAAACGATGCTGTTTTCCGTAGCACTTTTCCTATTTCCGTGAAAAAAGCTATGCTGCAATTGCAATTTATTACACTAGTGCAACAAAAACCATTTAATGCTATGTAATTAATAATTAAGGAAAATTATACAATATTAGTTGTATGCGCGTACTGCTTCCTTTATAATTATCAGAAATATCAATATTTTAAAATTTGGAGTATAAAAGGGGAGTTTTCGATGGAGAAAATGCGTTATACGAAGAAATTTGGTTCTTTAGCTTTAGTATCATTGCTAGCAACATCTGTATTAGCAGCATGTGGTGACGGCAAAGAAGAAGGCGGCAGTTCATCAGATGCAGATACGATTAAAATCGGTGCGAACTTAGAGCTATCAGGCAACGTAGCAATTTACGGCTCGTCCGTGTTAGATGGTGCTGAGTTAGCGATTGAAGAAATTAACGCGAACGGTGGCATCGATGGCAAGCAAATCGAACTTGTGCAAGCGGACAACAAATCCGAAAACGCTGAAGCCACTTCGGCAGCACTGAAGCTAATTGAGCAAGACAACGTAGTCGCAATGATTGGTCCGGCAACGTCAGGGAATACAGCTGCGACAGTGGAGCTTGCAGCTGAAAATAAAGTACCGCTCATTACCGCTTCTGGTACAGCACCGAACATTACGGTAAACGACAAAGGAGAAGTAAATGAGTATGCGTTCCGTACGTGTTTCATCGATCCATTCCAAGGAACAGTAGCGGCGAATTTTGCATCGAACGAGCTATCAGCGAAAAACGTAGCGATTTTCGGTGACAATGCGTCGGACTATGCGAAAGGGTTAGCGTCAGCGTTTAAAGAGCAAATTCAAGCGAACGGTGGCACAGTTGTCGGTGAAGAATCGTACGTCGCAAAAGATACGGATTTCCGTACGCAGCTGACGAACTTAAAATCGAAAAATCCTGACTTCATTTTCATTCCAGGCTATTACGAGGAAGTTGGTTTAATCGTCAAGCAGGCGCGTGAGCTAGGCATTACTGTACCGTTAATGGGTGCAGACGGCTGGGATTCACCGACGCTTGTTGAGCTAGCAGGTGGCGATGCGTTAAACAACACGTTCATTACGAACCACTATTCTTCTGAAGACCCAGATGACACAATTCAAAAATTCGTACAAGCGTTTAAAGATGCAAACGGCGATACAGCACCGAACGCATTTAACGCGCTTGGCTACGATACGGTGTACTACTTAGCGGACGCAATTGACCGCGCTGATTCATTAGACGGTGAGGCAATTAAAAATGCGCTAGCGGAAACGAAAGATTTATCGCTCGTAACAGGTACGTTCTCAATCGATGAAAACCACAATCCGGTAAAATCAGCGACGGTATTGGAGTTCGTTAACGGAGCGCAAGTGTTTAACTCGAAAGTTGATCCGCAATAAAACGTAAACGATGCAATTTGAAAAGGGAAGGGCTCGTGTTTTGTGCCTTTCCCTTTTTAAGCGCTACTTTTCAAAAAGGGAGTGTGATGGAACATGGAATGGCTTCAACAGCTTGTAAACGGTATTTCGATTGGTAGTATTTACGCACTCATTGCTCTTGGCTATACGATGGTATACGGCATTATTAAATTAATTAACTTCGCGCATGGTGATGTGTTCATGATCGGCGCGTTCATCGGGTTTTGGGCAATTTCACGCTGGGATATGGGCTTCATACCGGCGCTGCTGCTGGCAATGGTCATTTGTGCGGTGCTCGGCGTCATTATCGAGCGTGTTGCGTACAAGCGTCTGCGAAATTCAACGCGAATTGCGGCACTCATTACCGCAATTGGTGTATCGCTACTTATTGAAAACTTAATGATTTTCTTCCGCGGCGCACAGTCAGCTGTGTATCCACCGACGATTGAAAACAAAACGATCGACGTATTCGGTGCGCAAATTAACTCGCTATCGCTGCTCATTTTAGCCGTATCGATTGGGTTAATGATTTTACTGCAATTTATCGTCCATAAAACGAAAATCGGTAAAGCGATGCGCGCGGTATCTCACGATGCAGAAGCGGCAAAGCTAATGGGGATTAACGTTGATAATACAATTTCGGCAACGTTTGCGATCGGTTCAGCGCTTGCAGGGGCAGCCGGTGTTATTTTCGGTTTGTACTACACGCGCATCGACCCGCTTATGGGCATCGTGCCGGGCATTAAAGCGTTTATCGCAGCGGTGCTTGGCGGTATCGGTAGTATTCCAGGTGCAATGGTCGGGGGTATGTTGCTTGGCGTCGTGGAAACGTTCGTCAGTGCGATGGGCTTCTCGTCATGGCGCGATGCTGCAGCGTTCCTCATTTTAATTATCATCTTAATCTTTAAACCATCCGGGCTATTTGGCAAAAATACCCGCGAGAAAGTGTAGGTGGAGGGGTTATGAAAAAATCGAAAGTGTTTTGGGCGTACGTTGCCATTGCAATCATCGTCTATGCGGTCGTGCAGTTTTCGATGTCGAGTGGCATGATCGGCTCGTACTATAGCAACATGCTCATCATTATGTGTGTAAACATTATACTCGCCGTGAGCTTACATTTAATTATTGGTATTACCGGGCAATTCTCGATCGGGCATGCGGGCTTCATGGCAGTCGGGGCATACATTTCCGCAATTGTCACGATGAAGCTTGATTTGCCGTTTATCGTCGCGATTGTCGCAGCGGGGGTTGTCGCATTGTTTGCTGGTTTATTAATCGGCATTCCGACGCTTCGTTTACGCGGTGACTATTTAGCCATTGCGACGCTCGGTTTTGCGGAAATTATTCGTATCGTTATCGTCAACATCGATTACGTTGGCGGAGCAGCAGGCATGACCGTTTCGCGCCAAACGACGTGGACGTACGCGTTTTTTGCGATGGTCATTACGATTATCGTCATTGCGAACTATACGAAGTCGCGCCACGGTCGAGCATGTATTGCGATACGTGAGGACGAAATTGCGGCAGACGCGATGGGCATTAACACGACGTACTACAAAGTTGTGGCGTTTGCGATCGGTGCGTTTTTTGCAGGTGTTGCCGGCGCAATTTTCTCGCATCAGCTATTTTTCATTCAGCCGACGTCATTTGGCTTTTTAAAGTCGTTTGATATTTTAATTTACGTCGTGCTTGGTGGCTTAGGTAGTTTATCAGGCTCGGTGCTTGCAGCTGTACTACTGACAATTGTGTCGACGTATTTAGCGGAGTTCCCAGAGACGCGCATGATCATTTACAGCTTAGTGCTCATTTTAGTCATGCTGTACCGTCCAACAGGGTTACTCGGCACGAAAGAAATTACGCAGTTTTTCAAGTTCGGTAAAAAGGGAGGCAAAAACGTATGACGAACCTTCTTTTAAACGTAGAGCAGCTCGGCATTCAGTTCGGCGGCTTAAAGGCGGTGCAAAACGTCGATATGCAGCTGTTTGAAGGAGAGCTCATTGGCTTAATCGGTCCAAACGGTGCAGGCAAGACGACGACGTTTAACATGTTAACGGGTGTGTACGCGCCGACGACTGGCTCGATTACGTTCCAAAACGAAAAAATTAGCGGTTTAGATCCGTACAAAGTGACACAAAAAGGCATTAGCCGAACGTTCCAAAACATTCGCTTGTTTAAGGAGCTGACGGTGCTTGAAAACGTAGAGGTGGCGAACCATTCGCTCGCTACACATGGCATTATCGCTTCCATCTTACGACTGCCGAGCTTCTTTAAAGGCGAGCAAAAAATGGAGGACGAATCACTCGCTTTTTTAAAAATTTTCGGGCTCGATACGTACAAGGACGAGTTTGCAAAAAATTTACCATATGGCATGCAGCGTCGATTAGAAATTGCGCGCGCGCTTGCGGCAAATCCGCGATTGCTGCTGCTTGATGAACCGGCAGCAGGCATGAATCCGCAAGAAACGCACGAACTAATGGAGCTGATTGCATTCATTCGAAAAGAATTTAATTTAACGATTTTACTCATTGAGCATGATATGAATTTAGTAATGGGCATTTGCGAGCGCATTTATGTGTTAGACCACGGGCAGCTCATTGCAGATGGCACGCCGGAAGAAATTCGCAGCAACCCGAAAGTAATCGAGGCGTATTTAGGTGAGGAGGTCGTTGAGTGATGCTACAAGTAAACGGAATTAACGTATTTTACGGCAACATCCAAGCGCTGCATGACGTGTCGATTCACGTTGAGGAAGGCGAAATCGTCACGCTGATCGGGGCAAACGGAGCGGGCAAGTCGACGCTTTTAAAAACATTGTCAGGACTGCTGAAGCCAAAAACAGGCGAAATCATGTATTTAGGTAAGCCGATTCATGGTAAAGCGGCACAAACGATCGTAAAGGATGGCATGTCGCACGTACCAGAAGGGCGCCGCGTTTTTGCGAACTTAACGGTTGAGGAGAACTTGGAGCTCGGCGCGTACATTCGAAGCGACAAAGCAGGCATCGCAAAAGATATGGCGCATGTGTATGAGCTATTCCCGCGCCTGCTTGAGCGTAAAAAGCAGCTGTCCGGTACGCTATCAGGCGGTGAGCAGCAAATGCTTGCGATGGGACGTGCGCTCATGGCAAAGCCGAAAATTTTGCTCATGGACGAGCCGTCGATGGGATTAGCACCACTCATGGTAAAGGCGATTTTTGACATCATTAAAATGGTGAACGCTGAAGGCACGACCGTATTACTCGTCGAACAAAACGCGCATATGGCATTATCTGTTGCAAGCCGCGCATACGTGCTTGAAACAGGACGCATCGTGCTAAGTGGCGATGCACAACAGCTGAAAGAAAGCGACGAGGTGCGTGCGGCGTATTTAGGTGGGTTGTAAATGAAGAAGGGAAGTACGAGCGTCATGGCGACGATGCGTACTTCCCTTTGTTTTTGCCATTTTTTTATTTTGTTTCAACGGTGGAGATTGTGACAAGTATTAATGGCGTTGCTTGTAATGAGAGGCGGACTCCAGCAGGAAAAGCGTGAGACTTGAGACCCCGCAACCGCGCGCGGTGAGGAGATTCAAGGAAGGCGATAATCGTCACGTCCATGTGACATCGCCTTCATGACTAACATCGTGTTAGCCGCCACGCTTGCGGAAAGCCTGCCTCGATGTGTAGATCAACGCGACAGCATCACTTTTTATAGTTCAATAAACGAAACAGCTCTTCACGCTCCGTCGTCGTTAAGTTGCGCCATTGTCCGACCTTCAAGTTACCGATTTCGATGTTCATAATGCGAATGCGCTGTAGTCGCTTCACGTTATAACCACACGCCGAACACATGCGGCGAATTTGGCGGTTTAGCCCTTGCTCTAAAATGATGCGGAAGACGTGTGACGAAATGCGCTCCACTTTACATGGAAGCGTCGTCGTATCTAAAATGTCGACACCGCTGCTCATTTTTTGAATGAACGCCTCGTCAATCGGCTTATCGACTTTCACGATATATTCCTTCTCGTGATGGTTTTCGGCGCGTAAAATTTCGTTCACGATGTCGCCGTCGTTCGTCAGTAGCAGTAGCCCCTCTGAATCTTTATCGAGTCGCCCGATGTGGAAAATACGAAGCGGATGATTGATGAAGTCGACAACGTTTCCTTCGATGTGGCGCTCGGTCGTGCTCGTAATGCCGACTGGTTTATTTAACACGATGTATACAAGCTCCTGCTCGCGCTTTACAACGTTGCCATCAACTTCGACAATGTCGCCGTCTTCTACTTTACTGCCAAGCGTTGCAAGTGCGCCGTTAATGCGAATGCGACCAGCGTCGATCCACGCATCGGCACCGCGGCGAGATACAATTCCTGTTTCAGCTAAAAATTTATTAATACGCATATCGTTTGTCACCTTATTTGTCAATTTTCTTTTTAGTATAACGTAAAAGCTACGCGCATGCTCGACTAAGTCATTCATTTGTAGAAATGACGCACTTCTATTTGTTATGTCAACGTAATTTAATTTGTGTTTATGCCTTTATTTTCTTTTAAATGTATTTTAAAACTCGAAAAAACATAAATGTTGTTTGTTGAATAAATGGTGGGAATGTGTGAGAATGAATGTAATGGGTTCATCATTGACGGTTTTAAGTAATTGCCGATGACGAATTATCATATTCAACACATTGAATCAAAGGGGAGATTAAAAGTATGGTATACGCATTTCCAAACACAGAAGGTTCGATTGTTCAATTTAAAGATCGTTACGACAACTACATCGGTGGTAAATGGACAGCGCCGGTTAAAGGGCAATATTTCGAGTCGATTACACCTGTTACAGGTAAGCCGTTTACACAAGTTGCACGTTCAACAGCAGAGGATATTGAATTAGCATTAGATGCCGCGCATGCAGCGAAAGACGCGTGGGGCAAAACGTCTGTTGCCGAGCGCGCATTAATTTTAAATAAAATTGCAGACCGCATTGAAGAAAATTTAGAAAAGCTTGCAGTCGCAGAAACGTGGGACAACGGAAAGCCAGTGCGCGAGACGTTAAACGCCGATTTACCGCTTGCGATCGACCATTTCCGTTACTTCGCAGGGGCAATTCGCGCGCAAGAAGGCACGCTTAGCCAAATTGATAACAACACAGTCGCATATCATTTCCATGAGCCAATCGGGGTTGTTGGGCAAATTATTCCGTGGAACTTCCCGTTATTAATGGGTGTATGGAAGCTTGCACCAGCGCTTGCAGCCGGAAACTGTGTCGTGCTAAAGCCGGCAGAGCAAACGCCCGCTTCGATTTTAGTATTAATGGAAATTATTGAAGACTTATTGCCACCAGGTGTTGTGAACATCGTCAACGGTTTCGGCTTAGAGGCAGGGAAACCGCTTGCGTCAAATCCGCGCATCGGCAAAATCGCATTTACAGGGGAGACGACGACGGGGCGCCTCATTATGCAATATGCGTCGCAAAACTTAATTCCAGTAACGCTTGAGCTTGGCGGTAAGTCGCCGAATATTTTCTTCGAGGACATTATGGATGCAGACGATGCATTTTTAGATAAAGCAGTAGAAGGCTTCGTGCTGTTTGCGCTAAACCAAGGTGAAGTATGTACGTGTCCGTCACGTGCGCTCATTCAAGAATCGATTTACGATGCATTTATGGAGCGCGTTATTAAGCGTGTGGAAGCGATCAAGCAAGGCAACCCACTTGACCCGAACACAATGATTGGTGCACAAGCATCGAATGAGCAGCTAGAGAAAATTTTATCGTATTTAGATATCGGTAAGCAAGAAGGTGCAGAGTTACTTGCAGGCGGTGAGCGCAACATGCTAGACGGTGAGCTTGCAGGTGGCTACTACGTGAAGCCAACTGTGTTCAAAGGCAACAACAGCATGCGTATTTTCCAAGAGGAGATTTTCGGTCCAGTCGTATCGGTAACGACGTTTAAAACGAAGGAAGAAGCGTTAAACATTGCGAACGATACGTTATACGGTTTAGGCTCAGGTATTTGGACGCGCAACATTCATACAGCTTATGAATTTGGTCGCGGCATTCAAGCAGGTCGCGTATGGACGAACTGCTACCATCAATACCCTGCACACGCAGCGTTTGGCGGCTATAAAATGTCTGGTATCGGACGCGAAAACCATTTAATGATGTTAAACCATTACCAGCAAACGAAAAACTTACTCATTAGCTACGATGAGAATAAATTAGGCTTCTTCTAAACAGGAAGGGGGTGCTAGTATGATACAGCGTGTACAAGCAACGGATGCAGCGCTAGCACTTATTAAGCAATTGCAACAAAAGCACGGAGACGTTATGTTTCATCAGTCTGGCGGGTGCTGTGACGGCTCGTCGCCGATGTGCTATGAGCAAGGTGATTTATTTTTAGGTGATCAAGACATTTTGCTCGGCGAAATTGGCGGCGTACCGTTTTATATGCATAAAAACCAATTCGACTACTGGAAGCATACGCAGCTCATTATCGATGTTGTTGATGGACGCGGCGGCATGTTTTCACTAGAAGGTGTAGAGGGGAAGCGGTTTTTAACGCGCTCTCGTGCATTTACAGCAGAGGAACAAGCGGAGCTAAATAATTCGTAGAAAAAATCGCTCGGGGCATCATTGCTTCGGGCGGTTTTTTATGTTTTTGAGTATGTGAGGCACGCTTTAGTGGAAGAAATGAGCGTGGTAATATTTGAAATCGTTTAGCTTATGATGTTCCTCGCAACAATCTATTGGCGTAACGCGTGAAGCGGCGACTTCTAGGGAAAAGAACGTGTCGAGAGACTTGCAATTGCAAGGCGAAAGTAGCGGCGGTTGCGCCATGTCCTTATGGCACCGCCCGCATGACCAACATCGTGTTAGCCGCCGTTCCACTAGGACTTCTACCTCGAGTCATCGCAGAGGCAAAGCGTCCGCAAACGAGCGCGGAGCCAAGATGTGAAAATAGCAAAACGACATGCGCATTTTTTCAGAAGGCGTATAATAGGGTATATACATAACGGAGGTGGAGTTTCGTGCAACAAACAAAACTTTGGATTAACGGACAATGGGAATCAACGAGCAACACATACAACTTAACGTCACCATATACAGGTGATACAATCGCGCACGTCGCAAAGGCGAGCGTACAAGACGTCGAGCGTGCAATTGAGGGAGCACACGAAGCATTCCAAACATTTAAAAAAACGTCGGCATATGAGCGTGCCGAAATGCTATACCGCGTCGTCGATATTATGCGTGAGCGCCGTGAAGAACTGGCGAACATTTTAGTGCAGGAAGCGGCAAAGCCATTGAAGGCAGCGCTTGGCGAAATTGACCGCACGATTGCGACGTACCAGTTTTCAGCGGAGGAGGCAAAGCGCTCGCACGGTGAGACGATTCCAATGGACGCAGCACCAGGCACGCAAGATCGAATCGGCTACACAAAGCGCATACCACTTGGCGTCGTTAGCGCGATTACGCCGTTTAACTTCCCGTTTAATTTAGTAGCGCACAAGCTAGGACCAGCGTTCGCAGTCGGTAACACAGTCGTGCTGAAGCCTGCGACACAAACACCGCTTAGCTCAATCGTCATGGCGGAAATTTTTAAGGAAGCAAAGTTACCAGACGGCTGCTTGCAAATTGTGACCGGCTCAGGTGGCGAACTATCGGATACGCTCGTAACGCATAAGCATGTGAAAAAAGTAACGTTCACCGGCTCAGGCAAAGTTGGGCTCAGCATTAAAGAGAAAGTCGGCTTACGTAAAATTACGCTAGAGCTCGGCTCGAATGCGGCACTCATCGTCGAGCCATCAACGCCAATCGAACAAATTATCGACCGTGCTGTCATGGGTGCATTTAACTTTGCAGGGCAAGTGTGCATTTCGCTCCAGCGTATTTACGTGCACGAATCGATTGCCAAGCGCTTTACCGAGCAATTTGTGAGCGCGACGAAAAAGCTTGTCGTTGGCGACCCGGCAAATAGTGATACCGATGTAAGTGCGATGATTCATACGGACGAGGTGGCACGCATTAAATCATGGTTAGACGATGCCGTTTCACAAGGAGCGACAATTGCATGTGGCGGCGAATTTACGGAGCGCACGTTATCACCGACAGTTATGACGAATGTGACGCAGCAAATGCGCATCGTTTGTGAGGAGACGTTCGCCCCAATCGTATCGATCATGCCGTACAGCAATTTAGACGAAGCCATTGCACTTGTCAATGATTCAGACTTAGGTTTAAACGCCGGCATGTATACGAACGTGTTAACAGATGCATTGCGCGCTGCTGAAGAAATTGAAGCAGGAGCAGTCATCATTAACGACATTCCAACGTTCCGCGCAGATCATATGCCATATGGGGGCGTAAAAAATAGCGGTTACGGACGAGAAGGGATTAAATATGCGGTTGAGGAAATGACAGACTTGAAGTTCATTACGATGAAAATGTCGTTTTAATAACAGGTCTGTTGATTAGCTACTTGTATACAGCTGAATCGGTTGTTTTCAGCAGCAAAAATGAGATGAAGGCAGTATTGTAGTGGCATGGAGCGTGCGGCGAGACTCCTTGAGGAAGGTGGTGAACGCCACGTCCATGTGGCACCACCTTCATGACAAACATCGTGTTCGCCGCCGAGCCCGCGGAAAGCCTACCTCGGCGTGAAAGCAACAAAACGTTTAGTCAAAAAGGAAAAAGCATGTACGAGCTCGTGTGCTATCACATAAGCTTGTACATGCTTTTTCATTTTAATGATTATTCAAATGCTCAATTGATTCAACGAGTGAATCAGAAGAAGAGGCAACGAGCCCAGCACCTGTTGCTAATTCCGTAATAAGCTTTGAAATTTGCGCGATGTCTTTATTCGTGTGCATGTATTGATCTTTAATGCCAGAAACCGCTTCTGCAATTGACGTGAATGATTGGGAAATACTTTCTTGCGTATCGACGCTTTTTTGAATTTGCGTATCGACACTATTAACCGAGCGTTCCATATGCTCGATGTTCATTTCTGTTTCGCTAATTAAATGCGATACGTTTTGAACTGCCTTTTTCGTTTCTTCTGCAAGCTTACGTACTTCATCGGCAACGACTGCGAAGCCTTTGCCGTGTTCACCAGCACGAGCCGCTTCGATTGACGCATTGAGTGCAAGCAAGTTCGTTTGATCGGCAATTCCAGTTACGAGCCCAACAATTTCTGTAATTTTGCTTGATGATTGACGGAGCTGGATCATCGTTTTTTCTAGCTGTTCGACGCTGTTTAACACAACCGTCATGAGCTGTTGCTGCTGGTCTAGCTGCTCATGCCCTATTGTCGAACGCCCTTCTGTTTCAGCTACGAACGTTAATCCTTGCTTCGTTGAGTTGGCGATACCTTCAGCTTGCGCGGAAATGATTTGCAAAGAAGCGGTCGTCTCCTCGCTAATGGCATTTAGCTCCTGTGCTGTTTCTTGCACTTTCACGACGATCAAATTTTTCATATCAGCTGCTTCTTTACGCAGGCGGCTACGTTCATTTTCATATGCGTCAATTACGAGCTGCTGTTCTAAGTTGATGACTTTCGAAAACGACGTTACACATTGTAAAATTTCATGTGTTAATAAATCAGTCGTCGTTAAAAACGTATTAAACGTCGTCATAATTGATTGGAAGCTATTAATGTACCATTTGGACGTTAAACCGATGCGCACGTGCGTTTCCGCGATACGTTTTCGGTCAGCAATGTAAGCGTCGTCAATTTGACCATTAAAAATATCACTAATGTGTTTTGAAAGTGTCCCTTTCAAGCGAGAGATGTGTGTTGCATTTCCTAAAATTCGTTGTAAGTCCGGGCTTTGGCTAATCGTGTCATAAAAAACATCCACAAGCTGTGGAATCACAGGCTGAATGAGTGGCTGTAGCTGCTTTAAAATGGCTAAATCACGTGTCGTAAGCTGGAGAAGTTGAATTTGAACTTGTAAATCTGCATGATTTGACACATCTAATTTAACCTTTTGTATATAAGCATCTGTATGTAAAAAGGGCTGTGCCGTATGTTTTTTAAACCAAGACATGGCGTAATCTCCGTTCTGAAATAATAGTATACTTCTTTATTGTAATGCGGTAGAACTAGAAAAGGTATAAGTTTTGAAACAATTTTTTATAATAAAGTAGCTATTTTCGACAAATTCAACGTCTATGTAGATGCGAATTGAGTTTTGTAGCAAAACAAAGTAACATAAGTAGCAAATCTATAGTAGAAGAAGGTGCTTCATTTAGTATGTTTAGACGTATACGCTGGAAGCTAATTGTGCCGATTATGGTCGTTGTATTTTTTGGTGCAATGTTTGTCGTAAATCAGTTTTACCCGACGTTTCCTGAAGAGGATCGCTTAACGATGTACATTTGGGCAGCGATGATTTCAGGTGTTATGACGCTTATCATGTTCCCGACGAAGGAGCAGGAAGAAATTATTGAAAAAGGGCACCAAGCTGAAAAAGAAAAGCTCGATGCAAAGCGTGGAAAAAAGACAGACGACGCAGAAGAGCCGACGACAAAGTTTCCATATAAACAATAAAAAGTGATCTGTCCGAGAAGTGACTTTCGGGCAGACCACTTTTTTTATACGTTAAAACTTAAAAAAATCAAGCCATCCTTTTAGCTTAAACCAAACGAGCATCGCCGCGCCGATGAACAGCATGACGCCGAGTACGAGAAAATAATTGTACTTGCCATTGAGCTCGGGCATATGTAAAAAGTTCATGCCGTACACGCCCGCAATAAACGTAAGCGGAATGAAAATGGTCGACACAATCGTAAGCAACATCATAATGCTGTTCATGCGGTTGGAGTTGAGTGCCATATAGCTGTCGCGCATATCGGCAGTCATTTCGCGATTGGATTCAATCATATGCGTCAGTTTCACTAAATGGTCATGAATATCCTCAAAATATGCGTGCTCGGTCTTTGTGAGACGGAAGCGGTACGAGCGAATGATGCGATACAATAAATCGCTCATCGGCAAAATCGTCCGTCGCAGCTGCAGTAAGTCGGTGCGAAATTCGAGCACGTGCTGCATCGATCGCATATTGTTTTCATACAGTAGCACGTCTTCTAAATCATTTAAATATTCCTCGATTTTATGCACGAGCGGAAAGTACGAATCGACGATGTGGTCAATTAAATGGTATGACACAAATATCGGCCCACGTCCCCATAGCTTTTTTTCAGAGACGAGCCGCTTGCGCACGGTCGTAATTTCACGCACGGTATGCTTATGAAACGTCACGACAAATTTGTCGCTTACAAAAATGTTGACTTCTTCAGCAAACAGCGTCTCCTCATTAATCGTATGAATAACGAGAAATTGAAAGTCGTCGTAATAGTCGAGCTTCGGGCGTTGCAATTCGTGCAAGCAGTCTTCAATGGCGAGCGGGTGAAACTGAAATACCGTTTCGAGCAGCATCTCCTCGTTCTCGCTCGGGCAATCAAAGTCGACCCAAAACCATTTGTATTGTGCATCATGTAGTTCGTCTAACGGTACATCATAAACGAGCGCATTTTGCGTTGTCATGGCGAGTGTATGGATCATGTCGTCACCTTCTTTCATTATATGTAATAGCGCAAAGTAGCATTCTCGAAACAATTTTAAAGAATTTGTATGAAAAATGAAACTATCGCCGTGCTCGTTCGTACAATATAGTAACAAGCCATAGTGTTTCGAAACGTCTTGCTTGAGTAAACCGCGAGCAGGAAAATCGCGTAATGTATAGATCGTGCTTCTGATTAAATTTCGGTAGAAGCATCGGACAAGCTCGAAACGAATCGAGCAACAAACGAGGAGATGTTATGATGGAAGAAAAATGGACGAAAGTGTTGTTGCATGCGAGTGCATTCTTCATGCCGCTGCTTGTACCAATTTTAATTTTTTTAATAACGAAAGATAAAGGAATGAAGCGTTTATCGATTCAAGCGTTGTTGTTCCAATTCGTGATGGCAATACTTATCGGGATTTCATGGGCATTATCATTTTTAGTTATAGGTATTCCATTCTTCATCGGCTTCAGCTTAATGACGGTAATCGTGCCAATTATCGGTATTGTGAAAGCTTTATCGGACGACAGCTGGGAATATCCAATCGTAAAAAATTTAGTATAATGCAATGCGACCTCATGTGCCCATTTCGGCGCGTGAGGTTTTTTTCTTTTCGAGTGAGGGGAAAGAAAAAACAGAGCAAATGATTTGAAAACTTTTTCAGCCGTCATTATAATAAAGTCAAAGATAGTCAAAGTCAGTTCGTATAACGTGAGGTGAAAACAAATGGGAAATATATCAGACATTATTGAAGGATATTTGAAGCAAATTCTCGAATCAGAAGGTACAGGACATATTGAAATTAAACGTAGCGCCATTGCTGATCAGTTTCAGTGCGTCCCTTCTCAGATCAATTATGTGATTAGCACACGCTTTACAGCTGAACGAGGCTATATTGTCGAAAGTAAACGCGGTGGCGGTGGCTACATTCGCATTACCCGTGTTCGCGCGCATTCGAGGAAAGATTTAATCGAGGCGATGTTTGACCAAATTGGTGAGGCGCTTCCACAAAGCGTTTCAGAAGACATTACGTATCGTTTAATCGACGAGGAAGTTATTTCAAAGCGTGAGGCGAAATTAATATTAGCGGCAACAGACCGCTCTGTTTTAAGACTACCTTTACCGGTGCGCGATGAACTGCGCGCATCTATTTTAAAAGCAATGTTAACGACTATATTATATGAAAAGTAACGAGGTGTTCCTCTATGATTTGTGAAAACTGCCAGCAACGTGAAGCCGCAATTGTTGTAACGCAAGTAAATAACGGACATCAATTAAAAAAGCATTTATGCCATGAGTGTGCTGCCAACATTCACCCGTTTCATGTGGAGCAGCAGCACGATACATTGCACGATATGTTATCGACGTGGTTCGGCACACCGACGTGGCAAAAAGAAAAGCAGCCAACGAAAAAGCAAACGGTTTGCGCATCATGTCATACGACGTTCGAGCAATTTTTACAAGATGGCAAGTTCGGCTGTTCAGATTGCTACGACGCGTTCCGAGATCACTTGCCACAGCTGTTAAAGCGTCTGCACGGTGGTACGGAGCATATCGGCAAAATGCCTAATGCTGTAAGCGAAAAAGCGGCGCTGAAAAAACGCATTGAGCTGCTGCGCCAAACGATGCGAACAGCTGTTGAGGAGGAGCGCTTTGAAGATGCAGCGAAGCTTCGTGATGAGGCGCGCGCACTTGAAGCACAGCTTGCAGGAGGTGAAACGTCGTGACAAATATTGAAACATTTTTACAGCACGTCACACCTGCGTGGATGCGACCGGACAGCGAGGACGATATCGTCATTAGCACGCGCATTCGTCTCGCGCGCAACTTCGCTCATCAAGCGTTCCCACGTAAGCAAAATGAAGAATCGGCAAAGGCAACGAGCGAAAAAATCGCATCCATTTTACAGCCGAAACATTTCGCGTACTTTACGATGGAGCAGTTAACGCCATTGCAGCGTTTAGTGCTCGTCGAAAAGCATATGATTAGCCCGCTGCTTGCAAAGCGTAAATTCGGTAGTGTGCTGCTTCAACAAGACGAGACGATTAGCGTCATGGTGAATGAAGAAGATCATTTACGCATTCAAAGCTTGCAGCCGGGTCTTCGCTTAAAAGAAGCGTACGACGCAGCTGCAGCAATCGATGAATTACTTGAGCAGCAAATCGACTATGCGTACGATGAGCAGTTTGGTTATTTAACAGCCTGTCCGACAAATACGGGTACTGGTTTACGCGCATCGGTCATGCTTCATTTACCAGCACTAACGTTAACGAATGAAATGAAGCAATTAATTCAAACGATGCCAAGATTAGGAATGGTTGTACGGGGTATATATGGAGAAGGAAGCGAAAATTTAGGCAACATGTATCAAGTGTCGAATCAAATGACGCTCGGTAAATCAGAAGCCGACATTTTAGCTGACTTACAAGCAGTAACAGAAAAAATTATTGCTCGCGAAAAAGAAGCGAGAGAGCAGCTGTTATACCGAGCTGCAACAGCGCTTGAAGATCGCATTTTTCGATCGCTCGGCACGCTGCGTTATGCGCGTACTGTATCGAGTGAGGAAGCGGCTACATGTTTATCAAATGTACGCCTCGGAATTAACCTTGGCTACATAGAAGACGTTGCAGTCGACACAATCAACACTTGCATGATGCTTATACAACGAGGATTTTTACAGCAGTATGCCGGTTCAACATTACATCCAGAGCAGCGTGACACAGCGCGAGCAAAGCTGTTACGCGAGCATTTAATAGAACGACATACAGAAAATAATGAAACCAATGGGGAAAAAGGAGACGATTCGTATGATGTTTAATCGATTCACACAACGTGCACAAAAAGTTTTACAGTTAGCGCAAGAAGAAGCCATTCAGTGGAAGCATGAATCAATTGGTACGGAACATATTTTACTCGGTTTAATTCGTGAAGGTGGCGGCATTGCAGCAAAAGCGTTAGAAGCAATTGATGTGAGTCCGCAAATGATTGAGTCAGGCATTGAAGAGCTTGTCGGCAAAGGAACAGAAAAAGTAGGTCCAATCGTACATTACACACCACGCGCGAAGAAGGTCATTGAATTATCAGTAGACGAATCTCGCAAGCTTGGTCATAAATATATCGGTACAGAGCATTTATTATTAGCGCTTATTCGTGAAGGTGAAGGCGTTGCAGCGCGCGTATTAAACAACGCAGGCGTGAGCTTAAACAAAGCGCGTCAGCAAGTTTTATTATTACTTGGCAACAACGACGCACCACAAAACGGTACGCAAACGTCACAAACAGCGGCGACGCCAACGTTAGACGGCTTAGCACGTGACTTAACACAAACAGCGCGTGAAGGTTCACTTGACCCAGTAATCGGACGTTCAAAAGAAATTACACGTGTCATCGAAGTATTATCACGCCGTACGAAAAACAATCCGGTATTAATCGGTGAGCCAGGCGTAGGTAAAACAGCGATCGCAGAAGGTTTAGCACAGCGCATCGTCGCAAATGAAGTGCCAGAAACGTTGCGCGACAAACGCGTCATGACGCTCGATATGGGGACAGTTGTAGCCGGCACGAAATACCGCGGTGAGTTCGAGGACCGTCTGAAAAAAGTAATGGATGAAATTCGCCAAGCAGGTAACATCATTTTATTCATCGATGAATTACACACGTTAATCGGTGCAGGTGGAGCAGAAGGTGCAATTGATGCATCAAACATTTTAAAGCCATCTCTTGCACGCGGCGAGCTACAATGTATCGGTGCAACGACAATCGACGAGTACCGCAAATACATCGAAAAAGATGCAGCGCTTGAACGTCGTTTCCAACCGATTCAAGTGGACGAGCCAACTGTTGAAGAATCAATTCAAATTATTCATGGCTTACGCGACCGTTATGAGGCGCATCACCGCGTGAAAATTACAGATGAAGCGATCGACGCAGCAGTAAAAATGTCAGACCGCTACATTTCAGACCGCTTCTTACCAGATAAAGCAATCGACTTAATCGACGAGGCAGGCTCAAAGGTGCGTTTACGTTCATTTACAGCGCCACCAAACTTAAAAGATTTAGAAGAGCAGCTTGAAGCGATTCAGTCAGAAAAAGAAGCGGCAATTTCAAGCCAAGATTTCGAAAAAGCAGCTGAGCTACGCGACAAAGAGCAAAAGCTAAAAGAAGAGCGCGAAAGCACGAAGAAGTCTTGGGAAGAAGAGAAAAACCGTGAAGAATCACAGGTGACAGTAGAGGACGTAGCGCTTGTTGTCGCAATGTGGACAGGCATTCCAGTTTCAAAAATTGCCGAGGAAGAAACGGCGAAGCTTTTAAAATTAGAAGAAGAGCTGCATAAGCGCGTTGTCGGTCAAGGCGAAGCAGTCGAAGCGATTTCTCGTGCGATTCGTCGTGCGCGCGCCGGCTTAAAAGACCCGAAACGTCCAATCGGCTCATTCATCTTCTTAGGCCCAACAGGTGTTGGTAAGACGGAGCTTGCGCGTGCATTAGCAGAAGTAATGTTTGGTGACGAGGATGCAATGATTCGCATCGACATGTCTGAGTATATGGAGAAGCATACGACGTCTCGTTTAGTCGGCTCACCTCCAGGATATGTAGGCTACGATGAAGGCGGTCAATTAACGGAGAAAGTACGCCGCAAACCGTACTCAGTTGTGTTACTCGATGAAATCGAAAAAGCGCATCCAGACGTGTTCAACATTTTATTACAAGTGTTAGACGACGGTCGCTTAACAGATTCAAAAGGACGCACAGTCGACTTCCGTAACACGGTTGTCATCATGACATCAAACGTCGGCGCAGACGCACTGAAATACCGCAAGTCACTTGGCTTCAGCGCACAAGCAGCAGAGACGAAGCAAAAAGATATGAAGTCGGTCATGTTAGAAGAGCTGAAAAAAGCATTCCGTCCAGAGTTTTTAAACCGTATCGACGAAATGATCGTGTTCCACTCTTTAGAAAAAGAGCATTTACGCGAAATCGTAAAATACATGGTTGCATCATTAACGAAGCGTTTAAAAGAGCAAGACATTGTGCTTGAATTAACAGAATCCGCAATCGACAAAATTGGTGAGGAAGGGTACGATCCACAATACGGTGCTCGCCCAATCCGCCGCGCGATTCAACGCCACGTGGAAGACCGCCTATCAGAGGAATTACTGATGGGCAACATCCAAAAAGGGCAAAGCGTCTTAATCGATTACGTGGAAGAAAAGTTCGTCGTAACGCCGAAAGAAGCGGCAGTTGAAGTGTCGTTGACGAAATAACATGAACAGGCAATGGTCACACCGTATTGGTAGTGACCATTGCCTTTTCTTTTTTGAAATTTCGAGAAAATCGTATTTTGTGGATTTTTTGTATTTATATACTCCGATTTCAAAGTAGATTTTTATAATGTTCTGAAATGTAGGCGGCGACTTCTGCGGGACAAGCACGAGCCGAAAATCCATTTTTGGCGGCTTGTCCGTCAAAAATTAGTTGAGGCCGTGCCCGCGAAAAGCGTCCGCCGAAATGAAAGAACCGTCGATAACTACTCACATGAAAAGAGACAGTCGAACTGTTTACATATATAATCAACAGTAGAACAAACATTCGGAGGAGAAGACATGGCAAAGAAAAAATCAAAATTTATGTGTAGTGACTGCGGCTACGAATCAGCAAAATGGATGGGACGATGCCCAGGCTGTGGCGCATGGAACACGATGAACGAAGAAATCGAAGTTGTGTCAAAAGGTCCGCGCGGTGCATTTCAACATTCAAGCACCGTCACAAACAAAGCAGTGCCAATTATTAAAGTCGAAACGCAAGACGAGCCGCGCATCGAAACCGATTTTGGTGAGTTAAACCGCGTGCTCGGCGGCGGCATCGTACCAGGCTCACTCGTACTGATCGGCGGTGACCCAGGCATCGGGAAATCGACGCTGTTACTGCAAGTATCTGCGCTCATGTCGAACAAAGGGCATCGCGTGCTATACATTTCAGGTGAGGAATCGATTCGCCAAACGAAGCTGCGCGCTGAACGTTTAGGCGTAACGTCTGAGGAGCTGTACATTTACTCGGAGACGAATTTAGAATATTTACATCAAACAATTGAAGAAGTGCAGCCGAAATTCGTCATCGTCGACTCGATTCAAACGGTGCATCACCCAGAAGTGACGAGTGCACCAGGTTCAGTATCGCAAGTGCGTGAATGTACAGCGGAGCTTATGCGCATTGCGAAGACGAAAAACATTGCCATTTTCCTTGTCGGGCACGTAACGAAGGAAGGGCAAATTGCCGGTCCGCGTATTTTAGAGCATATGGTCGATACCGTTTTATACTTTGAAGGCGAACGTCACCATAACCACCGCATTTTACGCAGCCAAAAAAACCGCTTCGGCTCGACGAATGAAATTGCCATTTTCGAAATGCTACAAAACGGCTTAAAGGAAGTACTCAATCCGTCTGAGTTATTTTTACAAGAGCGTTCACAAGGCGCACCAGGCTCGGTCATTGTAGCGTCAATGGAAGGAACGCGCCCGATTTTAGTTGAAATTCAGTCACTTGTCACACCGACGAGCTTCAATTATCCAAAGCGCATGGCAACCGGCGTCGATCAAAACCGCGTGCAGCTGCTTATGGCAGTGCTGGAAAAACGAATGGGCATGATGCTTCAATCGCAAGACGCATACATTAAAGTAGCAGGTGGCGTAAAGCTTGATGAGCCAGCGATTGACTTAGCGCTTTTAACGTCGATTGTGTCAAGCTTTAAAGACGAAGCACCGAAGCCGACTGATTGCTTTATCGGTGAGGTCGGCTTAACAGGTGAAGTGCGCCGCGTTACACGTATCGAGCAGCGCGTGCAAGAAGCGGCAAAGCTCGGCTTCCAGCGCGTCTTCATTCCGGCTTCGAACATCGGTGGCTGGGAGTTCCCAGACGGCATTTACGTCATCGGTGTTGAAACGATTGCCGATGCGCTGCGACAATGCTTTAATGATATGTAATTAGTAGCTGGTAGCAAATCGGCGAGACTCCTTGGTTAAAAGCTCGTGACTCAAGACCCCGCAGCGAAGCGAGCCGCAATCCGCGAAATGCCAATTGAATGGCTAATCAACATGCTTGAGGTAATAATGGATTGTTGTTTTATCGTGAACTAATGCAGCGAGGTGGCGACTCCAGCAGGAAAAGCACGAACCGAAAATCCATTTTTGGCGGCTTGTCCGACAAAAATTAGTTGAGGTCGTGCCTGCGGAAAGCGTCCACCGAAGCAGAATTAGCACAACAAAAAAGCCTTTCGTATGCCGTTTACGAAAGGCTTTTTTATTATGCGCGAGACGTTTTTGTTTGTGCCGCTGCTGTTGGCTTTTTGATGATGCCAAATGGTTTGCCCACTGGTAAAAACTCGAAGCCAAAATGTTTGTTTAATACGTTTGCACCTGCGCCGTATAAAGAAAGGATTGCCACGAATAATTCAGCCCAAGCTGCTAATAAGTGCATGCCGTGTTCCATAATACCGAATGTGCTTAACGATAAACCGATGAATAAGAAGTCGATTAGTACGAAGATGAAGAATAATACTTTGTTCGTTTCTAATGCGCCGATTGTTAAAAATAAAGATAACACTAAATACCCTACATACATTGTTGCTGTTTGGTTTGCATCGACAACGAAGCCGTCACCGAATACGCCAGCTTGCATGAACCAAGTCATCGCCACACCTAACCAGAATAAGCCGTATGCGCCGAATGCTGTCGTACCGAATGTGTTGTTGTGCTTAGCATCTAAAATTGATGCGTAAATTTGTGCAAGACCTCCTAGGAAAATTGCCCAAGGAATAACTAAGCCGACCCCGTCAGTCCAGCCAAGTTTTTGTGTTGCCGCTACAAGTGTAACGATCGCTAAGCCGAATAGACCGATTGCCGATGGGTCTGCTGTTACGACTTTAATTTCTTTCACATTAGTTGATTCGCTCATGAAAGTTTGCCCCCCTAAATACTTGAAAAATTTATACTGTGCTGATTGTAAACGATTGCATGCTGTTTTAGTTCAAAATATGCACGAACAAAAAGAAAATGCGTAAATTCAACAAGAAAGGAGACGTTGCGATAGAAGAAAAACGTATGAACTAGCATTTAAATGGGAAAAAGCAGAAAAAAAGTTCATCTGTACTAATACAGCTGTTTCGTGCTGTTACATACTGTTATAAAACGCATGAAAAACAGTTTTTCAAAACGAATCGTTGTATAATAAAAATATAAGGAAGTAGGAAGAGAGGTGCATGTATGCTCAAACGTGTCATTCAAGTAGCATTCTTGTTTGTTGGTGGCGCATTAGGACTTATTTTTTTACCGATTTTGTACGACGTAATTGGCATTGCAAATTACGAATGGATTAATAATGTATACGTATCATTACTTGTAGGCGCACTTATTTTTTTCATACTGTCTTTCTTTTTAGTCGATTATTGCATACGTTGCATACGTTGGTTAGAGGAAGTTTTGTTTAAAGTGCCGGTTGCGGATTTATTATTTGGCACAGTTGGATTAATTATCGGGCTTATTGTCGCGTACTTTGCGGGCTTTGCGATTGAGCGCGTGCAGCTGCCGGTCATTACGTCGGTCGTGCCGTTTGTGCTGTCGATTATTTTAGGCTACTTAGGCTTCCAGTTAGGCTTTCGTAGACGTGATGAAATTTCGCTAATGTATACGCCGGTGAAGCCATCGCGTAAAAAGGAATTGACGACACAAAAGCTGCTCGATACGTCAGTCATTATTGACGGACGAATCGTTGATATTGCTGCTACTGGTTTTATCGAAGGAACGCTCGTCATTCCGCAATTCGTATTAACAGAGCTGCAGCATATTGCCGATTCATCGGATACGTTGAAGCGTACGCGCGGTCGACGTGGGCTAGATGTGCTACGCCGCCTACAAGACGAGTACAAGTCAGGCGTCATGATTACCGATCGTGATTTTGATGACGTAGCAGAAGTCGACTTAAAGCTTGTGCGACTAGCGAAGGAATTGAATGGGCAAATTGTAACGAACGATTTTAATTTAAACAAAGTGAGCGAGTTACACCAAGTGCATGTACTAAACATTAATGATTTAGCAAATGCCGTAAAGCCGGTCGTCATTCCTGGAGAGAAGATGACAGTGCTTATTATTAAAGACGGAAAAGAGCATAATCAAGGGCTTGCGTATTTAGATGATGGCACGATGATTGTTGTTGAAGGTGGGCGCAATCAAATTGGGCAAACGGTGCAAGTCGAAGTAACGAGCGTGCTGCAAACATCAGCAGGACGCATGATTTTTGCGAAGCTATAAGGTAGGGTGACAACGTGAAATATGAAGTAGTATTACCAGCAGCAGGTAGCGGTAGTCGCATGGGCGCTGGCATGAATAAATTGTTTTTACAGCTAAACGGCACGTCGATTTTAGTGCATACGCTCCGTGTGTTCGAAGCGGACGACAAATGTACAGGCATTTGGCTTGCTGTAAAAGATGCCGAACGCGAGCAAATCGAGCAGCTCATTCGGGAAGCGGGCATTCAAAAAGTAAAAGGTTTACCAACAGGTGGAGCAGAGCGTCAACATAGCGTGCGCTCGTGCTTAGTGCAAATGGAGCCGACCGACTTAGTGATGGTACACGATGCAGCACGTCCGTTTATTTTACAAGACACGATTGACCGCTTAGCAGAAGTCGCACTCGAAAAAGGGGCAGCGATTGCTGGGGTGCGCGTGAAAGATACGATGAAAATTGTACGCGAAGGCATCATTGAGGAAACGGTAGACCGCGACATGTTATGGAGCATTCAAACGCCACAAGCTTTTCGCTACGATGTGTTAAAGGAAGCGTCGGACGTTGCAGATAAAGTCGGCTTCCTCGGAACGGACGAGGCGATGCTTGTTGAAAACATCGGCTACGACGTTCACATCGTCGAAAGCAGCTATGAAAATGTGAAGATGACGACGAAAGAAGATTTACTTTTCGGCGAGGCGATTTTAAAAAGTCGCGAGCAATAAGAGGCTAGGACAAAATAAAGCGTTATCGGAAGTATGATTCTGGTAACGCTTTTTTGCTGTTCGACTTCGCTTCGTTGCGCAACCGCCGCTACTTTCGCCTTGCAATTGCAAGTCTCTCGGCACGTTCTTTTCCACTAGGAGTCGCCGCTTCACGCGTTCCTTCATCAAATTCGCACTATGAATATTATCTGTTAGGCGATGAGAATTTACTTTTTTCCTATCCTCTTTTTGTTTTTTAATAGAGGCATGTTTCGTACGGCATCGCTTTTTGTTGTACTTGTCGAAAAAAGATTGCGTTATACATGAAACGATACAAAATATGGTACACTACAGCTACAACATTATTCGTAAAGGTAGGTTTTACACATGTTTCGAGTTGGACAAGGATACGACGTACACGCATTTGCGCAAGGGCGTCCATTAATTTTAGGCGGCATTGAAATTCCACACGACCGTGGTTTATTAGGGCATTCCGATGCGGACGTACTGTTACATACAATTACAGACGCAGCACTTGGCGCAATCGGGGAAGGTGATATCGGTCGCCACTTCCCAGATACAGACCCAGAGTGGAAGGACGCAGATTCAGCTAAGCTGCTTGCGTACATTTGGAAAATCGTTGAGGATAAAGGGTACGTGCTAGGAAACGTTGATGCAACAATTATTGCACAACGTCCGAAAATGGCACCGTACATCGAGCCGATGAAAAACCGCATCGCTGAACTGTTAAACGCCGATCCATCACAAGTAAACGTCAAGGCGACGACGACGGAAAAGCTAGGCTTCACAGGGCGCGAGGAAGGCATCGCAGCACTAGCGACGATTTTATTAATTAAAAAATAATACACGATGATGTTCGTTTCATTCGGCTCGCTTTCCTGGGGCGTGGCTTGAGCCTCCTCGATACTCGTACCTCGTATCTGTGGGGTCTCAAGTCTCACGCTTTTCCCCAAGGAGTCTCGCCGATTCCACTCCCATCAACAGCTAGTGCAATCAATCGGCGAGCTTACTTCGTCGTGGAATGCAACGTGCGAACTGCTGATGCATGAATAGATCAACATCATACAAAACAAGCCTGTTTGTTCATGCAGGCTTGTTTTCATTTGCCCGACACTTTAATTTCCACATTGACAGTGGTAAAATGAACAAAGTTAAACGGTCCGTGCCAAAAAGACATGAGACATATTAGGAGGATTTAACATGACGAAAAAAGTTCGCGTTCGTTATGCGCCATCACCAACAGGCTTTTTACACATCGGTGGAGCGCGTACAGCGTTATTCAATTATTTATATGCAAAGCACAACGGTGGAGATTTCGTCGTTCGTATTGAAGATACTGACATCGAGCGTAACGTTGAAGGCGGCGAAGCATCACAGCTAGATAACTTACGTTGGTTAGGCATCATTCCAGACGAATCAGTAGACATCGGTGGACCATACGCACCGTACCGTCAAATGGAGCGTTTAGACATTTACAAAGAGCACGCTGACAAAATGCTAGCAGCTGGTCAAGCGTACAAATGCTTCTGTTCTTCAGAAAAATTAGAAGCGTCACGCGAAGCACAAAAAGCAGCAGGCGTTGCAGCACCGACATATGACGGTACTTGCCGCAACTTATGTGCTGAAGAAGTAGCAGCGAAGGAAGCAGCAGGCGAAGCGTACACAATTCGTATGGCTGTACCTGAAAACGTAACGTACAGCTTCACAGATTTAGTACGTGGCGATGTAACGTTCGAATCAAAAGATATCGGTGACTGGGTTCTTGTAAAAGCAAACGGCATCCCAACATACAACTATGCGGTCGTATTAGATGACCACTTTATGGACATTACACACGTATTCCGCGGTGAAGAGCATTTATCAAACACACCGAAGCAAATGATGATTTTCGATGCGTTCGGTTGGGAATACCCACAATACGGTCACATGACATTAATCGTCAACGAAGACCGCAAAAAATTATCAAAACGCGACGAAACAATTATCCAATTCGTAGCGCAATATAAAGACTTAGGCTATTTACCAGAAGCGATGTTCAACTTCTTCGCATTACTTGGCTGGTCTCCAGAAGGCGAAGAGGAAACATTCTCTCACGACGAGCTAGTGAAGTTATTTGATGAGAAACGTTTATCAAAATCACCATCAATGTTTGATAAAGTGAAATTAACGTGGATGAACAACCAATACATTAAACAATTATCGCGTGAAGATGTTGTTACATTAGCGTTACCACACTTACAAAAAGCAGGCTTAGTGCCAGCTGAACCAACTGAAGCAGAAGCGGCATGGGCAGCTGAGTTAATCGGTCTTTACCATGAGCAAATGAGCTTCGGTGCTGAAATCGTTGAATTAACAAGCCTGTTCTTTAAAGACGAGTTAACATACGACGAAGAAGCAACAGAAGTGCTAGCAGGTGAGCTAGTACCGGCAGTGATGACAGCGTTTAAAGCTGAGCTTGAAGCGTTAGAAGCATTCGATGCAGCATCAATTAAAGCGGCAATCAAAGCAGTTCAAAAAGAGACAGGCGCTAAAGGGAAAAACTTATTCATGCCAATTCGTGTCGTAACGACTGGTCAAACACACGGTCCAGAGCTTGCGGACGCAATTAGCTTAATCGGCAAAGAAAAAGTTATCGCGCGCGTGGCAAAATTCGCAAACTAATTGTACAATGAACGTAAAGCGTAGACGGGGAGAAGTATGTTTTACACGCTCAACTAGAGAGGGTCATCTTGGCTGGAAATGACCTGAGCCACTGTGTTACAGAAATGCACCTCGGAGCGTCTTGCCGAATTCAGTAGGCAGGAACGACTTGTCCTCGTTACCGGACGTTTTGAGTGGGAGCAAATTGCTTCAACCAGAGTGGAACCACGTAACTACTGCGTCTCTGTCTATATACGGACAGGGGCGCTTTTTTGTTGTACAACGGTTCTTTCATTTCGGCGGACGCTTTTCGCGGGCACGGCCTCAACTAATTTTTGACGGACAAGCCGCCAAAAATGGATTTTCGGTTCAATGCGCCTGCTGTTACTCGCCCTCTGTTCATCACCACAAACTGGAATTGACGCATAACGGTTGCTTGAAGCAAGAGGCGGACTCCAGCGGGAAAAGCGCGAGACTTGAGACCCCACAGCGAAGCGAGGAGGCTCAAGGAAGTCAGTAATCGCCACGTCCATGTGGCACTGCCTTCATGACGAACATCGTGTTCGCCTCCGCGCCCGCGGAAAGCCTGCCTCGACGCGGAAAGCAACCGATCAACATGTATGTAAAATAACAAACTCACCAAACAAAGGAGAAATTCAAGATGGGTATTCAAATTTTCAACACATTAACGCGCGAAAAAGAAGCGTTCGTGCCAATTGAAGAAGGCAAAGTAAAAATGTACGTATGCGGACCGACTGTATACAACTACATCCATATCGGTAACGCACGCCCTGTTATCGTATACGACACAGTGCGCCGCTACTTACAATACAAAGGGTTTGACGTAACGTACGTATCAAACTTCACAGACGTGGACGACAAAATTATTAAAGCTGCAAACGAATTAGGCGAGGAAACGTCTGAATTAACAGAGCGTTTCATCGCGGCATACTTTGAGGACATTACGGATTTAGGTTGCAAAAAAGCAGACGCACATCCGAAAGTAACGGAGCATATGCAAGACATTATCGACTTCATCGCCGTATTAATCGACAAAGGTTATGCGTACGAATCACAAGGTGACGTCTATTACCGCACGCGCAAGTTTGATGGCTACGGCAAGCTGTCTCATCAAAACATCGATGACTTAAAAGTTGGCGCGCGCATCGAAGCGGGCGAGAAGAAAGAAGACCCGTTAGATTTCGCACTGTGGAAAGCAGCGAAGCCAGGCGAAGTGCACTGGACATCGCCGTGGGGAGAAGGTCGTCCGGGCTGGCACATTGAGTGTTCTGTTATGGCACGCGAGCATTTAGGTGATACAATCGACATTCACGCAGGCGGGCAAGATTTAACATTCCCTCACCACGAGAACGAAATTGCACAATCAGAGGCCCACAACGACAAAACGTTTGCGAACTACTGGATGCATAACGGCTACATTAATATCGACAACGAAAAAATGTCAAAATCGCTTGGCAACTTCATTTTAGTAAACGACATTAAAAAGCAAATCGACCCACAAGTGCTGCGCTTCTTCATGTTATCGGTGCACTACCGTTACCCGATCAACTTCGCAAAAGACTTAGTCGAAAGTGCAGCGAACGGCTTAGAGCGTCTGCGCACATCGTTTAACAATACGAAGCACCGTTTATCGGTAACGGCAGAGCTAGGTGATGCAAACGACGAATGGTTAACGAAAATCGAAGCGGTGCGCGAAGCATTCGAAACGTCAATGGACGACGACTTCAACACAGCAAACGCGATTTCACAGCTATTTGAACTATCACACGTTGCGAACGTTTACTTAAATGAATCGAACACGACGACAACTGTGTTAAATGCATTACTAGATGCATTCACAAAGCTAGGCGACGTACTTGGCTTAGTATTTGAGCAGCAGGAAGAGCTACTTGATGCCGAAATCGATGCGTTACTTGAGGCTCGTATACAAGCGCGTAAAGATCGCAACTTCGCACGTGCTGATGAAATTCGCGACATGCTGCAAAATATGGGCATTATTTTAGAGGATACGCGTCAAGGTACACGCTGGAAACGAGGCTAATTCAGATGAACACACTTCGCAATGAAGATATTAAACAACTGAATGCATTAGCACTTGCATATATGGGCGACGCTGTTTTAGAGCAGCGCGTTCGTGAGCATTTGCTGCGTAAAGGTGGCGTGCGTCCAAATACACTTCATAAAGCAGCGACGCAATACGTTTCTGCTAAAGCGCAATCAATCATTGTGTTACGTATGCTTGAAGAGGGGTATTTAACAGAAGAAGAGCAGGCGATATTCCGCCGTGGACGCAACGCAAAATCAGGCTCGGTGCCAAAAAATACCGATGTCCGCACGTATCGCAACAGCTCAGGATTTGAAGCGGTATTAGGCTATTTGTTTTTATTAGAGCAACACGAGCGAACGCATGAAATTATTACGTATGCAATTGACATCGTGGAACAATCGAAAGGAGTGTAGGCATGGCAGAACGACGACAACAAAAAGATCGTAAGCCTCGTGATTTTAAAGCGCGCGACCAAAAGAGCCGCAACTTTAAAGCACCGGAGAAACAACAAGAAGTAGTAGAAGCATCACAGCCACAAGAAGAAATCGTAGGGGAAATGATCGCAGGGAAAAACCCCGTACTTGAAGCACTTCGCTCAGGGCGTGAAATTAATAAATTATTTATCGCAGAGGGCGTAAAGAAAACAGGCGTGCAGGAGCTGATGGATTTAGCAAAAGAGCGCGGTGTCCTCGTGCAATTCGTTCCAAAGCAAAAAATCGATAAATTAGCTGAAAACCATCAAGGTATTGTAGCTGCAGTAGCGGCATACGATTACGCAGAAATTGACGATTTATTCGAAGCAGCGAAAGCGAAAAATGAAGACCCGTTCTTCTTAATTTTAGATGAGTTAGAAGACCCGCATAACTTAGGTTCGATTATGCGTACTGCGGATGCGATTGGCGTGCACGGCATCATCATTCCGAAGCGCCGCGCAGTTGGCTTAACGGCAGTCGTTGCAAAAGCGTCAACAGGTGCGATTGAGCATGTGCCTGTTGTACGAGTGACGAATTTAGCACAAACAGTCGACGAGCTGAAGGAACATGGCGTATGGATTGCTGGTACAGACGCTAAAGGTTCTGTTGACTATCGTAAAATGGACGCAACACTTCCACTAGCTGTAATTATCGGTAGTGAAGGAAAAGGCATGGCGCGTTTACTGCGTGACAAGTGCGACTTCCTTTATCATTTGCCGATGATTGGGCACGTAACGTCGCTAAACGCATCCGTTGCAGCAGCGTTACTTATGTATGAAGTGTATCGCAAGCGTCAAGAAGCATAATTGAAAAAACATATTTTGCTTGTAGATGGCTATAATATGATTGGTCACTGGCCGGAGCTACGCAAACTGCGAGACGACAATTTAGAGGACGCGCGAGATCGTTTGATCGAGCTACTTGCGGAATATAAGGCGCAAAAAGGATGGGACGTAAAGCTCGTCTTTGATGCGCACTTTGCTCCAGGCGTGAAGCAAACATATAACCAGCACAATTTAGAAGTAATCTACACAGCTACGAAGGAAACGGCTGACGAATGCATTGAGCGTCTTACGCACGAGTTACGCGGACGCCATACGCAAATTATCGTGGCGACATCCGACATGACCGAGCAAAACGTCGTGTTTGGCTTAGGTGCAGCACGCATGCCGGCGAGTGAGCTAGCAGTGGAATTGAAAATCGTTCAAAAGCGCATCGATAGCTTAGCAAAGCGCACGCAAACACGTCGTTCACCTAATCGTATTGAGCCGCGCCCAGACGTAGCACGGAAGCTTGAGCAAATGCGCCGCGGCTTGAAAGAGTAATTGACTTATATTTTCCAATTTGTTTATACTAGTTCTAAAAAATTCCGGTGTAGCAGAGGTGAGGTCGTTGATTAAAAGTAATTCCGTAGAAGTAATCGCAGGCTTTGAACATTTAACAGACGAGGAGTTGCTGACGCTGATCCATATTGGCAATGCGGACGCGCTCGACTATTTAATCACGAAATACCGTTTATTCGTGAAAGCAAAGGCGAGAACGTATTTTTTAATCGGCGCAGATAAGGAAGATATTATCCAAGAAGGCATGATTGGACTATATAAGGCGGTGCGAGATTTTCGTGGCGACAAGTTATCGTCGTTTAAAGCATTCGCGGAGCTATGTATTACACGTCAAATTATTACAGCGATTAAGACGGCGACAAGGCAAAAGCACATGCCGCTGAACTCGTACATTTCGCTCGACAAACCTGTATATGATGAGGAATCAGACCGTACATTGCTCGATATGATTACGAGCGAAGTTAGTGAAAGCCCAGAAGATGTCATTATTTTGCAGGAGGAATACGCTCAGCTCGAGGCGAAGATGAACGAAGTGCTAAGTGAACTCGAACGCCAAGTGTTAGCGCGCTATTTAGATGGGCAATCATATCATGAAATTTCAGAGCAATTGAATCGCCACGTAAAATCAATCGACAATGCGCTGCAACGCGTGAAACGTAAGTTAGAGAGACATTTAGGCGTTTAAAAGCTGTTCGGGAGTTGTTGACAGCATATAATTTAGGTGATAGTCTTTAAAAGACAAAATGCCAAAAAAGGTGATAAGATGGCTAACAAAGTCGTGCTTTGCTGTGAAAAATGTGGCTCACGTAATTACACATTGCCAAAGAAGAGCGATGTCGCAACACGCTTAGAGCTAAAAAAGTTTTGTTCACGTTGCAATGAGCACACAATTCATAAAGAGACAATTTAATTACAATGTGATAGCAATATAGAAGAATTAGTTATTCGGAGGTTAAGCTGCATGAATAAAGTTACGAGTTTTTTCCGTGACGTGTTTTCAGAAATGCGTAAAACAAGCTGGCCAAAAAGTAAAGAGCTAACGAAATATACAATTGTCGTAACGTCTACGGTAATTATTATGGCTTTATTCTTTTTAGTTGTTGATTATGGCATTTCAGAATTATTCCGTTGGTATTTGGATTTATAATTAGTACAGCATTCATATGTGTCGAAAATAGCCCGTCATTGTTAAATCAACGGGTTTTTTCATTTGCTCGTGAATAAATAAAAAACAGATGCATTTCGCGTATGCTTTGTGTAGTGAACTAGAATTTGCGTAAAAATCGAGCATTCTCGATGATTTTGTAAGGGAGGGACGGACGACTAAGTCCTACTGATTATGGAAAAACAATGGTATGTAGTGCATACGTACTCAGGTTATGAAAACCGAGTGAAAGCAAATTTAGAAAAGCGTGTTGAAACGATGGGCATGGAAGATAAAATTTTCCGCGTAATCGTACCAGAGCACGAAGAAACGGATTTAAAAGATGGAAAAAAACGCTCAGTTATGCGTAAAATCTTTCCTGGTTACGTGTTAGTTGAAATTATTATGACAGACGATTCTTGGTATGTTGTACGTAACACACCAGGTGTAACAGGCTTTATCGGTTCTTCAGGCGGCGGCGCAAAGCCAACACCTTTATTACCAGAAGAAGTAGAACGATTACTAGCGCAAGTTGGTATGACGACGCAAGCAATTGGTGAAGTTGAAATTTCTGCAGGCGATGTAGTGGAAGTTTTAGATGGACCGTTTGCACATTTCCAAGGTCGTGTAGAAGCAGTCGACGTACAAAATGGACTGTTAACAGTAACAATCGACATGTTCGGTCGCGAAACAGAAGTAGAATTAGATTTCGCAGAAGTTCAAAAAATTTAGTAAATAATAGTGCTTGCTAATAGTATTTAAAAGTGGTATCATTTCAAAGGTCAGACTGTATTATGTAAGTAATAACAGTTATCGACATCCAATGATAATTTTAATGTTATCGGCAAATTAGCTGACGAACAGATATTTGAGTGGGAGGGGCAACCCAATTACCACATCACGGACTTAAGGAGGTGTGTCTCGTGGCTAAAAAAGTTATTAAAGTTGTAAAACTTCAAATCCCTGCTGGTAAAGCAAACCCAGCTCCACCGGTTGGTCCTGCATTAGGTCAAGCTGGTGTTAACATCATGGGCTTCTGTAAAGAATTCAACGCTCGTACTGCGGACCAAGCTGGTTTAATTATTCCAGTAGAAATTTCAGTATTCGAGGACCGTTCATTCACTTTCATTACGAAAACTCCACCCGCTGCAGTACTACTTAAAGTAGCTGCTGGTATCCAATCTGGATCTGGTGAACCAAACCGTACGAAAGTTGCAACAGTTAAACGTGATAAAGTTCGCGAAATCGCGGAACAAAAAATGCCAGACCTAAACGCTGCATCTGTAGAAGCTGCAATGTTAATGGTTGAAGGTACTGCACGAAGCATGGGTATCGTTATCGAAGACTAATCCCATCTTTACTTGATGATGTATTTTGTTTTTGGAGGTTGCTGCATTCATAATATTGTGAGTGCGCAACCTTTATTCGTGGGAGGATTATCCGTTATAACCACAATCAAGGAGGAAATTAACAATGGCTAAAAAAGGTAAAAAATTACAAGATGCTGCTAAATTAGTAGATCGTTCTAAATTATATGCTGCTGCAGAAGCAATCGCTCTTGCACAACAAACAAGCACAGTTAACTTCGACGCTACAGTAGAAGTTGCTTTCAAATTAGGTATCGATACTCGTAAAAATGACCAACAAATCCGTGGCGCAGTAGTGCTTCCAAACGGTACTGGTAAAACTCAACGCGTATTAGTATTCGCTAAAGGCGAAAAAGCAAAAGAAGCAGAAGCTGCTGGCGCTGACTACGTAGGCGATGCAGAGTACATCACTAAAATCCAACAAGGTTGGTTCGAGTTTGATGTAATCGTTGCAACTCCAGACATGATGGGTGAAGTTGGTAAAATCGGTCGCGTATTAGGACCAAAAGGTTTAATGCCAAACCCTAAAACTGGTACAGTTACTTTCGATGTAACTAAAGCAATCAACGAAATTAAAGCTGGTAAAGTTGAATACCGTGCTGAAAAAGCTGGTATCATCCACGCGCCAATCGGTAAAGTTTCATTTGAAACTGAAAAATTAGTTGAAAACTTCTTAGCAGTATACGACGTAGTAGCTAAAGCTAAACCAGCTGCTGCTAAAGGTACTTACATGAAGTCAGTAAACGTAACAACTACAATGGGTCCTGCAATCAAAATCGACGCATCTGCAGTTAAATAATTTTAAGTTACTTGGAAATATTTATTGACAACACTTCTCTTACTTGATAAGATGGATGCTGTTGTGAATCATCCATTTGTACCGTAGACAGTAGGAGTGACTTGTCACTTAATGATCCTACCGAGGACATCGGAATTCGGATTCTTTTTAAGATGATGACTTTCAGCCTCTATGTCTATCTTGATATAGAGGCTTTACTTTTGTCGGTATAAATGACCCATTCTAATAGGAGGTGTCATCCAGATGAACAAACCAATCATTGAAGCTAAACAAAATTTAGTACAAGATATCGCTGGTAAGTTCCAAGCTGCTGCATCAGTAGTAGTAGTTGACTACCGTGGTTTAACTGTAGCTCAAGTTACAGAACTACGTAAGCAATTACGTGAAGCTGGTGTAGAATTCAAAGTATACAAAAATACTTTAGTTCGCCGTGCTACTGAACAAGCTGGTTTTGAAGCGATCAACGAAGTTTTAACTGGTCCAAACGCAATTGCATTCTCTAACGAGGACGTAGTAGCTCCAGCTAAAATTATTAACGAGTTCGCTAAAAAGAACGAAGCTTTAGAAATTAAAGCTGGTATCATCGAAGGTAACGTATCTTCAGCTGAAGATGTTAAAGCACTTGCGGAACTTCCATCACGCGAAGGTCTATTATCAATGCTTTTATCAGTTCTTCAAGCTCCAGTGCGCAACTTCGCACTTGCAACAAAAGCTGTTGCAGAACAAAAAGAAGAACAAGGCGCTTAATCGCAATTTTTCTTCACAAATCGGCTTAACGGCCTAAAAAACTAATATTATATTCCATAGGAGGAAATTAAAATGAACAAAGATCAAATCTTAGAAGCTATCAAAGCTATGACAGTTCTAGAACTAAACGATTTAGTAAAAGCAATCGAAGAAGAATTCGGTGTAACAGCTGCTGCTCCAGTAGCAGTAGTTGCTGGCGGTGCTGCTGCAGCTGAAGAAAAAACTGAGTTTGACGTAGTATTAGCATCTGCTGGTGCAGAAAAAATCAAAGTAATCAAAGCTGTACGTGAAATCACTGGCTTAGGTTTAAAAGAAGCTAAAGAAGTAGTAGATAACGCTCCTAAAGCACTTAAAGAAGGCGTATCTAAAGATGAAGCTGAAGAAATCAAAGCTAAACTTGAAGAAGTTGGCGCAGTAGTAGAAGTTAAATAATTTTTATTTAACAGCTCACTTTTATATGGAAAGCTCGTCTCTTATTGACGAGCTTTTCTTTTTGTAGAACTTACTACAAAAGACAGAATTCCATACAACTAGTATGAAATTCTGCCTTTTTTTATGAAGTATAGTTCGCCTTTTTTATAAACAGTAACGCAATGTATCATGTCTGTTGATTAGGCGCTCAATGCAATTCAATCGCTAATCAACATGACTGGTATTATAGTTAAGAATGTTCCACGTGAAAAAAAGATGATGTTCATCAAGGAGGCGACGATTATGTCACAACATTATTATTCGAATAAGCCTCAAACGGAAAGTAAGCCGAATAAATTTAACTTCACATTGCTAGGTCATACGTTTACATTTACGACGGATGCGGGTGTATTTAGTAAAAGCGAAGTAGATTTTGGCTCCCGTGTGTTAATTGATGCATTTGCCATGCCAGACATAGATGGTCCACTTTTCGATGTCGGCTGCGGTTACGGTCCGATTGGTTTATCGATTGCTCATCAATATCCAGATCGCATTGTACATATGATGGATATTAATGAACGTGCAGTAGGTTTATGTCGTACGAACGCACAGTTAAACGGGGTTCAAAATGTACGAATTTTTGAAAGTAATGGTTTGCAGGCTTGTACTGAGCAAGATGCAGCAGCAATTTTAACGAACCCGCCAATTCGTGCGGGAAAAGAGACGATTTTCCGTTTTTATGACGAAGCATATGACAAGCTACGTGCAAATGGTGAACTGTGGATTGTGATTCAAAAGAAGCAGGGCGCACCGTCGACGATTGCGCATTTAGAAGAAAAGTTTGCAGAAGTTGAAGTCGTAGAAAAGAAAAAAGGCTACTGGATCGTCCGAGCGATTAAGTAACCTTGGTCTGTAGAAAATATTGACTTGACAAAATGGCTATGATATTATAATAAAATGCAAAATATTATTTTGCGGTCGTATGCCCATTTATAAAAAAAGTCACTTTTTAAGGCATACGTGCCAGCACAAGTTTAGTAAAACCAAAATGAGTTAACATTTAATGTACTCGTTTTCTTTTTTGTCTTTCGAAATCATACACTATTTGTAGGATTTTGCAAAGACCTATTATCGCTTTATTGAGGGGTGAATGAGTTGACAGGTCAACTAGTTCAGTACGGAAAACACCGTGAGCGTAGAAGTTACGCACGAATTAAAGAGGTGGCACAGCTTCCTAATCTGATTGAGATTCAAACAGCATCTTATGACTGGTTCCTTAAAGAAGGTTTACTAGAAATGTTTAAAGACATTTCTCCGATCGAAGACTTCGCGGGTAAATTATCTTTAGAGTTCATTGATTATAAGCTGGGCGAACCAAAGTACGATGTAGATGAATGTAAAGAACGTGACGCAACGTATGCTGCGCCTTTACGTGTTACAGTACGACTTACAAATAAAGAAACAGGCGAATTACAACCTAAGGAAGTATTCATGGGTGATTTCCCATTAATGACGGATACAGGTACGTTTATTATTAACGGTGCTGAGCGCGTTATCGTATCTCAGTTAGTACGTTCTCCGTCTGTATACTTTAACGATAAAACAGACAAAAATGGTAAAAAAGGTTTCGGCGCAACGGTCATTCCTAACCGTGGTGCTTGGTTAGAATATGAAACAGATGCAAAAGATGTTGTATACGTACGTATCGACCGCACACGTAAATTACCAGTAACGGTATTATTACGTGCATTAGGTTTCAGTTCAGATCAAGAAATCATTGACATCATCGGTGATAACGAATTTTTACGTAACACGCTTGAAAAAGATAACTCTGACGACACGAACAAAGCGTTATTAGAAATTTATGAGCGTTTACGTCCTGGTGAGCCACCGACAGTTGATTCAGCGAAGAGCTTATTATACTCTCGTTTCTTCGACGCAAAACGCTATGATTTAGCGAATGTTGGTCGCTACAAAATGAACAAAAAGTTACACATTAAAAACCGTTTATTCAACCAAATTCTAGCTGAAACATTAGTGAATCCAGAAACAGGTGAAGTGTATCAAGACGAAGAAGGTAATACGCTATTTACGAAAGGTACGTTATTAGACCGTCGTACATTAGACTTATTAATTCCTCTACTTGAGCGCGATAAAATCGGTTACCAAACGTTAACACATGTAAATGGTGTGTTAGAAGGCGATGTAACGATCCAGTCGATCAAAGTTTACGCGCCAAATGATGAGTCTCAAAAAGAAATCATTATTACATCGAATGCGAACATCGAAGAAGCTGTAAAAAATATTACACCAGCAGACATCATTGCCTCAGTGTCATATTTCTTCAACTTATTACATGGCATTGGGAACACGGACGATATCGACCACTTAGGTAACCGTCGTTTACGTTCTGTAGGTGAATTACTACAAAACCAATTCCGCATCGGTTTATCTCGTATGGAGCGTGTTGTTCGTGAACGTATGTCAATTAACGACACAACAGCAATTGCACCTGAAAAATTAATCAACATTCGCCCAGTTATTGCGTCAATTAAAGAGTTCTTCGGTTCTTCTCAATTATCGCAATTCATGGACCAAACAAACCCACTTGCTGAGTTAACGCATAAGCGTCGTCTTTCTGCATTAGGGCCTGGTGGTTTAACACGTGAGCGCGCTGGTATGGAAGTACGTGACGTTCACTACTCTCACTACGGTCGTATGTGTCCAATCGAAACACCAGAGGGTCCAAACATCGGGTTAATCAACTCATTATCATCATTCGCAGAAGTAAATAAATTCGGTTTCATTGAAACACCGTACCGCCGTGTTGATCCAAAAACAGGTGCCGTAACGGATCAAATTCATTACTTAACAGCTGACGAAGAAGATAACTACGTTGTTGCACAAGCAAACTCTCGTTTAAATCCAGATGGTACATTTGTAGAAGAAGAAGTAGTAGGTCGTTTCCGAGGAGATAACACAGTATTCAAACGCGAAAAAATTGACTACATGGATGTATCTCCAAAGCAAGTAGTATCTGCTGCCACTGCATGTATCCCGTTCTTAGAAAACGATGACTCAAACCGTGCCTTAATGGGTGCGAACATGCAACGTCAAGCGGTTCCTTTATTAAATCCAGAAGCGCCGTTTATCGGTACTGGTATGGAACATGTCGATGCTCGTGATTCAGGTGCTGCTGTTGTTTCAAAACATCACGGTATTGTTGAACATGTAGAAGCACGTTCTATTCACATTCGTCGCATCGAAGAAGTAGACGGCAAGGAAGTAAAAGGCGATTTAGTTAAATATAAATTACAAAAGTTCGTACGTTCTAACCAAGGTACATCTTATAACCAACGTCCAATTGTAAAAGTTGGCGATCGCGTAGAGCCACGTGATATTTTAGCTGACGGTCCTTCTATGGAGCGCGGTGAATTAGCACTTGGTCGTAACGTGTTAATCGGCTTCATGACTTGGGACGGCTTCAACTACGAGGATGCCGTTATCATGTCTGAACGACTTGTAAAAGATGACGTATACACTTCTGTCCATATTGAAGAATATGAATCAGAATCTCGTGATACGAAGCTTGGTAAAGAAGAAATTACTCGTGACATTCCAAACGTAGGTGAGGATGCACTTCGTAACTTAGACGAGCGCGGAATCATCCGTATCGGTGCGGAAGTTCGTGACGGTGACATCTTAGTCGGTAAAGTAACGCCTAAAGGGGTAACTGAACTGACAGCTGAAGAGCGCTTATTACATGCAATCTTCGGTGAAAAAGCTCGCGAAGTGCGTGACACATCTTTACGTGTACCACATGGAGCAGGCGGTATTATTCTTGATGTGAAGGTATTCAACCGTGAAGACGGCGATGAGTTACCTCCAGGTGTTAACCAATTAGTACGTGTATACATCGTTCAAAAACGTAAAATCCGCGTTGGTGATAAGATGGCCGGACGTCACGGTAACAAAGGGGTTATCTCGCGTATCCTTCCAGAAGAAGATATGCCATTCATGCCAGACGGAACACCAATTGATATCATGTTAAACCCTCTAGGCGTACCATCTCGTATGAACATCGGACAAGTACTTGAGTTACACTTAGGTATGGCTGCTCGTCAAATGGGTATCCACATCGCAACTCCTGTATTCGATGGTGCAAACGAAGAAGACGTTTGGGAAACAATTGAAGAAGCTGGTATGAACCGCGATGGTAAAACAGTTCTTTATGACGGACGTTCGGGTGAGCCATTTGATAACCGCGTATCTGTTGGTGTCATGTATATGATCAAACTTGCGCACATGGTTGATGATAAGCTTCACGCTCGTTCAACAGGTCCTTACTCATTAGTAACGCAGCAGCCGCTTGGTGGTAAAGCACAATTCGGTGGTCAGCGCTTCGGTGAGATGGAAGTATGGGCACTTGAAGCATATGGTGCAGCATACACGTTACAAGAAATTTTAACAGTGAAGTCAGATGACGTTGTCGGTCGTGTGAAAACATATGAAGCAATCGTTAAAGGCGAAAGCGTTCCAGAACCAGGTGTACCTGAATCATTCAAAGTATTAATCAAAGAATTACAGTCACTAGGTATGGATGTAAAAATGTTAACAATCAATGACGAAGAAGTTGAACTTCGCGACTTAGACGAAGATGATGAAATTCCAGCACCAGCTGATGCACCTCGTTTACCTCAAGTAGACGAAGGAGAAGAAACATCTCAGTCTGTTGAATAAAAAATTTCAAAGTCGGGCAGGTTTAAATGGCCCTGTCCGACTTTTCTCTTTTATAAATAAAAAAATGTATCGTTTGAGCTACGGACAAGTCTTAGCCAAGGTTAAGAACTTATACTAAAGGGAGGTAGGCTCCTTGATCGACGTTAATGAATTTGAATATATGAAAATTGGTTTAGCTTCACCAGATAAGATTCGCTCATGGTCTTACGGCGAAGTAAAGAAACCTGAAACAATCAACTACCGTACTTTAAAGCCAGAGAAAGACGGTCTTTTCTGTGAGAAAATCTTTGGACCTCAAAAGGATTGGGAGTGTCACTGTGGTAAATACAAACGCGTTCGTTATAAAGGCGTAGTTTGTGACCGATGTGGCGTAGAAGTAACTCGTGCAAAAGTTCGTCGTGAGCGCATGGGTCACATCGAATTAGCAGCACCAGTATCACATATTTGGTACTTCAAAGGAATTCCATCACGTATGGGCTTAATCCTTGATATGTCTCCACGCGCATTAGAAGAAGTAATTTACTTTGCTTCTTACGTTGTGATTGAGCCAGGGGCAACAAACTTAGAGAAAAAACAGCTTCTTTCTGAAAAGGAATATCGCTTATACCGTGAGAAATTCGGTAAAGACTTCCATGCAGCAATGGGCGCTGAAGCGATTAAACAGCTTTTAGTAAACATTGATTTAGAAGATGAAACGGTAACGTTAAAAGAAGAGTTAAAAACTGCACAAGGTCAACGTCGTACTCGTGCGATTAAACGTCTTGAAGTAGTAGAATCATTCCGTAACTCTGGTAACAAACCAGAATGGATGGTTTTAGACGTACTTCCAGTAATTCCACCAGAGCTTCGTCCAATGGTGCAATTAGATGGTGGTCGTTTTGCAACATCTGACTTAAACGATTTATACCGCCGTGTTATTAACCGTAACAACCGTTTAAAACGTTTATTGGACCTTGGTGCGCCAAACATTATCGTACAAAACGAAAAACGTATGTTACAAGAAGCAGTAGATGCTTTAATCGACAACGGTCGTCGCGGTCGTCCTGTTACTGGTCCTGGTAACCGTCCGTTAAAATCGCTTTCACATATGTTAAAAGGGAAACAAGGTCGTTTCCGTCAAAACTTACTTGGTAAACGTGTAGACTACTCTGGTCGTTCGGTTATCGTAGTAGGTCCAAACTTAAAAATGTACCAATGTGGTCTTCCAAAAGAGATGGCAATCGAGCTATTCAAGCCTTTCGTAATGAAAGAATTAGTAGAGCGTGGCCTAGCACATAACATTAAGTCTGCGAAACGTAAAATCGAGCGCATGCACAATGAAGTGTGGGACGTTTTAGAAGACGTTATTCGTGAGCATCCGGTATTACTTAACCGTGCACCGACGCTTCACCGACTTGGTATTCAAGCGTTCGAGCCTACATTAGTAGAAGGCCGTGCAATCCGTTTACACCCATTAGTATGTACAGCTTACAACGCTGACTTCGATGGTGACCAAATGGCTGTTCACGTACCTTTATCGGCAGAAGCGCAAGCAGAAGCACGTCTACTTATGTTAGCTGCTCAAAATATCTTAAACCCGAAAGACGGTAAACCAGTAGTAACACCATCTCAAGATATGGTACTAGGTAACTATTACTTAACACTTGAGCGTGCAGGCGCGCGTGGTGAAGGTTCGATCTTCTACGGTCCAGATGAAGTGTTAGTTGCTTACCAAAACGGTACAGTACACTTACACACACGTATTGCTGTAAAAGCAAGCTCAGTAAACAACCAAACGTTTACGGAAGAACAAAACGAGAAGTTCTTATTAACAACTGTTGGTAAAGTAATCTTCAATGAAATTCTTCCAGAGTCGTTCCCATATATTAACGAGCCTACAGATTCGAACTTAGAAACTGTAACTCCTGAAAAATACTTTGCAACATTAACAGTGGATGCAGAATTATTAGCACAAATTGAAGCTTCAGAAGGTTATGCTGAGTTATCTCAAGCAGAGCAAATTGAAGCGCAACGTCAAGCGGTACTTGCGAAATACTTTGCAAACACACCAGTTGTTGCACCATTCCGTAAAAAATTCTTAGGTAACGTAATCGCAGAAGTGTTCAAACGCTTCCACATTACTGAAACTTCTAAAATGCTTGACCGCATGAAAAACTTAGGCTTCAAGTATTCTACACGTGCAGGTATTACTGTAGGTGTAGCTGACATCGAAGTATTACCGGACAAAGGTGAAATTTTAGCTGAAGCACAAACGCAAGTGGATAAAGTTATGAAGCAATTCCGTCGTGGTTTAATTACAGAGGAAGAGCGTTATGACCGCGTTATCGCTAGCTGGTCTAAAGCGAAAGATATTATCCAAGGTAAGTTAATGGACTCGTTACAAAAAACGAACCCAATCTTCATGATGTCTGACTCAGGTGCCCGTGGTAACGCATCGAACTTTACACAGCTTGCGGGTATGCGTGGTCTGATGGCCAACCCGGCTGGTCGTATCATCGAGTTACCAATTAAATCTTCATTCCGTGAAGGTTTAACGGTATTAGAGTACTTTATCTCGACTCACGGTGCACGTAAAGGTCTTGCCGATACAGCACTTAAAACTGCCGATTCAGGTTACTTAACTCGTCGTTTAGTAGACGTTGCACAAGATGTAATTGTCCGCGAAGATGACTGTGGTACTGATCGTGGTTTAACAATTGGACCGTTAATGGAAGGCACGGAAGTAATCGAAACATTAGAAGAGCGTTTAATCGGTCGTCATGCGAAGAAGACAATCCGTCGTCCAAATTCAGAGGAAGTAATCGTTGAGAGTGATGCTTTAATTACGCAAGATAAGGCGCGTGAAGTAGCGCAATTATTTGCAGAATTAGAAGCTAAGAACGAAGGCGAACTTACAATCTCTGAAAAATTATTCTTAAAAGGTATTTCAATCCGCTCAGCATTTACGTGTGATACGAAACACGGCGTATGTAAAAAATGTTATGGTGTTAACCTTGCAACAGGCGAAAATGTTGAGGTTGGCGAGGCAGTAGGTATTATTGCAGCACAATCAATCGGTGAGCCAGGTACACAGTTAACGATGCGTACATTCCATACAGGTGGGGTAGCAGGTAACGATATTACACAAGGTCTTCCTCGTATCCAAGAGATTTTTGAAGCGCGTAATCCAAAAGGTCAGGCGTTAATTACAGAAATAGCGGGTAAAGTAATTCAAATCGACGAAATCCGTGAAGGCTTAAAAGAAATCACGATTCAAGGCGATGTGGAAACACGTAAATACACGTCTCCTTATAACGCACGTTTAAAAGTAATTGAAGGCGATTATGTAGTACGTGGTCAAAACTTAACAGAAGGTTCAATCGATCCAAAACAATTACTAAAAGTAAAAGGTACTTTAGCTGTTCAAGAGTACTTATTAAAAGAAGTACAAAAAGTATACCGTATGCAAGGGGTAGAAATTGGCGACAAGCACGTTGAAGTAATGGTTCGTCAAATGCTTCGTAAAGTACGTATTATTGAAGCTGGTGACACTGAATTATTACCAGATTCATTATTAGACGTACACCAATTCAAAGAAGCAAATGCCGGTGTATTAAAAGAGCGCACAGCAGTTGCATCATCTCGTCCAGCAACAGCACGCCCAGTAATTCTAGGTATTACAAAAGCTTCTCTTGAAACAGAATCATTCTTATCAGCTGCATCATTCCAAGAAACAACTCGAGTGTTAACGGATGCTGCAATTAAAGGTAAGCGTGATGAGTTACTTGGTCTGAAAGAAAACGTAATTATTGGTAAGCTCGTTCCTGCAGGTACTGGTATGCAACGTTATCGTCAAATTCGCATGGAAGATGACGATATCAATCTTGAAGAAGTAACTTCAGCAGAATAATTTTCTAGTATTGTAGCTATACATTTCATTTGAAATATTGAATGTAAATTGCTCGTAACGAGAGATAGTTCGAGGTAGAATAGCTCGTGTTTCAAGACCTCGCAATTGCTTGCGATGAGGATGCTTGAGCTAAGTCTACGGAAAGTCCACCTCGACGTGCAAAGTGAAAATAGAAGCTGAAAAACAAAAAAATCCGAGGAGAAATACAATTCTTCTCGGAAATTTTTGTGATATGTGTTGACAGTAAAAAATATGAATGATAATATATTTAAGGTTGATAGTTAACTGTCTGAACTTCGGAGGATATGCAAATGTCTTATGAAAAAGTAAAGGCTAGTCAAACAATCATTGGTACAAAGCAGGCAGTGAAAGCAATGCATGCTGGTCTTGTTAGTGAACTCATTGTTGCGCTTGATGCAGACAATTGGGTAACCGATCCGGCCATTCTTCTCGCGAAAGAAATCGGAATACCGATTGTCACAGTTGAGTCGAAGAGGGAACTAGGGAAGGCTTTCGGCATAAATGTTGGAGCTGCAATAGTTGCTATTACTGTAAGTTAGTTTTTGTATTCATAAGGATACAAAGACTTTGTTTTTACCCAAAAAATGAACCACCTGGATGTGTGGTATTACAAGGAATAAATGAAGGGAGGAAAAATCGATGCCTACAATTAACCAATTGGTACGTAAGCCTCGTCAATCTAAAATCACGAAATCAAAATCTCCAGCGCTAAACAAAGGTTATAACTCTTTCAAAAAGTCTTTAACTAATGTTAAGTCTCCACAAAAACGCGGAGTTTGTACTCGTGTAGGTACAATGACACCACGTAAACCGAACTCGGCTTTACGTAAATATGCTCGTGTTCGTTTAACTAACCAATTAGAAGTAACAGCTTATATCCCAGGTGAAGGTCACAACTTACAAGAGCACAGTGTTGTTCTTATCCGTGGCGGTCGCGTAAAAGACTTAGCTGGAGTTCGTTACCACATCGTACGCGGTGCTTTAGATACTGCTGGTGTAAACGGTCGTATGCAATCTCGTTCTAAATACGGAACGAAGCGTCCAAAAGAGAAAAAATAATAACGTCTAATAGATGATCAATATTTGAAAGGAGGAAAACACATGCCTCGTAAAGGTCCTGTTTCCAAACGTGACGTGTTACCAGATCCACTTTATAACTCAAAGCTAGTAACTCGTTTAATCAACAAATTAATGGTAGATGGTAAAAGAGGTACTTCTCAAAAGATTTTATACGGTGCATTTGAATTAGTTCAAGAGCGCACTGGTAACAATCCAATCGAAGTATTCGAAGCTGCATTAAACAACGTAATGCCTGTTCTTGAAGTTCGTGCTCGCCGTGTTGGTGGTTCTAACTATCAAGTACCAGTTGAGGTTCGCCCAGAGCGTCGTACAACTTTAGGTTTACGCTACTTAGTAAACTACTCTCGCTTACGTGGTGAGAAAACGATGATGGAGCGTTTAGCTAACGAAATCATCGATGCTTCTAACAACACAGGTGCTTCAGTTAAGAAACGTGAAGATATGCACAAAATGGCAGAAGCAAACAAAGCATTCGCACACTACCGCTGGTAATTCGACCTTCGTATTGGCTGCTTAAGCTAGCCAATACTTGGTCTTATATAAAGCAGTATATACCCAATATGGAAGGAGAAATTTCCTATGAAACGCGAATTCTCTCTAGAGAATACACGTAATATTGGGATCATGGCTCACATTGATGCTGGTAAAACAACAACAACTGAGCGTATCCTTTATTACACTGGTAAGATTCACAAGATCGGTGAAACTCATGATGGCGGTTCTCAAATGGACTGGATGGAGCAAGAGCAAGAGCGTGGTATCACAATCACTTCTGCTGCAACAACAGCTCAATGGAATGGTAACCGAATTAACATCATCGATACTCCTGGACACGTAGACTTCACTGTAGAAGTAGAGCGTTCTTTACGTGTACTTGACGGTGCAGTGACAGTACTTGATGCTCAATCTGGTGTTGAACCTCAAACTGAAACAGTATGGCGTCAAGCTACAACTTATGGAGTTCCACGTATCGTATTCATCAACAAGATGGATAAAATGGGTGCAGACTTCTTATATTCTGTAGGTACTTTACATGACCGTTTACAAGCAAACGCTCACCCAATTCAGTTACCAATCGGTGCTGAAGACGAGTTCTCAGGTATTATTGACTTAATCAAAATGGACGTAACTTACTACGACAACGAAGAAGGTACGGCTTTACGTGAAGGTCAACCAATTCCAGAATCTCACCAAGAATTAGCTGATGAGTACCGTGAGAAATTAATCGATGCTGTTGCAAGTGTTGATGAAGATCTTATGGAGAAATACTTAGAAGGCGAAGAAATCTCTAATGAAGAGCTTAAAGCGGCTATCCGTAAAGCTACTATCGCTGTAGAATTCTACCCAGTATTATGTGGTACAGCATTCAAACACAAAGGTGTTCGTAAAATGTTAGACGCTGCAGTTGATTACTTACCATCTCCAGTTGACGTTCCTGCTATTAAAGGTACTGACATTGACGGTGAAGAAGAAATCATCCGTGAGTCTTCTGATGAAGCGCCATTCTCAGCATTAGCATTCAAAGTAATGACTGACCCATTCGTAGGTAAGTTAACATTCTTCCGTGTATATTCAGGTACACTTGAATCTGGTTCTTACGTACAAAACTCTTCTAAAGGTAAACGTGAGCGCGTAGGTCGTATCCTACAAATGCACGCTAACTCTCGTGAAGAGATTTCAAAAGTATTCGCAGGAGATATCGCTGCTGCTGTAGGTCTTAAAGATACTACAACTGGTGACACTTTATGTGACGAGAAAAACTTAGTTATTCTCGAATCTATGGAGTTCCCAGAGCCAGTAATTTCTTTATCTGTTGAACCAAAATCTAAAGCTGACCAAGATAAAATGGGTCAAGCTTTACAAAAATTACAAGAAGAAGATCCAACTTTCCGTGCTCACACTGACACAGAAACTGGACAAACGATCATCTCAGGTATGGGTGAGTTACACTTAGACATTCTAGTTGACCGTATGCGCCGTGAATTTAAAGTTGAAGCTAACGTTGGTGCTCCAATGGTATCTTACCGTGAGACATTCCGTGGCGAAGCTAAAGTTCAAGGTAAATTCACTCGTCAATCTGGTGGTCGCGGTCAATACGGTGACGTAACGATCGAGTTCTCTCCAAACGAAGAAGGTAAAGGCTTTGAATTCGAAAACGCCATCGTTGGTGGTGTAGTACCTCGTGAATACATTCCGGCTGTTGAAGCTGGTTTACGTGATTCTTTAGATCGCGGTGTAGTTGCTGGTTACCCATTAATCGACATTAAGGCGAAATTAGTATTCGGTTCTTACCATGACGTTGACTCGAATGAGATGGCGTTCAAAATTGCTGCATCTATGGCACTTAAAGAAGCTGCTAAAAAATGTAACCCAGTAATTTTAGAACCAATGATGAAAGTAGAAGTTGTAATTCCAGAAGAGTACCTTGGTGATATCATGGGTAACATTACTGCTCGTCGCGGACGCGTTGAAGGTATGGAAGCTCGCGGTAACTCTCAAGTAGTACGTGCTATGGTTCCACTATCTGAAATGTTCGGATATGCAACAACTTTACGTTCTGCAACACAAGGTCGCGGTGTATTCTCAATGACATTTGATCACTATGAAGAAGTACCAAAATCAATTGCAGAAGAAATCATCAAAAAAAATCAAGGTGAATAATTGAAATTTCTCCTTGTATAAAGTATAACTAATTTATAAGCTATGATTGATTCGCTTTTACTGTATTCAGTAGGAAGTCATCAATTGTAACATAAAAAACTAACATAGAATTTAGGAGGCTTTCTCTAATGGCTAAAGAAAAATTTGACCGTTCGAAAACCCACGCTAACGTTGGTACAATCGGACACGTTGACCATGGTAAAACAACTTTAACAGCAGCAATCGCTACTGTATTATCAAAAGCAATGGGCGGAGAAGCTAAATCTTACGCTGACATTGACAACGCTCCAGAAGAAAAAGAGCGTGGTATCACAATCAATACTTCTCACGTTGAATATGAAACTGCAACTCGTCACTACGCACACGTTGACTGCCCAGGACATGCTGACTATGTTAAAAACATGATCACTGGTGCTGCACAAATGGACGGCGGTATCTTAGTAGTATCTGCTGCTGACGGCCCAATGCCACAAACTCGTGAGCACATCTTACTTTCTAAACAAGTAGGTGTTCCTTACTTAGTAGTATTCATGAACAAATGTGATATGGTTGACGACGAAGAATTATTAGAGTTAGTAGAAATGGAAATCCGTGACTTACTATCTGAATATGACTTCCCAGGTGATGATCTTCCAGTAATCAAAGGTTCAGCTCTTAAAGCTTTAGAAGGCGAGCCTGAGTGGGAAGCTAAAATCATGGAATTAATGGACGCTGTAGATTCTTACATCCCAACTCCAGAACGTCAAACTGACAAACCATTCATGATGCCAGTAGAGGACGTATTCTCTATCACTGGTCGTGGTACAGTAGCAACTGGCCGTGTTGAACGTGGTCAAGTTAAAGTTGGTGACGTTGTAGAAGTTATCGGTATCGAAGAAGAAGCTAAAACTACAACTGTAACTGGTGTAGAAATGTTCCGTAAATTATTAGATTACGCTGAAGCTGGCGACAACATCGGTGCTTTATTACGTGGTATCGCTCGTGAAGATATTCAACGTGGTCAAGTATTAGCTAAACCAGGTTCAATTACTCCACACACTAACTTCAAAGCTGAAGTTTATGTATTATCAAAAGAAGAGGGTGGCCGTCATACTCCATTCTTCTCTAACTACCGTCCACAGTTCTACTTCCGTACGACTGACGTAACTGGTATCTGTATGTTACCAGAAGGCGTAGAAATGGTAATGCCTGGCGACAACATCGAAATGACTGTTGAATTAATCGCTCCAATCGCTTTAGAAGAAGGTACTAAATTCTCTATCCGCGAAGGTGGCCGTACTGTAGGCGCTGGCGTAGTAGCATCTATCCAAAAATAATTTTTAGTACATTCGTGTAACTAAATATTGAACCCGATCTGTAAGGAAACTTACAGATCGGGTTTTTTGTTGTGTAAATTTGTACTCGTCATCTCTGGTGTAATAGGAGAAAGTGTAGTTCAACGTGAATATGCTATTTCACATTGTGGCGTAATATTTCACTATATAGCTTTTTTGCATAATGACTATGCAAAATATGTATTTTATTTATGACCCATTATTTTATTATAATAATACATAACAAAGGAAACAGATTTGTATGGGGATGCAAAATGTTCTTTTTATAAATAAAGGGGTTGTTTTATAGATGTCGAATTATGTACAACAAGGAAAATTACAAGTAGATGAGCAATTAGCGAATTTCATTAACGGAGAAGTTTTACCAAATAGCGGTGTTGAACAAGAAGCATTTTGGGATGGTTTCTCGGCAATCGTGCAAGATTTAGCGCCGAAAAATAAAGCGTTACTTGCTAAACGTGATGAACTACAAGAAAAAATTAATGCATGGCATAAAGAAAATAAAGGGACGACAGATTTTGATGCGTACAAGTCATTTTTACAAAGTATCGGTTACTTAGAGCCAGAAGTTGAACCATTTAACGTAACGACTGCAAATGTAGATGATGAAATCGCAGTGCAGGCAGGACCTCAGCTTGTAGTACCGGTAAGCAATGCGCGCTATGCATTAAATGCAGCGAATGCTCGTTGGGGAAGCTTATATGATGCTTTATATGGAACAGATGCAATTAGCGATGAAGGTGGCGCGGCTGCTGGAAAAGGCTACAACGTAATTCGTGGTGAAAAAGTAATTGCTCGTGCAAAAGCATTCTTAAATACAGCAATTCCATTAGTAAATGCGAAACATGAAGACGTTAAGTTATATGCAATTGAAGATGGCAAGTTAAAAGCGATGACTGCACAAGGCGAAACGACGTTAGTAGATGCAGATAAGCTAGTTGGTTACCAAGGTGATGCAGCTGCACCATCAGCAATCGTATTCAAGAACAACGGTTTACATATTGAAGTGCAAATTGATCGTGCGCACCCAATTGGTGAAGACGATTCAGCAGGCGTAAAAGATGTGTACTTAGAGTCAGCGGTTACGACAATTATGGACTGTGAAGATTCAGTAGCAGCAGTTGACGCAGAAGATAAAGTGGAAGTGTACCGCAACTGGTTAGGCTTAATGAAAGGCGACTTAGAAATTTCATTTGCAAAAGGTGATAAAACAGTTCGTCGTACGTTAAACCCAGATCGTGTATACACGTCGCCAACTGGTGAAGAAGTAACGTTAAACGGCCGTTCATTAATGTTCGTGCGTAACGTAGGTCACTTAATGACAAACCCTGCTGTATTAGATGAGCAAGGAAATGAAGTGCCAGAGGGTATTTTAGATGGCGTTGTAACGAGCTTAATCGCAAAGCATGAGCTACTGAATAACGGTCAATTCAAAAACTCTCGCAAAGGCTCAGTATATATTGTAAAACCGAAAATGCATGGCTCTGAGGAAGTAGCATTTGCGAACGAATTATTTAACCGTGTGGAAGATGTGCTTGGGCTAGAGCGCCATACGTTAAAAATCGGCGTAATGGATGAAGAGCGTCGTACGTCACTGAACTTAAAAGCATGTATTAATGCAGTGAAAGAGCGTATTGTATTCATCAACACAGGATTCTTAGACCGTACTGGTGATGAAATCCATACATCAATGGAAGCTGGCGCGATGATCCGAAAAGGTGAAATGAAAACATCGACTTGGTTACAAGCATATGAAAAATCAAACGTTGTTGTTGGCTTAGATGCAGGCTTACAAGGTCATGCACAAATTGGTAAAGGTATGTGGGCAATGCCAGACTTAATGGCTGACATGTTAGAGCAAAAAATTGTACATCCGAAAGCTGGTGCGACGACTGCTTGGGTTCCGTCACCAACTGCGGCGACATTACACGCAACACATTACCATGAAGTAGACGTAAAAGAAGTACAAAAAGGTATTTCAACGTCTGATGATTTCCGCGATGCGATTTTAACGTTACCAGTAGCAGCGGATACGAGCTGGTCAGCTGAAGAAATTCAACAAGAGCTTGATAACAATGCACAAGGTATTTTAGGATACGTTGTACGTTGGGTAGAGCAAGGTGTTGGATGTTCGAAAGTGCCAGATATTAATAACATTGGCTTAATGGAAGACCGTGCAACGTTACGTATTTCAAGCCAACACGTTGCGAACTGGTTACACCACGGTATTTGTACAGAAGCGCAAGTGCAAGAAACGTTAGAGCGTATGGCGAAAGTTGTAGATGAGCAAAATGCAGGTGATGCAGAGTACATCGCAATGGCACCGAACTACGAGGAGTCAGTAGCGTTCCAAGCAGCGCGTGAGCTAGTGTTCAAAGGATACGAGCAGCCAAGTGGTTACACAGAGCCGATTTTACACAAAAAGCGTCAAGAAGCGAAAGCGAAACAAAAAGTGAACGCATAATGAATGGGGGAGCTGTCCGAATTGGGCAGCTCCCTTTTTTATTGCATCGTGAACCGTTTCGATAGCTCGATAAATTCACGTACGGCAAACGGCAAGTATTTGTTTTTCTTCCATGTGATGCCGAGTTCCAGTCGAATCGGTTGCTGGTGGAAGGAGATGCGCTTAATGTCTTGGTACGGGATTTTCGCGGCGATTTTTGCAGGAAGTAGTGCGATGCCGACTTTAGCGTGGACGAGCTCGATAAATAAATCTTTTTGCGTCGTCTCACAGGCGATTGCTGGGAAGAAGCCATTTTTGGAGCACTCTTCAATAATGCGGTCGTATAGCACGAAGTCTTTGCGATACATAATGAACGTTTCATGCTGCAACTGTGCCATCGTAATGGACGATTCGTTGGCGAGCGGGTGACTTTCATGGACGATAAGCTGTAGCGGGTCCTTTAAAAATGGAATGACCGCTAAGTTTTCGTTCGTGGAGTGAATGCTGCAAACGAGCCCGATATCGAGTTCGCCTGCGTCAATGTCTTGGCGAATGCGTTTTGTGCCGACTTCATCGAGTGAAATTTCGATGTACGGGAACGCTTCTTTGTAGTATGTAATAAGCTTTGAAAAAAATTCTGCGCCGACAATAGGTGGAATGCCGATGCGAATGCGTCCTTTTTTTAGCTCCATTAAGTCAGTGAGTTCAGAGCGCATATTTTTAAACGATGCGAGTACTTGTAATGCATTGACGAGAACAGCTTGCCCAGCATCGGTTAGTTCTAGTTGTTTCGATGAGCGATAAAACAGTGGCACGCCGAGCTCTGCCTCGAAGTTTTGAATTGCTTTACTAATCGATGGCTGGGAGACGTGGAGAATAGCGGCGGCTTTTGTGAAGCTAAGCTGCTTGGCGACCTCGACAAAATATTCGAGCTGACGAAGATCCATATGAGCACTTCCTTTGTCTATATGATTGTGAATTAACAAGTGCATTGATTAGCCATTCAGCTGGCATTTCGCGTATTGCGGCTCGCTCCTGTAGTTACTCGTCGCATATAAATCTTTTAGGGTATGGCATGAACTTGTAGTTTCAAGCTCATGTTTTTATCCAGGGAGTCTCGCCACACGCGCACTGCCATACAATGCAGCATTTATTTCTGTTTTGTTACTGCATAAAGGTAGTTAATGAACAGACCTAGTTCATTATAGCTTTTCATGATAACTTAATGTGCCTGCCTTTTTCATGCAGTCGCTTTAGTTTACGTGATGAACTTTAATTATAGCAAATATGCAAAGTTTTGGACGTTCGTCTCGCGTGGTATGATGAAGAAAATGATGAACAGTAGGGGGACAATATGAAAATTTTCATAATAGAGGATGATCTATCGATTATGACGTTAATTGAGGAGCGTTTTGCCCAGTGGAAGCTTGACGTCGTCGGTGTAACAGATTTTGCGGACGTGCAGCAGCAATTTCAGCGAGAGGAACCACAGCTAGTTATTATTGATATACAGTTACCGGTGTACGACGGCTTTCATTGGTGTCGAGAAATTCGCATGCAGTCGAACGTGCCAATTTTGTTTTTATCGTCGCGCGATCACCCGATGGATATGGTTATGGCGATGCAGCTAGGGGCGGACGATTTTATGCAAAAACCGTTTCATATGGACGTGCTCGTTGCGAAAGTGCAAGCATTGCTGCGCCGTACGTATGATTATAAGGAAGTACAGAGCGATACGGATCAATGGTGTGGGGCGTCCATTCAATACGATCGTGCCGTTGTAAAGTATGAGGAGCAACAAGTAGAGTTAACGAAAAATGAGCTGTTCATTTTAAAAGTGCTCGTGCAGCAGGCGGGGCAAATTGTGCCGCGTGAGGAGCTAATGCGAAAGCTATGGGACGATGAGCGCTTCGTTAATGATAATACGTTAACGGTAAACGTCAATCGTTTAAGACAGCGCTTAGAGGAAATTGGTCTCGTCGATGTCATCGTTACGAAAAAAGGGCTCGGCTATATGGCGGTGATGCGATGATTGCGTTATTTTTGCGTCAGCATCGAAGCTGGTTGTTATTGCTCGTTGTTATGCAGCTACTAACGAATATGTTATTGTTCGTTGATGAAGGCATTCATCGTGTGTCGCTTACATATTTTAATGCTGTATGGTTGTTTGTAGTGCTAATATTTTGTGCTGTGCGCTTGAGCATTGATAAACGAAAAATGCATACGTATGAACAGCTTAAAAACAATTATTACGAAACGATTGAAGAGAATTATAAAGAGCAGCTTCAAATGCTGTTAGCTGAAAAGCGTCAGCAACATTTACAGCTGCTTGAAAAACATGATGAGCTGCTTGCGTGGGTGCATGAAATGAAGGCGCCGCTTACAGCAATGCAATTGTTACATGATAAAATAAGCGAGCCGCAGCTACAGGAGCGCATGCAGCATGAGTGGCTGCGACTGCATTTATTGCTCGATCAGCAGTTACATGCGACGCGGTTAGTGAACATTGAGCAAGATAATCGAATGGAGCGAGTGAAACTGCGTGAAGTCGTTGTCAAAGAAGTGCAGCAGTTGCGCAGTTGGTTTTTTGAAAAGCAAATCGAGCTTGATTTAGATAATTTAGAAGAAGAGGTTATAAGTGATGCGAAGTGGCTTGGCTTTATTGTGCGCCAGCTGCTAACGAACGCTTTAAAGTATAGCGACTGTGGACAGCAAATTCGCATATATACGACGTTGCACGACGGTTGCATTACGTTGCACGTAGAAGATCGTGGCGTCGGAATTGCGGCGGAAGATTTACCGCGCGTTTTTCGAAAGTCATATACGGGGACGCTCGGTCGCGAAAAAAGTGCCGCAACAGGAATGGGACTTTATTTAGTGAAGCAAGTAGCCGATGCGTTACATTTGCATGTGTCGATTACGTCCGAGGTGGCGAATGGGACGACGGTGCACGTGCAGTTTACTAATGAGGATACGTATATGAAAACGTTTAGTAAGTGACGGAATTGTCACCTACTAAACGTTTTTGTCATGTTAATCGAACGATTGAATGTTAGGTCAACGTGTATGATACTTACATAAGGAGTGATGGACATGGCAATTTTAGTCGCAAGAAAAGTGCGTAAATCATACGGTAAACGAGCATTGCAGCAGGAAGTGTTAAAAGGAATTGACGTAGAGGTTGAACAAGGGGAGTTCGTCGGCATTATGGGTCCGTCTGGCTCAGGGAAAACGACGTTGCTGAACGTTTTATGCTCGATTGATCAAGTGACGGACGGTTTAGTCGACATTAACGGTCGCACATTGCAATCGATGAAGGAAAAGGAGCTTGCCCAATTTCGTAGAGAAGAGCTCGGCTTCATTTTTCAAGACTACAATTTATTGGACACATTAACGGTGAAGGAAAATATTTTATTACCGTTATCGATTGGGCGCACATCACGCGTCGTAGCGGAGACGAAGCTGCAGGAAATTGTGCACATTTTACACATCGCGAATATTTTGCATAAATACCCGAGTGAAATTTCGGGAGGGCAAAAGCAGCGCACGTCAGCAGCACGAGCATTAATTACGAACCCGTCGCTAGTGTTTGCCGATGAGCCGACTGGAGCGCTCGACTCGACATCAGCGTCAGCGCTACTTGAAAATTTAAGTGCGATTAACGAAGAAAAAAATGTGACGATTATGATGGTGACACATGATGCGGTTGCAGCTAGCTTTTGCTCGCGCGTGTTGTTTTTGAAGGACGGGCAAATTTATACAGAGCTTTACAAAGGGGATAAATCGCGCACGCAGTTTTTTCAGCAAATTTTAAATACACAAAGCGTTTTAGGTGGTGGGCATCGTGAAGCTTAGCCAGCTCGTATTTCGAAGCATGCAAAAAAATATAAAGCACTATTACTTATACTTTTTTGCTTTAATTTTTAGTGTCGTATTGTTTTTCTCATTCGAAACGCTGCAATACAATCCGTCTGTTATCGAAGCGACGGCTGCTAGTGGAACAGCTACATCAGGTTTTGAGGCAGCGTCGTACATGCTATATGTCATCGTACTAATTTTCGTATTATATGCCAATCATTTATTTATGCGTCGACGCAGTAAAGAAATTGGTTTGTATCAGTTAATCGGTATGACGAAGGGGCTCGTTATTCGTTTGATCGCATTAGAAAATATAATGCTACTTGTCGGCGCGGTGTTAGTCGGTATGGTGGTCGGGTTATTGAGTTCAAGATTGTTTGCGATGATTTTATTGAAAGTGCTGCAGTTTGATGCGGTCGTGGCGATGACGTTTAGCAAAGAAGCGGTGTTGCATACGGCAATCATGTTTAGCGTGCTATTAGTCATCATTTTATTGCAAATGGCGTGGATTGTTCGTAGGTCGACGTTACTTCATTTATTCAATGTATCAAAGCAAGCAGACGAGCGGGTGAAAAGCTTTAGCTCGTGGCAAATGGTGCTCGGTGCAATCGGAATTGCGTTCATTGTTTACGGCTACTATAAAAGTACAATATTGTTTGAAGACCCGATGGAGTTGCTAAACAATATGCTCATCATTTTAGCGGCAACAATTGGCGGGACATTTCTCGTGTTCCGTTTCTCGGTTGCGTTTGTGTTCAATATTATTCGCATGAGCAAAAAAGGGCATTTAAAGCTAGCGGACGTACTGGCGCTAACCCCGATTATGCATCGGATGAAGGAAAATTCAAAATCGCTCACGTTAATTACAGTATTGACTGCAGTGTCGTTAGCTATTACAACATTGTCTTACATTAGTTATTATTCGAGTGAGACGGATGCAGCGATCGAAACGCCGGGAGATTACGTAGCAGTAAATGGTCGAGAAGAAGCATTTTTACGTGAGCTTGATGCGTTAAACGTGCCGTACGATTTGAAAACGACGCGCATTGCGACCGGAGAAATCGAATCGAGCGCGTTTCTTTCGGAGGATGTTATACAATATTTGAACGAGGATCGCAGCGAAGTGATGATTGTCCCGCTATCGGATTATAAACATTTAGCACCGGATGTAGAGCTTGCATCTAATGAAATAGTCGTTACGTCTTATAGCGGCTTTATGTCGAGCTCGATGCCGATTGAGGAAGGGACTGAAACGAAGCTTTATATCGGAGACGAAGCAATGCCGATCAAAGTAAAGCATATAAATGATGATACGTTATTAACATGGCGTGTGACAGCAGGTGGCCCGGTGCTAGTCGTGCCAGATGAGTTATATTTGCGCTTTGAGCAGTTAGATGTAGAGAGAGCGATTTTTACACAAACGGCCATTACATTAAAAAATGATGAGCACCAACAACAAATCGAGCAACTGTATAAAACGACAGGTGCGGACGTATTGAATGAAGACGGTGATAAGCTTAATTCACTTATTGCTACACAGCAGGAAAATTTAAACTTGTACGGCACGACAATTTTCGTAACGGCATTTCTTGGGCTTGCGTTTTTATTAGCGACCGGCAGCATTTTATATTTTAAACAAATGTCGGAAGCAGATGAAGAAATGGCTTCGTACACGGTAATGCGGAAAATTGGCTTTACGGAACAGGAAATTTTACGTGGCATTATGTACAAGCAGCTGTTTAATTTCGGTGTGCCGCTCATCGTCGGTTTGCTGCACAGTTATTTCGCTGTAAAATCGGGATGGTTTTTATTCGGTAACGAAATGGCGACACCGTTACTCGTAACGATGGGCTTGTACATTAGCATGTATACTATATTTGCATTATTAACAATTCGTTACTATAAAAATGTTATTCACCAGTCTTTGTAATGAACAACAAAGAGACTGAGATAGCTGGAAGTTTTAATTGCGTAACGATAACGATTTAATTGTCACGAGGAAGCGGACTTGCAAAAGACGAGATTTTGCAAAACGCTCTTTTGCTCGAATAATAGGTCTGTTGATTAGTCATTTATATACAGTGAAATCGGCTGTTTGTTTTTAGCAAAAAATTGGTTCATCACCGTAAGCTAGGCTTGACGCATAAAGGTTGCTTGAAACGAGAGGCGGACTCCAGCGGGAAAAGCGCGAGCCTCGAGACTCCTTGGCGAAAAGCTCCTGACTCATCATGATCAACATTGTGTTTGCCGTCGAGCCCCAGGAACGCGAGCTGCAATAAGTTCCTGCCGATTAACTGGCTAATCAACAGACATGATTGCAATCGCATAGTAACGTACCTAAAACGTAGCATCGGAAAATTGAATGATTCCGATGCTACGTTTTTGTTCAACCTTTTGTTTGAATGTAGGAGCTGTCACGTTATGATTGTAAGATTAGTCTGAATATTTTATTTATATATTTACGTGACCTTTACAGTTGCTTTAATGATTGGACTCTTATATACTAGGAAACGGCTCAAAAAGAGCGGTATATAAACATCGTAAAAAACAACTTCAACATTTCTAAAAAGAATTACGCAAAAGCTATTGCATATTCTTTTTTTATTATGTATAATGTTGAATGTTGGTCTTTGACTGCGATGAAGCGAGAGGTTGCCGACACACCCGGCCGCTTTGCCATGGCGAGTGTGACGGAGAATTTTCGTGGAGAATGTCTAGTAAATAGGCGAAGAGGAGGGGAAATTATGGCAAAACAAAAGATTCGTATCCGTTTAAAAGCGTATGATCACCGTATTTTAGATCAGTCTGCTGAGAAAATCGTTGAAACAGCGAAACGTTCTGGTGCTAGTGTATCAGGTCCGATTCCGTTACCAACTGAGCGCTCAGTTTACACAATCTTACGAGCAGTACACAAGTACAAAGATTCTCGTGAGCAATTCGAGATGCGTACGCACAAACGTTTAATCGATATCGTTAACCCAACACCACAAACTGTTGATGCGTTAATGAAACTTGATTTACCATCAGGCGTTGACATCGAAATCAAACTTTAATGGTAAAAAACAATAAATTATTTTTTCTAAACTTACAGGAGGTGTGACAAATGGCTAAAGGAATCTTAGGTAGAAAAATTGGTATGACTCAAGTGTTCGCTGAAAACGGCGACTTAATCCCAGTAACAGTTATCGAAGCTGCTCCAAACGTAGTTTTACAAAAGAAAACTGTTGATACTGATGGTTACGAAGCAATCCAAGTTGGTTTCGAAGATAAACGAGTTAAGTTATCTAACAAACCTGAACAAGGTCACGTAGCAAAAGCAAACACTGCTCCTAAGCGCTTCATTCGTGAGTTCCGCAACGTAAACGTTGAGGAGTACGAAGTTGGTCAAGAAGTCAAGGTAGAAGTATTCGCAGAAGGCGATGTAGTAGATGTAACAGGTGTTACTAAAGGTAAAGGTTTCCAAGGTGTAATTAAACGCCATGGTCAATCTCGTGGTCCTATGGCCCACGGTTCTCGTTACCACCGTCGTCCAGGTTCAATGGGTCCAGTTGCTCCGAACCGCGTATTCAAACAAAAGAAATTACCTGGTCAAATGGGTGGTACAGTTGTAACAATCCAAAACCTTGAAATCGTTAAGGTTGATGTTGAACGCAACTTACTATTAGTTAAAGGTAATGTTCCTGGTTCTAAAAAAGCTCTTGTTGCAGTGAAAACTGCAGTAAAATCTAAATAATTTCTCGAAGAAAGGAGGAAACAGGAATGACAAAGGTTTCAGTACTTAGTCAAACAGGTGCTTCAGTTGGTGAAATCGAATTAAACGATGCGATTTTCGGAATCACACCAAACGAAGCTGTATTATTCGACGCAGTAATCGCTCAACGCGCTTCTCTACGTCAAGGTAATCACAAAGTGAAAAACCGTTCTGAAGTTGCTGGTGGTGGTCGTAAGCCATGGCGTCAAAAAGGGACTGGTCGTGCTCGTCAAGGTTCGATCCGCTCTCCACAATGGCGTGGTGGTGGTATTGTATTCGGTCCTACTCCACGTAGCTACTCTTACAAATTACCAAAGAAAGTTCGTCGCTTAGCTCTTAAATCAGCTTTATCAGCTAAAGTGTTAGAACAAAAAGTAGTAGTTTTAGATGCTTTAACATTTGAAGCACCAAAAACAAAAGCATTCGTTGAAGTGTTAAAAGCATTATCAATCGAATCAAAAGCATTATTCGTAACTGCTGAATTAGAAGAGAACGTAGTTAAATCTGCGAGCAACATTCAAGGCGTTACAGTAGTATCAGCTACAGGAATCAACGTATTAGACTTAGTAGGTCACGATACAGTAGTATTCACTAAAGCTGCAGTAGAAAAAGTTGAGGAGGTGCTTGGATAATGGAAGCACGTGATATTATCAAACGTCCGGTCATTACTGAGCGTTCTTCTGAACTACTAGCAGAGAAAAAATATACTTTTGAAGTAGATACTCGCGCTACAAAAACTCAGGTTAAACACGCTATCGAAGAAATCTTTGAAGTTTCAGTTGCGAACGTAAACGTAATGAACTACAAAGGTAAAAAGAAACGCGTTGGCCGTTACACAGGTTTAACTAACAAACGCCGTAAAGCAATCGTTACGTTAACTGCTGAATCAAAAGATATCGAATTATTCGAAATGTAATTTCTTTTAAATAAGAATTGAACATTCAAGAAGGAGGGAAAACACATGGCGATTAAAAAGTATAAGCCAACCTCAAATGGTCGTCGTAATATGACGTCATCTGACTTTGCTGAGATTACAACTAATAAACCACAAAAGTCTTTATTAGCTCCAAAAACTCGCAAAGCTGGTCGTAATAACCAAGGTAAAATTACTGTTCGTCATCACGGTGGTGGTCATAAGAAGCAATACCGTATCATCGACTTCAAACGTCTTAAAGATGGTATCCCAGGTAAAGTTGCTACAATCGAGTATGATCCTAACCGCTCTGCGAATATCGCATTAATTAACTACGCTGACGGTGAAAAACGTTACATCTTAGCTCCAAAAGGATTAGAAGTAGGTCAAGTGATCGTTTCTGGTTCTGATGCGGACATTAAAGTAGGTAACGCATTACCATTAGCAAACATTCCAATGGGTACTACTATCCATAACGTAGAAATGAAACCTGGTAAAGGTGGACAATTAGTACGTTCTGCTGGTACATCAGCACAAGTATTAGGTCGTGAAGGCAAATACGTTATCGTACGTCTACAATCTGGTGAAGTTCGCTTAATCTTAGCTACTTGCCGTGCTACAATCGGTCAAGTTGGTAACGAGCAACACGAACTTATCAACATCGGTAAAGCAGGTCGTTCTCGTTGGTTAGGTAAACGCCCAACAGTTCGTGGTTCTGTAATGAACCCTAACGATCACCCACACGGTGGTGGTGAAGGACGTTCTCCAATCGGACGTAAATCTCCAATGACACCATGGGGCAAACCAGCTCTTGGTTATAAAACACGTAAAAAGAAAAATAAATCATCGAAATTTATTATTCGCGGACGTAAAAAATAATGTGATTGAACTACGGTTCTATTCGAGAGCCGTGGTGGAATCACGGAGGGAGGTTCCTAAATGGGTCGCAGCTTAAAGAAAGGTCCTTTTGTCGATGATCACTTAATGAATAAAGTGGTAGCACAAGAGGCTTCTGAGAAAAAACAAGTTATTAAAACTTGGTCTCGCCGTTCTACAATCTTCCCGAACTTTATCGGTTTAACTATCGCAGTATATGACGGACGTAAACACGTTCCTGTATACGTAACGGAAGATATGGTAGGTCACAAGCTTGGTGAATTCGCGCCAACTCGTACTTACAAAGGTCACGGTGCAGACGACAAGAAAACAAGACGCTAATTTTGAGAGGAGGTAAATCCTAATGACACAAGCTAAAGCTATCGCTCGCACAGTACGTATTGCTCCTCGTAAAGTTCGCTTAGTAGTTGACTTAATTCGTGGTAAGCAAATTGGTGAAGCAGTTGCAATTTTACGTCATACTCCAAAAGCGGCGTCTCCAGTCGTTGAGAAAGTATTAAAATCTGCAGTTGCAAACGCTGAGCATAACTATGACTTAGATGTAAACAACTTAGTTGTTTCTGAGGTTTTTGTTGACGAAGGTCCAACATTAAAACGTTTCCGTCCGCGTGCACAAGGTCGTGCATCGGCAATTAACAAACGCACTAGCCACATCACTTTAGTGGTATCTGAGAAGAAGGAGGGATAATCCGTGGGTCAAAAGGTACATCCAATAGGCTTACGTGTTGGTGTCATTCGTGACTGGGAGTCAAAATGGTACGCTGAGAAGGACTATGCAACTCTTTTACACGAAGATATCAAAGTTCGTAACCATATCGAGAAGAACTTAAAAGACGCTTCTATTTCTAAAGTAGAAATCGAACGCGCAGCAAATCGTGTTAACATTACAATTCACACTGCGAAACCAGGTATGGTAATCGGTAAAGGTGGTACGGAAGTTGAAAACTTACGTAAATTCTTATCTGATTTAACTGGTAAGCGTGTACACATCAACATCGTTGAAATTAAACGTGCAGATTTAGATGCGAAATTAGTAGCTGAAAACATCGCTCGTCAACTTGAGAACCGCGCTTCATTCCGCCGTGCTCAAAAACAAGCAATCCAACGCACAATGCGCGCTGGTGCTAAAGGTATTAAAACTCAAGTATCTGGTCGTTTAGGCGGAGCAGACATTGCTCGTGCTGAACACTATAGTGAAGGAACTGTTCCACTTCATACTTTACGTGCTGACATTGATTATGCACATGCTGAAGCTGATACTACTTACGGTAAGCTAGGCATTAAAGTATGGATCTATCGTGGTGAAGTCCTTCCAGTTAAGAAGTCTGTGGAAGGAGGCAAATAAGATGTTATTACCAAAACGCGTAAAATATCGTCGTGAACACCGTGGTAACATGCGTGGTGAAGCTAAAGGCGGTAAAGAAGTAACTTTCGGTGAGTTTGGTTTACAAGCTCAAACTGCATCTTGGATTACAAACCGTCAGATCGAATCTGCACGTATCGCTATGACACGTTACATGAAACGTGGCGGTAAAGTTTGGATCAAAATCTTCCCTCATAAGCCTTATACGAAAAAACCTCTAGAAGTCCGCATGGGTTCTGGTAAAGGTTCTCCTGAAGGCTGGGTAGCAGTAGTAAAACCAGGAAAAGTAATGTTCGAAATTGCTGGTGTATCTGAAGAGATCGCACGTGAAGCACTTCGTTTAGCATCACATAAGCTTCCTGTTAAATGTAAGATTGTAAAACGTCAAGAAACTGGTGGTGAATCTAATGAAAGCTAATGAAATCCGTGACCTTGCCACTTCTGAAATTGAATTACAAGTAAAATCACTGAAAGAAGAGCTTTTCAACCTTCGCTTCCAATTGGCGACTGGTCAATTAGAAAACACAGCTCGCATTCGTGAAGTTCGTAAAGCGATTGCGCGTATGAAAACTGTGATTCGCGAAAGAGAAATCAGTGCATAATAACTGATAAAGAAGGAGGTTTTCAGGCATGACTGAGCGTAACCAACGCAAAGTTTACACGGGCCGTGTCGTTTCAGATAAAATGGACAAAACTGTAACTGTTTTAGTTGAGACTCATAAAAAGCACAAGCTTTATGGTAAGCGTGTAAAATACTCGAAAAAGTTCAAAGCTCATGATGAGTTAAACACTGCGAAAATCGGTGATATCGTACGTATCATGGAAACTCGCCCGCTATCAGCTACTAAACGCTTCCGTTTAGTTGAAGTAGTAGAAAAAGCGGTTATTATTTAATAACTATTTCGGAAATATAAGTTCCGAAGGGAGGTAACCTAAGTGATCCAACAAGAAAGTCGTATGAAAGTTGCTGACAACTCAGGTGCACGTGAAGTTTTAACGATCAAAGTACTTGGTGGTTCTGGACGTAAAACTGCAAACATCGGTGATATCGTTGTATGTACAGTTAAGAAAGCAACACCAGGTGGCGTTGTCAAGAAAGGCGACGTTGTTAAGGCTGTTATCGTTCGCACTAAATCTGGCGCTCGCCGTAAAGATGGTACTTACATCAAATTTGATGAAAACGCATGCGTAATCATTAAAGATGATAAGTCACCACGCGGAACTCGTATTTTCGGACCAGTTGCACGTGAATTACGTGATGGCAACTTCATGAAAATCGTTTCTCTTGCTCCAGAAGTTCTTTAATATTCATGACAGTACCAATCAAGGAGGTGCAACACACAATGCATGTTAAAAAGGGCGACAAGGTAAAAGTAATTACTGGTAAAGACAAAGGTAAAGAAGGCGTGATCTTAGCTGCTTTCCCTAAACAAGACCGCGTTCTTGTTGAAGGTGTAAACATCGTTAAGAAACACAACAAACCTAACCAATTAAACCCACAAGGTGGTATTGTATCTCAAGAAGCTGCAATCCACGTTTCGAACGTAATGCTAATCGATCCTAAATCTGGCGAGCCGACTCGCGTAGGTTACAAGATCGAAGACGGCAAAAAAGTTCGTGTTGCAAAAAAATCAGGTGTAGTAATCGACTAATAAGTAAAATATGAAGGGAGGTAAACTACATGAGCCGCCTAAAAGAAAAGTATTTAAATGAAGTAGCTCCTGCTCTAATGAGCAAATTCGAATATAAATCTGTAATGCAATTACCTAAAGTAGATAAAATCGTAATCAACATGGGTGTTGGTGACGCTGTACAAAACTCTAAATCTTTAGATGCTGCAGTTGAAGAATTAACAATCATCGCTGGTCAAAAACCAGTTGTAACAAAAGCAAAAAAATCGATCGCAGGTTTCCGCCTACGTGAAGGTATGCCAATCGGCGCTAAAGTTACATTACGCGGTGAGCGTATGTATGAATTCCTAGACAAATTAATCGCAATCGCACTTCCACGTGTACGTGACTTCCGCGGTGTTTCTAAAAAAGCATTCGACGGTCGCGGTAACTATACACTAGGTGTAAAAGAGCAATTAATTTTCCCGGAAATCGATTACGATAAAGTTTCGAAAGTACGCGGTATGGACATCGTTATCGTAACTACTGCGAATTCTGATGAAGAAGCTCGCGAGTTATTAACACAGTTCGGTATGCCGTTCCAAAAGTAATAAAATAAGGAGGGCGAAAACGTGGCTAAAAAATCAATGATCGTTAAACAACAACGTAAGCAAAAGTTTAAAGTACAAGAATACACACGTTGTGAACGCTGTGGCCGTCCACACTCTGTATATCGTAAATTTAAACTTTGCCGTATTTGTTTCCGCGAACTTGCATATAAGGGACAAATTCCTGGCGTAAAGAAAGCCAGCTGGTAATCCCCTAATTTGGGAAGGAGGTAAAACGCAATGACAATGACTGATCCGATTGCAGATATGCTTACTCGTATCCGTAACGCTAACATGGTTCGTCACGAAAAATTAGAGGTTCCTGCTTCTAACATCAAAAAAGAGATCGCTGAAATCTTAAAGCGTGAAGGTTTTGTACGTGACGTAGAGTACGTAGAAGATAATAAACAAGGTATCATCCGTATCTTCTTAAAATATGGTAAAGATAACGAACGCGTTATTACAGGCCTAAAACGTATCTCTAAACCAGGTTTACGTGTATACGCTAAGACAAACGAAGTTCCTAAAGTGCTTAACGGTTTAGGTATCGCTTTAGTATCAACTTCACAAGGTTTATTAACAGACAAAGAAGCTCGCGCTAAACAAGTGGGCGGCGAAATCGTAGCATACGTTTGGTAATATAGTATTTAAATGAATGGAGGTGCCCATTAATGTCACGTGTAGGTAAAAAACTTATCGAGGTTCCAGCTGGCGTAACTGTAGAAGTTGCTGCTGACAACACTGTTGTTGTAAAAGGACCAAAAGGCGAATTAACTCGTCAATTCCATAAGGAAATGAAAATCGAGCAAGAAGGTAACATCATCACTGTTGTACGTCCTTCTGAATCTAAAGAACACCGCACAAATCACGGTACAACTCGTGCGCTTTTAGCGAACATGATTACTGGTGTTTCTGAAGGTTTCACTCGCTCATTAGAACTTATCGGGGTAGGTTACCGTGCGCAATTACAAGGTTCAAAACTTGTATTAAACGTTGGTTTCTCTCACCCAGTAGAATTCGAACCTGAAGCAGGATTAGAAGTAGAAGTTCCTACTAATACTAAGATCATTGTTAAAGGTATTTCTAAAGAACGTGTTGGTGCTTTAGCATCAAACATCCGTGATGTACGTCCACCAGAGCCTTACAAAGGTAAAGGTATTCGTTATGAAGGCGAATTCGTGCGTCGTAAAGAAGGTAAAACAGGTAAATAATGCAGCCTAAATTGCATTAAAATCTAGAAAAGGAGTGACCTCTATGATTACGAAACAAGATAAAAATCAAGTTCGTAAGAAACGTCATGGGCGTGTTCGTGCTAAGATCTCTGGTACTGCATCAGTTCCACGTTTAAACGTATTCCGTTCAAACAAGAACATCTACGCACAATTAATCGATGACGTAGCTGGCGTAACTTTAGTTTCTGCTAACACTCAAGAAAAAGGTTTCGAGGGTGCTGGCGCAAACGTAGAAGCAGCTGCAAAAATCGGTGAAATCATCGCTAAACGCGCTGTTGAAAAAAATATTACTGCTGTGGTATTTGACCGTGGTGGTTACTTATATCATGGACGTGTGAAAGCTTTAGCTGAAGCTGCACGTGAAAACGGCTTAGAATTTTAATAAGAAGGAGGGACATACTTCATGAGTCGCATTGACGCAAGCAAATTAGAACTTGAAGAACGCGTAGTTACAATTAACCGTGTTGCTAAAGTTGTTAAGGGTGGTCGTCGCTTCCGCTTCACAGCATTAGTTGTTGTTGGAGATAAAAACGGTCATGTAGGTTTCGGTACTGGTAAAGCACAAGAAGTACCAGACGCGATCCGCAAGGCAGTTGAAGACGCGAAGAAAAACTTAATCGAAGTACCACGCGTGGGTGGAACTACTCCACACTTAGTGCAAGGTCGCTTCGGTGCAGGTTCAATCTTAATTAAACCTGCTGCTCCTGGTACAGGGGTTATCGCTGGTGGTCCAGTACGTGCAGTACTAGAACTTGCTGGTATTACTGATATTCTTTCAAAATCTCTAGGTTCAAACACACCAATTAACATGGTGCGTGCAACTGTAGCAGGTTTAACTGAATTAAAACGCGCAGAGGACGTTGCAAAACTACGCGGTAAATCAGTGGAAGAGTTATTAGGATAAGGGGGGAATTATAATGGCTAAATTACAAATCACCCTTACTAAATCTGTGATCGGCGCGAAGCCAAACCAACGTAAAGTGGTTGAAGCTTTAGGTTTACGCAAAATGAACCAAACTGTTGAGCAAGCTGATAATGCAGCAACTCGCGGTGCCATCGCAAAAGTAGCTCACTTAGTTACTGTAACTGAAATTTAATTTCAAACTTTTTTCATATAAATTACAAGGAGGTGCCACCTATGAAACTTCATGAGTTAAAACCTGCAGTTGGTTCACGTAAAGAACGTAACCGTGTTGGTCGTGGTATCGGTTCTGGTAACGGTAAAACTTCTGGTAGAGGTCATAAAGGTCAAAACTCACGTTCTGGCGGCGGCGTTCGCCCAGGATTTGAAGGCGGTCAAAACCCTTTATTCCGTCGTTTACCAAAACGTGGTTTTACTAACGTTAACCGTAAAGAATACGCTATCGTTAACGTTGAGACATTAAACCGTTTTGAAGATGGTGCAGAAGTATCAGCTGCATTATTATTAGAAACTGGTGTAGTGAGCAATGAGAAAGCTGGAATTAAGATCCTTGGTAACGGGGAACTTACTAAAAAGCTTACTGTTAAAGCTCACAAATTCTCAGCTTCAGCTAAAGAAGCAATCGAAAAAGCTGGCGGATCTATCGAGGTGATCTAATGTTTCAGACAATCTCAAACTTTATGCGTGTTCGAGATATACGAAATAAAATCATCTTCACATTATTAATGTTAATCGTTTATCGTATCGGGACATTTATCCCGGTACCAAACGTTGACGCAGACGTATTAAAGGCAACTGACGAGTTTAACCTCGTTGGTTTCATTAATACATTTGGCGGTGGTGCTTTGGCAAACTTCTCTATCTTTGCGATGGGGATTATGCCGTACATCACGGCCTCAATTATTGTACAGCTCCTGCAAATGGATGTTGTGCCGAAGTTTGCTGAGTGGGCGAAGCAAGGTGACGTTGGTCGTCGTAAGCTAGCTCAATTTACGCGTTACTTCACAATTATATTAGCGTTTATACAATCATTTGCTATGTCGTTTGGTTTTAACCAAATGTATGGCGGGACATTGATCCAAGATGAAGGTGTAATGACATACGTAATCATTTCAATTGTACTTACTGCTGGTACTGCATTTTTACTTTGGTTATCTGAACAGATTACCGCTAAAGGTGTAGGTAACGGTATTTCAATCGTTATTTTTGCTGGTATCGTGGCTTCGTTCCCGAACGCAGTAAACCAACTGTATGCACAACAAATTGAAGGTGCTGGTGAAGCCTTATTCATCAACATCATTATTATCGTATTGTTAGCGTTAGTACTTTTAGCTGTTGTAGTTGGTGTTATTTATGTTACGCAAGCGTTACGTAAAATTCCAATTCAATATGCAAAGCGAGTTGCTGGTAACGCCTCAGAACGTGTAGCAGCAGGTCAACAAACGCATTTACCGTTAAAAGTAAATGCTGCAGGGGTTATTCCGGTAATCTTCGCAGTAGCGTTTATTATGACGCCGCAAACACTTGCGTTATTCTTTGGTGAAAACGATGTAACAACTAAAATTACTAATTTCTTCGATTATACGAAGCCAACTGGTATGCTTATTTACGTCGCATTAATCATTGCGTTCACATACTTCTATGCGTTCATTCAAGTGAACCCAGAAAATGTAACGGACAACTTGAAAAAACAAGGTGCGTATATTCCGGGCATTCGTCCAGGTAATGACACACAAACATATTTGACAAAAATTCTTTATCGCTTAACATTTGTTGGCTCGGTCTTCCTAGCGATGATCGCGGTTTTACCGATTATGTTTACAGCGTTAATGGACTTACCAGCAGCAGTTCAAATCGGTGGTACTAGTATCCTGATTGTTGTAGGTGTAGCTCTTGAAACGATGAAACAGTTAGAGTCACAACTTGTAAAGCGTCACTATAAAGGATTTATGAAATAATCTAGTTGTTAGGGAGCAAATGCTTCCTACTAACTAGCAACAAAACTTTTTGTTGGAGGGGTATATTTCGTATGAATATCGTATTAATGGGTCTACCTGGTGCTGGTAAAGGTACACAGGCTGATAAAATTATTGAGAAGTACGCAATCCCTCATATTTCTACAGGCGATATGTTCCGTGCCGCTATCAAAAACGGTACAGAATTAGGCTTAAAGGCTAAATCATTTATGGATGAGGGGAAATTAGTACCTGATGAAGTAACGATCGGCATCGTTCGCGATCGCCTAAGCCAAGCTGATTGTGAGAAAGGCTTCCTTTTAGATGGTTTCCCACGTACAGTACCACAAGCAGAAGCTTTAGATAGCATCCTTGTAGAACTAGGGAAAAATATTGAGCATACAATCAATATTGAAGTCGAAAAAGACGAGCTAGTTGCTCGATTATCAGGTCGTCGCATTTGTAAAACTTGTGGCACGTCTTATCATTTAATTTTCAATCCTCCAGCTGAGGAAGGTAAATGTGATAAAGAGGGTGGCGAGCTTTATACGCGCGCTGATGATAATCCTGAAACGGTTTCAAACCGTCTGGAAGTAAATATGAATCAAGCGCAACCATTACTTGATTTTTATCAAGCAAAAGGTGTGTTATCAAATATTAATGGGCAGCAACATATTGATTTAGTATTTGCTGACCTAGATGCTCTTTTACAGAGCAGCCGCAGCTGATACCCGGCTCCGGGCGCAGATTACTGCTTCCGCGGGAGGCATGCGGAAGCAACAACGAAACATATTTATTTGAGAGTTGCAAAAGCATATTGTGCCCGGTATATATCTTGATGAATATTCGAAACATATTACGTGAAGTAGATGTTTTGACAAGGTATAATGGGTTTCGTGGAAGCATCTGTATAACGGGTATGAATTCTCATCCGAGACTATCAAATGTCCGTGGATTGTGTGAAGCGAAACCAGACGAGCGTCTTTCAAACATCTCTCATACAATCCAAGATATATGCTTTGTCATGTGTCATTTGATGAAAAGATGAGAACCTCAATTATTATGTAATAGAAGGGAGACTAGGTCTGATGGCGAAAGACGATGTAATTGAAGTCGAAGGGACAGTTGTTGAGACTTTGCCAAACGCGATGTTTAAGGTAGAATTAGAAAATGGACATACAGTGCTGGCTCACGTATCTGGCAAGATCCGTATGCACTTTATCCGCATTTTACCTGGAGATAAGGTTACTATCGAGTTATCTCCTTATGATTTAACTCGCGGTCGTATCACATACCGTTTTAAATAATCTTTTGCGCTCCGGAATATTAAGGAGGTTAGGTTAGATGAAAGTGAGACCATCTGTGAAACCGATCTGCGAAAAATGTAAAGTAATTCGCCGACGCGGTAAAGTAATGGTAATCTGTGAAAATCCTAAACACAAACAAAAACAAGGATAATTAAACAAGGAGGTGCACTAACGAATGGCACGTATTGCTGGTGTTGACATTCCTCGCGATAAACGCGTTGTAATTTCATTAACTTACATCTACGGTATTGGTAAAACTACTTCTCAAAAAGTATTAGCGTCTGCTGGTATTAACGAAGATACGCGTGTGCGTGATCTTTCTGAAGATCAGTTAAACTTAATCCGTGAACAATTAGATTCATACAAAGTAGAAGGTGACTTACGTCGTGAAGTTTCATTAAACATCAAACGTTTAATGGAAATCGGATGTAACCGTGGTATCCGTCACCGTCGTGGTTTACCAGTTCGTGGTCAAAATACGAAGAACAACGCACGTACGCGTAAAGGTCCTCGTAAGACTGTAGCGAACAAGAAAAAATAATTAAGTAAAGGAGGTCCCCTTTAGACATGGCACGTAAACAACAAACTCGTAAACGTCGTGTGAAAAAGAATATCGAAGCTGGTATTGCACACATCCGTTCTACATTTAACAATACAATTGTAACGATTACAGATATGCAAGGTAACGCTGTATCTTGGTCATCAGCTGGTGCTTTAGGTTTCCGTGGTTCACGTAAATCTACTCCATTCGCTGCACAAATGGCTGCAGAAACTGCTGCTAAATCTTCTATTGAGCATGGTCTTAAAACGTTAGAAGTAACTGTTAAAGGTCCTGGTGCAGGTCGTGAAGCTGCAATCCGTGCGCTTCAAGCTGCTGGTTTAGAAGTAACTGCTATCAAAGACGTTACTCCAGTTCCTCATAACGGTTGCCGTCCGCCAAAACGTCGTCGCGTGTAATAGGTATTCCTAGTGATTGCTAGGTATTCTCGTCTTATGCAAATCGGCCCTGGGCGTTTTAAAAAAAGATGATGGTAATTAACCTAATACATTCGATGTTTTGAAGGAGGGTAAATTGAATGATCGAAATTGAAAAACCAAAGATTGAAACGGTTGAAATCAGCGAAGATTCCAAATATGGTAAATTTGTTGTAGAACCACTTGAACGTGGTTATGGTAATACTTTGGGTAACTCACTACGTCGTATCCTTTTATCTTCTTTACCTGGTGCTGCTGTTACTTCAATTCAGATTGACGGTGTTTTACATGAGTTCTCTACTGTAGAGGGCGTTGTAGAAGATGTTGCATCAATCATTTTGAATGTTAAAAAGTTAGCATTAAAAATTTACTCTGATGAAGAGAAATTAATTGAGATTGATATTAAAGGTGATGAGCAAGGCATCGTAACTGCTGCTGACATCACACATGATTCTGACGTTGAGATTTTAAATCCTGATTTATATATCGCAACAATTGCTAAAAACGGACACTTACGTATGCGTATGTACGCACAACGTGGACGTGGTTACACTCCAGCTGACCAAAACAAACGTGAGGATCTTCCTATCGGCGTTATCCCGATCGACTCTATTTACACTCCAGTTTCACGCGTCAACTTCCAAGTTGAAAATACTCGTGTTGGACAAAGCTCTGACTACGACAAACTTTCACTTGATGTTTGGACAGATGGTAGCATCGGTCCTAAAGAGGCGATTTCGCTTGGAGCGAAAATTTTAACAGAGCACTTAAACATCTTCGTAGGCATGACGGATGAGGCACAAACTGCTGAAATCATGGTCGAAAAAGAAGAAGATCAAAAAGAACGAGTTCTAGAGATGACTATCGAGGAATTAGATCTTTCTGTTCGTTCTTACAACTGCTTAAAGCGCGCTGGTATCAACACGGTACAAGAGTTAGCTGACAAGTCAGAAGACGACATGATGAAGGTTCGTAACCTTGGTCGTAAGTCTTTAGAAGAAGTAAAAGCGAAATTAGATGAGCTTGGTTTAGGGTTACGCAAAGAAGACTAAGCGATATTACACATTTTAGTATTTTGCATTAAAGGAGGGAAATTTCCATGGGTTACAGAAAACTTGGTCGTACAAGTTCTCAGCGTAAAGCTTTATTACGTGATTTAACTACTGACTTAATCATCAACGAGCGCATCGAAACTACTGAAGCTCGCGCTAAAGAGTTACGTTCAACTGTTGAAAAAATGATTACTTTAGGTAAGCGCGGTGATTTACACGCTCGTCGTCAAGCAGCTGCTTACATTCGTCGTGAATTAGTAGCTACTACTGATGCTGAAGGTAACGAGAACACTGTTTTCGCACTTCAAAAGTTATTTGACGATGTTGCTCCACGTTACGCAGAGCGTCAAGGTGGTTACACTCGTATTCTTAAAGTAGGTCCTCGCCGTGGTGACGGTGCACCTGTAGTTGTGATTGAATTAGTTTAATCATAAATATGAGGTAAGTGAGGGTGTCCGTCGAAGCCGGTTCACCGGTGGAGCGGCACTCTCTTTTTTTACACAAAGCCAAAAATGATTTATACGACAATAATTAAGCTGAGCGTTATGATGAGCGGGCTATGCAAATAGTGGCGTCTCGTTTAGCTCTCGCACCTCATTCAAAAGGACACGGAAATGAGCAGCCGTGTTCTTACCTTTTAAATGTACAAGCGCATTTCTCTGAATGAGGTGCGCGCTTTTTTATTCATACATAATTTGTATGACGCTTGTAACGAAAGAGCATTAGCAGAAGTTTTCTGCTGATGCTTTTTTATTTTTCCGAGCAATAACGGTGGTCAGTGCGTGAAAAACAGTGTAAGTTAGTATTTAGCATATATGCGAATTAGCAATGTGTTGGCTAGTCGCGTGTTGCGGCTTCGCTTTCCTGGGGCGTGGCTTGAGCCTCCTCGACGTAGTCACGTCAAGTCTCACGCTATTGCCCAAGGAGTCTCGCCGCATTGCTCCTAGCCATTTACAATTGCTTAACCGATATGCTATATAAATAGTTTAGTTTTGAGCTGAGAGTAGAAAGGAAGACGCACAACAATGACAGAAATTTTATCACTCAATGCAGTGACATTTTCATATGCGCCAGAAGAGCCAAATAGTAAAAATGCAGTCGATAACGTCAGCTTTTCGATATCGAAAGGGCAATGGATTGCGATTGTTGGGCATAACGGATCGGGCAAGTCGACAATCGCAAAGCTTATGAACGGCTTACTTGCGCCGACGTCAGGAGAAGTTCGTTTTGATCGCGACGTATTAACAGAGGAAAATTTATGGGACGTACGCTCTCAAATGGGCATGGTGTTTCAAAATCCAGATAATCAGTTCGTAGGAGCGACAGTGCAAGATGATGTCGCGTTTGCGCTTGAAAATAGCGGTGTCGCGTTTGATGATATGGTGAAGCGTGTGCATGAGTCGCTTGCGCAAGTAAAAATGGACGGCTTTTTAAATCATGAGCCGCATCATTTATCAGGTGGACAAAAACAGCGTGTTGCGATTGCGGGGGCACTGGCGCTTCGTCCTAAGCTTTTAATTTTAGATGAAGCAACGTCTATGCTCGATCCACAAGGGCGCATAGAAGTGTTACAGACGGTGCAACAGCTTCGACGTGAGACAGGCTTAACCGTGATTTCAATTACACATGATTTAGAGGAAGCAATGCTTGCAGACCGCGTATTATTTATGAATGGTGGCAAAAAGTTTGCAGAAGGAACACCGACTGAAATTTTTACGCTCGGTGATGAATTAACCGCATTAGGGCTTGATTTGCCATTTGCGATGAAAGTGTCACGCTTATTGCAGCAGCAGGGCGTGCAATTAACAGGACAACATCTTACAGAAGAAGAGCTGGTGAATGATCTATGGACATCAAACTTCAACAAGTAGAATATGCGTATGCGAAAGGAACGCCGTTTGAAAAGCGCGCGTTGTATAACGTTAATATGCACATTCAATCAGGCACGTATCAAGCAATTATTGGGCATACTGGTTCAGGGAAGTCGACCGTGCTACAGCATTTCAATGCGCTGCTACGTCCGACGAGTGGAACGGTTGTCATTGGTGATCGTGTCATTGAAGCAGGGAAGAAGCAAAAAAATTTAAAAGAAGTGCGCCAAAAAGTCGGCATCGTATTCCAGTTTCCAGAGCATCAACTATTTGAAGAAACGGTGCTAAAGGACATTATGTTTGGACCGATGAACTTCGGCATGCAAGAAGCTGTAGCGAAAAAGCGTGCTGAGGAGCTTATTACGCTCGTAGGTTTACCAGAAAGTGTGCTTGATAAGTCGCCATTCGATTTATCAGGTGGGCAAATGCGCCGTGTTGCGATTGCAGGTGTGCTAGCGATGGAGCCAGACGTCATCGTATTAGATGAGCCAACAGCAGGGCTTGACCCACGTGGACAGCGTGAAATTATGGATATGTTTTATGCACTTCATCAAGAGCGCGGTTTAACGACGATTCTCGTAACGCATAGCATGGAGGATGCCGCACGTTATGCCGATTACGTATCAATTATGCATGAAGGTCGTTGTGTGCTCACAGGGACACCGACAGAGCTGTTTAGCGACGAGACAAAGCTGCGTGAATATCGTTTAGAGTTGCCGCGATTAGTTGCGTTCCAGCGTAAAGTGGAGAAACTCATCGGTGAGCCGTTACGAGAGTTGTCGTTAACGGAAGAGCATTTTGCTAAGCAGCTTGCCGCATATATAAAGGCAGGTGGACGCGCATGATGGAGAAAATGATTTTTGGTCGCTACATTCCGGGTGAGTCGTTCGTGCATAAGCTCGATCCACGCGCAAAGCTGTTGTTTGTCTTTGGCTTTATTATTATTGTGTTTCTTGCAAACAATGCGATTACGTACGGTATACTGATTAGTTTTACGTTTTTAGTCATGCTGCTCAGTCGCATTCGTCCGTACTTTATTATTAACGGACTCAAGCCAGTGCTGCTCTTGCTTGTGTTTACATTCTTCATTCATATTTTGTTTACGAAAGAGGGAGACTTATTATTTGAGCTAGGTTTCTTGAAAGTGTATGAGGAAGGGTTACGACAAGGTATTTTCATCTCGATTCGCTTCCTTGTGCTCGTATTTATGACGACGATTTTAACGCTTACGACGTCACCGATCTCAATTACAGATGGGCTTGAAGTATTGCTGAACCCACTGAAAAAAGTGAAGTTTCCAGTACATGAATTAGCGCTTATGATGTCGATTGCGTTGCGTTTCATTCCGACGTTAATGGATGAAACAGATAAAATTATGAAGGCGCAAATGGCTCGTGGCTCAGATTTAAGTGCAGGGCCGATGAAAGACCGTATTAAAGCAGTAGTGCCGCTGCTCGTGCCGCTATTTGTCAGTGCATTTAAACGTGCAGAAGATTTGGCGACCGCGATGGAAGTGCGCGGCTACCGAGGCGGTGAAGGACGTACACGTTACCGTCAGTTAAACTGGCAGCTGCGGGATACAGTCATTTTAGTGGCGCTTATTGGATTAGCAGTAGGACTATTTTTAGTAAGAGGGTAGCGACATGAGACGATTAAAAATGATCATTAGCTATGACGGTACGGATTTTTCGGGCTATCAAGTGCAGCCAGGAGCGCGTACTGTACAGCTAGAGATTGAAAAAGTGTTACAGATGATGCATAAAAATGAACTTGTGAAAATTACGGCGAGTGGTCGTACCGATGCACGCGTTCATGCGACAGGGCAAGTCATTCATTTTGATACGCCGCTAACCATTCCGCCAGAGCGTTATATGAAAGCGTTGAATGTGCAGCTACCGCGTGATATTCGCGTGTTGCATTGCGAGGAAGTAGCGCCGGACTTTCATGCACGTTACAGCGTGTCAGGCAAGCGCTATCGATACATTTGGTGTACAGCTGCTGTGCAAAGTCCGTTTCGTCGCCATTATACGACGGAAACAAACGGCGTGAAGCCTGACGTGAAAAAGATGCGTGAGGCGGCGCAGTACATTTTAGGGGAGCATGATTTTTCTTGTTTTTGTGCGGCAAATACGAGTGTGCAAGATAAAGTGCGCATAGTAAAAAGCATTACAATTGATTTTCATGGGGATGAGCTGCACATGGCAATCGAGGGAAATGGTTTCCTATATAATATGGTGCGCATTATCGCTGGTACATTGTGGGAAGTTGGCATTGGAAAACGAACGCCACAAAATGTACAAAAAATAATCGAAAGTAAGGATCGTAAATTAGCGGGAAAAACAGCTCCGCCGAATGGATTATACTTGGAACACGTGTATTACTAGGCGTTTAACAACTTTACCAGGTGTTCACTTTTTATGCTTGACTTTAAATTAAATTCGTTATAAGATGATGTATGGTATTTTCATTACCACCACAATAATAAGCCCCGAAACTTATACAGTGTAACTAATGAAAAATAACGGTAATCATATCGATTAGGAGGATATATACATGCGTACAACATTCATGGCTAAAGGTCACGAAGTAGAACGTAAATGGTTAGTAATCGACGCTGAAGGCCAAACACTTGGTCGTTTAGCTTCTGAAGTAGCTGCTATTTTACGTGGTAAACATAAACCAACATTCACACCAAACGTTGACACAGGTGATCACGTAATCATCATCAACGCAGAAAAAATCGAGTTAACAGGTAATAAATTACAAGGTAAAATTTACTACCGTCACACTCAATTCGCAGGCGGTTTAAAACAACGCACAGCTGGCGAAATGAAAGAAAAATACCCAACTCAAATGCTTGAGTTAGCTATCAAAGGGATGCTTCCAAAGAACTCTTTAGGCCGTAAAATGTTTGGTAAATTAAACGTTTATGCTGGTACAGAGCACCCACACGCAGCACAAAAACCAGAAGCATACGAGCTTCGCGGATAATAATAAAAGGAGGATACAACCTTGGCACAAGTTCAATACATCGGCACAGGTCGCCGTAAAAGTTCAGTAGCCCGCGTACGTTTAGTACCAGGCGAAGGCAACATCGTAATCAACAAACGTGACATCGAAGAGTACGTACCATTCGCAGCGTTACGTGAAGTAATTAAACAACCATTAGTAGCAACTGAAACTACAGGAAGCTATGATATCCACGTAAACGTTAACGGTGGTGGATACACTGGTCAAGCTGGTGCTGTACGTCACGGTATTGCTCGCGCATTACTACAAGTTGACCCAGCATTCCGTCCGACGTTAAAAGCTGCAGGCTTATTAACTCGTGACTCACGTATGAAAGAACGTAAAAAATACGGTCTTAAAGGCGCTCGTCGTGCACCTCAATTCTCAAAACGTTAATTTTGGTTTGTACAGAGTTTCAAAACACGCTCCGACATTTGTCGGGGCGTGTTTTTGTTTACAAAAAACAATCCATTATTTACTATTAAATAATGGGGTGATGAAAAAATGGATTATACACAAGTAACATTTGATATTGAAACACTCGAAAGAAAGATTAACAGAGGTAGTATAAAAATTGATTCAGATTTTCAACGAGGAGAAGTTTGGGGATTAGAACGTAAAAAGAAATTAATTGATACAATTTTGAGAAAGTGGCCTATTCCTCCAATACAACTAATAGAAACAGAAGGCGATCGACAAGAGATTTTAGATGGTCTACAAAGAATATCAACTATCCTATCTTTTTTAAATAATGAATTTGCTATTGATGGTAACATACTTCCTGAATCAAAAGAGATTCAAGAGTTAGATAAAATGAGATTCTCGGATTTAAAAATGAAATCAGAAGAACAGGGAGATATTTTTAATAAATTTTATAACAGAATTTTAGGAACAAATATTAGTATATATTTTATTCAAAATGCGACAGCTGAAGAAATAGCAGAACTATTTTATCGTTTTAATAATCCAATGACATTAACAACAGTAGAAAAACGAAATGCTTTTTTTGGAGAAACGCGCTCTCAAATTAAAGAATTAGGTGATCTATTCATTAAATTAGGAGCTAGTAAGGAAACAATTGGTTTTTCTAACACTAGAGGAACATATGAAGACTTGATAGTAAAGGTCTGTTATTTGTATGAGTTTAAAGATATTAAAAAGAAGATAAATTCGGATATGCTTATAAATTTATATAGAGATAACCATGTTTTTTCTAAGAAAACTATTGAACATGTTAAAGAAGGTATGAAGATTCTATTAAATGCTATAGAATTTGATTCAGCTGAAAATAGAAGATATTCTAAATCTATTATATTTTCTCTTTTACTCTTCTTTACGGTCTTTAGTGATAAAAAAATTTCGTATGTACAAATTCAAGGGTTGTTATCTTTTGTTAATAATTCGAATCATTATTATAAAGACTCTGAAATATATAATCTATTTGAAAATAAATCTATGGCAGCTTCAACTGATGCTCAGAATATAAGGATAAGACAGGCGATTCTAAAAATAGTTTTTGAAAATGACACAATGTATATGAATGACACTAAAAGAGTATTGGAGTATGCGAAAGAGTATAATTACATTGAAGATAATTGGGAGGGGGTTAAATGAAAATTAAGGATGCGAAAATAAGAGATCTTTCTAGAAAAATGTATGAAGACGAATTACCTCCAATAAAAGTTATTTTGGGACATAATGGTATCGGGAAGACTAGATTTCTTAAAAACGAGTATGACCTTGACTGTGGAGAAAAAGCTTATTTGAGTGAGACCTATCCAATTTTATCTAAGAAATTTATTGAAATTATCAAGGAACTAGATTTATTTGAAGAATTGACCTTTATTAAAGTGCGTGAAAAAGATTTGAGAATGTTAGCTGCAATGCTAGGGAAACGGTATAAATCTATAAAGTATACAATTGTGAGTATGAATGAATTAGAAGAACGATATGAAGCAGAAGATATTATGAAGATTTTTGGTGCAAGCATTATAGAAGAGTTGAATGAATATCGCTCACATGTTTTCTATTATATAGAGGTTGAAGATGAGTATGGCTTCACATATACTTCTCATGAAATGGGCGTAGGAGAATACTTAATTGCTGTATATTTTTTTATGTTTAACTTAGAACCCGAAAAGAAACCCATTTATTATATTGATGAACCTTGTAATTATTTAGCGCCTATGTCTTTAAGGAATTATGTAAAGCTTTTGATTTATGCAGCTGTAAATAAGAATATCCAGTTTGTTATGACAACAAATAACTACGATTTAGTAGATTATTTAATCAATTTTAATGCCAAAATTCAACTTATTTTAAAAGAACAAGAAGAGGTTATTGAAGTAGATACTGAAAAATATACCCAGATTTTCAGAAAAGAAATATTCAATGATAAAGGCTTGTTAAATAAAAAAGTCGTATTTACTGAAGATCAGTTAGCTATGGACTTTCTTAAAGATAAGGTTGATAGTGTATTATTTGTAAAGACTAATGGTGAAGCAAATTTAACTAAAGTAGTAGATGTTATAAAATTGGCAGGGCATGCTATTTTAAATGGCGTTAATATCAAATGTGTATACGATGGTGATCAAAGAAGCAAGATAGAAGAAAATGAGTGGGTTAGTGTATTACCTTTTCTGAATGTCGAAGAAGAAATTTTTAGACTTTTTGAAGAAGAAGATCCGTATTTTTCAGAAATAGAAACACTGGAAAGGTACCAAATATTATCAACTATTAGAGAAGAGGAAATACACGATGCCTATAGACGGCTCAAATGTATTTTAAACAAAAATGATGACGAGATAGTTAGCTATCTTCAAGAAAAGCATAAAGGATGGATTGATGATTTTGTAGCAAGTTTCAAAGAGTGAGCTTTTTTCTATATTTTCAAGTAAGAAGGCTTTCTTGTTCCTAAACATATCATAGCCGAATCGCGAAATAGTTATGCTATAATAGGACGTATCTTACAGATTTAGGGGAGTGTTTTACTTGATTAACGAGCAACAAGTCCGTGAAATTCTTGGTCAATTAGAAGATCCGTTTTTACATAGAACGTTACAAGAAACAGACGGCATTTTAAGCGTTTCGATTAAAGAGGAAAAAAACCACGTGAGCGTAAAAGTGGCGATCACAAAAACGAATACACCAGAGCAAATGCAACTGCAAATGAAAGTAGTTGAGAAGTTAAAAGAAGCGGGTGCAAACACAGTTGGTATTCGCTTTGAAGAACTTTCAAAAGAAAAGCTTGAGCAATTCCGCGGACAAGCAACGGAATCAGAAGCACAAGATATTTTATCACCGTTATCAAAAGTACAATTTATCTCGATTGCATCAGGTAAAGGCGGCGTAGGGAAATCGACTGTTTCTGTTAACTTAGCAGTAGCACTTGCACGTTTAGGTAAAAAAGTGGCGTTAATCGATGCGGACATTTACGGCTTTAGTGTACCAGATATGATGGGTGTACAAGAAATGCCAGTTGTGAAAAACGATCGCATTTTCCCAGTAGACCGTTTAGGCGTAAAAGTCATTTCAATGGGCTTCTTCGTTGAAAACAATGCACCGATCGTTTGGCGTGGTCCAATGCTTGGAAAAGTGCTTGATCAGTTCTTCCGCGACGTCGAGTGGGGCGAAATTGATTACTTATTATTAGACTTACCACCAGGCACAGGCGATATCGCACTTGATATTCACCAAATGTTACCGGCATCAAAAGAAATCGTTGTGACAACTCCACATCCAACAGCAGCATTCGTTGCGGCACGTGCAGGGGCGATGGCGTTACAAACAGATCACGAAATTCTTGGTGTTGTGGAAAACATGGCATGGTATGAATCAAAATCAGGTGAGCGCGAGTACGTATTCGGTAAAGGCGGCGGTCCGAAGCTTGCGGAAGAATTACGCACAGAGCTACTTGGTCAAATTCCACTAGGTCAACCAGATTGGGACGAGGAAGACTTCGCACCTTCTGTATATGCAGAAACACATCCAACAGGTAAGCTTTACTTACAAATGGCACAAAACGTCATCGATAAGTTAGCGAAATAATAAATGGCGCTACTCTTTCGTGATGAAAGGGTGGCGCTTTTTGCTTTCGTCGCCTCGTGTCGTTTGATAAAATAAGGAAAAGCGTTACATTTCGATGTACATATGTGCGTATTTTAGAAAAAATAGCATTGGGGGCTAAAGGGGATGACGATACGGAACTTTATGAAATTTGCATTTTGGGGCATTTTACTAGGTGGGACGTTAACGGCAGTTGCGAGCTTTTTCATTCGCTATGACGTATATGCGCCGTTTATTGAAGCAGGTGAGTACGGTGAAGTGATTGCGACGTTCGTTTGGATGTTTTTACTAGGCGTGACGATGGCGGTTATTGCGCAGGCGGGTTACTTTGCATATTTAACGATTCATCAAATTGGCGTCGGTGTGTTTAAAACGCTCACACTTTGGAATTGGGTACAACTGTTGCTCATTGTCGTCGTGCTCGTTGATTTAGTCATATTCCGCTTCATGCCCGATGCGAACACATGGCAGCAGCACGCGTTCTACATCGTGCTACTTGTTGTGCTGATCAGCAGTGCGATTGTAACAGCGATGCAAAAAGTGAAAATGACGGGCAAAAAGCATGTGTTCATTTCAGCGCTATTTTTCATGATCGTCGTAACGTCGCTTGAATGGCTCATTGCGTTAATGGGGCGCGCATCGACGAGTGATAGCTACGTCGCATTGTTGCTGTTTCCGCTTGTTGCAGTCAATGCATATCAGCTGCTTATGCTCCCGAAATATAATGCGCAATCAGAGCAAGATCGCAAACGACTGCAGGAACGTAAACAGCTTCGCGCACAGCAAAAGATCGAGGCTTAAAAATTATACATCTTCGGCACAAGTGCATCGCAAAACGCGAACGCTTGTGTTTTTTATTGTCGCAAAGCGTGTAGACCTCCGATGTCAGACGAATGTATCGCTATTGAAGCATAATTTGTTCCTCGTTATATTGAAAAAAGATGAAAATGACATGGAGGCAATTATATAATGACGAAACGTAAAAAATTACAACAAACAACAAAGTTTTTAGCAGCGACTGCGCTCGTAACGACAGCAATCGCACCAACCGTACAAGCTGAAGAGGTAAGTGTGAGTACAATTGCGGATGCGCGTGCACTAGAGTTAAAGCAAACTGTAACGGTTGAAGGTGTCGTAACGACAGCACCAGGCTTTGCAGGCAGTAACCAATCATTTTACATACAAGATGCAACAGGTGGGATGTTCGTTTACGTAAAAGAAACGGACGTTAACATAGGTGATAAAGTACGCGTTACCGGTTCGTTAGCTGCTTATAAAGGTGAACTACAGTTAAGTAACCCGACAATTGAGCAGCTACCAAGCACAGGTGAGCAAGTGACGCCAGTAGAAGAAACAGTAACAGCGGACAATCAAGGTGAGCTTATTACATTAAAAGGCGTGAAAATTTCAGGCTTAATGAAATCAAATGACCAAGGTACGTTTGATTTCATTGCGAAAAAGGACGGACAAGCAGACGTAGCGGTGAAGCTCGATTACCGCAGCGGCTATACGTACGAACAATTCGTAGCAGCGGGCTTTAACAGCGGTGACGTTGTAGACGTAACAGGTATTGCGGGTAACCCAGACGGTACATTCACGTTAAAAGCAATTGGCGAAGCGGCATTTACATTAGTGGAAGACGGCGTTGAAGAAGTTATCGAAGTTAAAACGACGGACGTAGCGGCAGCACGCGCAGCAGCAGTTGGGGACATCGTGAAGTTTAAAGGTGTTATTACGTCGAAGCCAGGCTTTAACGGCGCAGGATCGTTTTACGTACAAGATGATACAGCAGGAATTTTCATCTATTCACCAGGCTCAGGCTTTAGCGTAGGGCAAGAAGTGATCGTGGAAGGAAAGCGCGATGCATATAACGGTGAAGTACAAATTCGTCCAACGAACATCGAAATTGTCGGCATGAAGGAATTACCAGCTGTACAAACAGTAGCACCAGCAGCGATTGACGATTCGTATTTAGGGGAGCTTGTACAGTTAGAGCAATTAACAGTAACAGAAGTAACGACAGATAGCTACGATAACTTCACGATGAACGTATTAACAGAAGACGGTAAAAAAGTTGTCGTTTATAACGATTCTCGCGGTGGCTTAACAGGTACGGCGTTTAAAGAAGCGTTTAAAGAAGGCGACGTTGTGAACGTAACAGGAATTGTCGGCAACAACAACGGCACATACCGCGTACAAGTGTGGGATTTAGCTCAGTTCGAAGGTGAGCTTGCGGCTTCAAAAGGTTCAGGCGCAGTAAAAGAAGGCACAACGCTTGATTTAACGACAATTTATGACGATGCGAAAATTTACTATACGACAGATGGTTCAACACCGACAGAAGATAGCCCAGTGTACATGTCACCAATCGAAATTACACAGTCAATGACAGTAAAAGCATTAATCGTCTTCGGTGGCAAATCAGTTGAGAAGGAATTTGTGTACACAATCGCACCGTTTTATGACGACAAAAAAATTGGCGACATTCAAGGGGCAGCGCATACGTCACCAGTTGAAAATTCAATCGTACGTGTAGCAGGTACAGTAACGCGCACAACATCAGATTCATTCGTCATTCAAGATGCAGGTGATGGCGATGTGGCAACATCTGATGCGATTTTCGTAACAGCAAAAGGTCATAGCTATAAAGCGGGCGACGTTGTAACAGTAGAAGGTCAAGTAGTGGAGCAAGGTGGCGGCACAGATTTAACGACGACGACAATCGTTGCAGAAAGTCATGAAAAAACAGATACAGCAGACTTACCGACAGCACTTTACATCGGTGAAGACGTAGTAGCACCGAAAACCGTGATCGACAACGATGGCTTAACGAAATTCGAGCCACAAGACGATGCGATCGACTTCTATGAATCATTAGAAGGTATGCGTGTAGCAGTGAAGGACGCGAAAATCGTTGCGCCACAATCAGGTGGAACAACAGTAGTCGTGCCAAACATCGAAGGCTTAACGTTCAACAACTTAGGCGGCTTAAGCATTGCGAAAGATAACTTCAACCCATCTCGTATTTTCGTTGATAAAGGAAACAACACAGCAACATCAGGTGATTCATTTAAAGGTGACATCGTTGGGGTAATGGGTTATGACAGCAGCAACTTCAAGCTATTTACGACAGAGGCATTACCAGAGCTTGTGACGAATGCACATAAAGATGACATTACGCATATTGAAGTATACGAAAACAAATTAACGGTTGCGACATACAACATCGAAAACTTCTCAGCAGCAACGCCAGTAGACAAAACGAAAGGCTTAGCGAAGCAAATCGTTAACAACTTAAAAACACCGGACGTCATCGCATTAACAGAAGTGCAAGATAACGACGGCGCGACAGATTCAGGCAACACAGATGCATCGAAAAGCTACGAGGCGTTAATCGCAGAAATTAAAGAGTTAACGAACATTGAATACAAGTGGGCAGACGTCGCACCAGAAAACAATCAAGACGGCGGTGCACCAGGTGGTAACATTCGTCCAGGTTTCCTATACAACCCAGAGCGCGTCACATTACAAGAAGCGCCAAAAGGTTCAGCAACAGAAGGTACGGAGTGGACAGCAGACGGCGAATTAACGTTAAACCCAGGTCGCGTTATGGAGCATAAGCAAGAAAATACACGTAAAGCACTTGCGGCACAGTTTACGTTTAACAAAACAGGTGAAGCGTTCACAGTGATCGGTGCGCACTTAAATTCAAAATCAGGTGACGAGCCGTTATTCGGTAAAACGCAACCAGCAACACTTGTTTCAGAAGCGGAGCGTGTAGAGCTAGCAGCAGCGATTCAATCATTCGTGAAAAAAGGCTTAGAGAAAAATCCGAACGCGAACATTTTCGTAGCAGGCGACATGAACGACTTCCAGTTCTCAGCACCACTTGAAGCGTTAAAAGGCGATACGCTAACGAACATGATCGACGAAGTAGAAGCGGCAGACCGTTTCACATATTCATTTGAAGGAAACAACCAAGTGCTTGATCACATTTTAGTGACGCATAACTTAGTTGAAACAGCGAAAGTAGACGTTGTGCATGTCAATGCAAACGTACAAGAGAAAAACGGTAGCGTCTCAGACCATGACCCAGTGTTAGTGCAAGTAGAGTTAGTAAAAGTAGAAGAACCAGTAGAGGAAACACCGGAAGTAACGCCGACACCATCTCCTGCGCCGACACCAAACCCAGCTCCACCGACGACACCAGAAGTAGAGCAACCAGTTGAAGAAACACCTGAAACACCTGAAGAAGAGCAGCCGGTAGAGGAAACGCCAGAAGTGCCTGAAGAGGAAACACCGGACGTAGACGAACAACCTGAGGAAGAAACGCCATCAGTAGAAGTGCCTGAGGAAACACCAGAAGAGCAGCCAGCAGTAGTTGCACCGTTTACGGACATTGCCGATTCATATAGTAAAGAGGCAATCGACGCATTATACGCAGCGGGCATTACGACAGGTACGACAAAAACAACATTCTCACCAACTGCACCGATGACACGCGCGCAATTTGCCGTAATGATCGCACGTGCACTGAATGTAAAAGCAACGAAAGAAACACCATTTACAGACGTGCAAGGGAAATGGTATGCAGATGCAGTAGGTGCTTTATACGAAGCGGGTATCGTAACAGGTAAAACAGAAACAACATTCGAGCCAGGGGCAACAATTACACGTCAGCAAGCAGCAGCGCTTATTGTACGCCTAATGGAAAAACAAAACTATACATTTACGAACACAGCAGCATTATCGTATAACGATGCAGCGAACATTTCACCGTACGCACAAGATGCAGCAGCTAAATTATTAGCAGAAAACATCATGACAGGTGATAACAATAACTTCATGCCACAGCAGCCGTTAACGCGTCAGCAAATGGCGAAAATTTTGTATACAGCGTTAGTAAAAGTGAACGTACTTAACTAATGAAAGCTAAGGAGACAGCACGTGTAATACGCAGCTGTCTCCTTTTTATTTACGTTGTTTCTTATATATAAGTGAAGAAGTATTTAGATGCTAACGAAAGTAAATGAAAGTTTTTTTGAAAAAGTAGTTGCGTATTTTTAATATAGATGATATTATTTATGAAGTCGCTAAGGTGACGCAAACGAAACAACATATTGAAAACGAGTTTTAAAAAAAACTTTTTGAAAATAGTTGTTGACAAAAACTTAGTGGAAATGCTAAGATATAGAAGTTCGCTTGAGACAGCGACATGAACCTTGAAAACTGAACAACAAACGTTGATGAAAAATAGCTAGTTAACTCTAGCAAACAATTTTGGACATCATAATTGA
>NZ_MATO01000023.1 GCF_001700325.1 Caryophanon latum
GTTGCAAAGATTCAGCGTGCTGTACAAGGGTTTATCCAAATGATCAATCAAACACCTAAAACTACGGTTAATAGACTTAGTTTGAAACTCTAATTTTCTTTCACCGTCTATATAGATGCATTAACGGGTGAAGTTCGTAACACGTTTTCTTTGTCGCAAAGTGCGGAATCATTAGCGTTTAACGAAGTGACAGGGGAACTGGTGATCGCAAGTGCAAATGGCGACATTTCGATTCGAAACGGAAAAGATGGCAGCTATGTAAAAACGATTCCGTATAGTGGGAAGCCGATCGCTCAATCCGCGACATTCATTGAATACGACTCAGCGTATAGCAAGCTATATTTCATTCATACGAATACGAACGAATATACTTCACAGCTGTTCGTTTTCAAAAGCTTCGATGTGACAAATAACTATGAAGAGCTGTATACGAATGAAAGTGGCATGGACTTGGAAGTTGTCGACAATTTTTTAATTGACTCAACTGGGCAATTTGTATTTATTTTAGGAAAAGTGTATGATTATTATTCTAAAATTCCGACTGTTATCGTTTTTGATACAATTTCAAACGAAGTTGTGACGCAATTTGATTTAGCTGAATCATTTGATGATGAAACATACGAAGGTCTTGCATTAAATAAGCTCGACAATCGTTTGTTCGGCTCCTCTACTTTATATGATATTCAGTCGTTGCCGAAGCGCCAGTTTGAAAAAATCGTCATTCAGCCAGAAAAAGTAGTGATGGATATTGAAGAGTTTCAAACGTTAAAAGCATTTAAACAGTATACGGACGGTGCGCAAATCGCTATTGCCGCTTCCGATGTAAAATGGACAACATCGAATGCGAACATTATTCGGTTCGTGACAGGGAAGTTAAATGCGGTAAGTGCAGGAGAAGCGACTGTGACGGCTACGTATGATGGCATGAGCGCTACGCAAAAAATCGTCGTGCGTGACTATATCGAGCATGAGCCAGTAAATGGTGTCGAAGCGGATAAAACATGGACGGTAGAATTTAACCAACCTGTTAACGTGCAAACGATTAAAGAGAAAAATATTTACATTACGAATGAGCAAGACGACATTGTACCTGTGCTGTATTACGTAGAACAGCAAAATGCGAAGAACGTACAACTCATTCCGGTAAAGCGATATGAGTCGGGCAAAACGTACACATTATGGATTAAAAATGTGCAATCGTCTGCCAATGTCGAGCTAGATCAATTTGTGAAAAAATCGTTTACAATTCAATAAAGGTTTTGATCGAGAGGCTGCTTGAATGGATTGTTCAAGCAGCTTTTTCATTATTATAAGTTAGCGTTGATGGAAAGCAATCCGAAGTTAGCCTTTTTAGCAGTGGCGACAATTTTTTCATAAATTCTTACGTTTTCAACTTAAAACGTGCAAACGACGTCATATATTTATCGTTTTATAACAAACTTCCCGTCGCTCAACTATTTTGTAGTAGCATACATTCATAGTGAACAATTGAAGGAGGAGCAGCATGAGAGCGATCATCGTAATATTGCTCGTCTGCATGAGCTTCGTTTTAACTGACGATGTGCAAGCAGTGAGCGAATGGGAAATGAAAATCGATGTGCCGACGAATAAAGTGTGGGAAATCGAGTTTTCATCGTTTGTCGATGAGCAAATGAAAAAAGGCATTGTCGTAACCGATGAAGATGGCAAAGTGGTGACGACGACGATTACAGTGGACGGCACAATCGCACGAGTAGCACCGCCAAGTGGAGGCTACAAAAAAGGGAGTAGCTATACGCTATCGATTCAAGCAGGTGCTATGTCGATGTACGGCGAAAAGCTCGTTGAAGCAGTTGACATGCCATTTATGATTGCACAAGACGACTATGCGAACGTCGTTGTAAATCGTAGCGTCAAAACGGTGACGGACGTCGAGCTTGTTGGGACGTACATGCCATATGGTAAGGAAGGGCAATATGCGGAGTCGTTTATTTTACCGCTTGGCTATAAAGTAGGTGACATCATTAAAATGGAACCGAATGACGACTATCCGTCTGGGTTCATTCGTAAAATTGTCGCGTCGGTGCAAAAGCAAGGGCGTCTGCACGTGAAAACGGCATTCCCGACGCTTGAGGAAGCATTTGCGGAGCTCGATGTGAATGAAACGTTTGAACTGCGCAGTGAGGACGTCATCGATATGGAGCTTGCCGATCGTGTCATGCTTGCGTCGCAGGATATGAGCAATGGCTGGGAATTTGCGCTCCTTGATTACATGACGACCGTTGAAGGGCAGCAATACGGCGTGACGGGTTCGATTAAGTTTGACCATATGTCGATTGATTTAGATTTTAATAAGCGCAAGCTAACGAACGGACCGCATGCGGTAACGCTCAATGCGGCGATGGTTGCAAGTGTCAGCATCGAGCCGAAAGTTGCGGTGCCGCTGAAAAAAATGTATAAGGAAATGCTCAATAAAGATGTCGAGCTTGGGAAGTTTACGTATCGACTGCCGTACGGGTTGACGGTTGAGCTGCATGCCGGCGTTGTGCTTCGTCCGTCGATTATGATGGGCGCGCGCGTTGCGTATACGAACACGACGAGCTTTAAGCTAGGGGCAATGTATGAGCGCAAAAAATTCAGCCCGATTGCGGAGTTCCATTTACAAAACGAAAAAGCGTCAACGATTTACGGTGGTGTGCAGTTGAAAATGGGACCGCGCTTTACGGTCGAGGCAGGCTATTTAACGCTCGGCATCGTCAATTTGCATAACGATTTTGGCGCTTACGTAAAAATGGAAAACCACGTCGATATCGAAGGCGATTTAGGCGCGTGTAGGCTAAGTGAGGCAGGTGTGTTTTACGACATGTTGCTTGAAATTCCGGCACTGGAACGCATCGCACCGCTCAACACGTTTCCGCTTACTGGCAAATCGCTCATGCTTGCGAAAAATAACGGCTGTGAATTCATAACGGAGCTTGCATTTGCGAACGATACGTTAACGGTAGAGGAAGGAAAGGTGTACGACACGCGCGTCAATGCGAGCTGGAAAGACGTTGTGACAGGGCAAACGGGCAAGCAAAACGTGACAGACGATGTGACGTATTCAACGACCGATGCACGTATACGCATTAGTAAATCTGGAAAAATTGATGTGCGTGATGCATCTGAAAGCTTTAAGGCGACCGTGAAGGCAACGTATAAGCATAACGGCAAAACGTATACGGACACGCTCGCTGTCACGGTGAAAGGAAAGCCCGCTGATGTCGAGCCGTTCATAGGATCGCTTGAAAAAGGCGCACCGAGAGGCTATGAAGTAACGAGCATCGACAGCTATTTCTTAACGGGCAACGATAATCCAGAAGTGGTCGTAGTGTACTTTAATTACGATGAATATGAGTCGCTTGTTCATGTGTACACGTATGAAGCAGGCGACTGGACACGTACGTATGAGCGCACATTAGAAGCGGCGTATTACGAGCCACATTGGTCAGGTAAGCTAATGAACAACGCGCGCGAGCAAGTCGTGTTAGCTGGCTATGAAGGACGCTCGCTATCATTTGTGATGCTCGGCAGTACGAACGGTAAAAATGTTTCGGTTGTCATTGACGAATCGGAGGCGTATTATAGCGAAGCATTTATGGAGGAAAAAGACGGTAGCTGGCGCGTCTGTCAGTCATCACAAGGTGAGCAATATACGTGGAACGGCAAAGCGTTTGCGATGTCGAACGTGCTTTGTAATCCAGACGCTGACGACATAAAGCCTGGTGACATCGTCGTGCGCTACAGCATCGATGCACAAAATAAAATTACGAGCAATTACCCGAACAATTACACGTTCACGCTGAAAAAAGGGCAAAATGTCCACTTCATTCGTGAAAACTTCGGCTCGATTGAACGTATTTTATTAGATGAGACGGTGTATACAATTATTCCTGCGTATTATGAGTGGGATTTAGCGTACAACTATTACTTTAAATATGAATAACAAAAAGGTAAGCGCGATTTTTTCTAGCGCTTACCTTTTTTTCATTATTATACAAGAATTGTGCTAAAAATAAATATTTATTCCGAAAATTACGAAAATAAATATGCTACAATTGTTACATAAAGGGGTGTTGATCATGTGGCAACAACAATTCATTGAAACAGCACGCGGTACGTTTCAGCTTTTTACAAAAGGAAATGGCGCGCCGCTTTGTGTGACGCATTTGTATAGTGAATTTAATGAAAATGGCAACGTGTTTGCCGAGATGTTTACGCCGCATTTTACGGTGCATTTAGTCAACTTACGCGGCTGTGGGCAATCGACTGACGACGGATACGATTACAGCATGAGCGAGAGCGTTCGCGATTTAGAGGCGGTGCGTGAGGCGTTACATATTGAGACGTGGGGCTTCGCAGGGCATTCAACGGGCGGCATGCTTGCGCTCAAGTACGCCGAGCTAGCACCGACATCGCTTTCGTTCATCGTGGCAGGTGGGCATTGTGCATCAAGTGCGTACATGCGCAATCCAGCGAGCATTTATTGTGCCGACAATCCGAACAACGCGCGCATTCGCGACATTTTAGCAATGCTTGGAAATCCCGCTTCGACAATCGAGGAGCGACGTGCGGGCAATAAACAATGGACGCTCATGTCGCTTTATGATGCGGCAAGCTTTGATATACTGATGAGCCGTCCAAACAGCGGCAAAACGGTATCGAAGCGACTCGATTATTTTACACAAGTCGAGCTCAAAACGTTTAATATGGAGCCGGTTTTGCCGACGCTACAGACGACCGCATACATTTACGGCGGCTTACATGATGCGCAATGTCCGTACGAATACGCCGCATCGATTGCCGAGCATATGCCAAACGCAACGCTCACAACGTTTGAAAAAAGCAATCATTTCCCATTTATCGAGGAGGAAGCGGCTTTTGCGCAATTCGTCGCACAAATCGTTCAGCAACAACTAACCGTTTAGGGAGGAAGTGTTAAACATGTCATCATTATTAGTCATCTTGTTTTCAATCATTACAGTATACCGCGTCTATAAACGTCGCCATTTGTTTAAGCAGCTAACAAAACAAGAATGGCAACAGTACGTCGCAGGCGCTTGTCTTGCCTGGGCAGTAGCAGTTGCCATTATTTTCGGCAGCGCGTCGCTAGTCGATGCGCTAGACGTTGAGTCATTCCGCTTCGTCATTGCGATCATCTCGATTTTAATCGCCCTGCAAGTTGCAAAGCGCATTGTCGACCGGTTCGTGCCAGCGTGTGTGAAAGAAATTTGGGAGCGTTAACGTTTTTTAATGCCGAGTAGACGCTTCACAATGCTTTTGACAATGAATGATTTCGCTTCTTCTTTTAGCGATTTCGGCTCGTCATCGCGGTTGCCAAAAATCTCAGTAAGTAGTTCTAAAATTAATTGAAACATATTGCTTATCCCCTTTCGTATAAACAGAGGATACACCATATTGAAATGAAAAAAGGTGGTCAAAAAGTACACAAAGGAGCTGAAAAAATGGAAAAAAAAGAGGAGAAAAAGTTTCAACCAATAAGTGCGACTACCGCAGCGTTTCCGTCTTTTTCGAAGCTGCTTGCGACTGTTTCGCTCACCGCATTACCAATCGCGCTCAAAAAGCTACATCATGAATTTATTGCGGAATTACCGAGCGATGTGCTAAAGCGTTACGTGAAACAAAGTGGCTTGAAAAATGCACAAGTTATTGCACAATCAGGCGTGACGAAAGATTATTTTTATGGCATTCAAACAGGCAAACGTAAGCCAAGTCGAGAGAAGACGATTCAGCTATGCTTCGGCTTGCAGCTAAATGCGGAGCAATCGGCGGACTTTTTAAAAAAGATGGGGCATAACGAGCTCTATTTGCGTGACGAACGTGATCTCATCATAGCGAAGCATTTAGAAAGCGGTCTTTCATTAGCGGAGACAGATGATTTTTTAGAGGAGCATGGCTATGACACGCTGTTGAAAGGATAACGAAACAAAAGCCTCTTTCCACATTGATGCGGAGAGAGGCTTTTCATTTTATTGAATTGTAATTAGCCCTGTTTCAGTGCCAAAAAATCCTGTCTGTACTTGTAATTGCAAACCTGTCGCATTGGCTACTTCATCCGTTACATCGAAAATAATATCGCCTGTTACAGACATGTCTGGATTTACTTGTTCTAGTAAAAATACAGTCGAGCCATCATCTTGTGAATTGGCGTATAAACTCGCTGTACCGTCCGAGTCATACGTTTTCTCACCATATTTCAATTTAAAGAAAGACGTATCTACAGTTGTCGATTCATTTCCATTGTTTTCATATGTGACGTTAACAACTAAGTATGTACCTTGTGCTTGACTATTTAAATATTGTGAGCCTACTTCTTTCGCCGTATTCACACTATTGACTGTGAATGTCGCATCTCCTACACGTTTCGGCATACCTAGTGTTGCTGTAGGTGTTACTTCTGTTTCTACTTCCTCTTGAGTAGCTGGCGTCGATGATTCTTGAGTAGGTTCACTTTCTACTGATGCTGTTTCCTCGTTATTTTCAGTAGTTGGCGTTGTGCTGTCATCTGCCATCATACCTATAATGAGTAACAATACGAATATACCGATTAATCCAAGACAACCAATTTTAAAAAAGCGCTTCATAATATTCCTCCTATTGGTTCATCACCGTAAGCTGGGGTTGACGTATAAAAGTTGCTTGAAACGAGAGGCGGACTCCAGCGGGAAAAGCGCGAGCCTCAAGACCCCGCAGTCGTGAGGCACGAACGACGAGGAGGCTTGAGGAAGGTGATAAACGCCACGTCCATGTGGCGTTTATCACCTTCATGACAAACATCGTGTTCGCCTCCGCGCCCGCGGAAAGCCTGCCTCGACGTGAAAAGCAACCCCAAGTTATGGTGAAGAGCCCTCCTATTTATATTATAGGTAAATGTTAACAATTTTTATGGAGGAAGTACATGATAAAAATATGAGAACATAGCAATTACACGCTTGCTGATTCCTCTTTTACACAGTAGTATCGTAATTTTTTAGTATCTAATTGGAATGATTTAGCTGACTAGCAGATCAACATATGAGTAGCATTTATAAAGAAACGATAAACTTTGAAAAAACCGAAACATTCACTGCTATATTAGGTTCAGAAGGAGGACAACATGGAACATATTCTTTTAGTAGAAGACGATATCGAAATTGCGCGCATTGTACGCGACACATTAACGGCAGAGAGCTACAACGTCACATGGGCTTCGACGGGCATGGAAGGGTTGGAGGAGTTTCAACACATGCCGTATTCGCTCGTCATCGTTGACTGGATGATGCCAGAAATGGACGGCTTGACGCTCATTTCGCACATTCGTTTGCAAAGCGACGTGCCAATTTTAATGATTAGTGCTAAAAGTGACGACTGCGATAAAGTCGAAGGGCTAGAGGAGGCGGACGATTATTTAGCGAAGCCGTTTTCGCTAGAGGAGTTAAAGGCTCGCGTTCGCGCACATTTAAAACGTTGGCGACGCTATAATCAGCAGCACGAGCCGACGCAAATGGCGCACTTTGCCCACGACTTGTCGATTGATTGGGATAAGGAGCGTGTGCTGCGACAAGGTGTAGAAGTAGCGCTCACACAGAAGGAGTTTGCGCTGCTAAAGCTTTTGGCACAGCACCCGATGGAAGCGTTCACGAAAGAGGCACTCTACACGCATATTTGGCAACAAGTGAACCTTGATCAGCATACAGTAACCGTACATATTAAAGCGCTGCGTGAAAAGCTCAGCGACCCAGTGAAAACACCGTATTTCATTCAAACGGTATGGGGCAAAGGATACCGCTTTATCGGTGAGCCGCTATGAACATTCGCACATGGCTACTTGTGACATACTTGCTTGTCATGGTGTTGCCGCTTGGAGCGCTCTATGCATTGTACGTGTCGGTGCATCATTATTACGAAGATCAAAGTATGGCGGAATATTTCGATAAGTGGTCGCACGTTTCAAATATGAAAAGCGTGTTAGCTGATGCGACGTTGTATACGGAGCGCATTATATCCGACGAGGTAAAAGCATTGTCAAACGACCAAACGATGGTGACGCTCTATTTGCCAACAGGAAAGATGCTGTACTCATCGAACCCGACGATGACAAGTTTTGAAGATCAGCAAACTGTTTATGAAAACTTATACGAATTTCAGCAAAATTATTCACATTTTATGTATAAGGAGCCTGTGTATGCGGAAGGAAAAGTAATCGGCATTTATAACGCACGGAATGGACGGAGCAAGTCGGACATGAAATGAAGCTCGTTATAACAGGGCTTGTTTTATTCATTGTTGTGCTATACGGCTGCGTCATTTTATTTTTACGCAAGCGACTACACGAGCCGTTGCAGCGATTAATGCAGCATATGCACGCGTTCGCAAAAGGGGAAACGGTGACGGCACAGGTGACGACAAATGATGAAATCGGTAAGCTTGCCGCTAGCTTTTATGACATGCAGCGAGAAATTGAGCAAAACCGTGCGCAAATTGAACAGGAGCAGCGCCAAAAGGAAATGATGATTGCGAGCTTATCGCACGACTTGAAAACGCCGCTTACATCGATTCAAGCATATGCCGAAAGTGTGCGCAGCCGCGGTTTGAGCGAGGTGGAGCGCGACGATTACTTAGCGGTCGTGCAAACGAAGGTGGACTATATGAAGCAGCTGCTCGACGACTTAATGATGTACACGTTGCTGCAATCACCGACGTACGAATTAGAGCTCGTCGAAGTAGACGGCGATGAATTTTTCGAAATGCTTGTATGCGATTACGAACAAGTGAGCAGTGAAAAAGGCTTTATCGCCACGACCGAATGCACGATAAATGGCACGTATGTCGTCAATCCGAAGCAGCTCATGCGCGTCGTCGACAACCTCGTATCCAATGCATGGACGTACACCGAAGCAGGTGGCACGATTCACCTTGCTGCGTTTAACTCTCCGCATAAGCCGAGCTGGTGCATAGCGAACTGTGAGCAACGCGGTGCATACATCGTCATTCAAAATAGCGGCGTCACGTTTACGAACGAGCAGTGCCAGCAATTGTTTGAGCCGCTCTATCAGCACGATGCATCACGCAGCCAAATTGGACAGCGCGGTGCAGGGCTCGGACTAAGCATCGCGAAGCAAATTATCGAAAAGCACGGCGGTACGATCGAAGCCGTATCACAGCACAATGAAATCGCCATTTGTATTTGGCTGCCAGTGAATTAGCTACTTTTGCCGATTCGAATATTGGCGGAGAAGTTGGCGGACTGCAGCGGGAAAATCGCGAGCTTCAAGACCCTGCAGTCGTGACGTTCGAGCCGTATTGTACGATCAGCCAGCACATCGTAAAAAATAAAGAAAGTATAAAGTTTTCAAAAAACGAAAAATCCACTGGTATATTGAATACAACAAGCAAACAAACTGACGACAAAGGGAGAGATTGGAATGAAAAAAATCATTTATTCAGCAACATTAATATTGACATTAACGTTAGGGGCATGTTCAAGCACCGAAGATTTATCACCGCAAGACATTTTAAACAACGCGGTGCAAACGGAGGATTTGTCTTCATATTATGCCGAGTATACGATCGATTCAGGCGATGGTACATTAAGCGCAAAGCAATGGGTAAAGGATCGTAAAATTCGTTCAGAAATGACGGATTCAAACAGGGAAACATCGGTAGCGTTAAATGACGGACAAACGATCACATCGTATGTGGAAGGGGAAAAAACAGCGATTTCATTTGAAGTAGGTGAATCAGTAGGCGGGTACGTACAGCCGACGATGCAAGAGCAAATGATGAGCATTTACAACAGCATTAAAGATACGCACAACATTACATTCGGCGACGATGCGAAAGTTGCAGGGCACGATACGTATCATTTAATCGCAACAGCGAAAGAAGGCGAAACGTTATTTGGCGACATGGAGTTTTGGATTGATAAAAAGACGTGGATGCCACTAAAATCAACAATGGTTGCGGCGGACGTGACGACGACGACAGAATACACGACGTACGAGCCGAACACAAACATTGCCGATGATGTGTTCTCACTGGACTTACCAAAGGATGTCGTTGTCCAACAAAATGCGATTAGCTTACCAGAAAACATTACGACCGAACAAGCAGTAGAAAAGCTCGGCAACGTTTTAGTTTTACCAGACACGACAGGCTACACGATTGATTCGATTGAAGATATGAAAAGCGATACGAATGAAATTGCCATAAACTACGCAAAAGACGACGCGCTCCAGTTCACGATTTCGGTATTTAAGCCAACTGAGCCACTAGCAATCGAGCAGCCGATGACAGTTCGTGGCATCGAAGGTTCATTTTCAGGCGACTTAGGCTTAACATTTTTACAGTGGGAGGAAAACGGCTTACGCTACAACGTTCTCTTTATGGAAGAAGGGATTACAGTGGAGCAATTTATCGAGCTAGCAAGCGGTATGGTAACAATGGAATAATAAAGAAGGGAAAGGGGACACTTGAAATAATTTCAAGCATCTCCTTTTTAATTTTTATAATAGTTTGAAAATTAAAGGGTGATGCGATAAACTGGAACTGTACGTTACTTGAAGGAGGAATGCGCATGAAAGTGAAAGCAGCAGTAGTAAACGCCGTCAATGGTCCGTATGAATTTGAGGAATTGGAGTTACAGGAGCTACAAGCGAATGAAGTGATCGTTAAGCTCGTCGCATCGGGTATTTGTCATTCAGACGAGGCATTGCGCGTTGGTGATGCAGAGTTTCCGTTGCCAGCAGTGTTAGGGCATGAAGGGGCAGGGATTGTTGAACAAGTCGGTGCGGGTGTGCGAGATTTTCAAGTTGGCGATCAAGTCGTGATGGCATACAATTCATGCGGCACATGTCCGAGCTGTCGAACAGGGCATCCGTCGTCATGTGTTAGCTGGACGACGTTAAACATGTCGGGAGCACGCGCAGACGGTAGTCCAATTTTTAAAAAGCTCGACGGTACGCCTGTTTCAAATTTTTTCACACAAAGCTCTTTTTCAACGTATACGATTACGAACGTGAACAATTTAATTAAAGTTGACGATGATGCCGATTTGCGTCTTGTCGGTCCGCTCGGCTGTGGCTTTTTAACAGGCGCTGGCACGGTCGTAAACGGCTTGCAAGTGAAAGTAGGCGATTCGATTGTCATTTTCGGTACAGGGGCAGTCGGTTTAGGTGCGCTCATGATGGCAAAAGTAGAAGGCTGTGCCACAATTATTGCGGTAGATATTCACGATTCTCGATTAGACATTTCTAAAAAGCTCGGCGCTACGCATACGATTAACAGTAAAACGGAAAATTTAGCAGAGCGCATTGCCGATATTACGAACGGTGTAGGAGTTAACTTCTCGATTGATACAACGGGTGTAAGTGCAGTGATGAAAGCAGCTATTGATGTGCTCGGTATCGGTGGCGTGACTGCACCAATTGCCGTTACACCAAACAGTATGGAAATGAATTCATTTATGGATTTAGTGCTACTTAATCGTTCTGTGAAAGGTATTTTAATGGGCGATGCGATTCCACAACTGGCGATTCCGAAGCTAATTCAATTGCATAAAGAAGGGAAATTCGCTTTCGATCAGCTCGTGAAATTTTATGATTTTGAGCAAATTAATGAGGCGAGCGCTGATTCAAACAGCGGTGTGACGATCAAACCGATTTTACTAATTGATAAAACGTATCGACAAAACGAACCACTGCCGCAATAACGAGAACAGTTAGTAACTGCTATATGACGACAATAGGCTTGAAGCAACGGGCAGACTTCAATAGGAAAAGATGATGTCAAAATCAAGGAAAGCACAAATAAATTTCGCGTGTGGAAAATTTGCTTCGATGTGACGAGCCTATTAGCATTTTTTCATAATAATATGCTTTTGCCAATTGATTGGCTAATGAGCACGCTTGCGTTTCCACTATACAAATGTTGTTTATAATTTCCAAACAAATTGAATATTTTCTCGTTAATTGTGGTATGCTAACTTTTAGTGATAGGTAATGAAATGATTTCTAATTTTTTTTGAAAATGTGAGATATCTCATATTTTGTTTTACGAAACATTTGTATAATGAAGTTAATCGAGGTTAACGATGAGTTGTGTAGCGCTAAATATGACGCTGCACATTTTTTATGTCAAAATAGCGTAGAACGGGGGAATTTTATGCTACAGCTACAGCCCTTTACGGCGAAAGATTTTGAGCAGCTCATTGACTGGGTGTCGACCGATGCATTTTTACTGCAATGGGGCGGCCCAGCATTTACATATCCGCTGACGACCGCGCAGCTACATCAATACATATTTGGGGCGAATGTAGAAGACGCGACGACGTATGTGTTCAAGGCAATCGATTCGACGACGAATGCGTGCATCGGACATATTTCAATCGGGCGTGTCGATCGCATTTATCGCTGTGCCCGCATCGGCAAAGTGTTAATTGCGCCGGAGCATCGCGGCAAAGGCTACGGCGGGCAGTTAATGAACGAAGCGCTAACATATGCGTTTGGCGAATTACAGCTAGAGCGCGTCACACTCGGCGTTTTTGACTTTAACGAAGCGGCTATTCAATGCTATGAAAAAATTGGCTTTACGCAGCACCGCTTCATCGAAAATGCGCGTGCGTACCACAATACATATTGGCATTTAATTGAAATGGAATTAACGAAAGAGAGATGGCTCGCAGCACAGCGCATCACGGTATAAAGCGGTAAAGGGGTTCGTATGACGCTCCTTTACCGTTTTTGAATCTGCTCCGATATTATTAATTATTTGTCGTCCGTGCGCTCGTATTGTAATAGTTCGTTACCAATACGAAATGCTAGCTATATAAAAGTTTTTGCTTAAAAATTCGTGTAAGCGCTCGTTTGCGTTTCAGCGAGCGAGCCGTTATAATGATTGAAAAATACAATATCATTTATGACTATGCGCAAAAAGGGCTTTAGATGCGAAATATCATCTAAAGCCCTTTTTTTACGGAGCATAACTGAGGTAAGGCGGGTTCATGCTAGATTATCATTATTATTCATCGACAAACGAAGCAGCAACACATACATTAGTTTTATTGCACGGCATCGGGGGCAACTCGAACATTTTTTACAAGCAGCTCGACATGTTTTGTGCGCATTTTCACGTGCTATGCATCGATTTACCAGGGCACGGCGATTCACCATGCGTTCATTCATATGAGGATCACTTCAATTATGACATCGTCGTGCGCGAGGTGGAAAAGACGATGGAAGCGCTTAACATTCAGCGTGCGCATTTCGTCGGCATTTCGCTCGGCTCAATCGTCATTCATCATTTATTGCAAAAAGCACCTGAACGTGTGTTAAGCGCCGTGCTTGGTGGAACGATTACGCGCTTTAATGCGTGGTCAAAGGGGCTGCTTGTGATTGGACAAGCGATTAAGCATATGACGCCACATATGTGGATTTATCGTTTATTTGCGCATGTCATGATGCCAAAAGGTCGCCACGCCAAGTCACGCTCGCTCTTCATACGAGAAGCGAAAAAAATGACGCGCCGCAATTTTTTCACATGGTTTACGCTCATTCAAAACGTCGAGCAAACGTACAAATATGCGCATCGTTCACCTGTGCCGAAGCTATACATTTCAGGTGAGGAAGATCATTTATTTGTGCGTGCGTTACTTAAGGACATTCAACGTGATATTCATGCAAAAGCGCTCGTATTAAAAAAATGTGGGCACGTTTGCAATATCGAAAAAGCACAAGCATTTAACGAAGCGGCGATCGCGTTCGTGCATGCACATAGCAAGCCGGAGCTAACGACCGCTTCAGCATAGCCAAAAAAACGATTGTACGCTAACAAGGCTACAATCGTTTTTTCTATTACATCTCGACTTCAAAAAATTTCGTCGCTTCTTTTGAAATGAGATTTGGAATTTCGCGAAACGATAAATTATGTAAGCAGCTTCGTAAATAATACGTCGTTTCGTTATTTTTTTTATTTAAGCGTGAGTTAAGACGTGCATTAATAAAACCAGTTTCTTTAACAATTGGATTTTCATCTAAAAATTTGGCGATTTCATTAGATTTGACTGTATATAACGTAACGTCTTCTTTATTGTTAATGTACTGACCGACTAAATAGCCGACGATGTTATTCCCTTGTGTCACGACTGACGAAATAAAGAAATCACTTAACGGATTGCCTTTTTCCACTGTATATTCATCAGGTGTAAGCTTCAGTAGCGACATGTATGCATCTGCATTTGGAAATGTAATCGTAATGCCATCAAACGGCTCAGATCGAGTTAACGAATGAATTTGTTCTTCCGTATAATATACTTTCTTGTCTGCTATCGCCACATCTTCCTCTAACATTTTTTCAGAAGTCGGCGCTTCAATATTGAATTTTTCTGCAATCATTTCTGATACGGCTTCTTGTATACTTTTTTGAATGAGTGGGCGTGACGTATTAATAAATTGCTGCGTCACTTTAAATTTAAACCGTTCTTTAATGACAAACTTAATAAAATCGTCATTCGGTGATTCAAAAATTTCTTTAATGACAGATTTAAACGACTGGAAATAAATAAGCGATTCTGCGAGCGCTTTAATCATCGTTTCATCGTATAAATTTTTGGAGAACTTAATTAAGTGCTCAAAATCCTCGTCGCTATAGTTCGTTAAGTTGAACGTAAAGAACGGCTTTGAATCCATAATATTCGCGTCATTTAAATCGGTGAAAAAGTGATAGTCAATACCGTTCGTTAACACGCCAACTTTCACGGTTGGGAACGTGCTAAAATATCGACTTAATTGCGGGGCATTTTTAACAAGTGACGTATGAATGGGCTTTGCCTCAATGAAAATTTTCGGCTCACCATTTAAAGAAATCGCATAGTCAACCTTTTCATTTTTCTTATGGAAGTCCGCCGTAAATTCAGGGGTTACTTCCATTGGGCTATATGTATCGTAGCCAAGCCCTTTTAAAAAAGGCAAAATTAAAAACTGCTTCGTTGATTCTTCGTTTTTGATCAATTCGCTACTTTCGACAATCACTTTGTTTAACATATCAATCGTTTCTTTTAAATTCAACACGATCCCTCCTTTAACTTGCATTATAGTGTAAAATGATGTTAAATTAAACCATTTGATGTAAATAATAAAAATTTAATGGGCGAACGACAAAAGCCGAGCGACACATCGCGTGTACGCTCGGCTCATTTTATTTATGTGGCAGCGGCTTTTCAGGGCGCTTTGAGCAGTAATCGCAATTCGGATCTTTGCATGCTGGCTCGTGCCACGTATTGCATTGTGGGCAAAAATACGAATCGAATTCACCGTAGTAAATGTACGAACATTCACACGTTTCACAGCGTTTACTGCCTTCCACATGTCCGTAAATTTTGAAGCCGTCAATTGTTACTTCATCGTCTGCAACGTTTACGATTATTTCCATATTCATTCCCCTTTTCTCATATGTATCACACAATCTATGCTAGCATAGGACACATTTTTCGAAAAGTAAAAAGCTATCGTTTGCGCCATGTAAGTATAGTAGGCAAGACGTTGACGACAATCGAGCCAATCACAAATAGCCACAACACTTTTTCCATCGTTGGCACTACGTCGAGCAGCGCCGCCCAATCTTCATGCACGACCCAATTCGCAATGAGCTGATATTCCGCACAAAGCGTCAATGCGGTAAGCGACAATGCAATCGCCATCGCAAGTTCATAGTTCTTTCCTCAAGCGTGTTGATTAGCCATTAAACTGGCATTTCGCGTATGGTGGCTCGCTTTCCTGGGGCTCGGCTCAAGCCTCCGCGCCTCTCCTATGTCGAGGCTTACGGGGTCTTGAGGCACGAGCTCTTCCCCAAGGAGTCTCGCCACCCGCTCCATGCCACAAAAATGCAGCGTTCATCTCCGTCTTGCTACTAAAAACAAGCAATTCAGCTGTATAAAAATAGCTAATCAACAGACCTGTTCTTTCCTTTTATGTATAGCACGATATTGGTCATCGTTGCCAATATCGTTAACGCACCAAATAGTATCCACATAACATCACTTCATAATAAATGAGCGATTCCTTACAAAAAAAGTTCCGGTTTATTCGGAAGTTTCGGAAAATTACGGTATGATGAAATGAAAAGGAGGCACTTCAATGAAAAAATGGGCATTCATCGCATGTACATGTTTACTCGTTGGCTGTGACGCTGATGTCGAAAGCGTGGACACACGAGCAGCTGAGGAAACTGTTGTAAAAGCAGCAACAGCGGACGAAGCATTCAAGCAGTTTGAAGCGGCACAAGATACATTTTTGGCGACGAATGTGTACGGCACGCATAATGTCAGTGACGCTGAAACATTGTACGTATTTGGCGGCGACACGCAATACTTCGTCGCAACTGTTGTGAACGATAACGGCTGGTACGTAAGGGAAGCATTTAGTGTCGATGTTGACAGTCGTTCATTTAACGGTAGCGACTCATTATTAGCAGGGCTGAGCGATGATGAGGCAGACAAGCGTGCGGATCGCATCATTATTCCAATGCCCAATGAGCAGTTTATATGGGTTGCTTTACAAAAAGAACAAGAAGGAGTGTCAATCATGACCGAAAAGAATTATATAACGACGATCCAGCAACATTTACAGCAATATAGCGAGCCGCTAATTGAAACGCTTCGCAACGTGCAAACATACAATTTTGACGAGGCGGTGGAGCTTGTTGATTTCCAAGCATTTGCGGATCCGACGTTATTTACGTTAGCGATTACGATGTTTTCAATGGATAAAAATGCAGGTGAAGTGTTCCGAAATGACGCGACGCCGGATGTATTCGCAGGCAGTGAGGAAGTGCTGTCAGAAGTAGCGTATTATTCATTGTTAAATGAACAGCAGGACGAATTTTATGAGCAATACGAGGAGCAACGTTTTGACGACGTGGAGCAGCGCGTCATTTCAGAATGGTTTGCGAAATGCTGGGAAGAAGCAGGTGGGGCACAATTTAGCTTGCCAGCGTACTTCACGTTCCATGACGCCGCTCAGTCGTACGATTTACAGCAAGGGGAATTTGTCGATAGCGAGGCATTGTGGGAGTAAAAGACCGTTTAATATCAAGCGTGTTGATTACCTATTCAATTCGCAGTTCGCGTTCTTTCATTTTCCGCGTATCAACACACTTCGGTCAATACGAAAGGCACTCGCACAACGGGTGTCTTTTTCGTTCGTTTGACAGTGCCGCTTCGTCCGTGCTATATTTATCTCGAATTAAAGATAATTAAAGGGGCGGGTATGATGACAAAACAAACAGCAGGCATTCATCACATTACAGCGATCGTTGGGCAGCCACAGGAAAATGTTGATTTTTATGCAGGTGTACTCGGCTTACGTTTAGTGAAGCAAACTGTAAATTTCGACGACCCGACGACGTATCATTTATATTTCGGTGATGAAGCGGCTCGTCCAGGCACAATTATGACGTTTTTCCCGTGGCCGAATGCATACCGTGGTGAAATTGGCGATGGGCAAGTCGGCGTCACAACATTTGTCGTACCAGCAAATGCATTATCATTTTGGAAGGATCGTCTTACTTCATTTGACGTTCAGTATACGGAAGCAACGCGCTTTGGCGAACAGTACGTGCAATTTTGCGACCGACACGGCTTGCAATTGGAGCTTGTTGCGCGTGAAGGAGGCGAGCTAAATACATGGTCATTTAGCGGCGTTACACCTGATGTTGCCATTAAAGGTTTCGGCGGGGCAGTGCTTTATTCACTTGACCCAGAAGAGACGAACGATGTATTAGTGAACGTGATGGGTTTACGTTACGTTGGGGAAGAGGATGATTACATGCGCTTTGCATCAACAGGCGACATCGGCAACGTAATCGACGTGCGCATGACAACAGAGGCGCGTGGTACGATGGGTGTTGGTACGGTGCATCACATTGCGTGGCGTGCGAGTGACGATGCGGATCATGCCGAGTGGCGCACACACGTTCAGCAACATGGAAAAGCGGTAACGCCTGTGAAGGATCGCAACTATTTCAACGCCATTTATTTCCGCGAAGCAGGCGGCATTTTATTTGAAATTGCGACCGACACACCAGGCTTTGCACACGATGAATCATTTGAGACGATGGGTACATCACTTATGTTACCGGCGCAATATGAAGAAAAGCGTGCCGAGCTAGAACAGACGTTACTGCCGATTACTGTACGTCCATTACGTTAAACGAAGCGAGCTGCCGTATGACCGGTCGCTCGCTTTTTTCATTTCGCTACATATTCAAATAGCTTCGCATACATCGCCTGTTCGTCATCTTCAACGAAAAAGTACGATGCATACTCTGTTGCCGTGTCTTTATCAAAGGAATATACCGTCGTATGCGAACCGTCAATCAATGCCTCTCGATGCTCCTCACTGTATGTAAGCCCCTCGTTTACGAACGGAAAGTGCCGCTTCGGCGAATCAAAAAAAATAATCGGCACGTCACTGTTTTTATACGTGTCGATATAGCGATCATCTGAAGCCTCATCGAACGCGCTTTTTGTAATAATAGCCGCATCTGCATCAACCGTCCATTGTTGAAGCGACGACGGCACGAACGTAATATGCTCGTTGTCGATGTTAGGCATGTCTCCAATGACCGCAATTGTTAGCGGAGCCCCGTCGTATTCATTGCTAGCGCAGGCAGTGAGTAGTAATACGGCAATAAGTAATAACCATCTTTTCATCTCTAAACCCCCTTCAACATAATTTTACATGAAATTGCAGCTAAATAGGTGGCTCGTTTGTTTAATACGTGTATGGGAACATCAAGTGCTCCGATACTTGAAGACGTACCGACTGCATGGCAGGACGATTTCGCACAAGCACAAAACTATTTGGACTACGTAAACAATCAGCAAATAAAGTAATATCGTCCCGCATCATGACGTTTAGTAAACGGAACGGAGGAAAGGGAGGTGCATTATTTAGAGGCTGCTGAAAAACTAAAAAAACGCGAAAATTCGTTGTACTTAACTTTGAATTTCGCGTTTTTGTATGGAATAAAAGTTGATTTATTAGAAAATGTAGGGTGAATCGACTTTTTCAGTGGCCTCCATTATTTACGCACCTTCTTTTTGTCGTTATAGTGCGTCTGGTAAATACTCCATATACATCGTGAGCGCATCGTCACAGCGCCGCAACGTCTCCATCGTTTTAACGTTTGGCTTTACAAAAATCGTATCATAATCGATTTCACCAAGCGCTGTATTCACCACAAATGCAAGCTTCTCCTCGTTTAGTGAAAATTCCGCCTCTACACCTCGTTTATTGCCGCGCGCATCAAGGCGAATCCATTTGTTCAAATGACGCACGAATACGGCATTGAGTGCATGGAGCGCATAACCTTTTTCAGGCGTATCAAACAGCATTAAGCGCTGGTAGCAAAAGCCGGTCGGAATGCCTTGTCCACGAAGGAGCGCCGCAAGCAAGTTCGACTTTGCGTAACACACACCTTGCTGATGCGCGAGCACTTCTGAAGCGGTGCGCGTCACTTTTCTTCCTTGAATGTCCCACGAGTGCGCAATATGATCTCGCACGAAATGAAAGGCACACTCTATCTTTTCAATATCACTTTGCCCCGTACAAAAAAGCTCATTGCTTAGCGCTTGAATCGAGGCGTCTGAGAAATTGACTTCCGGTAGCTCCTGTACGTAATCGTCTAAACAACTGCACTGTAAAATAAGCTGCATAACATTACTCTTTTTGAATTTTTATTCTTATTTATGTATTTTTATTATACCTTGTGCAAACATAAATACAATGGTGTAAATAAATAAAAAGTAACGGAAACTTTTTCCTATTTTTTTCGTTTCATATAGTAAGCATATATAACGGAAGCAATCGTTATTACATCTATGCACGATGCAATTTTGCTCCTCACGCTCTTAACGATAATCATTTGTGTCGTTAAATCGCATCGTGGTTATAGTTGTTTAGCTGTTTGGTAAGGAAGCTTTTTTCGTCAAAAAATAAAAGAAACTAGGTGATGATTGTGAAATGGTTATGGCTCATATGTACATTAATACCGGCTCCGTTTTTGTTTCATTTTTATGAGTACGGGCAGCACATCAATAGGGAGGACGCGCCGTTTCTACTAATTGGTACAATTGCATATATCGTGTTAGCAGGAGCATTAGCGAAAGATATGAACGTGCGCTCGGTGCTGCTTGCGAATGTCGCAACAGCTGTACTTTCGCTACTTTTAGCGATGTACTTCATTCCGAACGACGGCGGCTGGTTTAAGCCATTTGGTCGTGACGTCGTTGTCATGCTAACCATGATTCCATTGTTAATCGGTCAGCTCCTTGTTCGTTTCGTTTTAAGAGGCGTGACGAAATTGATGCATGCAAATTAAAAACAGCGAAGACGAATGAACGTCCACGCTGTCAGTAGTAGGGAACGAAGCTATTTGGCGTCGTTCTCTTTTTCGTTTTCTTGTCTTTGCGTCATGAGCTGGAATAACTTGTCGTTGTATGAATCCATATGCGCCTGCAATTTTTGCTGGTAGCTTTGTTCGGCTTGCATGACTGCTTGCTGCAATGCTAAATCATGTTCCTTTTGTTGTAGCGCCTGTTCGTGACGAAGCTGTTGCACCGTTTGTTCAAGCTCTTTTAGTTGAGCAGAAGCGGCTTGCTGTTGTGCTTGTGCTTGTTGTTGCGCGGCTGCTTGTTCGTCTCGTAACGTTTGTAGCTGTGCTTCATAGCTTGCTTGTAGCTCGGCTTGCTGTTTCTTTTCTGCTTTTTCTTTTGCCGCCACCGACTTTTTCAACTCATCGTAGGCAAGTGCTTGATCTGTTAGTGCAGCGACTTTCGTTTGTAGCTCGCTCACTAACGTTTGCTGTGTGTCGCGGCTTTGCTTGAAGTCCGCTGCTTGTGTCGTCGCTTGTTCCAATGCTTCACGCAATGTTTCGTTTTCCTCTTGTACTGCTTGTAGTTGCTCTTTTACTTCACGCAGCTTCGTTTGTAGTTCCGCGACTAATTCTTCTTTACGATCTGCCTCTTTATGCGCCTCACGAACAGCTTGGTCTTTTAAATGCATCGATTGTTGCACCATATGAACGGCTAGCTCGTGAATGCGCGTCGTATGTACTTCTAACTCATGTAAGCTCGTCACAAACTCAGGTGCTTCCATGCCGACATTTTTCGCCTCATACATCGTGATCGCTGATTGAATCCAATCTTTTGCGCTTAAGCCTGACGCTTCAATCATTTGTTTTGCACGTTCTTTCACTTCTTCGCTTACTTTAAAGCCTAATGTTACATCTGCCATATTCATTCACTCCAATCATGTATTTATTTTATCGTACCTTAAAAGTGCTGATTTATCAATATGTTAACTAGTTAACTTTATAATATTCCAACCAAACATCGTTAAAATACAATGAAATCACATTTAAATGTTAACGTATTCAACAGTCGAAAACGCGCCTTGTCTTGCGTTGATTTTGGTGATTTTTCTCGTCAGTTATAATTAATAAAAAGCAGCCGAGACAATGAATGTCTAGCTGCTTGATCTAAGATTCTCAAACGCAAGTTTGGGAGCCTTTTTTGTATGTTAAATGAGTAAAAAGTGTTCATCTTTTTAATGCAGTTTTGGCTAACCATATTGCGGTAGCTCCAACTGCAGCACCTGCAATTGCCCAAAAGTTTCTTTGATCTTTATTTATCATGTGTATTTTATTTGTAATATCATTTAAAGAAGCATAAATATTATTAATTTCCACAGGGTTATCAGTTTCATTGATTTTCTCTAGCTTTTTATGAAGATGATTTAAATGTTGTTTATATGTTTCTAAAGTATCTTTATTAAAGTCTTTGTAATTGTCTAAAATTTTGCTGAAAGAAAATATTAAGCCTTGTGCTAAATAAATAGCATCTGTTCTTTGTTTTAATTTATTAAGATAAATTTCTTTTTCTTCTCCTTTTAAATCGATTAATTTATTAGCTATAGAGTCTAGTTCTGCGTTGCTGATAACTTTTAAAGGTTGTGGGGATACATTTGTTGTAGTTTTTAAAAAATCTTCTGAAAGTATTGTATTTAAATTATCGATAATACGTTGATTATTTCTCTTTCTTTTCTTTCTTTCATTATTTGTAGACATGACTTATTCCTCCCATATTTGTATTCGTATTCAAGAAATTATCTCAAAAAATTCGTGTCTATTAATTGAGTTTATTTATTTTTCGTCTCTGATTTTGCTTATTAGCAGTACCTTTCATCTGACAAATCGATTTGCCAGTTATTTTATCAATATCATAAGAACAATACACATTGTGATTTTCTTTTAATCTACGTAGTTGTTGGCTAGTAGGTTGAAACGATCTACCACACCATGAACATTTAGGTAGAAAACCTAGATGTTCTCTCATACTCTGTACATACTCAAGGAGATGTGAATATAAGATACCGATAAAATTCTTTGTGTCATCTATTGTGTAATTCCAAACCCCTGTAACTGGATTACGTATAGGTGAACCAATCGTATAATTTATTTCACGTAACTTTTCTTTAAGTTTCCATGTTTTATCGCCAGCAAATTGTGCAATCAAGTAATCTTGATTATTTGTATCTAAATGCGGGCTTTTCTGAAGCTCTAAGATCTCCTTGTATTTTTTAAAATCAAATGGAGGGATGTTTTGAGATTTAGTTATTGATTCCTGATGTTGAATATATTTTAAAACCTCAGTTTCTAGTGAAAAATTTTCACTGTAGTAATCATTTGTAAGTTTAATTTCGTCTAATTCTTCAAGATAATTACAGTCTATTTTTTTTAATTGCTCGCTCAAAGAGTCTTGTATTTCAAAATATATTTTTTCATGAGCGTCATTATAAAGTTTTTGATGCTGTTGCCAAACTTTTTGCACATCTTGCGAACTATCAGTTCCGAAAGCATTTACAATATTTTGATTTAATTCTTCAGCATTCTTAATTCCTGTATAAATATCATTTAATTCTGTTTGTATTTCTATTAGTTTCTCTAGATGAGAGTTAAAGATATTAATATCTATTTTTTGATGGTATTCAGTAAGTTTCTCATCTTCAACCCATTTATTTTCTTGGGAACTATATGAATAATAAAATTCAAATAAAATATTCTTAGTCTCACCAGACGTATCTCTATGTTCAATTAAATAGTTAGAGTTAGGTTCTAAAAATCTAAACAAACTAACTAGCAGATCAAGTCTTTTTTGTTTATATAATGTAACGACCATCTTCTCTACACCTTCTCTTTTTGTAAAATCCCAGTTTAAAAAGTCTGGCACTAATATATAGTTATGCTTTCTAGATGTTTTCAAATGTTATATCCTCCTTTATAGATATAATGATACGTAGATTCTTATGTTATTACTATTGTGTATTGTGAAAACATAAACCCTTTAAAATCAATGTTTTTTGAAAACAAGATTTTTCTAACCAGTGTTAATCAGATTGCTTCTCATTGATAATTCGCAAAAATTTAATGAGCCCTCTTTCAAGGAATTTGATAACTGCCATTGTTTTTTGTGATCTAGAGATGTTGACGTCTGTAATGACAAGTTGTAATATTATAATTTCCAATAGAAGGGAAGAGGTTTTTATGGAAAAAAAGATGAAAATATTTAAGAAAGAAGAGAGAGACGAAGTTGTATTGCCACTTATAACTAATTATTTAAATCAATTTGAAGAAGGGACAGGGTCCTTTAACTATGATGAAAAAAAGCAAACTATTACAATGAGTGGTAAACAGAATGGTTATTTTATAACACTTACAGCTGAAAAAGGTATAGGAGAGACTACTACTCAAACTAAATATCCAATATTCTCTAGAAAGTCTGATTACAAAGATGAAGTGTTACGTTTATATAACGAGTTAAACCTAACACAAAGAGAAATTGCGGCGCGCTTAAATATCTCGCAGTCTCTTGTTTCAAAGTTAATTAGAGAAGTATAAATTAAAAGGAGCGTTGAGTATGAGTTTAAAAGACTTAGAAGACTTTATAAATAAGAATGAGAATGAAAAAAATAATGATGTATTCAATTGGGAAAATGAAAAAAAAGAGTGGATTGATTATGTAGATAAATTTTATAAGGATGTAGAATGTTGGCTTGAACCTTTAGGAGCAAAAGTAACTTATCAATTTAATGATATTACTCTACATGAAGAATCTTATGAGAGTTATACCATTAGACAAATGCAAATCGGAATTAGTGGATATCAAGTATTTTTAGAGCCAATTGGTACGATGCTAATCGGTGCTAAGGGAAGAATCGATTTAAAAGGACCGTATGGTTTAAAGAAATTCCTTTTATTATCAAAGGACCGTATAAATGTGACGGTTAAATTTAAAAAAGAACTAGAAGAAGCCAAAGGTTCTATGCCAAAAAGTAAACAGCCGATTGATTGGAATTGGCGACTAGCACCTGATGAAATATATGGAGACTATTTACAGGTAAATGCGGATAATTTTTATTCTGCGTTACTTTCGGTAGTTTCTGATGAGTAATTTGGAAAATAAGGATTTAGAAGGATTGGCTAAAGAATGGAAGGTTATAGATTCTAGTCTTAATAATCATAAGAAGCTTGTTTTAGGTTATTCAGTTCAAACGGTGGACCCAGATCCGATTTTTGTTGGGATGAGTAAAAAAGAAGTAAATGACTATTTTGAATATTTATGTGACGAAAATGATAAAAGTACTGCTTTTAATTCAATTGCAGCCATGGAAGCATTATTCTTTCTTGATTTTAAAACTCGTACAAGAAAAAAGTTAAAAGATCCGTTAAGTAGAAAAATGCGTGAGAATATTACATCGTTGAAACCAAGTCTAGAAAAAGAAATTTTGAAAATATGGAAAGAACACCATCCGGAATTTAAAAGTAAGATTAATAAATTTAGTGGTCTACTGACATATAGACATTGGTTTGCACATGGACGCCATTGGCCTTTAGATTTAAAACACAGAGTGGATTTACACACTGTATTTAAGCTATGTAGAGAATTAGTAGAAGAATTACCATTAAAAAGGATGTGACATATGTTTAATGGTAGAGACGTCGCTTTATAAGCATTAAGACTTTAAAATGAAAAAGTACCTTGTCTTTCCCTCATTTTGATGGTTTTCCTCGTCAATTATGAATGAATAAAAGCAGCTGAGACAAGGAATGTTCCAGCTGCTTGTGTAAAGACACATTAAAGTACTAGTTAAAAGGCATCTTTTTATAAACATTAAAAATCTAAATCAAAAAAACTTTTCTCTTTGTACTCGCGAGCTTTCTTAGCATCTAGTTCGATGTCGATGATTGTATCACCGTCATATCGGAATCCGTTAATACCTTTTGAATGAAAAAGAACGTTCGCAGTTTCTTTTAGAGAATCTGACTTATCGAAGGAGACATCTCCAACAAAATCGTAGATGCCGTCATTTGATTTAACAAAAACATCAATGCCTTGACGACCGTTTTTGATAGAAATAATGACCTTCTCACTCATTCTGTAAAACGAAGAATTATGCAGATGATAGCGTGAATGAAATTGCTCGCCGTCAACAGTTTCGAGCATAGTAGTACGTACAGTAGTCAATACTTACACCCCCTATTATTCAATATTTTAACATATAAAAGATATTAAAGGTCTATTAAGGGCATCCAGACAACGAAAAGCTGAAAACATACGAACTTCTTAATAATTTTTTAGTGTTTTTATAGCTAAATCTAGACGTACCTTTCAATGTCCACATAATTTTAAATATGTGTAGATGTTTCGGTGTATGTCTGGGAAGGTGCATTTTCACGCCGATTCTCCTGTTCTTAGCGAGAATTTGAAAAATATTTGTCAGATGTGCGTGAGAACGCTAGTATGAAAAGTAATTAAAAATCGAGCGTAAAAAAAAGAAGCTATCCATCACAGCCGCTAAAAGGGATTGCCGTCCCTACTAGTAGCTCCAGGTAGCTTCATAAACGATCGAACTCGTCCTTCGTTCGTTTTCTTAAGCCCATCTTAAAGGATTTTTTGCCTAAAAACAAGCGTTTCAGCAGAAGAAAAGAGAGCAAATGAAAACGACTGAAAAAGTTGTCTTCGTTTGCTTTTTTTACGCCTAAAGGAGAGAACGCGACATGGGCTTACCACACATTCACGAAAAACTCGTACACGATTTACGATTAATCGATTGGGCAAACATTGTTCATCCAAGCGCTGATGGCTACGTGACGATTGCGACACGTAGTAAAACAGGGTGGAAAGAACAGCACTATCCCGTTGATATTTGGCACAACTATATCGTGCAGCAAGACGACATCGACTGTTACTACACACCAAATACCGTCTACAAGCCGCACCGAACAGCAGAGAATGCGCGCCATATTAATGCGTTTTATGTGGATCTAGACTTTTATAAATATGCATTATCGTTTGAGGAAACGCTGGAAGCAATTGAATTTTTAGTGCGTACAGAGCGTTTATTAGAGCCCACGTTTATTGTGCATTCGGGGCAGGGCATGTATTTGTTTTGGCAAATTGAGAGTGTGCCCGCGAAATATAAACAGGTGTTGAAGTTATTTGGCCACATTCAAACGTTTTTAATCGACACGTTGAAAGAGTTAGGTGCCGATCCACAGGTAAAAGATGTGGTGCGTGTGTTACGTGTGCCAACGTCCATCAATACGAAAACCGGGCAAACGGTGCGCATTTTAAACTACAGTGAAAAGTTTTACACGATGCGTTGCTTGCAGCAGTTCATGAATGAGGCATTGATGATTGATCTGAATGCGCCACAAAAGCCGTCACAGAAGCGAAAGAAAACAGGCAAGGTGAAATACTTATATAATTATTTTACGCTTGCTGTGGCACGTGCTAGTGACCTTAAAACGCTGTGTAAGCTACGTGACTATGACATTGACGGCTATCGCAATGCATTTCTCCATGTGTATGCGTACCAAATGTTCCTTGTACATAACAATTATCACGTGGCGCGGAATTTCATCATGGAGTTCAACGAGGCACTTCGTACACCGTTACCGAAGCCAGAAGTCGAGGCGGTGGTGAAATCGACGTTTAAGGCGTATGAACGTCACCGAGAGGACATTTCGAAAGGCTATAACTACAAGAACACGACGTTGATTGAGTTATTGGCAATTACGACAGATGAGCAGCGTCAGTTAAAGTCGATCATTGATAAGACGGAGAAGCAACGACGTAATACAGAACAGCATCGTGAAAGAAGACGTTCAGAAGACGGGCTAACAAGCCGAGAACGTGCGAAACAAGAAATCATAAATAATGTATTAGCGTTAGTAAAAGAAGGTTTAAAACAAAAGGAAATTGCTGAAAAACTAGGGATATCGAAAGGTCGAGTATCTCAATTAGTAAAAGAGCTTCAATCCATTGATATATAAGGCTTTATGAAAAAGTTTAGCGAAACGTCCGCTAATAAATGCGTGGCAGTGAGGGGGTAGCGAGAAAG
>NZ_MATO01000024.1 GCF_001700325.1 Caryophanon latum
AAAAATGGAAGAGTCATAAAAACGGAAGTTTTTCAGTGCCCTCTACGAAATGTGCGGCTTTTTCTTATGGAAATTCAAAGTCATAATCACATAATTATTTGATTTTATTATCAATTACTCATTAACGGACTAAATCGCTATAATAGAAAGAAGAAAAAAACTGGAGGTCATCAGATGGAATATTCTTCAGGTATAACGAGCGAACGTTGGTATCAACAAGATATCGAGTACATTTTAGTCTTATTGGAGAAAGGATTATCGCGTGAGGAGATTCGTGAAATCGTTTCAAACGAAAATCCATTTTTAGTGAAGACACAAGCAGCGTTACAAAAACGTTTTCAAACGGTATTTCGACGTGCGATTAGTTTAACACCACAGTTACGATCATTTTATTTGAATGGCACGAAATACGATAAAAAAGCGCTCATTTTATATACATTGTTAAAAACATATCGTTATGCATATGAAAACTTTTACGAGATGATTATTTATCGTTACCAGCAAAAAAATAAGCAGTTTGTTTTTGGGCATATGCAGTCATTTATGGAAGAGAAAGAGCAACAATCGGACGTTGTATTGAACTGGAGTTACATTTCAAAGAAGAAAGTGAACAATACGCTTCTATTATTTTACAGGGAGAGTGGTATAATTGAACTAAATGAAAGTGCTTACTTCATTAAACCGTTACATGTGAGTACAAAATTGGCACAGTATGCGAAAGAAGATTGTTTATTACACGCAATTATTACATTACAGGCAGGTGTAGACATTGACCATTTATAAAAGATTAGAGCAGCTTGAGACACGTATTCATCAAGTAGGTTTTACAACGCCAACAGGTATTGGCAGTGAAATTCCCCATTTTGTATTAGATTATGCTGCTGAGGATGAGTTAAACGTTCGTACTTATATAGAGAGACTTATAAAACGCTCGCCATTGAATATTAAAGAAATTAATCTTTTCCAATTTTTACTTACGTTATTTGAGGAAGATTTGGAAGAATTGATTGAGTTAGCTGAAGAAGAAGGTTATGAAGAACTTTCTCAAGCGATTCAAACGGTGTTAGAAGATCGTACGTTACTAGTGGATTCCTTTATTGAGGAGGCAGGAGACGCGGAAATCATTTTCATTACAGGTGTCGGTACCGTACACCCGTTTATTCGTTCAAGCCACTTATTGAAAAAGTTATCGAATCATGCGTATAGAACGCCCATCATTTTATTTTATCCAGGACATTTTACGGGGCTTGATTTGCGCTTATACAATCAATTCCGTCATGAAGATGAATATCAAATTACGCGAATTTCATAGGAGTGTGTTGAATGAACATTAAACAAATATTTAAAGAAGATATTAATCGCCCCATTAATGGTGTCGTGCAAGCAGGGCAAATTGATGAGGAAACGATACATACCGAGTTACGCGAATATGTTGTAACAGATGAAATTTTAAATAGCTTAAAAGAATTTTATAAAAACTATGAGGAAGTTTATAACGTGCCGACGAAGGACGTTGGTGTGTGGATTTCTGGTTTCTTTGGATCGGGGAAGTCACACTTTTTAAAAATCCTTTCTTATTTATTGGATAACAAGACGATTAAAGGTCGTGCGCCATTTGAATATTTCGAAAGCAAAATTAAAGATGAAACTTTGTTAGCGGTCATGCGTGATGTCGGTGCGAAGCCTTCTGATGCACTATTATTTAATGTTGGTTCCGAAGCAAGTACGAACGCAACACGTGGCAGTAAAGAAAGCATCATTGAAATCATTTTGCGTATTTTCAATGAGCACGTTGGGTACTCGACGACGCTATGGGTAGCAGATTTCGAACGCCAGCTAGAGCGTGACGGCAAGTATGAGCTGTTTACGAATAAAATTAAAGCGCTTTATGATGAAGAATGGGAGACGTATCGTTTGAAGTTCCGTATTCGTTTCGGAAAAATAATTGATGCGTTAACAGCGATTGGCTATGATGAAGCATCTGCTGACTTTTTAGTACGTAATACGCAAAAAGAGTTTAGCATTTCAGCAAAGCAGCTAGGGCAGTTAATTGCAGCATATTGCCAGTCTAAGGGGAACGATTATCGTCTCGTGTTCTTAATTGATGAGGTAGGGCAATATATCGGTATGGACAATAGCTTAATGCTGGATCTGCAAAATGCGGTTGAAGAAATTGGTGCTGCTACGAATGGACAAGCATGGATTGCGATTACGTCACAAGAAAGCATTACATCGGTTGCAAACATTGTCGATACAACGAGTTTCTCAAAAATTCAAGGTCGCTTCAAAACACGTATAAACTTATCGAGTACTAATACAGATGAAGTATTAAAGCGTCGTTTACTAGAAAAGACGGAGACAGCGGTTAAAACGTTAGAAGTGATATATGAGCCGAATGAGCAAATTATTCGAAATCGTTTAGCGTTTGATGATGAACAAAAGAGAACACAGTATCATGCAGCATATCGCTCGACAGAAGAATTTGTTGCGACGTATCCATTTGTACCGTATCAAGTAGAGCTGCTACAAATGGTGTTAGAGAAAATTGGTGTGCATGGTGAGGGAAGTTCGTACGCATCACGCGGAGAGCGTTCATTGCTAAAGTCGTTCCAAGACGCAGCAATTAAACATAATGATGATTCACTCGGAACGCTTGTCACGATGGCAGAGTTTTACCCGACGATTCGTCAACATTTAGAGTCAACGATTGTGCAAACGATTTCACGAGCAGAAAAACGTGCAGCGAACAACGAAGGATTAGTCGAAGCTGACGTAGAGATTTTGAAAGTGCTGTATTTAATTAAAGGAATCGCGCACATTCCGGCAACACCGAATAATATTGCGGCATTATTGTTACCGAGAATTGATGCTGAAAGAAATGAACTGGCAATTAAAGAGTCGCTCAATCGTTTAGAAGGTACACTATTTATTGAAAAGCATGCTGATGGTACGTTCTCATTCCTTTCTGATGAAGAGCAGGAAATTAATAGTGAGATTAAAAACGTTGATGTTAACATGACGACGATTAAAGAAAATTTAGTGGAGACATTTTTTGCGGAGAATTACAAAAAGGCGAAATTTACAACGAGCAACGGCTTTGTTTTTGATTATAATAAGCGCTTTGACAATTATACGAAGTCTAATATGAAGCATCCACTAACAATGCAAATTATTACGACGGACATGACCGCAACAGAAGCAGCTGTGCAAGCAATTGAAGGGCAAATGATCATTAAACTAGATCATAACTTGATCGCAGAGGCAGAAGAAGCAATTCGTCTATCGGAACAAACACGTCGTTACGTATCAGCAAAGCGGAATGCCAGTACGACACAAGCACAACATCGCATTTATGATGCCAAATTAGCGAATGTCGATGATTACGATGTAAAAGCGAAAGAGCTATTAACAAAAGCGTGTGAAACAGCAACGTTTTACATTCAAATGCAGGAGCGTACTTTCCGTGGTAACTTCGAAAAGCAAGTAAACGACGCATTTGAAATGCTTGTGCAAAATACATATAAGTACTTAGAGTATATGGATGAACCAATTCCAATGAAACATGTCATTTCGGAATGGAAACGTATGTATGAGCAAGGGATTCAACAGGATTTATTAAATGCGACAGGCAATATTCGTGCATACAATGAAGTATTACGCTATTTAGAAGAACTCATTCGTAATCATCAAAAGCCATCACTTAAAGAGGTATTAGATAAATATAGTCAAGTACCATATGGCTGGACAGAGCAGGATACGATTGGCATTTTGCTTGCGTTAATGCATGACAGCAAAGTGAAATTGACCATTACAGACGAGCTATTTAGCCCAGCAAATGCGACAGAGTTTTATACGAAACTAAACCGTACGTCAGATCGCGATACGATTCGTGTCGTGCCAGAAGTGGAAGTGGATCCGAAAGTACGAAAAGAGTTTATGTCGTTATATAAAGAGCTATTCGGTCGCTTAGACGGAGGAGATTCGTACCAGGAGTTTGCGAATGCGTTGAAAGCAGCAATGGAGAAGCATTTCTTAGCACCACTTCAAGACATTACAACGTATTATCAAAACAATCATTCATCGAGTTATCCGTATCCAGAGTATGCAAAAGTTATCTCTATCTCAAACGACGTACAACGCATGCTACAAATTCGTGACGATGAGCAGCTTGTACAGGCGTTTATTGATGCAGAGGATGATTTACTTGATGCACAGGAAGAACTAGAAATTTTAACAGGTTTCTATTTAAATAAGCCAATTAAACGTTTTGATGAAGCTGTGCAGTTTTTACGTTCGATTGAAAGTGACTTAGCACAAACCGAATCGGACGATGTGAAGCTACTGAAAAAGCAACTGACGGACATTTTAGTGAAGCCGCAGCCATATAAAGACATTCCGCTCATTCCTGCAATTATTGAAAAGCTACAACAAGCGATTCAAGACGAAGTAACGGCGTACAAGCAAATGGTAGCTATGCAAATTACACAGCTGGAGCAAACGTTACAGGAGCTACAAGAGTTTTATTCAAATAACGAAGCTGTAAGTACGGTCATTGCCGCAAAAATGCCGAGCTTTACACAAATGCAACAACAGTTACTCGCAGCCGAAAGCATTATGCTCATTAAAATGAAATTAAGCGAGCTTCGTGACGTGACAGCGCATATTCAGCAAGCGGCGCAGGAAAAAGAGGATGAGCTCATTCATGTTACGCCACCAGTGACAGGAGAGTTACCGCCATCTTCAAGCGACGTGCCACCACCCGTTGTACGCGAAAAAGGCACGAAAATTATTTCGTCTGAAACGTTATATCGCATGCTGCATAAAACGGAAATTCAAACGCAATCTGAGCTAGAGGATTTATTATATGAATTAAAGCAGCAATTATTAAAAGAGTTAAAAGAGCATACGTTAAAGTTTGAAAAATAAAAAGGAAGGGGGTGTTTTCCCTTCCTTTACTTATAAGAGGTGACATGATGAACAAAAGCGCATTAAAAAGTTTTGCGACGTGGTCTCGTCGAAAGCTAATTGAGCAAGTGAAAACGAAGGCGTATGTATATGGCATTGATGAAAGCAATGGTTTGCAGATGGAAGAACGATTTGGAGAATTAGTTATTAATGAAACAAAATATCGGTTAGAACAAAAAGCAGCATTCAAGTCATTGCAAAAGCAGCTGGAACAAAAAGGTTATAAGCAGCTTATGGAAGAAGTCGCATATACGTGGTTTAACCGTATCATTGCGATTCGCTACATGGAAGTACACGAATTTTTACCAGAAAAGGTGAATGTGTTATCAAGCACAGTCGGACGAGTCGATCCAGATATTTTATTTGAATTCGATACGATGGATGTACAAGTTGACGAGGCAAAAGTACGTGAACATCTACATACTGGTAATACAGAAGCAGCATATCGACTGCTATTTGTCGCGCAATGTAACGCACTGAATTCGATTTTGCCGTTTATGTTTGAGCCGATTCAAGACTATACGGAGTTGCTGTTACCAGACTTTTTACTGGATGCCGAGTCTGTTATTAAAACGCTTGTGCAAAAAGAGGAGCTGACGGAAAGCTTTGAAGAAATTGAAGTGATCGGTTGGCTGTATCAATATTACATAGCAGAAGAAAAAGACCGCGTATTTGCACAAAAATCGAAATATAAAAAAGAAGAAATTCCTTTTGCGACGCAGCTGTTTACACCGAAATGGATTGTGCAATACATGGTGCAAAACTCGCTCGGACGTTACTGGACAGAGGCGCACCGAGAAGACGAGGATTTAATTGACAACTGGGAATACTTCATCAAGCATGAGGAGGAAGATTTCCACGAGAAAATTGCGCCGTATGTGAATAAGGAGCTAAAAGTAGAGGATATTAAACTACTTGATCCCGCAATGGGCAGTGGACATATTTTAGTGTATGCGTTTGAAGTGTTTTATGAAATTTATGAAAAATGTGGTTACCCAGAGCGTGACATTCCACGATTAATTTTAGAGAACAATTTATATGGCTTAGACATCGACGACCGCGCGTATCAATTAGCTGCATTTGCACTTGTAATGAAAGCCGCGTCGTATTCGAAACGCTTTTTACGCAGTGTAGAACGTGAAGGGCTTACGCTACATGTCGCATCAATTCAAGAGACGAATCATGTGTCAGATGATGTCATTGCGTACATCGCACAACAGGAAAAGGGCGATAGTTACGACGAAGTGAATGCGTTCTTTGACCAATATTATAATGCGAAAACGTACGGCTCGTTAATTAACATTACGCAGCGAGACACAACGTTTTTCGAGCAACGATTAACGCATATTGCAAACAATCCAGTGGACGATTTGTTTTATGGAGAGCAGCATGACATCGCCGCACAAGTGTTGCCAGCATTGCTTCATCAGACGGACATTATGCGCAATGAGTATGATGTGGTGGTGATGAATCCGCCTTATATGGGGGCGGGATCGATGCCTCAAAAACTGTTAGACTTTTTAGATTTAAATTACAATAGAAGTAGATTAGATTTATTCACTGCGTTTATGGAACAACAACATTTTTATAAAGAAAGTACTTTAATAGGGATTATCAATCAGCACTCTTGGATGTTCTTAGAAAGCTTTAGGGTATTACGAGAACATCTAGTAAGGAATATTACGTTATGTAATATGATTCATTTGGGGACAAAAGCATTTGAAGAAATCAAAGGAGAAATTGTACAATCTGTTGCGTTTATTTATAGAAATTCATTTATCCCTAATTATAATGGTATATATTTCGATATAACTGAGACAGAAGGTAGTGAAGAAAAGAAAGAGAAATTTATAGAGTTTCTTACTTCAAATGAAAACTTTAAATTCAATCAAATCAATATTACGGAGATAAATGATTGTCCATGGGCATACTGGCTGAATAAAGAAACATTACAATTATTTAAAAATCCATCGATTGCAGAATTTTCTCTTTCAAAAGCAGGTATTGTTACTGGTAAAGATCCTCTTTTTATTAGGAAATGGTATGAAGTAAAAAAAGAAGAAATTATTTTCAAAGAATCTAGACCTTTTGGGAAATATCATTTATTAAATAAAGGAGGATCACATAGAAGATTTTATGGAAATACGGAACATGTTATAAAATTGAAAGATTTATGGGATCCAGAAAAATATAATAAATCAATTAGACGTGGTGATGAGGAATATTATTTTCAAAGGGCTATTAGTTGGTCCTACGTAAGTAATAAGTACAGGGCATTCAGAGAAATCAATGACTCTGTTTGTGGTACGGCAAGTCCAGCTATATATATTAAAGATGATTCACTATTTTATTATATTTTAGCTTTCTTAAATAGTAAGGTTGCTTATAGTTTGATTAAGGTATTTAATCAAACCATGAATTTATTAACTTCGGATATTAATAATTTACCTTTAATTGTTTCAAATAATAAGGAAACTATTGATTTAATCTCGCAACAATGTTACGAGCTAATGCGCTTAGATTGGTCAAATAAAGAGGAACATTGGGAATTTAAAGAAGTGAGTCACTTTAATAATTCTTTAAAAGAATATGTTGACGGTTTATTAACGGAAAGCTCAAATTTAAGAGTAAATTATTTAGCAAAATTAGAGAGTATAAATCAATATTTTATTGATTTATATAAAATAGAAAATCTTAGTTCTCAACCTTTTGAAGTTGATACACAAAAAGTTGGATTTTACAGCAAAGAAGAAATCGTTAAGAGGATATTATCCTACTTTGTTGGACTAGTATTTGGACGGTTTAATAATACAAAATTTAATTTAAATCATGTTGCTATCTCGTTAACAGAAAAACCATATTTTAAAAAGGACTTATTAGAGTACTTAAAACAATTCTTAAAATCAATTTATGGAGAAGAGTCAGTTGAAGAAAACTTGAATTATATTGCGAGTGTTCTTTCTAAGAAAAACTCTAATAACCCGGAAATGGTAATTAGAAATTACTTTTTTAATGAATTTTACTCTGATCATTTGAAAATGTATGAAAATTTGCCTCTATATTGGCTAGTTGATTCAGGGAAACAAAAAGGCTTACGTACGTTAATCTACATGCACGGTTATACACCAAGTACAATGGCAGCAATACGTTTCGAACATTTACAGGAAATGCAGGCGAAGTACCAGCAAGAAATTGCGGACTTAGACAATCGTTTAGTCAATCCAAATTTAAGTGCAGCAGATAAGAAAAAACTGAATGCAGAGAAAGTATCGTTTGAAAAGAAAATCGACGAGCTTCGTGAGTTTGATAAGCGTTTAGCAAAAATTGCAGCAGAGGAAATTGAAATTGATTTAGATGATGGTGTGAAGGTGAACTACGAGAAGTTTTATCGTGGTGGGAAAGGTGTATTAGCGAAAATTAAATAAAGACTATAAACAAGCACTGTAATATCACTACGGTATCGCAGTGCTTGTAAATAATAAAAACCTTTTATGATAAAATAGTAAGTAAATCATTTATAGATCATCATAAAAGAAAGTTAGGTTATATATGGAAAATAAAAAACAGTTAAAAGCGATTCAGGATGGCTTTCAAGCTTTCGAACAGATTGTTAATAAAGAGCTCCATTATCTATACATAAAAGGGAAAGAAGTTAATGAATTAGTTGTGAAGGCAAAGAAGGAACATTTTATGCATTTATGTGGTGTGAAATATTATGATTTGAAAACAAAGAAGTCTGTCACAGCGAAGCATTTTTATGAGTTAGTGAAAGATAACAAAATAAATCCAGAACAGCTCATTGTTAAAAATGATGGAACAACCGGACAGAAGTTGCAGGTGATTGGCGAATTAAACAGTTTATTAACAGCGGATATTCGAGTAATTGATGGGCATGTCATGTTTTATAATTTCTCTTTTGAAAAAGGATTGCGTTCAAAGAGACAAATCTTTGCACTATCGATGGTCGAAGAAAAACATTTGTCAGCCATATATGTTCCACAATCATTATTGCATTTAAAATCGGACAAATCTCATGCATTGAAAACGAGTTATGAGGTGTGTTGTATTTTTGAAAGAAAACGTGGCGCTGAAGACATTGTTTATTATGTAAAAGATGGTTTTCAAAAATAAAACACAGTACCTCAGTTGAAGTACTGTGTTTTTTAAATCGCTAAGTTTTTATGTTGCCTGCCAACGTCCAGCGCTCGAAGTCTGGAATCAGTATCGGCTTTTTATGTTGTCCGCCAACGTCTGGCACGCGCAGTCCAGATAAACGTATCAGGTTTTTACGATGCTTAGCCATCTAGTATTATCAGTATAACTGATAAATTTTAAACGGTCAAAACTAACATGAAAATTTTTACGCATCATAATAAATACATCTCTAGCTTTTACGAAAGGAGCAACACCTTTGAATATTATACAATTATTAAAAGAACGCATTACAACAGAGTTACACAACAAACCACGTACCGTAGTATTTTGGTATGACGAGCAAGGCGAATATACAGTAGAGGCGTTAACGGAGGCGTTGGCCGATCAGCCGATTCATGTACGCGAATTGACACGTAATAACTTTTTCTCACTGAAAATTGAAATCGAAGTGGAGAAGAAGAACGAGTCTTTTTTATTGTACGCGCATTTTGCAAAGCCAGAGAAAGAGCAAAACTATTTACTCGATATGGAGTTATACGGTACGGAATTTAAAGCAGATACGACCGCGTTATTTGCCGAGCAGCTACAGGTGAGTGATGCTATGCTTCGTAGCGTTATGAGCAAGTACCCAGAGTTTTTCAAAAGTGCTGAGCGTAAAGAGAAGCTGAAAAAAGTATTAAAGCTCAATGCAAATGAGCATGATTTTGAATGCGCGATGTTGGCAGTATTAACGGGCGCACCTATTGCAGAAATGAATAAAATTGCACAGCATTTATTAACAGCTGGCTTACAAGAAGAATCGAATGACCTGTATCAATCGATTGTGAAACGCTTTAGCAAGGAACAATTGTTTACATTGCTTGGGCAGCATTTCGGTGTACACGTTGAGCAATACACATTACAGCATTTAATGGCGCATATTGTGTACGCGCATTTTCAGCGTTACGCACAGTTTGAAGATGCGACGCTACAGCAAAAATACGAAACGACACGTGCTAACGTAAGTGCATTATTTGTAGATGATTGGCTACAGTCAAAAGGTCGTCATGTGCTAGAACAATACATACGAGACATCGAGGAGCAGCTTGAAATTGTTTCGCTATTACAGCATCGTCCAATGGAGCACTATGCGGACATTGCGACATTCCCAGTTATTGATGTGTTGCTAATCGAAAAGCTAACGACGGAGCTTTTACATCAAACATCAAATTTAACGATATGGAAAGAGGTACTACAAAATCGTTTGAAAATGCATTGGGCAAATGAAAACGAGCGCGTACGAGGGCTTCTTCAAGTGTTAGTGCATGCGGTGGATTTCACGATACATAAAACATTAGTAAAACAGTACGATACACGTATTCCATTATATGTACAGTACGCGGATAAGCTATACGTCATCGATCAAACGTACCGTCGTTTCATGCTGGGCTATATGCAGCTTGATCAACGTGAGCTATTAGACGAGCTAGCGCAAAAATGTACAAACTGGTACGAACATAAATATTTATCGAAAATCGCTGAGGAAACGAACTATACGTTAACACAAGCCGAAACAGGTAAGTTACCGAAGCAAGCTACATTTTATGCTGAATACATTCAGCCCATTATGGAGAAGGAATCGACGCGCGTTTTCGTTATTATTTCTGATGCACTTCGTTTTGAAGCAGGTGCAGAGTTAGCAAAACAATTGGATGCACGTGCAAATGGTAGCGCAACAATCAGCCCGCTTGTAGCAAACATGCCAACGTACACACAGCTTGGCATGGCATCTCTTTTACCGCACCGTACGTTGTCGATTTCATCAAATGGTACGGTGTTAGCAGATGATGAATCAACAAAAGGGCTAGAAAACCGTATGAACATTTTACGCAAGTTTGAGCCAGAATCGGTCGCATTTCGATATGATGACATCATTTCATGGTCGCGTGCTACAGCAGATGAGCAGCTTAAAGGAAAACGTTTAGTATATGTCTATCATGATGTCATTGACGCAACAGGTGATACGGTAAAATCGGAGCGTGAAACGTACGCGGCAGTAGAACGTGCGATACAGCAAGTGAGTAAACTTGTTGATTTGCTTTCAAGATGGCAAGTAAAGCGTATTTTCATTACAGCAGACCACGGCTTTTTATATCAAAATTCAAAAATCGAAAACGCCGAAAAAGTTGCCAGTGTCGTAGGAGAGAAATTCGATAGCAATCGTCGTTTCATCATCGGTGATCAGTTATCGATTGGCGATGGTGCAATCGAAGTGCCAGCGAGCTTTACGACGTTACAAGGTGCGCAAAAAGCCATTGCAAAAGGGATTAATCGTTTCATCGGTGGCGGCGGCTTACAGTTCGTTCATGGCGGTGCAACACCTCAAGAAGCCATCACACCGTTAATTGACTATCGCCGCACAACACAAGCAGCACTTGTTGATGTAAACGTAGCGATGCCATCGCGCGTCATTAAAAATATGCGCGTGGAAGTACCACTTTATCAAGAGCAAAGCATTTCGACTGAATTTACCGCACATACGATTCGTTTAGCCTTTTATTTAGACGGCGAACGTATCTCTAATGAAGTGGAACATACGTTTAACATGCAAGGACAAAATCATGAACGTACGACTACATTCACATTCGACCTAACTGAACGTCATTATAGAACCGGACAAACATGTACGTTGAAAATGATGACGGTAGAGGGGAATAAAGTGATACCGTATAGCGAGGCGGAGTTTACGTTGCATATGTATAGTGCACTATATTAAATAAAACCACGATTTTGTGAATTTAACAAAATCGTGGTTTTACTATGTTAATAATTAATAATATTTATATTGAGTGGTATATATTCTTTAAGCGTAGGTGTATTAGGCGAGTTGATATTATTTGCCATTAACGAATCTAATTGCTTTAAATTATCAACATAGCTTTTAGTAATGCGACTATCTTCGTGGAACATTTTTTCTTTTAAAGTATTCGCAACAAGTTTAACCATTTGATATAAATTTTTAGCTTCATTGATTTCGTCGTTCGTAACTCGTTTTTTCTGCAGCTGGTGAGTCAAATCAGTGTTTAATTCCTTTAGCTGATTTTCCAAAAGTTTTAAAATGCGACTTTCTTCTGCGATAACCAAACTTGTGAAATCTAAATTAGTTAAAAGGATGTTCATTTTTTCGACTTGATAGTTCACTTCACTTCGATAAAATTTAGCTTCGTCCAAATAATCTTTGGCAGCTGCTAAATTGGCTTTGTCGTTTCGCTTATTCAAAATCATATCAATCAAATCTAAGCTAGATGTTTGATAACCTGTAAATGAGGCAGAGAAATTTTTGTTTGGTAGTTGGATTTTTGAATTCAATTCTTTAAATGTAGGTGCTAAACGTGATGCCCAATCCGTGTTTTCGAATAAAATTGACAAATTTTGTGATTCTGTCACTGTAGTATTCAATAGCGATTTTTTATGTGACAACAGTTTATCTAATGCCTTTTTGACTTCTATATGTTTTTTTTCAACAGCATATTTTTTACGTTCTAATTTAGCCGTAGCTTTTGCAACAATTTCATCGGCTTGATCTTTTGTGTCCTTTGCAACCTTCTTATCACTCGTGCCTAAACCTGTGATATCTCTTGCAGTATCAATAACAATGTCTTTCATTTCTTGCTTTGTTTGTTCCGTAGTCTCAACAATATCTTTTATAGCTCTGCCTAATTCTGTTTTTGGTTCTGATTTGCTGACAGTTTTGATCATATCTTTTGGAATACTTGATCTAGTATAACCACCGCCACCGCCACTAAATCCACCACCTTTTGTAGACGAAGTAGAAGAAATTAAACCGCCAATTATTGATTTAAATAAACTCATACCTTCAGATCCCCCAATATTTTAGTTATTTTAATAATAGTATCTTTATCATTTTGAGAAATAGCCTGTTGTAACTGTTCGTTTAAGTTTTCTATTTTTTGATTACGTTCATTGAAAAAAGAAGCGATAATTGTTTCAGTTTGTTTAGATGCTTTATCAAACGAATTAATAAGCTCTTGTGAAGTTTTTACAATATTTAATTGTTCCTCTTTTTCAAAATGAATTCTTTCAAGGGTACTAATAATTTGTTTGTGTGATTTTTCATCTAACATAATCAGACCTCCATTTTAGTTAGTACGTATCTGTAATCTTCAACAGCGAATTTCCTTTTAAAGGATCTTCACAATATGTAAATTTGATTAATGTGATCGCACTATTGATTAAATCAGGGTCTTTTTCTTTCATGCCGTGTTTCATTAAATCTTCTGCCATATCGTATAGTCGATGGCGTTCTTCAAATCTTTTTTCTAAAAATAATTGAAATGTTTGAGTTTCGGCTTCTATTTTTTTCGTTAACGCTAATAATGTTGCACGGATCCTAATTCTTTCTGTTTGTTCTATTTCTTTTGTTTCTTTGTATTTACCATATGTGACGATTAATTCATTCGCCATTTTTCCAATTTCAGCAATTACAAGCGGATTTAGGTTTGTCAAATAGCTCATCTCCTCCCTGAAATATTTAATTATTTAGACTATTATAATGTATAATATGATAATTTGGAATTTTTTATGCTATATTATTTATAATTTTACAAGTATGTGGTTATCGAAAATAATTTGTGGAGGAAATTATGTTAAAAATCAAATCCATCATCAAAGGTCCTTTTTGGCCAGAAATCGTTGTCATTAAACAGTTTGAAGAAATTGATGACGATTTATTTTTAGTCGAGTCAATTGGGCGTAAGACGAATAAATATTACGAACAGTATTTAGATAAAGCACAGCTCAGCCAATTAGAAAATATTCAAGAAGAGGAAAGTACATTCAATGCAGAGCGTTTGCAGCACTACCTGCAATACTACGTGCTGAAAACAGAGGATAAGTATTCACAGTCCCGCGCACGTGGTAATAAAAAAATTATGCCGCTGCCACATCAAATAGAAGCAGTATATAGTCGTATGCTGCAATCGCCACAAGTTCGTTATTTACTAGCAGATGATCCAGGGGCAGGGAAAACGATCATGTCGGGGATGCTCATTCGAGAGTTATTTGCACGTCAAGCTGCGGAACGTATTTTAATTTTAGTGCCACCACTCGTATTAAAACAATGGCAAGAAGAATTGAAAGAAAAGTTTGGCGAAGACTTTACGATTGTGAACCGTAGCTTATTAAATAGTTCAAGTGAAGTAAATCCATTTGAAACAAATGATAAAGTGATTGCCTCGATTTATTGGGCAGCACGTGAAGAAATAAAAGCATACATAATGAAAGCCAACTTTGATTTAGTCATTGTCGATGAGGCGCATAAAATGGCTGCTTATACGCATGGTGTAAAAAAGCGTAAAATTAGCCGCACGAAGATTTTTCAGCTCGGAGAAGGGCTGTTACGTCACACAGAGCATTGCCTACTTCTAACTGCGACACCGCATAAAGGAGATAAAGAAAATTTCCGTCATTTAATGAGCTTAGTCGATCACGATATTTTTTCTCGTATGAACACAGGTGAGTCCATTTATGAAAAAAGTAATCCGTTCGTCATTCGTCGTTTAAAAGAGACAATGAAAAACTTCGATGGTACGCCACTTTTCCCAAAACGTACGACGACAACGATTTCATTCGATTTGAGCTATGAAGAGCAGCAATTGTATGAGGACGTTACTGCCTATGCGAGAGAGCATTTTAATCGAGCGAAGCAAAATAATAAGCCGAACGTTGCGTTTGCGATGATGATTTTACAACGTCGCTTAAGCTCGTCTGTCGATGCGATTTATTTATCACTGAAACGTCGGAAAGAAAAGTTGGAGGCGTTGCTTCAATCAGAATTAACGGCTATGCAAACTGTAGAACCGTTCAACTACGATGAGCTGTCAAACGATGAGCAAGAAGAAATCGATGCACAGCTTGAAGGTGAAACAGACGTGATTGATATTGATGAGCTGCAAGTAGAAATCGCTGTGTTATCCGAATTAGTTTATAAAGCAGAGCGTCTCGTGCAGCAAGATGTTGAGGTGAAATATGCAGAGCTAGAGCGTACGTTATTCGGTCAGGAAGGGCTTTTAGCAAAAGGAGAGAAGATTTTAATTTTTACAGAGTCAAAAGATACTCTCCATTACCTTGAGCGTAAACTGTTGCAGCATGTACCAGAAATCACTAAAATTGTTGGGCATTTTTCGATGGATCAGCGCCGTGAACAAGTGGAGAAATTCCGAAATGAAGTGCAAATTATGCTCGCAACGGATGCCGGGGGAGAATCGATTAACCTTCAGTTCTGTAATCAAATGATTAACTATGATATTCCGTGGAATCCAAACCGTTTAGAACAGCGTATGGGACGTATCCATCGTATCGGGCAAAAAAATGAGGTGTTCATTTTCAACCTTGTAGCAAGTAATACCCGTGAAGGTGATGTATTAATTCGTTTATTAACGAAAATGGACCAAATGCGTGAGGACTTGGGACAAGAGCAAGTGTATGACTTTATCGGGGAAGTGTTAGAGGAACATCATATTGATTTAGCAAGTTTAATGGAAACGGCGATTAGTGGTCGAGAAAACTTAGACGAGCTGGTGGCGACAATGGAAAAGACGTTATCAGACGAGCATAAACGTTTGTTAGAACTAGCAAAACAAGAGCGATTAGATGATTCAAGCTTTGATTTACCAGGGGCTAGACGTGCGTATCAAGAAATCTCGATTAACAGTATGCCACCACGTGTTTATGGTGAATTTGCGGTAAAGCAATTTGAAACGTCACGTATGAAGCTGAATTTTTCAAATGACCAGCAAATTGTCCGTATCGATCGATTTCCGAAAAATATCCGTGAGCTAATCAAGCGTAAAAAATATAGTTTACGAACAGATGAGTCGTTGCGTTTTACATTAACACCGACAAAGCAAACCGAAGAAGTGATTGTCATTACGAGCGACCATCCTGTTCAAAAAATCGCTATGGAGCTTGCTAGTCAGGAATTACAACAAGTCGCTCTGCCCGTTTGTACGTTGAAAGCAAACGTTAGCGAACCATTAATTATTGAGCTAAACCGTGTCAGTGTTGTAGATGGCAACAGTCGAGAACTAGAGCAAGAAGTCATGCTATTAGCGAAGCGAGCTTCAGGTCAGTTTATTCAACTTGATCCATATTTTTTATTCCAGCCATCCATGACATTCATAAGTGTAGAAGCAGACGAAGATCTAACATTTAAGCGGCAAGCAATCATTCAAGCAAAAAAGCTACTACAAAGTGTGCAAATGAAACGTGATGACTACTTGAACCGTAAGAGTACCTACTTACGCCGTTCATTTGATGAACAAACAGCTGTACTACAAGAGCGTTTAACCAATTATTTAAATGACAACATCAATCATAAAAATAGCGCACTAATCAATCAAACACATACACAAATTGAGGATTTAGAAGAGCGCAGTAAAGAGCGTTTAGAAGATGTGGAACGTGAGCGAAGCATCCAACTGCAATCGATTAAGTCTTTAGTCCAGTTACATGTTCAGCCGCTTTCAACAATAGCGAGAGTCATTCCTACAGATTATCTCGAAATGATAAAAACCTACGAGCATAGCAACGGACGTTTAAATGTACGTGAAAAAAATGCGTATGGATTGGTCGATTTCACGAGTGAAGAAACAGAAGGCAATGCACGTTTTATTTTATTAACAACCTCTTTAAAAGCACTGGATGAACAAATTATTTTGGAAGATTATCGTGAATTGAATGGTTCCGTTTATGTTTACGTTTTAGATGGTGAAAAAGTCGTTGAAGAAGTCAAAATGGAGCAACTGATGGGGGTGTAAAAATGGCTGAAATTAAGTATGAAGTAGTAGAACATATCGGTGTGTTATCTGAATCTGCAAAAGGTTGGAAGAAAGAACTGAACCGCATTAGCTGGAACAGTGCTGCGCCAAAATACGATATTCGTGAATGGTCACCGAACCGAGAGAAGATGGGTAAAGGTATAACGTTATCAGAAGATGAATTTGCAGCGTTAAAAGCGTTACTGCTCTAAATCTACATGTTTAACAGCGTATCAAGGTTAATCTTGGTACGCTGTTATTGTATACAAGATTATTTGGAAGACATATCCCAGTGTATAAGTGAGATTTTATGATGTTCGCTCAACATACGATTTTTCCTCGATCAGTGCGAAGAATGTATCATATACGGCTCGCGAAATGAATTTATCATGCATTACTAGATAGTATAAATGCTCAACAAATTCTTTTTCGTGTCGTTCAAATTCTATCGTGTTATTTTCCATACTTTCAAGAAATGAGTCAACAAGACGCTTTTCAATGTGTAAAGGAGATTGTATATTGTGTAAAATAAGATTTTGGTAATATTCAGTATCACTTTCTAACATAGCTTGTTCTTCGTCGGTGAAAAATAACTCGGTATCGTAGTAGTCAGCCCATCCAATAGCGAGCAAATTAAACTCTGAATAATACATAGCTACATTTGAATTCAACGCTTTGTTATCGACTATTGGAAGAACATTATGTTCGATTTTAAATGGATGTATGTACTTACGATATACTGTTTGCTTATCTAAAAATCCGCATTTCTCTAACAAGATAAGGTAACTATGAATCAACGTTGCTACTTCCTTACTATCGTTCACATCATATCGAAGCTGCTCTTTAAGATCCTGAAATAAATATTTTGAGTAAATCAATTGCTTCTTGCTATAGTTATGTGTAATCGCTTTATGAAAAACGAGTAATTGCCAAAGTGGGTATGGCGTATGGATATAGTGATAGTTTTCCATCTGGATATTAAAAATACCAGGGAAGTTACGGTCATTAAAGCCATAGTCTTTCACAAGTTGTCTAAATTTCACCTGCTCTCGATGTGACATACGTTTTAATACTTTATCGATACTGAAGTTATTTAAATAATTTTGATATTGTTTGAGACGCTTTTGCTTTAGCTGTTTTTGTCGAATATTGTACATACGTGCAGCCATTTGTTCTTTACGCTTGTTCCAAAGTTTAGCCGCCTCAATTTTTCGTTCGTCTAAATATTGCTGAATTTTTTCATATGTAAATGTATTACAGAGAACGTATTGGCAAGGCGATTGTATTTTAGCGATTTTCATTTCCTCGATTGCGATTTCCTGCAACTTCACAACAAATCGTGTTTCAGTTCGAAATGTAATACCGAAAAATTTACCTATCTGTCTTACGATACGGTTTTCCACATCAATAAAGTAAACACTACGTTCTTTGTCATTCACTATTTGTTGCTGATACTTTAGCCGCAGCACGACCTCATCTCTTTCAAGATCATCCGCTTTTATTTCTTTATAATAGTTCGCTCCAAAAAGCCAAATATCTTTGATGCCAGCAATCGCATATAGCTTCCGACGTTCCAACCATTTCTCCGCAGTCTGCTCCGCGCATTGAATTTCAAATGCAAACTTATGACCATTACCAAAATCGGCATATACATCCGCAATCTGATTAGTTTGCGTAATCCGCTCTTCTAATGCGATATAAGCATTAGGATATGTTTCCTTCAACCAATTATAAACAGCTAACTTACCACCTAAATGCTCTTGCGTTTCAGGCTCACCGACAAAACTACACTCTACATGACGTTCATGATAAAAGTGGTGAATCTTTTTAGCTCCACCGCGGAAGAAAACATTTTTTTGACAATGGGGACAAAATAGCTTTTTAGCTTTAGCTAATGAGTATAAGTAATTTTTATCTTCATTAAAAGCAAAATATTTTTCATTATTTGGAGTGATTGCTACGAACATTTTATCACTTCGCTTTCGTATAAAATGAACTATGCTTATATTATATATTAAATGAAAATATGGTAAAATATGATTATTATAAAATGTTAGTATTTAACAGGGGTAGTCCAACTAACACTATAAATTTGGAGTGATTGAAGTGAAAGCAAATGAAACAAATTTACAGGAGATTATCGAAGGCTCGAAGCAGTATATAATACCAATGTTTCAACGTACATATAGTTGGGATACGAAACAATGGCTCACGTTATGGGAGGATTTAACGGAATTAGTTGATGAGGATCAACAGTATGAAAACCATTTTATTGGATCAATTGTCTCTATTCCTATAAATGTGAGTCCTACAGGTTTGCAACAATTTGTAGTCATTGACGGGCAACAGCGTTTAACCTCTTTGCTTATTTTATTGAGCGTTATTCGCGATAAAGCAGAGGAAGATGGGCTTTCTAATTTAGCTGCTGAAATTAACGCAACGATGCTAGTAAATTCATTTAAAAGCGGTGAGGAATACTTTAAACTGCTTCCAACACAAGTTGATAAAGATATATTTAAAAGAATTATAAAAAATGAAGTTACAGATATAGATCAAAGTAGCGGACTTGTTAAATGTTATAACTACTTTAAAAATAAGCTTAATGATTTAACAATTGATGTAGAGCAATTGAAGAATGGAGTGCTACATAATCTTTCGCTAGTTAGTATCGTTTTATCTCCAGATGATAATCCTTACTTAGTGTTTGAAAGCTTAAATGCGAAAGGACAGCCTTTAACGGAAGCCGACTTAATTCGAAATTATTTATTTATGCGAATTGAGCCATCCGAGCAAGAAGAAATGTATCAGGGCTATTGGCTACCGATGCAAACGAATTTAGGTAATTCTTTAACGGAGTTTATTAGACATTTTTTAATGGGCGTAAACTTACACGTTAAACAGAAGGATGTTTATGTGAAGGTAAAGCAGCAAGCGGAGAAAGCAAATGTCATTGAGTATTTGAAAGAATTAGCCGTATTTGCAACGTATTATGACAAGTTATTGCATCCTGAAAAAGAAGCGAACGAAAAAATTCGCTATTATTTAAAGAGAATTCAACAGTTTGAAGCACGTACGGCGTTTCCATTTCTACTGTATATTTATCGTGATTATGATACGAAAAAATATAGCTTAGAACAATTTATCGAAATTTTAGCGATTATAGATAACTTTATTGTTCGAAGATATGTGTGCAATATCGAATCAAAGCCGTTAAATAAAATGTTCGGATCATTATATAACCAGCTAAAGCCATTTAGTGAAGCAGATTCTATACACGAGCTAAAGGCGTTTTTACAAGTAAGGGGTTATCCAAAAGATACAGAAGTTCTTCATGAATTGAAGAATTCACCATTGTATGGAAGCGGAGATAAGAGGGAAAAGTGCAAATTTATTTTAAGTGTATTGGAAGAAACATATGGTCATAAAGAAAAAGTAGGTTTACTAGATGCAACACTTGAACATATAATGCCGCAGACTTTAACGGAATCTTGGGAAAACGAATTAGGTGGTAATTTTGAAGACGTTCATGAAAAGTATCTACATGTTATTGGGAATTTAACGTTAACTGGTTATAATTCGGAATTATCGAATGAGTCATTTACAACAAAGAAGAAATATTATGCAAAGAGCAATTTTGAATTAAATAAAGACCTTGTTAAATATACGACTTGGGACGAACAAGCAATTAACAATCGAGCAGAAAAACTATATGAAAAATTCCTCGTAGCTTGGCCTTATTTAGGATTAGCTAGCGTAAAAGACAACGATGTAACAGGTAGCTCACCACGCCTGCTGTTTATTGGCGATGAAACAATTAAGGTTAAAGTTTGGCGAGAGGTACTTGAACATACGCTTATGTTCATCTATAAGCACAGGCTAGATTATTATAAAGAGTTGTTGAAGACGAGGTCACTACTAATTTTAATAGAAAAGACTGCAGAAATGCGTAGCCCTAAGCAGCTGCCAAATAGTCATTATATTGAGGCAAACTTCAGTGAGAAGAGCATCTATACAACGTGCAAGAAATTATTTGTTGATGCTGGGTTTGATGCAGAATCCTGGGGTGTAGAAGTTGAAATTAAATAATACTAAAAAAAGGCTAAAATTAACTTTTTGTTATTTAGAAAATATTATCATTAAAGACGGTTTAAAATGAATATTAGATTGTTAAAGATAAGTATTTAAAAAGGAGAAATATATATGGGGGATATTTTTAAAATAGGGCAAGTTATACAAGATGATTCATCAAAGATTCAATGCAAAGTAGAAGAATTTTTAGGTGATGGCGGGCAAGGTGAAGTATACAAAGTGAAACTAGGGGATACTGATTATGCATTAAAATGGTATTTCCCTCACGCTGCTACGCCACAGCAAAAAGAAATACTTGAACAGTTAATTCAAACTGGTAGACCGACTAAAAAATTTCTTTGGCCTATACATTTAATCGAACAACAAGGGATTAATGGTTTTGGATACATTATGGAATTACGACCTCAAAACTATAAAAGTATTGTCGATTTAATGAAACGAAGAATTGAACCATCTTTTCGAGCTGTTATTACTGCAAGTATAGAATTAACAAATAGTTTTTTAGCACTGCATACTCGTGGTATGTGCTATCGAGATATTTCATTTGGTAATATGTTTTTTGAACCAATTACTGGTGATGTTTTGATTTGTGATAATGATAATGTAGCTGTTGATCAACAGAGTGCAAACATTGGGGTATTAGGAACACCGAGATTTATGGCTCCAGAGGTTGTTTTGGGAAAAGCAAAGCCAAGTACACAAACAGATTTATATTCTTTATCGGTACTACTGTTTTATATGTTCATAATGCATCATCCACTTGAAGGAGAAAAAGAAGCGGCAATTAAGTGTCTTGATTTACCAGCTATGAATAAATTATATGGTGAAGACCCGATTTTTATATTTGACCCTACTAATCATAGTAATCGTCCAATTCCTGGGTATCATGACAACGCAATTGATTTTTGGCCTATTTACAATCAAGATATAAGAGATTTATTTATACGTTCGTTTACTAAGGGGATTGAGGATTCGGAAAATGGAAGGGTAAGGGAAAGTGAATGGCGTTCAAGTTTAGTAAAGTTACGAGATTCAATTGTATATTGTAGCTGTGGTGCTGAAAATTTCTATGATATCGAAAAAATTAAGCAACAAGGTTCACTCGGAGAATGCTGGGCATGTACGAAACCAATTATCCTACCACCTCGTATAAGAATTAATAATCAAATTATTATGTTGAATCATGATACAAAATTGTATCCGCATCATATTGATGATGAAAAAATGTATGATTTTTCATACCCAATAGCAGAAATAACTCAACATCCATCTAATCCTAGTGTCTGGGGATTAAAGAACTTATCAAATGAAAAATGGGTTTGTAAAACAACTGATGGAACAATATTTGATGTAGATCCGAGTAAAAATGTATCACTTGTCGTTGGTACTAAAATTAATTTCGGGAATTCAGAAGGAGAAATCCGAATTTAATATATAAATTATGTAGGAGGAATCATTATATGAAAAGAAGACCAGGCGGAGAAATTTCTAGTAGACCATTACATTTCATTTGGATTGCTGATTGTTCGGGATCCATGTCAATAGATGGTAAGATGCAAGCTTTAAACACTGCAATTCGTGAAGTAATACCACATATGAGAAAGGTAGCAGATGAAAATCCAAATGCGCAAGTATTAGTACGAGCAATAAAGTTTTCTAGCGGTGCGCAGTGGCATATTTCTCAACCTACTCCTGTGGAAGATTTTAATTGGACGGATTTAAAAGCTGATGGTGTAACGGATTTAGGTAAGGCCTTATCGATGGTCGCTGAGGAAATGAAGATGCCACCTATGAGTGATCGAGCGCTTCCACCTGTTCTCGTTTTAGTATCGGATGGGCAACCTACTGATGAGTATTCAAAAGGCTTATCAGAACTTATGGATCAACCATGGGGAAAAAAGGCTGTTAGAATCGCCATTGCAATAGGTGAAGATGTTGATGAACAAGTTCTTGAAAAATTTATTGGACATCCTGAACTTAAACCATTAAAAGCAAACAATCCAGAAGCCTTATTAAAACATATTAAATGGGTATCGACAGCTGTCTTAAAATCTGCTTCAGCACCAGCAAGTCAAAGTGATGAAAATTCTGGAAATTATACCAATGTACCTATACCTGTACCATCTAATAATGCCTCTATTAGCTCAACAGATGTGTGGTAGGTGATAAATTCCATGAAAGAGACGCAATCAAAACATTTTACTATTATGAGTAAATCGGTAATTGGATCATTACATATCCAAAATAATAAATGCAATCAAGATTCTATTAAAGTTTGGAAATCTTCTTCGGAAGATGTCCAATCTTGTATTGTTTCTATTGCTGATGGTCATGGAAGTAAAAAAAGTTTTCGGAGTAAAATAGGTTCTCAATTGGCAGTTCATATTGTGGAACAAGTTCTTCATTCAGAATTACTAAAAAAAAATCACACTTTTAGTTTGTCTTATATAAAACAAATGATTGAGGAAAAATTACCAATAAAAATAACTTCGAGATGGAATGAAACGGTAAAAAGACATTTTCAACAAACACCATTTACTATGGAAGAATTACAGACACTATCTGATGATGAAAAAGAATTATTGAAAAGTCGACCAGAAATAGCATACGGAACTACGTTATTATCAGTAATTATTACAGAGTCGTTTGTAGTTTATTTACAACTTGGAGATGGTGATATTATAGTCTTAACCCAAGATTCAGAACTTATAAGACCAATACAAAAGGATTCAAGATTAATTGCAAATGAAACAACTTCATTAAGTTCAAAAAAAGCATGGATGGAAATACAAATTTCTTTTACAACTTTAGTAGGGAAATTACCTAAAATGATTTTCATTTGTACGGATGGTTACTCGAATTCATTTATTTCTGAGATGGAGTTCTTACAGTCTGTAAAAGATTATAATGATATTTTAGGACATGAAGGACCTAGCTATATAGAAGATAATATAGAAACCTGGTTAAATGACATTTCTAGAAATGGAAGTGGAGATGATACGACAGTAGCGATTGTCTATTGTTCGTAAAAATTTTAGGTAGGTAAAGAAAAATAAACGATGCTAGAGAGATGAAAATAGTTATGAATGAGCATATTCAATTGATACTAAAAGATTTAGTTTCACAATATGGGCAACAACTTTGTACTAATTCTCGGCAATTAAAGGCCTTATTATTAGATTTATGTGGAACTAATAGGTTAGAAATAAATCTGTTATTATATGCAGTGCAAGAGAATGTAGTAATAGTGCTATTAGATGATGACAGTGAAGTAACGTGGGTTATGACCAATAAGTTGATAAAAAAGCTACAAAATAATTGTGGTATTAGTGAAGAATATGCTAAATGGTCGATTGAAACATGGGCAAAAGCATTAGAGAAAAACTTTGACACAAAAGTAGGGAATGAGCATCAACAAGCAACGTCTATTGAGACTCCTGAAAAATCAAATTTACCTAAGAATATTTTAACTATAATGGAAAGTGATTTAAGAGTGCTTGAAGAGCTAAAGGATCGACAAGTGCAGTATAAACAAGAGTATATAGCATTAAGTAATATTATTGGTAGTTTCAAATACAAACTTAATATAGGGGATTTAATGTACCCAGAGTTGTCATTTAATTCTATTAAAAAAGATGTAGTCAAAGAAGCATTTGCAGCCGTAATTGGGAATTATAAGTGGAATTTGAAAGATTTTGCTAATAATCGAGCTTCATTTTTCCGTGAATCATATTTACAAAGATATGTTTATAGTATTCGAATGGCTATATATTATGAAAAAATGTATTCAAATGAACTTGAATTTTATCAAGATGTAGTTGGATTAGAATATAATAAATATGTAGATGCTGAAGATTATTGGAAAGATGAGCTGTATTTTTTTTCTTCAAAAATGCACCAACAGCAGAGTAAAATTACTAAAGAGCATTCTCAGCAAGACAGAGCAAATTCACCGAAGACAAAGCCTACTAGCATTAAACGAAATCAACCTGCTGCAAAAGTAGTGGTGCAACAACCAAAACAAGTTACGCCTAAACCTTCATATACTAAATATGAATCTGAAAAGTATCAATATGAAGGTAAGATTTTAACATGGGAAGAATTATTAAAAGCACGTAATTTAGCGGACAAAGCGGAAAGT
>NZ_MATO01000025.1 GCF_001700325.1 Caryophanon latum
ATCCAAATGATCAATCAAACACCTAAAAATACGGTGAATAGACTGTGTTTGAAACTCTAATTTTCTTTCACCTTATATATAGTAAATATATTTAAATATTCATTTTCAATTAATGTTTTCACTTTTTGATCTGCTAAATAACTACTCATACATATGCTCTCCCTTAATATATTAGCTTGATTACCATTAGACTTCTTACAACATTATGTAGCCACTTCGGCGTTTTTGTCGTTAAAGTGTAGACTTTTAATCATCCAAAATACTAGTTCAATTTCCCATTATTACGGAGCTTTTTCTACTGCTAATCTCACGTTGAATGAACGTTCTACGCGAGTTACAATATATTGCTTTATCCGTCTTCACAATTTCTTTACCATTTTTTAAGCGCTCATATAACAACAATGCACAATAAATTTGCACTTCTTTTTCAGTACGTATTCTTACAATCCTTGCAATATATTATACATTTTTAGCTGGATATAATATGACCTATTAAAACTTATCTCGATTTATACCACATCATTATTATACCAATTATATACATTTTAAAGTCTTGTATTTTATTAAAAATGCTAAAAAATCTAATTCATTCTACATTCCAGATAGAAGTCTTACCTCAATACTTTTCCAGTATAATGTCGAAAAGAAATAATATGAATGGAAATACCATTGATATTGATTGAATTTGCTTGCTAAACAAAAAAGACCTAAACCCTTATTTACCAAGGGTTTCGGTCTTTTTTAAAATCATATGATTTAGATGTATGGAGACGGCGGGAGTCGAACCCGCGTCCAGAAGCTCCAATACGCCGGCTTCTACGCGTGTAGTCTACCTATTTGCAATTCGCGTTTCCTTATGCCGGTAAACAGGCGTCCAGAGCGCTAACCTACTAGTCTCTTAACACTGACTCAGGTGGCACCAGTGATCGTATCCCACTAAAGTTGAGTCCGGGATTTTTGCACATGGGCGATGCAAAAGCCGAACGCCTACGAGCTTACGCTGCGAAAGCTAAGTTTTGTTGTTTGCCAGTTATTATATAACTTCCGTTGATGACGAAGACGAGACCTCCGACGCGCGACCAGAGCTTGAACCACCCCTGTCGAATCCGTAACGTCCCCGAATATTCGAGGTGCAGACGAGCTGCGACGGCAATAGTGAAACAACACACTATCGTAATCAGTATTGTATGAGTAAATACTGCTGGCAATGTATGTTTAGTATAAGACAAAGTACGTCAAACTTCAAGGGAAAAGTAGCGGTGAGCGAAAAGGAGTGTGAAGTTGTCGCTCGTTTCTCTCGTTATTCGTATAATTACTTCGAGTGCATTGGACGCGGATCCGTTTTAACATCAAAAAAAACGAGCGTAGCTGAATTGTTTCAGCTACGCTCGTTATGTATTATAACGTTTTGTCGTACGCTTCCATCGCGTTTAGTAAATGCGCTTGCACTTTGGCGATGTAGTCTTGAATCGTATAGCGCGTTTTCCAGCTGCGCTCCTGCACAACGGCTAAGTCGCGTTTTGCTGCTTGTAGCTCTTTAACAGCCGCTTCGTCTGTTATGCTTTTGAGCGCGACGTTTAACTGCGTTTCGATGTAGTCTAAGCTTTTATCGTTCATTGCGATCGGTGACTTTTGCATTGCCCACGGTTGACCGAGTGCTTCTGCTAGTTTGTCGTCTACGTTCGCGCTGTCGTGAAAGCTCGTTGATAACGTTTCGACTGCTTTTGCGTTTTTCTCCTCAGACTCAAACGTAATGACGGGTGAAAATGAAATATGTGACATTGGGAATAGCCATGTTAAAGCGAAGTAAAAACAAACGATGGCTAATCCAAAGCTTACTTTATTAATTGTACTCGTTTTCATCATAGTCTCCTATTATTGCTGACGTTCTTTGAAGGCACGCTCGACGTCACGCTTTGCTTCCTTCTTCTTCAGATCGTTTCGTTTATCGTAATCTTTTTTCCCTTTACCTAAGCCGATCAGTAGCTTTGCGTAGCCATCTTTAATGTAAATTTTCAGCGGTACGAGCGTGTAGCCGTCTCGCTTTACTTTACCGATTAAGTCGTTAATTTGCTTGCGGTGAAGGAGCAGCTTACGCGGGCGCAGTGGTTCGTGGTTGAAGCGATTGCCCTGCTCGAAATGGCTAATGTGCATGTTTTGTACCCATGCCTCGCCGCCTTTAATTTGTACGTATGATTCCTTTAGCTGCACGCGCGCGGCACGAACGGCTTTAATTTCTGTGCCGGTTAATACCATGCCCGCCTCGTACGTATCTTCAATAAAATAATCATGGCTTGCTTTTTTATTTTGCGCAAGCACGTTTCCAGTTCCTTTTGCCACTAAAAACACCTCGTTACAGGCGAGGCAGCGCGGGGCTACCTCGTCGTCATGTTATTTTTTCTTCTTTTTCTTTTTGACGATGCGCTCGTAAAATTTCGGGCCGTCTGATTTTTTTTGGCCGCGTGGGTCGTCTTTTTTATCTTTACGACGACCGGCACGCACGCTTTTACTGCTGCCAAGACGCTTTTCTGGCTTTTTGTCTGCACTTGCTGCACCTGGTTGCTCGCGTTTACGTGTGCCGCCTTCTGGACGACGACGTTTGCGCCCTGCATCAATAACGCGCGGTGCTTCGACACGACGACGCTCACGGTTTGATACCATATCGACTACTTCAAAGTCGATTGCCGATTCGTCTAAGTTGACCGCTGTTACTTTAATGCGTACTTCGTCACCGATGCGGAATTGACGCGCTGTACGCTCGCCGATTAACGACATCGAACGGTCGTCAAAGCGGTAGTAGTCGTCGTTCATATTGCGCATATGCACTAAGCCTTCGATTGTGTTTTCAAGCTCGATGAACATACCGAAGTTTGTAACAGATGATACGATCCCGTTGAACTCCTCGCCCACTTTATCAAGCATAAACTGCGCTTTTTTCAGTGCATCAACGTCGCGCTCTGCATCGACTGCACGGCGCTCGCGGCTTGACGTATGGTCGGCAATTTCATCCATGACGCTCTTCCAGTAGCCAATCGTTTCTTTCGACGTGTCGCCATTAACTAAATACGTGCGAATTAAACGGTGCACAATTAAGTCTGGGTAACGACGAATCGGTGATGTGAAATGCGTGTAGAAGTCCGCTGATAAGCCGAAGTGATCGAGCGACTCCGATGAATATTTCGCCTGCTGTAGTGAGCGAAGTAGCATCGTAGAAATAACAGGTTCTTCCGGTAAGCCTTCAATTTTTTCGATAATTGCTTGTAACGCTTTCGGATGCACCGATGCGCCTGAGCCTTTAATAACTAAACCGAAGTTCGTTACAAACTCGAAGAAGCGCTGTAATTTCTCTGGTTTTGGGTCCTCGTGAATTCGGTAAATAAATGGCACGTTCATCCAGTGGAAATGCTCGGCTACTGTTTCGTTTGCGACAAGCATGAATTCCTCGATTAAACGTTCCGCTACAGTTCGCTCACGCACGACGATTTCTGACGGCCAGCCATCTTCATCGACTAGCACTTTCGATTCTTTAAAGTCAAAGTCAATTGCGCCGCGTGCTGCACGACGTTCGCGTAACACTTTTGCAAGCTCGCCCATACGCTCGAACATCGGAATTAAATTTTCGTAACGTTCTACTAGCTCTGGGTGCTCGTCGCGGTGCTCTAAAATTTTGTATACGTCTGAGTACGTCATGCGCTCGGTCGTGTTAATAACGCTTTGGAAAATGTCGTGGCTTACGACTGTACCTGCTGCGTCAATAATCATTTCGCATGATAGCGTTAGACGGTCAACTTGTGGATTTAACGAGCAAATGCCGTTTGATAGGCGGTGTGGAATCATCGGAATGACGCGGTCTGCTAAATAAACAGACGTCGCACGTTCATACGCTTCCTTATCTAAAATTGAATCTTCGGTTACGTAATAGCTAACGTCTGCAATGTGTACGCCGAGCTTGTACGTGCCGTCGTCGTTTTTCGTTACCGTTACCGCATCATCTAAGTCTTTTGCGTCCGCGCCGTCAATTGTAACGATCACTTCGTTGCGTAAGTCGCGGCGACCGATTAAATCTTTCTCGTCGATTTGTTCTGGCACTGCTGCAGCTGCATCGACTACTTCTTGCGGGAACTCTGGTGGAATGCCGTGCTTATAAATAATCGATAAAATATCAACGCCTGGGTCATTGCGGTGCCCTAAAATTTGCTTCACCATGCCGGCTGCCGATTTGCCGTCTTCTGGCCATTGCGTAATTTCAACAACAACTTTATGCCCTTCGATCGCGCCGAGTGTATGCTCTTTTGCGATAAAGACGTCCACCGTTAACTTTTTGTCGTCTGGTACGACGAAGCCGAATCCGCGATTATCTTCGAACGTGCCGACAATTGTCGTTTGACCACGCTCCACAATTTTTGTGACGATGCCTTCGCGACGGTCGCCTGACGTTTCCTTTTGCACGCGCACAAGGACGATATCGCCGTTCATTGCGCCGTTCGTCTCTGTCGGCGGGATGAAAATGTCATCCATTCCTTGCTCTTCTGGTGCAACGAAGCCGAACCCTTTTGCGTGCCCGATAAATTTACCGCGCAAGTAGTTCATTTGTTTCGGTAAGCCGTAGCGATTTGAGCGAGAGCGGACGATCAGCCCTTGTGTTTCCATGCGTACGAGCGTCTTCACTAAATCTTTAAATTCCGTCGCTTCTGTTAAGCCGAGTAAGCCTTCTAGCTCGCTCACTGTTGATGCTTTGTATTCCTCTTCGTTCATTGCCGCTAATACACGGTCTTGTAAAATATTTTCTGTCATTCAATTCTCCCTCCCCTATTTATAGGGATTTGTATTTTTCATTTGTGTTTGTCGATCAGTTCTTCATTAGGCTGAGTTTGCGTTACGACTCGCTTTCCTGGGGCTCGGCTCAAGCCTCCTCGCTACGCTGCGGGGTCTTGAGTCACGAGCTGTTCCCCAAGGAGTCTCGTCGTACGCGCTCAGCCATAATAGCTCATCAACATAACACGTTCAATCTTGCCAATCAAGGCTTTGTAAAAATTCATATATATGTTCATGAAGCTGCGTTTTTTCACGACTTAACGTAATGACGTGTCCGGCTTCTTCATACCATGTCAATTGTTTTTCTGTTGATTCAGCCGCATTAAAAATAATGTTCGCTGAGTTTGGGTCAATGACTTCATCATGACGTGCTTGTACGACAAATAGCGGTGTGTATAGCTCGTCTATTTGCTCGCGTACATCGAGTACGAACGCACGTAACTGTTCAAGTGACGGCATGCCCGCTTCACGGATTGCCGCAACTTCTCGTTCGATCGTTGCATCGTCTTTTCGTTCGAATTTTTTATATTGCGCTGCGTATTTGAGCACACCTTCAAACATGACATCTGTTGTGCGCATCGTCATCGGGGCACACATTGTGACAACGCCCTTTAACGGTTTGTTTAACGCAAGCTTCAGTGCCATGACACCACCGAGCGATAAACCACAAACAGCAATTTCGTCATAGCCGCGTTCACGTAGCTCATCGTATGCAGTTAAGACGTCAGCCCACCATTGTGATGGGTTCGTTGTGATCAGTTCCTCTGGTGCAACACCGTGTCCGCGGTAATGTGGTGCTAAGCTCGTATAGCCGTGCTTTTCTAAAAAGCGTCCAAGCATACGCACATCCGCTGAGCTGCCGGTAAAGCCATGTAATAGTAACACAGCGCGTCGTCCAGCCTCAAAAAAGAACGGCTGCTGACTATTCGTTTTCATAAACGAGCCCCCCTTTGCCGACTATATTCATTATAAGCGTAAAAACGTAATTTGTACGCTATTTGCGCTTTTTTAACATTTTGGGGCTTACGAAAAATGAGTAAAAGAAAGCACCTAACCGCTTTGCTGGCCAGGCGCATAATGTACGTATTAAAATTTCGTAATCGCTAATGCTAAACCGAAGAATAATACACCTAACACAATCGTAATGCGGTGTAAAATTAAGTCTAGTCCACGTGCTTTTTGTTTACTGAAAAGTTGTTCAGCTCCACCCGAGATGGCACCTGACAAACCTGTACCTTTACTAGATTGTAATAAAACTAGAACGATAATCGCTAAAGAAACAATAACCAATAGCGCCATTAATACTTCATGCATATAAGCACCCCCTAAATAGAAACTTCACAACGTTCTACATTATACCAAATAAATAGTGGACTGACAATGATTGCCGCAAGCTCGTTTTATTTCCGACTGGTAACTCGCTACAAATTGTCACATCGCCGCTAAAAACCACGTAAATTCATCGGAAATAACGATGTTCATTTATTATACTTTACAATTCATTTTAAGTCGATTCTCCATCATTCTCATTTAATGTTAGAAAATTTAATTTTTAAAATCGAAAAATTGTTGACGCGGCATGAAATATAGCCTATCATTCAATTCATAGTATTTGACTATGTTTTATAAGAGATAGGGAAGTTCGCCAACTATGACGACCAATCACATTGTGCTAAACAATTTGCACAAAGCATTCAACGTAAAGAAAAATGACCCCGTGATCGCGTTAGATAACGTTGACTTCACGATTCAAAAAGGCGAATTTATTTCACTGCTCGGTCCTTCTGGGTGTGGGAAATCGACGCTACTAAATATTATCGCAGGGCTTGACCAACAAACGTCAGGTGAGCTACTCGTCAACGGCAAGCCAATTACAGGACCTGGCAATGACCGCATCGTCGTGTTCCAAGAATCGGGTTTGTTCCCTTGGCTAAGCGTGCTTGAAAACGTTATGTACGGTTTACTTATTAAAGGAATTGATAAAAAAGAGGCGGAAGCGCGTGCGATGGAATGGCTTGCAAAAGTACATTTAACGAAATTTGCGCATTCACAGCCACACGAATTATCAGGTGGGATGAAGCAGCGTGTAGCGATTGCCCGCGCGCTCGTCATGGACCCAGAAATTTTATTAATGGACGAGCCATTCGCCGCACTTGATGAGCAAACACGCATGGTGCTACATAAAGAGCTTGAAAAATTGTGGAGTGAAACGAAGAAGACGATTATTTTCGTTACGCATAACATTCGCGAGGCTGTTGTGTTATCTGACCGAATTGTTCTAATGAAAACACGTCCAGGCGGCATTAAAAATGTATTCGAAGTACAAGCAGCGCGTCCTCGTACGGCTGATAGCTTAACGACACATTTAGAAAACCGCATTTTAGAAGAGCTTGAGCAAGAAATGGAAAAAGTGTTGAAGGAGGAGTTTGGTAGTGATTATAGCCTTAAAACGGATCGGGTTTCTAGTAGTCCTGATCGCTATATGGGAAGCGATATCTAAAGCAGGAGTATTTCCTGCGTTCATGTGGCCGCCTGTCATTCTTCCAAATGAAGATGGTGGCGTCACAATTATTAAAACATTTATTGAAAGCATCATGTCAGGTCAATTAGTAGAAGCAACGTGGATATCTGTTAGTCGATTGTTTATCGGATTTATTATTTCTATTTTTCTTGGACTATCCCTTGGCTTCTTAATTTATAAGTATAAAGTCGTTGATGAAACACTTGGCTTCTTCGTCACTACATTACAAGCGATTCCAAATATCGTTTGGTTCCCACTGGCGATTCTTTGGTTCGGCTTAGGTGTATCATCCGTTATTTTTATCGTCGTACTCGGAGCAACGTTATCGATTACGATTACATCGAGCACGGCATTTAAAAGTGTATCACCGCTTCACATTCGCGTCGCAAAAACGATGGGCTCAAGCGGCTTCCACTTATTCCGTACAATCATCTTCCCTGCTACAGTGCCGCAAATTATTTCAGGCTTCCGTATCGCTTGGGCGCTTGCATGGCGTGCTGTACTTGCCGGGGAATTATTGGGCGGTAGCGGCGGTTTAGGTACGTTGCTCGACTTAGGACGTTCATTACAAGCGATGGACTTGGTATTTAGCATTATGATCATTATCGGTATTGTCGGCTCACTGATCGACAACTTCGTATTTGTCAAAATCGAAAAGCGCGTATTAACGAAATGGGGCATTACGCCTCAACAAAACTAGGGGGATTCACTTATGAAACGTAAATGGTTATTATCAGCAGCATTATTCTCAGCTTTAACCCTTGCCGCATGTGGCGACGATAAAAATAAAGAAGAAATTCACATCGGCTATTTCCCGAACATGACGCACATTACGACGATCGTTGCACTTGAAAAAGGCTTCTTCACAGAACAATTAGGTGCGGACATTGAAATTAAAACGTCGACATTCCCAGACGGCGGTAGCTTCATGGAGGCAATGTCTACAGGTAATGTTGATTACGGTACAGTCGGTCCAACACCAGCGCTAAACACATATTTAAAAAATCCGGCGCATGAAATTATCGCTGGTGCGGTAAATGGTGGTGCCGTACTTGTAACACGTGCGGATTCAGGCATCGAATCGATTGAAGATTTAAAAGGTAAAAAAATTGCCATTCCAACATTTGGCTCAACGCAAGATATCGGCTTACGTAAAACGTTACAAAAAGCTGGTTTAACAGCGGACGACGTGGAATTAATTAAACAAGCACCAGCTGATACAGCAGCGCTATTTTTACAAGGTGAAATCGATGCAGCGGCAACACAAGAGCCTTGGGGTGTAAATATCGAAACGAATGCAGGCGCAAACTTACTTGAAGGTGCAGACGAGTTTGCTTGGGGTAACGAATCAACGAACACGGTTGTCGTTGCTACAACGAAATTTTCTGATAACAACCCAGAGTTAACGGAGGCGGCATTACGTGCGCACGTGCAAGCAGTTGAATTCATTGAAGAAAATCGCGACGAAGCAATCGATTTATTTTTAGCACATATCGAGGAAATTACAGGTAAAGCACTTTCTGAAGAGGAAGTAACGAAGGCGTTTGATCGCGTAACACCGACAACGGAAGTGAAAGAGGACGTGCTACAAGAAATGGCGAAAATTTCACTTGATGCAGATTATACAACGAAAGACGATATTACCGGTTTAGTGAACTTAGAGTTTTTAGAAGCGGCTAAACAATAATACACAATAAGAGCTATCCGAATTCAACTTCGGATAGCTCTTATTTTATGCGTCAACTATAGCTTGCGGCGAGAAGCCCGTTTTATTGCTGAAAACTAGTTTCAAATCAATCATCGTCGTCATCGTCATCACGGTCATTATCATTGTCGTCATCATCGTTATCGCCATCGTTGTCATTGTCGTTATCGTTGTCGTTAAACATACCGTTATTATCGTCATCGTTGTTGAACATGCCGTTGTCGTTATCATCGTCGCTGTTATTGTTGTCGTTATTGTCTCCACAAGCAGCTAGCGTCAGTGCAAGCAACGTCGACGCCAGCAGCATCCACCATTTTTTCATGCCCTTCTCCCCTTCCATTTTACTTTACGTATCCCACATTTTACGCATAATGAAACATTTCCTGCATAAGCGGTACAATTAATTAGTTGGGTTTTCGCGAAAAATATTTTACGATAAAGAGGAATGGGAGGAATAAACATGACAGAGCACATTTTAGTCGTAGAAGACGAGCCGCAAATTGCGCGCGTATTACAGCTTGAGCTGCAATTTGAAGGCTATGACGTGACGATTGCACATACAGGAACGGACGGGCTCATTGCGTACCGCGAGCAGCCGTTTGATTTAGTATTACTTGATATTATGTTGCCGGAGATGAACGGCTTAGACGTGTTAAAGCGCATTCGTACAGATGAGCGCATGACACCCGTTATTTTATTAACGGCGAAAAACGATACGAGCGATAAAGTAGCAGGGCTTGATTTAGGGGCGAACGATTACATTACGAAGCCGTTTGAATTTGAGGAGCTGCTTGCCCGCATTCGCACGCATTTACGCTTCGCCCAGCCAAAGCAAGCGACTGTGACGACGATTAGCGCAAACGGCATTGTATTAAATGAAGCAGCGCGTGACGTTACATATAACGGCAAAACGGTGGAGCTAACGCAACGTGAATTTGATTTACTGCACCATTTTTTATTGAATAAAAACAACGTACAAACGCGCGAACAACTGCTTAACGCTGTGTGGGGCTTTGATTATTACGGCGATACGAACGTTGTCGATGTGTACGTGCGCTACTTACGCCAAAAGCTCGACCCATCTAGCATACAAACGGTGCGCGGCGTCGGCTACGTCATTAAGGACGAGCGCCAATGAAGCTTGGCACGAAAATTCATTTATTGACGACTGTTGTGACGCTGCTTATCGTCGTTTGTAGCTTTAGTGCCATTTACGTCATTTATGAAAAGATGGCATACTCTACGGAATACGAGCAACTTATGTCGCGCACTGAAAAGGCGTTGCCGCTGCTTGCGAAAACGACGACGCGCGATGAAGCAGCAACGATTTTACGCGTCTATTTGCCAGCGAACGGCGCGATTCGGGTAACCGATATGAACGGCGAGACGAAGCTGTTCATTCAAGGGAACGACGCACCGCACTACCCGACGAGCAATATTGTCGGCTACGCTGTAAACGAGCATGACGGTGTATCGCTACTTCAGGCGGCAACCGCAGCGATTTGGGTAAACGGTGAGCCGGTGACGCTTCAGCTCGTGCAGCCGTTAAATGATGTCACACAAAATTTACAGCTGCTGCGCGTCATTTTACTCGTAATCGCGGCACTGTCGCTCATTCCGATTTATTTAGCGAGCGCGACGCTTAGCCGATTAATTCGTAAGCCGATTGATGAGCTAAACGACACAATGCAGCAAAACATTCAAAACGGCTCGTACTTGCAGCTAGAGCAGCCGACGACGCGCGATGAACTGTCTCAGCTAAGCAGCACGTACAACGACTTAATGGCACGTCTGCAGCACCATCATGACTTGCAAGCTCAGTTCGTTAGCAATGCATCACATGAGCTGAAAACGCCACTGACCGTCATTGAAAGCTACGCGAAGCTATTGCAGCGACGAGGCACACAAAACGAAGCGATTACAGGCGAGGCGCTCAGTGCGATTACGACCCAAACGGAGCATATGAAGGAGCTCATTGAACAAATGCTACTCATCGCCCGCAACGAACCGCTTGCACATACGATCGAGGAAACAGCGCTCATTCCGTGGCTAGAAGCGAGCACTGCCCCACTTGCGGCGACGTATGCACGCGACATTGTCGTACGAGGCGACGACGTAACGAAGGCGATTTACCGCGCACCGCTTCAGCAACTACTGTTCATCTTCATCGAAAACGCGCTGAAATATAGCGAGCGTGAAGTAATCGTCCATGTGAGCGAACATTCGATTGCGATTCAAGATTTTGGTCCAGGCATTGCCGAGGAGCACATTCCGCATTTATTTGAACGCTTTTACCGCGTCGATGCGCACCGCAACCGTCAAGCAGGTGGAAGCGGGCTTGGCTTAGCGATCGCAAAAGCACTTGCCGACAAATTGTATGTCGACATTTCGGTACAAAGCGTCGTCAATGAAGGAACAACGATTTACGTCACATGGAGGGAGCCGCGATGAAAAAGCTAATTGTTTTAACCGTTACAGCTATCGGGCTCATTGTGCTGACGCTCGTATTACTGCAAACGAATGAACGCATTACGCTGCAGCAGGCGGAGCAAAAAATTGCACAAGCTTATAACGCCGAAGTGCTAGAAAGCTACACAAAAGGAGAATCATTTGCGATTACGTTTTCAAGTGCGACCGGACAATACGATGCAACGGTAAATGCGCACGGGCAAATTGTCGCGCTCACGCAAACAATCGCAACTGACGCACTAAAGGAAGAGACCGCACCTCAGGAGGAACCGAAGCCTGAAGTAAAGCCGACTCCACCACCTGCTCCAACGCAAATGACGAGCGATGAGGCGCTACGCATTGCAACTGCTCGCTTTGCTGGCTCTGTTGAACAGATTGAGTTTGTCCCCTCGTCAAACGGTGGTTATTACGATATCGAGCTAGAAGCTGGTGATCAAGAAGTGACAATGCAAATTCATGCACTAACTGGCGACATTTTATCCGTTGTGTATGACGATTAATTTTCTCATCAAATCTTAATGTTGCGTTAAAGTTCCTCTCATCTTCATTTTATATGATGAAGTTAACAAATAACGAACGACACGGAGGAATGACATTATGAAAAAAACATTCATTTTAGTACCAATTGTAGCATTAGGTTTAGGTGGCGGTGTATTACTAGCAGGCAATGCCGTATTCCCTCAAGCAGAGCAGCAAATCGAAGTGAAAATGGATACAGCAGAGCAGCAAGTGGAGCAAGCAGTCGCTAACACGTTAAACAAAGTGGGCGTGCCTAGCAATATCGTGCAAGATGACGACCAATACATTGAATCAAGCGCTGGTCATGTCGATGTAGATGATGATTTCCGCGAAGTACCGACGAACATCATTACAGCGGATGAAGCAATCGACATCGCCAAGCAACACGCTAAAGGAACGATGACCGATATCGAGCTAGATCAAGATTATAACGGTGCACATTACGAAATTGAATTCCAAGACGGGCATATCGAATATACAATTAACTTAAACGCAGTAACAGGCGACGTTGTATATGTAGAAGAAGACCGCGATTAATAATAGAAGGCGAGCCGCAATTGCGCTGCTCGCCTTTTGCTATAATAGCGTATCACCGAGCAGCGACGCAATAAGTGCGACCGCCACTTCCGCTGTTTTATTGCGCTCATCTAAAATTGGATTCACCTCGACGAACTCCGCAGACACAATGCGCATTGATGCGGCGAGCAGCTCCATCGCTAAATGACTTTCACGATACGTTAAGCCACCTAGCACCGGTGTTCCGACGCCTGGGCAATACATCGGATCGAGCGCATCTAAATCGAGCGATAAATGAATGCCATCTGTATGTGCTAAATGTGCAAGCGTCTGTTCAATGACCGCCGCCATGCCGAGTACGTCCACTTCATGCATCGTAAACGCTAACATATTGTGCTCGCGAATGAACGCACGCTCCCCTTCATCTAAATCGCGCACACCAATTAATACGACGTTTTCTGTCTTTAGCTTGCGCGTGCCAATTTGCGTTAACATGTCATGCCCATAGCCTAAGTTTACCGCAAGCGGCATGCCGTGAATATTTCCTGTTGGCGATGTTGCTGGCACGTTTAAATCACCGTGCGCATCGTACCAAATGACACCTAAATTATTGTAATGCGCTGTCATTGCAGCAAGCGTGCCAATCGACATACTATGGTCGCCGCCAAGCACGAGCGGAAACGAATTGTCCTCTAGCATCGTTTTCACAGCATCTCGAATGCGGCGGCTCGTTTGTGTTACCGCAATTAGGTTTTTTAAATTGCCGTGCGTTTCTTCCTGTGCTGTGCCGTTATCAACCGTTACATTGCCGTAATCTTTCACTGTATAGCCGAGCTTTTTAAGCCGCCCCGCTACACCTGCATAGCGAATTGCAGATGGCCCCATATCGACACCGCGCCTCGCCTGCCCTAAATCCATCGGCACGCCTAATATTGCTAGCTTGTTCATGTTAACCGCCTCCTATATTTTTCTTTTTCTATATCGAGGCAAGCTCGATGTTCGATCTTCCCGTTAGCGTCCACCTCAGCGACGAGCAGCATATCCGAAATAAATGATAAGCCGCTACATTCAAAGTAACAAAAAAATCGCATAAAGCGCAATATAAAACGCTTTTATAGAAAATACAAACAAAAATAGGCTGCCCGAAAATTGCTCATCGGACAGCCATTCATCTTTTTTACATACCTTTTTGTTGTCGTACATTTTTTAAAAATAGCGATAGTATGAAGCCAATAATCGCTAGCACTAAGCCGAACGTAATGGCGTTTTGAATTCCTTCAATCGCCCCTTGTCCCGCTGCCTCAATACCTCCGTCGCGCGTTGCATTCGCTACTGTAATCGACATGATCGTTACGGCGATTGCTGTACCGACTGCTCCTGCCACTTGCTGCAACGTGTTCATTACCGCTGAGCCGTCTGGATAAAGCGCAGGTGGCAACTGGTTTAAACCGTTCGTTGACGCAGGCATCATAACGAGCGAAATACCGATAAATAAAACGATGTGAAGTGCGACGATGAAGTACGCTGACGTTTCTGCATCAATGCCGCGCAGGAAAAATAGCGCAACAATGGCAAAACCAAGACCAATTGGTACCATAACACGCGGTCCGAAGCGGTCAAATAAATTGCCTGACACGACCGACATAAATGCATTAATGACACCACCTGGTAATAACACTAAACCAGCGACGACTGTCGTTAATAGCATGACGTTTTGTAAATAAATCGGCAGCATGACCATCGTCGACAAAATAATTAACATAACCGACATGACGATCCCTAAGCCTAGCACGAACATCGGATATTGGAAAACGCGTAAGTTTAGCATCGGCTGCTCCATTTTCATTTGCATGACGCTAAATGCGATCAGCGCTGCAATACCGACACCTACTGCAACGAGTACTTCAGCATCAAAAAACGTACCAAGTGAGCCTGAAATACTAAAGCCATACACGATGCCACCGAACGCAATTGTCGATAATAAAATCGATGGAATGTGGAACTTCACTGGACGTGTTTCGCTTACATTTTCAATAAACTTTAAGCCCATTAATAACGCAATAATTAAAAACGGAATACAGATCCAAAAAATATAATGCCACGTTAAATCCGATAAAATAAAGCCGGCAATCGTCGGTCCAATAGCTGGTGCGAAGACGATAACGAGCCCGATTTTCCCCATCGCTGCCCCGCGTTTACTCATCGGGTACACCATTAACACAACTTGGGTCATAAGCGGTAAAATAATGGCCGTCCCAATCGCTTGCACGATACGACCGACAAATAATACTTCAAATACAGGAGATAACGCCGCAATGAGCGTTCCTGCAATCGAGAAAAGTAAAGATGCTGTAAATAGTTGGCGCGTTGTAAACTTTTGCATCAAAATCGACGAAATCGGCACGAGTACACCGAGCGTTAATAAGTAGCCCGTCGTTAGCCATTGAATCGTTGATGTATCTTTTCCAAAGTCATTTCCTAATTGAACGAACGCCATGTTTAGCGCTGTTTCATTGAATAACCCGATAAACGCTGCAACTAAAAAAGACGCAATAATTTGCGTGCGTTTTTCGTACAATCGTTCATTAAACTGCTCTTTCATTCAAACTTACACTTCCTTTCAATACTGTTCGTTATTGTAGCATCATTTTTATTACTTGACGACATGTTCGTTCATATTCCTTAACAATCCTTCACATAAACAGCATAGTGTCTTCATATTTCGTTTGTATAGTAAAAATCATAGCAGCGTCTATTGTGTCGCCTTCAATGGTGGCAGCTTGCATTCACCACATGCTTCTAGCGATCCTATAAGCGAAACAATCGGACGAATTTCATACATACTTAATACATATACTCGGAGGAATACATCATGAAAAACTACCAAAAACAATTCGGTGCATCATTAATAGCAGCAGCTTTATGCGTCAGCGCAGTGCCTGCAAGTGCAAATGACGATGTGCAAAAAGAAACGAAAGCGAACGAGCCGACGAACGTCATTATGCTTGTTATGGACGGCTCAAGCGATAACGTTTCGACGCTCGCTCGCTGGTACAAAGGCGAAAACAACGCAATGGATGAAATTTTATCTGGTGCGGTGCGTACATATTCAGCAGAATCGGCTATTACCGATTCCGCTCCTGCTGCAACAGCACTTGCGACAGGCTTTAAATCAAATTCGGGCTTCGTTGGTGTTTTACCCGCAAAAATTACGATGCCAAACGTGCAAGGTGACGAGGCAGATGCATACAAGCCAGTCGCAAACGTGTTAGAAGCAGCACAGCAGCGCGGCATCGCAACAGGGATTGTATCAACGTCAGAGCTTCAGCACGCAACACCAGCTGGCTTCTCAGCACACGCAAAAAGCCGCAGCAACTATAACGACATCGCGGAGCAGCAAGTGTACCGCAACATGGACGTCGTGCTCGGTGGCGGCGTAGAATCTCTTCACGAAAAACGTCAAGACGGCGAAAATTTATTGCCTGTTCTTGAAAAGCAAAAGTATGACGTCGTAACGACACGCGACGAACTGCTTGCATCGACGAGCGATAAAATTTGGGGCGCCTTTGCACCGAGCGCGATGCTTTATAATTTAGATCGACAAGCGCTAAATTCGGAGCAGCCGTCAATTGCTGACATGACGAAAAAAGCGATCGATACGTTAAATCAAGATGAGGACGGCTTCTTCTTAATGGTAGAAGGTAGTAAAATTGACTGGGCCGCACACGCCAACGACCCAATTGGTATGATTACCGATTACATCGCATTTGATGAAGCAGTAAAAGAAGCGCTCGATTTCGCAAAAGATGACGGCAATACACTTGTCATTGCAGTAACAGACCATGCGAACTCTGGTATTACAATTGGCAACACATTCACAACGAGCGGCTACGATAAAATGGACATTACGAACTACATCAATCCGTTACGCGAAGCAAAAATGACGGTTGAAGGTGCATTATCACAGCTAAAAGAAGATCGCTCAAACTTAGAGGAAGTAGCAGCACTTTACGGCTTAACGAATCTTTCAGCTGAGGAGCGCACAGCACTGCAGCAGTCGAAAAACTTAGGACAAACGATGTCACAGCTGCTGAGCAAACGTGCAAACATCGGCTTTACAACGGGTGGTCATACGGGGGACGACGTATTTTTATACAGCTTCGGTCCAAACCGTCCAACAGGGCTCGTTGAAAATACAGACTTAGCGCGCATTATGGCAGAAACGTTAAACGTTAATTTAGCTGAAACGACAGCGACATTATTTAACGATGCACAAGCCGCTTTAACGCAAAAAGGTTTTGACGTGACGATCGACACGACAGATGCTCATAACCCTGCACTTGTTGCAACGAAAAATAACGTGACGTACATTTTAGATGAAAATAAAAACACGGTACAAAAAGACCGCAAACTTGCAAACGGACGCGTGCTATCGATGACGAAAACGTTTAACAGCGTGCATTTTTATAACGATGAAACATTTTATGTATCAGAAGATGTGCTGAAGTTTATTCAATAATCAGCGTGTTGATTAACCATTAAACAGCCGTTCGCGTATTGCGGCTCGCTTTCCTGGGGCGTGGCGTGAGCTTGTAATCTCACGCTCACGCTTTTCCCCAAGGAGTCTCGCCGCTACGCTCACAGCCATTTCACATTAAAAAATATAATTCCAGAACATAAAAAAGTTGCCCGATGAATAATTGTCGGGCAACTTTTTGTATGTCAATGTAGGAGTGCTTAAAATATCAATTTAATCAGCTTACTTTAACACATTTTCAAATTATAATATCCAATATGTTAATTAGCCATTCAACGGCAGTTCGTGGAAAGCACCGTTACGCAAACGCAAAAAAGCTCTCAACGTGATCCCCACGCTGAGAGCTTTTTATTAAATTAGTTGTTTAAGTTGTAGAACGCTTTTAAACCTAAGTATTTCGCTGTAGCACCTAATTGGTCCTCGATGCGTAATAATTGGTTGTATTTCGCTACGCGGTCTGTACGAGATGGAGCACCTGTTTTAATTTGACCAGCGTTTGTTGCTAATGCGATGTCAGCGATTGTTGCGTCTTCTGATTCGCCTGAACGGTGAGAAATAACTGCTGTGTAGCCAGCGCGTTGAGCCATTTCGATTGCGTCAAACGTTTCTGTTAACGTACCGATTTGGTTTACTTTAACTAAAATCGCGTTACCAACACCTTGCTCGATACCTTGTGCTAATTTTTTCGTGTTTGTTACGAATAAATCGTCACCTACTAATTGCACGCGGTTACCGATGCGCTCAGTTAATAATTTGTGACCAGCCCAGTCGTTTTCGTCTAAGCCGTCTTCGATTGAGATGATTGGGTATTTAGACGTTAACTCATCGTACCAAGCAACCATTTCTTCAGACGTTTTTTCTACGCCTTCACCAGCTAATACGTACTTGCCAGTTTCTTTGTTGTAAAGCTCAGAAGATGCAACGTCAAGAGCGATGCGTACTTCTTCACCCATTTTGTAGCCAGCTTTTTCAACTGCTTCGATAATTACTGTGATCGCTTCTTCATTAGAACCTAAGTTTGGCGCGAAACCACCTTCGTCACCTACAGCTGTATTGTAGCCTTTTGCTTTTAATACTGATTTTAAGTTATGGAAAATTTCAGCACCCATGCGTAATGCTTGTTTGAAGCTTGTAGCACCTACTGGCATTACCATGAATTCTTGAATGTCTACGTTATTATCAGCGTGTGCACCACCGTTAATGATGTTCATCATTGGTACTGGTAATTGCTTCGAGTTGAAACCACCTAAGTATTGGTAAAGTGGTACATCTAAGTAGTCAGCTGCTGCGTGCGCTACTGCCATCGATACTCCTAAAATTGCGTTTGCACCTAATTTGCTTTTGTTTTCTGTACCGTCAAGAGCGATTAATGCTTCATCGATTACAACTTGATCTAATACTGAATATTGACCTTCTAATTCTTCAGCAATAATTGTGTTTACGTTTTCTACAGCTTTTAAAACACCTTTACCTAAGTAACGGTCGCTATCGCCATCGCGTAACTCAACTGCTTCGTATTCACCTGTTGATGCACCAGATGGAACGATTGCGCGCCCGAAAGCACCTGATTCTGTGAATACTTCTACTTCTACTGTTGGGTTACCGCGTGAATCTAATACTTCACGAGCATAAACTTGTGTAATAAATGGCATAATGTTAATCTCCTTGTTTTGTAAAGTTTAAGTGGATTGGCTATTCATCATTGCATTAGGTTGCTTTTCGCGGCGAGGCAGGCTTTCCGCGGGCGTGGCGTGAGCTTGTAATCTCACGCTCATGCTCCTGCGGTTACTCGTCGCAAAAGAAACTTTCGCTTCTCCCGCTGGAGTCCGCCTCTTGCTTCAAGCAACGACCGCCGCGTTAATGCTTCACCATTTGTGTTCGTTCACTATTTGTGCAAAATGCAGCATAGCCGTTGATGGAAGCGTTGCGGCGAGACTCCTTGGGGAACAGCCCGAGCCTCGAGACCCCGCAGTCGTAAGGTACGAACGACGAGGAGGCTTGAGCCGGGCCCCAGGAACGCGAAGCCGCATGACGCGAACATCAACATGTTGCAGTATTTCACGACATGAGTTTACGACACATTAATATATAGAAAAGCAAAGCGCTTAGCTATTAAAATAATGGTTTTCCTGTCATTTCAGCTGGCTGTTCAACGTTTAATAGCTTCAGCATTGTTGGCGCTAAATCCGCTAAAATGCCGTCTGTTAACGTGATGCCTTCTTTTGTAACGATGACTGGTACTGGGTTTGTCGTGTGCGCTGTCATCGGTTGCCCTTCAATTGTGACAACTTCATCTGAGTTACCGTGGTCCGCTGTAATAATCGCGTTCCCACCTTTTGCTAAAATGGCATCAACAACGCGCCCTAAGCACTCGTCTACCGCTTCGATTGCTTTAATCGTTGGCTCAAGCATACCTGAGTGACCAACCATGTCTGGGTTTGCGAAGTTTAATAAAATCGCGTCGAAACGATCCGCTTCAATGGCAGCGACTAATGCGTCTGTCACTTCATATGCGCTCATTTCTGGCTTTAAGTCATACGTTGCAACTTTCGGTGACGCGATTAAAATGCGCTCCTCACCTGCGAACGTTTCCTCACGACCACCGCTCATAAAGAACGTCACGTGTGGATACTTTTCAGTTTCTGCGATGCGCAGCTGTGTTAAACCGTTCGCCGCAATTACTTCACCGACTGTATTTTTTAAGTTGTCGCTTTCAAACGCTACGGTCGCTGTTACGTCATCGCTATAGTGCGTGAACGATACGAATTTCACATTTGTTAGCTCCTTATCACTTTCAACGAAGCCTTTGTACTCGTCGTTTGTGAATACCGCTGATAATTGAATCGCACGGTCTGGACGGAAGTTGAAGAAGATGATCGCGTCGTTTGCATCGATTGTTGCAACAGGCTGTGCGTCCTCATCTGTTACAACGAATGGCACGACGAACTCATCTAAAATGTCTTGGTCGTATGACGCCATAACACCTGCAAGCGCTGACGTAAAAATTGGTCCAACGCCGTCAACCATTGCATCGTACGCTAAGTTTACGCGCTCCCAACGTTTGTCGCGGTCCATCGCGTAGTAGCGACCGTGCACCGATGCAAATTGTCCGATGCCGATTTGCTTCATTTGACGCTCTGTTTCCTCGATGTAGCCAACTGCCGTATTCGGACCGACGTCGCGCCCATCAAGGAAGCCGTGTACGAATACATCGTCTAGCCCTTGCTCTTTTGCAAGCTGTAATAATGCGAATAAATGGTCGTAATGGCTATGTACGCCGCCGTCCGATAAAAGCCCCATTACATGTAGCTTACTACCGTTTGCGCGAACGTGCTCAATCGCCTCTAAAAATGCAGCGTTTGTGAAAAAGTCGCGCTCACGAATCGATTTATGAATGCGCGTTAAGCTTTGGTATACGATGCGTCCTGCGCCGATGTTTAAGTGACCTACTTCTGAGTTACCCATTTGACCGTCTGGTAGACCTACTGCTTCACCGCTCGCTGTAAGTGTTGCGTGCGGGAAGTTGTTCCAATAACGATCAAAGTTTGGTTTGTTTGCTTGTGCTACTGCATTCCCGAATTCCTCTTCACGGAATGCAAAACCGTCTAAAATGATTAATGCTGTTGGTTGTTTAGGCATTTGCGCCGGCCTCCACTAATTTCACATATGACGCGACTTGTAAGCTTGCGCCGCCTACTAATGCACCGTCAATATGCTCTTTTGATAATAGTTCTTCTACGTTTTCAGGCTTTACTGAACCGCCGTATTGAATGCGAATTGCTTGTGCTGTGTCGTCGCCAAATTGTTTCGCGATCACGGCACGAATTGCGCCACATACTGCGTTTGCATCGTCTGCTGTTGCGGTTTTGCCCGTACCGATTGCCCAAATTGGCTCGTACGCGATAACCATATGCTGCACTTCTTCTGGCGTGAAGCCTTGTAATGCTGCCTCAATTTGACCGCCGACTTTTGCTTCTGTTTGACCAGCTTCACGCTCTGCATCTGTTTCACCGCAGCAAATAATTGGTACGATGTCATTGTTTAATGCTGCACGTACTTTTTTATTAATCGCTTCGTCTGTTTCATTGAAGTATTCACGACGCTCCGAGTGACCGAGCACGACGTAATCAACGCCGATGCTCGCAAGCTGTGGTGCGCTCACTTCGCCAGTGAATGCGCCCTCATCCTCGTAGTGCATGTTTTGCGCTGCGATTGCTACGTCTGAGCCGTCTGCGATTTCAACAAGTGTTGCTAAGTAAATCGCTGGGGCACAAATGACCGCATCGACTTGTTCATTTGACGGAATAAGCGATTTCACTTCGTCGACGAAATCTGCCGCTTCCTCGAATGATTTATACATTTTCCAGTTCCCTGCGATAATTGGTTTACGCATTGTAGAACCTCCTTTTATTGCATTGGTACAAATTGATGTTCGCTCCATTCGGCTCGCTTTCCTGGGGCGTGGCTTGAGCCTCCTCGCCGCATACGCAGCTGCGGGGTCTCAAGTCTCACGCGTTTCCCCAAGGAGTCTCGCCGATTCCGCTTCCATCAATTCAATACATATGCTTTCATTCATCGTAATAACAATAAAAAAATTCGTTTTACTTCTTATTTATCGTTTAACGCTACGATGCCTGGTAAGTCTTTACCTTCCATTAACTCAAGCGATGCACCGCCACCTGTTGAAATGTGGTTCATGTCGTCTGCTACGTTGAATTTTTCAACTGCTGCTGCTGAGTCGCCGCCACCGATAATTGTGTAACCTGTTGTCGTTGCCATCGCTTCTGCTACTGAACGTGTACCGTTTGCGAACTTATCCATTTCGAATACACCCATTGGTCCGTTCCAAATGATTAATTTTGAAGACTTGATCACTTCTTCAAACTGCGCGACTGTTTTCGGTCCGATATCTAAGCCCATCCAACCTTCTGGAATCGCGTCGATGTCAACAACTTGTGTTTCTGCATCTTTTGAAAACTCTTTTGCAACGACCGCATCGATTGGTAAGTGTAACTGTACACCTTTTGCTTTTGCTTGCTCGATGAATGATTTTGCTAGCTCAATTTTATCCTCTTCAAGTAACGAGTTACCGATTTCGTAGCCTAACGCTTTTACGAACGTAAATGATAAGCCACCACCGATTAATAAGTGATCCACTTCATTTAATAAGTTTTCGATTACACCGATTTTATCCTTTACTTTTGAGCCGCCGATAATGGCTGTAAATGGCTTTTCTGGTGCTGATAACGCTTTGCCTAACACTTCAAGCTCTTTTTGCATTAAAAGACCTGATACAGCCGGAATATGTTTTGCGATTCCTTCTGTCGTTGCGTGTGCGCGGTGAGCTGCTCCGAATGCGTCGTTTACGTAAACGTCTGCTAAGTTCGCAAATGCTTTTGCTAGCTCCTCGTCGTTTTTCTCTTCACCTTTATGGAAGCGCACGTTTTCAAGTAATACGATGTCGCCGTCGTTCATGTTCGCGATTGCTGCTTCTACTACTTCACCGATTGACTCGTCTAATTTGTTTACATCTTTGTTCATTAATTGCGCTAAACGTTCACCTGCTGCTGTAAGGCGCATGTCCTCGTTCACTTCACCTTTTGGACGACCTAAATGTGATGCAAGAATCACTTTTGCACCTTGATCCACTAATGCTTGGATTGTTGGAATTGCTGCACGAATACGCGTATCATCTGTAATGCTGCCATCTTCCATCGGTACGTTGAAGTCGACACGCACGAATACGCGTTTCCCTTGAAGTTCTACATCTTGAATTGATTTCTTTGCTAACATGTTGTTAGGCCCTCCCTATATTAAACTTTGCTTCTACTTTTTGTGCGATTGTAGCAAAATCTTTACCGTTTGTGCGCTTTTGGCACGTATATGTTATCGTCATCTGTTCGTATAAAAATAGACTTTCGCATGACGCAAAAGTCTATATGCAATTTTCGTAAAGTGTGTAACATGTAGACGCGAATCGGGTTGATTTACGTCCCTATCCATTATATAAGCAAGTGCCCTAAAAAGGCTATACTTTTTACGCGCTAATATGATAAATATGTTACACTTTTTACTTTCTTTACGAAAATGTGTTATTCAATTGTAGTGGAAATATTCTGTATATGAGCAAGTACACAAGTGTTGATACGCTATTAAATTGGCAATGCAGCAAAGAAGCTAATGAACAGACCTGAAGTAAGTCGATCTTACACGTCAAACCCTTGCTCTGCTACGTATAGCGCTAAGTCCATTAAACGTGTCGAGTAGCCGATTTCGTTATCGTACCATGAAACGACTTTCGCCATGCGCCCTTCTAGCACCATTGTCGATAAGCCATCAATTGTTGAAGAGGCTGGGTTACCGTTATAGTCGATCGATACGAGCGGCAACTCATTGTATGCTAAAATGCCTTTTAACGGACCGTTCGCCGCATCTTGAAGCGCTTTATTTAACGATTCAGTCGTCACGTCTTTCTCAAGCTCGACAACTAAGTCGACACATGAAACGTTCGGCGTCGGCACGCGCATCGAGAAGCCGTCTAACTTTCCTTTTAATTGTGGCAACACTTTTGATACGGCAACGGCTGCACCTGTCGTCGTCGGAATCATCGACACCGCGCCTGCACGTGCGCGTCGCGGATCCTCATGTGGGAAATCTAAAATACGTTGGTCGTTCGTATACGAGTGAATCGTCGTCATTAACCCGCGCTTAATGCCGAACGCTTCGTCGATTACTTTTGCCATTGGTGCTAAACAGTTCGTCGTACAAGAAGCGTTTGAAATGACGTTCATCGACGGCTCGTACTCCGTATGGTTAACACCCATTACAAACGTCGGCATGTCGCCTTTTGCTGGTGCTGATAAAATCGCCTTTTTCGCCCCTGCTTGCACATGTTTTGATACGTCTTCCATTGAACGGAAGCGACCGGTACACTCGAGTACAACATCGACAGCTAGCTCGCCCCACGGTAAGCTTGCTGGATCTTTTTCTGATAACACTTGTACGCGCTGACCGTTGACGATAAATGCATCTGACTCCGCTTCTACTTCTGCATCGTACACACCATGAACTGAATCGAACTTCAACAAATGTGCTAATTGCTTTGCATCTGTTAAATCGTTTACTGCGACAACTTCGAACTCATCATGCTTCATTGCTTCACGAAATACTAAGCGTCCAATACGTCCAAATCCGTTAATTGCTAGTTTAATTGTCATCTGTTGTTCCTCCAAAGTGTTTAGTTATATATATTGAACTTCATACGGTAACGATGCTTTCCTCACGTTCTATTTAAAAGTTCAATTTATATAGTCGTTTGCTTTACGCTTCATTCAACTGTGCTAGCACTTCTTTCGCCGCCGCTTCATCTGTAATAAAGATCGTTTGCTTCGGCGCGTGTACAAAGTAAGCACAAATGGCGGCTGCTTTATGCTGTCCACCAGCAACGGCTAAAATGTTGCGGCTTTTTTTCACGTGATGCTCCGCAATGCCGATCGCGCGCACACGATGAACGGTATTGCCTTTTTCATTGAAATAATAACCGAACGCCTCACCGACTGCCCCGACTTCTTGCAAGTAACGCATTTCTAACTCACTTACTTGACGGCGCTCTGCCATCGTATCAGCGCGCCCAATACCGTGTACGACGATGTTTGTACGTTCATATAGCGCAAGCATTTCCTGTACGATCGGCTCTTCCTTCAATGCGACGTACACATGCTCGCTTAAATTTTCCGGCAAATATAGCGTTTTGTAGGCGCTATTTGATTTTGTCGCAAAGCTTGCGGCGAGCGTATTTGCTTGACGGCGCATTTCGTGACCGATGCTGCCGCGCGCGGCGATATATTGCACGCTTTGCGAAATATCACTTTCCACTAAAAAGTTTTCAATCGCTTCAATCGAGCTACCGCCTGTTACAGCGATAATGTCGTTTCGCTGCATCGTGTTCATAAGCACATGTGCCGCCTGCTGCCCCATAAGCATTCGCGCATGCGGGTCTTGCTCTGTATCGCCTGGCACAATTACGACGCGCGCGATGTTAAAGTTGCGGCGTAGCTTTTCTTCTAACTCTGAAATGCCCGACCATTCATAATAGACAGGGCGCAGTACGTCGAGCACTTCCATTCCTGCTTCCGTTACGTGCATCCCTTTCGTTTCAGCAACGACGAGCCCTTGTTTGCGCAGACGCTCCGTTTCAGTACGCACCTCTCGCTCAGGTAAATTAAGCAGCTCTGATAACGGACGTCTGCCGATCGGACCTGACAGCTGAATCATTTGTAAAATACGATAGCGCACTTGCAGTAACGTTTGCAGCTCTGGCAACAATTTCAGCTGTGCTTCTTGCTCTAATAACATCTATTCCATTCCTCCAACTTACAAAAGGGACATTTTCCAACCCTACAATTTAAAAACCGTCCCACAAAACGTAAAAAAATTCATTTATCGAGTTCATTATACAATCATTCATTATTTACCGCAACAATTCGCTATAAATTACTTATTTTCTATTCAAAGACGGGCCGTAATTGCTTCCTCTAGCTCGATGTAGTCGACATTGCCTTGCTGTAAAATGTCGCCGTTATGCACGATGACCGGAATCATTATGCAAAACTGTTCGTGCAATGCGTCGTTTTCTTCAATGTTTACTTCCTGCCACGTAAACGAAAAATCGTCTTGAAGCAAATGTAACAGCTGTTTTGCGTCGTCACAAAGCGGACAGTTCGGGCGTGTATATAATAGAAGCTCCATTTCATTACCTCCTGACAAGCGTATTGATTAGCCGTTCAACTGGCATTTCGCGTATGGCAGCTCGCGTTCCTAGGGTCGACGCACGCTCTATGCCACTAAAATGCAGCTTTCATTTCCGTCTTGCTATTGAAAACAAGCCATTGAGCTGTATAAAATGGCGTCAACAGACCTGACCTCCTGAAATAAAAAAAGCGCAACGGACATGCCGTTACGCTCTAGTTTATAGTACTTTGCTTAAAAATGCTTTCGTGCGCTCTTGCTGTGGGTTGCCAAACACTGCTTCTGGCTCGCCTTCTTCAACGATGTAACCGCCGTCCATAAAGATGACGCGGTCGCCCATTTCACGCGCAAAGCCCATTTCATGCGTTACGACAACCATCGTCATGCCTTCTTCGGCTAAATCTTTCATCACCGCAAGCACTTCTTTTACCATTTCTGGGTCAAGCGCTGACGTCGGCTCATCGAATAACAACACTTTCGGCTCCATCGCTAGCGCACGCGCAATAGCAACACGCTGCTGCTGACCGCCTGAAAGCTGCTCTGGGAAGTTGTCTGCTTTTTCGCCAAGCCCGACTTTCTCAAGTAACACGAGCGCCTTTTTCTCCGCTTCTTCCTTTGATACTTTGCGCACTTGCATCGGAGCCATCGTTACGTTATCAAGCACCGACATATGCGGGAATAAGTTAAACTGCTGGAACACCATACCAACGTCCGCACGAATTGTGTTAATGTCGTTTTTCGGATCGTTAATTTGCTTACCTTCAATGTACACTGCACCGCCCGTTACTTCTTCAAGTAAGTTTAAGCAGCGTAAAAATGTACTTTTCCCTGAACCTGAAGGACCGATGACGCAAACGACTTGCCCTTCATGAATTTCATAATCAATCCCTTTTAATACGTGCAGGTCACCATACGACTTTTGTAAATTTTCTACTTTAATCATTATGCGCGCGCTCCTTTACGTGGGTTAATTGTGTTGTTTGTGCGTTTTTCAATGTACGCGACAAGTCTCGTTACCGCGTACGTTAATACTAAGTAAATAAGCGCTGCAAAAATGTACGGCTCCCAGAAACGCTGATACGTACCTGCAACAATTTTACTTACGTATAAAATGTCTTGCGCGGCAATAACCATCACTAATGATGAATCTTTTAATAATGCGATAAATTCGTTTCCTAGTGGTGGAATCATGCGACGGAATGCTTGCGGTAAAATGACTTTACGCATCGCCTGTGTATGCGTTAAACCGAGTGAACGTGCGGCTTCCATTTGACCTTTTGGCACCGCTTGAATACCTGCTCGGAAAATTTCTGCGTTGTATGCGGCACTGTTTAATACGAGTGCAATTACCCCTGATGTAAACCAGCCAAACGAATGCCCAAATATTGATGGCAATAGCGCCAAATGAATGATGAAAATTTGTACGAGCATCGGTGTGCCTCGGAACACATCGACATAAATTTTGCTTGGCCAGTAAATCCATTTTTTCTTTGACATTTGCCCAAGCCCTAAAAATAAACCAAAAATGACGCCGCCAATATAGCCGCATACTGTTAAACTAATCGTGACCCAAATACCTTTTAAGTACATTTCACGATAGTCCCAAATCATTTCCCATTGAATGAAATCCATCGAAGGTTTCCTCCTTTTAATTCAGTTTTTAGTTTTGAATGTACTCGCTCTTCGCTGTCGAGGCAGGCTTTCCGCGGGCGTGGCGTGAGCTTGTAATCTCACGCTCACGCTTTTCCCGCTGGAGTCCGCCTCTTGCTTCGAGCTACTATTCGTCTTCATACATACTATACGTTACCCATAAAAATCCGTCTGTATGTTTTTAATTTTCCACAGACAAAACCACTCGCTCTAGACGAACGAGTGGCGTACGTACAATCAAACTACTCTAGCTCAGTTCCTGTAATTTCAGCTAACTTGCCGTTGTCTTTAATTTTTTGTAAACCTTCGTTTAATACATCTAATACTTCCGTGTTGCCCTTTTTCACCATGAAGCCGAACTCATCTACTGCGAATGAATCGTCTTCAATTACTTTTAACTTTTTGTCTGGGTTGTTTTTAATGTACTCAAGTACAACCGCGTTATCACCAAGTGCTGCGTCTGTCGTACCGTTCACGACTTCTTGAATGGCAATCGGTAAGTTTTCATACGCTAAAATGTCCGAGCTACCTTTACCTTGTAGCTCTTGCATTGCGATGTGACCAGTCGTTGAAATTTGTACTGATACTTTTTTATCTTTTAATTCATCAAATGATGCAATTGTTGAATCTTCTTTCACGACCATTAATAATTTTGCTTGATAGTATGGATCTGTGAAGTCGTAGTTTTCCTTACGCTCATCTGTAATCGTAATCGCCGATGCACCTAAGTCGATTTCGCCTGTCGTTACCGCGTTGAACGTCGGCTCCCAACCTAAGTTTTTCATTTCTACTTCAAAGCCCATTTCTTCGCCGATCGCTTCTAAAATTTCTTTGTCGTAGCCTTGTACTTCACCGTTATCGTCCATATATTCAAACGGTGCGTAAGTTGCTTCTGTACCTGCAACAATTTTTGTAATGTTGCCGTTCTCATCTGTTTTTGACTCTTCTTCGCCACCGCAAGCGCCTAATAATAACGCCGCTGCGAATACTGGCACTGCTAACCATTTCTTTTTGTTCATTGTCGTTTCCTCCGTTTACTGAAATCTTTTATCTGAAAATTAAAGTGTGTGTATAATCAATGACATGATTATAATACCCACACCTCGAGAACACAAGTATAATGTTCGATTTTTATGCATTCACTTAAATTTTTATGTATATTTCGTGCATATATGTGCTTTTTTATGCATTTCTGTACAATAAAAAAGCCCCCTCGACGTTAGGGAGCTTTCAGGTACATGAGAAAAAGCATTGCCAGTACGCTGCTAAACTACCGGGTAATGCTTTTCCTCTATAAAAAAATATATATATATTGAAACAGTAAAATGGTATTCATATAAATCGCATTCATATGAACATCCCTTACTTTACATGAAAGTAACATAATTATCTACTGTTTTATCTCCACAACTCTTTTTGACTTTGACGAAAAAATGCTCGCTACATCAAAAATTTCGTCTTCATGTGAAACCGGTTTACCATTAAAATCAATTTGTTACTAAAATAACAGACACAATAAAAAGACGTGCACCAAGCTTAAACTTGAAGCACGCCCGTTCATTCATTATTTTGAGTTTTCCATAATAGTATCGATTAAGCCGTATGCCTTTGCTTGCTCAGCTGTCATGAAGTTATCACGATCTGTGTCGCGCGCTAACGTTTCATACGTTTGACCTGTACGCTCAGCTAAAATGTTGTTTAATTTTTCGCGTAGGAATAAAATGCGTTTCGCAGCGATTTCGATTTCTGTCGCTTGCCCTTGTGCACCGCCAAGTGGTTGGTGAATCATTACTTCAGCGTTTGGTAATGCGTAACGGTGACCTGGCTCGCCTGCTGCTAATAAGAACGCACCCATTGACGCTGCCATACCGATACAAATTGTGTGTACTTTTGGCTTAATGAACTGCATCGTATCATAGATCGCCATACCAGCTGTAATTGAACCACCTGGAGAGTTAATGTATAAGTAGATGTCTTTCTCTTCGTCCTCAGCTGCTAAAAATAATAACTGTGCAACAATTGAGTTTGCTACGTTATCATCGATGCCGCTTCCTAGTAAAATAATGCGGTCTTTTAATAGACGTGAGTAAATGTCGTACGCACGCTCACCGCGGTTTGTTTGTTCAATAACTGTAGGAATTAAGTTCATTGAATTTCCTCCTTATTGTCGCTTCTTTGCTAAATCATTAGCGTTAGCCTTATCATACACACTTTAGTCAGAAAAGGTCAAATGATATACTCACACAAATAACGTATAGCGAAAGCGCCCCTTTTACTATGTATCGACACGCCACGAACGCTCGCTACGTGCCTACATGCTTGCATAACCTATTGTACCCTTAAATTGAAATTCGATAAACGTCTTTTGTTGAAATGTTTTCCGACTATATAGACGGTGAATGTATTTTAGCATTTTGTTCGTCGGCTCTCCACATCGAGGCAGGCTTTCCGCGGGCGTGGCTTGAGCCTCCTCGCTGCTCGTACCTCACAGCTGCGGGGTCTCAAGTCTCACGCTTATCCCCAAGGAGTCTCGCCGCCGCACGCGTCCAGCAATTCACATAACGTAGTGCCACATTTCAACGTTAAACGATGCGCTACACTGCTTCGATCATTTCATCAAACACGTTTTAACGATTCGATTCATCGCATTACGCTTTTTCCTGGAATTTAGTTGAAGCCTCATTTCCTAACGTGTATAATGGTGAATGTTGTTGCGTACGATTGCATCAACAGCTTGCCTTCGTAGTTTAATGGATAAAACATAAGATTCCGGTTCTTAGGCTGGGGGTTCGATTCCCTCCGAGGGCGTAATTAGATTCTGATAGACTAAGCTAAATTCAAAAAGCACTTCAAAACCTTACTAATCAAGGTTTTGAAGTGCTTTTCTATACAAGATTAAATAGTAGTAATTGCAAAAGATTTTAAAAAGTAGGTGTTTTAAAATCTTTTGAAAGAAGGTAATCATCAAGTTTACTAAAATCTAAAGTATGGTAATCAATTTGTTCTCCAGCAAAATCAATACGAGTGCTAAAACCTTCGAATTGGTTTACTAAACTAGTTAGATTATTCATTAATCGGTGTTTTATTTTTATAAATTCTCCAAAATTCACTGGATCAGTTATTTTAATCTTTCTGCACAATTCTCCGTAAGCTTGATTACTCACTGGTTTTTTTATGGGTATTGCTAAATTAACTGCCTGAGGAAATGACATTGAATCATTTTTAACTTTTTTAGATATGTATGCTACACCGTCAACATCTAGTTTTACGATGTTTTGCATTATTAAATTAGAAACAATATACTCTGATTTGAAAATACGATTAGCTTCTTTAATTCTAAAAGAAGTTGCACAAACTAAAGGCCAAAGTTCTATCATATGGAATAATTTTTTCACTTCAGGAGAGCTTGGATCTTCAGTATCTAATACATTGGAATGACCATTAATTAAATGTTGTGTAAGTGCTAAATTTAATACCTTTATATTTGGAATATTAAATGATGAAATATTTAATTCATTATCTAATGGTTTATCTAGTTCCAACCAACATACATATGAAGTAGTACCTAAATAAATACAGGGAATGCCTGGTATACTAAATCTTTGCGTGGAAATTATGCCACGTTTATTTAAAGGAATATGTAGTAAATCATTTATTTGGAATTCGAAATTCCCTTTTCGAGCTCTGTAAAAATTCGGCATACCAGTATGTTTGCTAATGCCCTTAAATGCATAATTAGAACAAACCTGAGATATAAAGAATGGACTATTTTTATATTTATTTAAAATCGAACTTATTTTGTTACTCGCTGTTGCTATATCATAGTTAAAATAGTCTTCCACACAGTCCAATATAAGACTTATATTTCTTGATGTACTACATTTCACAGAATTAGGGAGGTTGGAAATTTGTTGGACTTGTTTAAGATAACTATTTAGAATACGACGTAATTCATTAAGATAGTCCGAATCCCTGTCTAATACTATTGGCAAGTCAAAATCGTTGAATGCAATAGTAGAACTAAATGGTGTCATATAAATTATACTCCCCTTTTATAAAATGTATTTACTTAAATATCGGTTTATTAGGTTATTTGTTAGAGTCAATAAAATTAGAGGTTTTCTAAAGAATGTTAAAAACGCTCTGATACGTCTGTTTTTAGTAGACTAAATCCGAAATCTCTTTTGTAATTCTATTGGTAGTGTACTTTATTAAACAAATTAGTACAAGGGATCTGTTTAAGCGCACAAAGTCTAAATTAATAACAAATATCAAGGATTTTCCTTTTTAGCAGCGTAACTTAATTTAATATATTCTCTACACATTTTCTACACAAATTAATTCATCAATCAATAATACCAAGGCTTTAAAAGAGTATCAAACGTCCTCCGAGGGCGTACTTTGGCGGCGTGCAGCGATTGGCTGTGCGCCGCTTTTTCGTCGTTCAAAGCGCGTCGTATGAGTGGTGAAAACATTAAGAACACGAGCGACTAAAAAGGTCCAGTCTTTTTGCCAATAAAAAAAGCAGCAGAGTTTGCCTCTACCGCTTCGATTGACTCTATGTACTTGTGCGCGATTACTCCGCACCAATTAAGTTCGCTAATGCATTCACCGCTTTTTCTGCATCGTCACCGTCCGCGATTAATGTGACAACTGAGCCTTTTGCGATCGCTAAGCTCATAATGCCCATAATTGATTTGGCGTTTACTTTTTTCTCGTCCTTTTGCAGAAAAATATCTGCGCCGTGACGGTTTGCTTCTTGGACAAATAATGCCGCTTGACGTGCTTGTAAGCCCATTTTTAACGTAATTTCTTTTTGACGTTCCACTTTGTTCACCTCTTTTTTTATTTCATACACGCTACTTCTCTTTATTTCTATATTATCGAAACGCTTACAAAAGAACAACCATTCCTGAAAGAAAAAGCTTATCTCGCTCAAAAAACGAACATAAGCTTTCATTATTAACCAAGTTGATTGCTGCGTAATGACTCGGCAATTTCATCGATTTTGCGCAGACGGTGATTAACGCCTGACTTGCTTACTGTGCCTGTCGATACCATTTCGCCTAGCTCCTTTAACGTCACATCTTGATACTCGACACGTAGACGCGCAATTTCACGTAGCTTTTCTGGTAATTGGTCGAGCCCGATTGTCTTGTCGATAAAGCGAATGTTTTCGACTTGTCGCAGCGCCGCCCCAATCGTTTTGTTTAAGTTTGCCGTTTCGCAGTTGACGATGCGGTTAACGCTATTTCGCACGTCACGTACGATGCGCACGTCCTCAAACTTCAGCATCGCCTGAGTTGCCCCGATAATGCTTAAGAAATCCGAAATTTTTTCCGCTTCCTTTAAGTACGTAACAAACCCTTTTTTACGCTCGATCGTTTTCGCATTTAAGCCAAACTCGTTCATAAGGTGCATAATTGATTCGCCATGCTCCTTATAAAGCGTTGAAATTTCTAAATGGTACGCGGACGTTTCTGGATTGTTGACCGAGCCGCCTGCTAAAAATGCGCCGCGCAAATAGCCACGCTTTTCATTCGTACGTGGAATGAGCTCCTTTGCAATTTCGTGTTGGAACTGAAAATCATCGGTAATGATGTGTAAGTCTTGTAGCAGCACTTTCGCCTCGTCGCGTATACGGCAAATGTAGACGTTATTTTTTTTCAGCCGCATTTTTTTACGAACGAGCAGCTCTACATTGTAGTTGTATAAACGTTTTAAGTTCGTATAAAGACGACGAGCAATCGCCGCATTTTCCGTTTGAATGTCTAAGCTTAGCTGTCGATTCGCAAACGACAGCGAGCCATTCATTTGAATTAAGGCGGAAATTTCAGCTTTTAACGTGCGGTCGTCCGCTTCAATATGCGTTAATTCTTTTTTCGTTTCTGAAGCAAATGACATGCTAGCTCCCCCTTTCAAATGGTTACATCGTTTTTAATATGCGTTTTCGTGTCGAGCCGTGCGTGCGTAAAAATTCCTCAAGCCACATCCGTACATTTTGCGCATCGTGGCGTACAATGCCATCCTTATATGTAGCAGTTGGATAACAATGCACTTGTAAGCCCATCGCTTGCAATGCTTGAACGTCCGTAACAATCGGTTCAGCTTGCTCCTGCTTGTATACGTTTCGCACATCTTGTGGTAATTCCATATCATTCACTAAAATATGATGTAAAAATGGCGTACCGACATGCTCATACAACGCCTCCACGTGATCGCTCGCAGACATGCCAGACGTCTCGCCCTTTTGTGTCATTAAGTTCCCAATATACACTTTACGTCCCGACGCTTTGACGATTGCTTCACCGATTTCTGGCACGAGCAAGTTTGGGATGATGCTCGTATATAAGCTACCTGGGCCAATTAAAATTAAATCGGCAAGGCGAATGGCGCGAATCGTTTCTGGCAATGCTTGTGCGTTCGCTGGCTCTAAATATACACGATGAATTTTCGCCGACGCTTTCGGGATGTTTGATTCCCCAACGACGAATGTGCCGTCCTCTAGCTCTGCGTACAATGTCACGTGCTCGTTTGATGCAGGCAACACTTTACCACGCACGTTAAACACTTTACTCATTTCAGCAACAGCATAATTAAAGTCGCCTGTAATGTCCGTTAATGCGGTTAACATTAAGTTGCCGAGTGAATGTCCACCGAGCGTTTGCGATTGCGTGAAGCGATACTGGAACATGCGCTCAACTAAAGGTTCAACTTCCGATAATGCCGCGATGACGTTTCGAACGTCTCCTGGAGGCGGAATGTGGTAATCCTCACGTAAACGCCCAGAGCTTCCTCCGTCGTCTGCTACGGTTACAATCGCTGTAATGTCTAAAAGTTCACTTGTCTTTAAACCGCGTAGCACCGTTGAAAGTCCTGTGCCCCCGCCTACTATCACAATTCGAAACTTCTTTTTCTTCATGCGGTCACGCCTTTCGTAAATTAATATCTCGGTGCGTAATATGCGTTGGCTCCAGTCTCGCTAAATGCTCGCCGAAATATTCCGCGAACGTGACAGAACGGTGCTGACCACCTGTGCAACCAAACGCAATGACAAGCTGTGACTTGCCTTCTTTTTTATATTGCGGCACCATAAACGCAAATAAATCCGTTAGCTTCTCGGCTAGCTCCTGCGCTTCTGGCTGCGCTAATACGTACGATGATACTTCGTGCTGCAAGCCTGTTTTCGGACGCAACTCATCGATGTAATACGGGTTTGGTAAAAAGCGCACGTCAAACACTAAGTCCGCGTCAATCGGCATACCGTGCTTAAAGCCAAACGACATGACGTTAATCGTAAACATGCTCGCCTTTTGCCCTGAAAAATCGCTCACTAGCTTCTCGCGTAGTTCACGTGGCTTCAATAACGACGTATTAATGACCGTATGTGCACGCATTTTCACATCAGCTAAAATTTCGCGCTCACGTGCAATGCCTTCTAACGGCAAGCTATTTTTCGCAAGCGGGTGTGAACGACGCGATTCCTTGTAGCGGCGCACGAGCGATTCATTGTTCGCATCTAAAAATAAAATGTGCGGCGTAATGCCTTTTTGATGCTCCATTTGGTCGATTGCGTCAATGAGCGCCTCAAAAAATTCGCCGCCGCGTAAATCCATTACGACCGCGACTTTTTGAATGTGCTGCCCAGACTCGCGCATTAATTTAATAAATGTAGCTAGTAAGGCTGGGGGTAAGTTATCGATGCAGTAGTAGCCTAAATCCTCGAAGCTTTGCACCGCAACGGTTTTCCCTGCACCTGACATACCTGTAATAATGACTACTTCATTATTGATTGCTTCTACATTTTGTTCCATTATGACCGCCCCTTATGCTTCCTGTGATTGTTGAATTTTTTCGCTTAACAATTCAAAATCTGCTGTATATTCAAATGTACCATATTGCATGCCAGCTTCATTGACCGCAAACAATAAGTTCGTTCGGTCACCTTCCGCCATTGGAAGTGTGTGCAACGCTTCAACTGGATGCCATTCCAGTATCCCTTCACGGTTTTCCTCTAGTGGTACACCTGTATAATTTGTTGCTAAAAATGTATAGAGCATCCACTCATCAATCACTTGCTGCCCATCTTTAATGACCATCGTATAAATGCCCTTTAAATGTGCGTTTACCGGCGTTGCGTTCGTTTCTTCTATAAATTCACGATTCGCTGCTTCAAAAATCGACTCACCTGGCTCCATTTTGCCACCTGGTGCGACATACCAGTCACGTCGTGGTTTTTTTAATAATAATACTTGATTATCTTTTTTTATAATTAAGTTTGCAATACGTTGCATACACGTACACCTCTACTTTCGAAAACATTCTTTCACTATTATATCACGTTCGCTCGCGTTGCTTATATCATTGTGATATATAGCGTATCTATTCAAGCTATTAATAGTATCATGATTCCGAAATAATGAGTATTTTTTTGCATTACAAAAAGCGCTGACGTCTACAATCGAGACATCAGCACTTTTATTGATTACGCGTTTAATTTTTCTTTTAATTCTTCGATGTAGTGCTGTGCTGCTTGTGCTGCAATTGAGCCGTCGCCTGTTGCTGTTACAATTTGACGAAGCATTTTTTCACGAACGTCACCAGCTGCATAAATGCCCGGCACTGCTGTTTCCATATTTTCATTCGTCACTACGTAGCCATCCGCATTTAAAATGCCAAGTGATTCAAACGGCTTCGTTAACGGTAATGTGCCGATGTAAATAAATACGCCATCCGCATCAACTGTTGATTCCGTACCGTCTTGTGTATTTACAAGCGTTACACTGCCAACTTTACCGCCACCATCGTTAATTTCCTTCACTGTGTTATTCCAAATGAAATCGATTTTTTCGTTCGCAAATGCGCGATCTTGAATAATTTTTTGTGCGCGTAGCTCATCGCGACGGTGCACGATCGTTACTTTGTTCGCGAATCGCGTTAAGTATACACCTTCTTCTACTGCAGAGTCACCGCCACCGACAACGATTAAATCTTTGTTGCGGAAGAACGCTCCATCACATACAGCACAATAGCTTACGCCGCGACCGCCAAGCTCCATTTCGCCTGGAACACCCATTTTTTTATACTCTGCGCCTGTAGAAATAATAATTGTACGTGTTTTATATTGTTTTTTACCAGCGATGATCGTTTTGTATTCTTCGCCGTCAATAATTTCTGTTACGTCGCCGTATGCGTATTCAGCACCGAATTTTTTTGCGTGCTCGAACATTTTCGTTGAAAGCTCTGGCCCTAAAATTGTATCAAAGCCTGGGTAGTTTTCAACTTCCTCTGTGCTTGCCATTTGACCGCCTGGAATACCTCGCTCTAGCATTAATGTCGCTAAGTTTGCACGAGATGTGTACACTGCTGCTGTCATCCCTGCTGGTCCTGCTCCGATAATTACAACGTCATAAATTTTTTCTTCTACTGCTGACATAAAAAATTCTCCCTTCGACTGCTGTTCTTAAATATTTAAATGTGTTCGTTAACACTCTCGTCATCATAAGCTAGCGTTGCTTTCCACGTCGAGACAGGCTTTCCGCGGGCGTGGCTTGAGCCTCCTCGCTACGCTGTGGGGTCTCAAGGCTCACGCTTTTCCCGCTGGAGTCCGCCTCTTATTTCAAGCAAACTTTTTATGCGTCAAGCATAACTTGCTGTGATGAACATAAAACGGCGAACCAACACGTACGTTTCAATATATCGTATACGATTTATCTTGTTTTCTCAACTTTTTTGCTCATGTAAAAACGCTTCAAGATGCGCTAAATATTTCGTCAATGTCGCAGTCGTCGTGCCGTACTGTGCCGCGATTGTTTTTTTCGTCGCACCGTCGCCAATGAGCGTTTCATATAAGTAATGAACAGCCGCCGCAATTGCCTCGACATTGTTAAATTCATAGCCTTGATCAAGCCCGATGCTACCGAGCGCGAACCAAAGCTGAAATAATGGCTCGTTGTCGCGCGTAATTTCCTCGCACGACGCATGAAGTGCATCCGCAACACGTCCGTAGCGCACAAAAATTTGCTCCGCCGACGAATTTCCTTTAAACGTATGCCCAAGCATTTTGCCTAAATATAGCTTTTCTAGCACTGTGCTGTTTTCTACTTGAATTAAATGCGGGTCTGATAATAGACGATGACGAAACGGCGATAGTCCAAGCAAATGGATGCCGAAAATACGCTCATGTTCTAACGGACTAAGGAGCAGCGTCATAATGCGCTCACAGTTTTGTGTTAAATCAAATAAATCGAGCTCCTCGACACCGTCTTTCCATGGCTCAAACCCTTCCATATCCGGGAAGAACACGAGTAAATTTCGCCACGACTTCTCCGCGATATCAAAATCACCTGTGTAATAAGCACATTGCGTTAGCCAATAATAATACGCACGCTCCGAACCGATTTCATTGCCTTCTAAACGTTTAAACGAGGTATATGCTTGCTCGTACTTTCCAACAACAGCGAGCGTCGTACCTAGTTTAATAATTGTTTCGACATGCAGCGGGTACACGTCCTCAAGCATCGTGACATATTTTTCGAGCGCTTGACGGTCGCTTTCATAATACGCAATCATCGCAATCTGGCAATACGTTTCTAAATTAGCACGATCCGTTCGCACTAAATTATGCAGCACTGCACGCGCTTCCTCGTATTCCGTTAAATACGTATATGCCAGCGCTAAAAAGTTAAACGCCTCAACGCTTGGGTTTTGCTCAACTAGCGTTTCTAAATAATCTCGCGCCTCGATAAATTGTTGCTGCTCAAGCATTTTCGCAGCCGCGACAAGATCCTCTGGCAACGTACGCACGCGCAATGAATCATCATTACCAATTGCGTACATTTCTAAAATGGCGTATGCATCACCCATATACATGCCATGCGGATGCTTTTGTAAATAAAGCGACGCATAATGCACAGCTCCCTCGTATTCATCGAGCATTAATGCCATTTCTGCAAGTGAAATAATAATTTCATCATCGTTTGGCGATAGCTCATACGCCTGCAAATATAGTTGTCGCGCCTCTTCGTAATGACCGAGCTCACTTTCAACTGATGCACAATTAATTAAATATTCCACAGACGTTGGATTAAATTGTAAAGCGCGATGTAAATAGCGCTGTGCTTGTAATAGTTTATTTTCGTTGAGCGCTTTTGTTCCACGCTCGTTATAATAGGCGCCACTTGGGATGAACGACACAATATTGTTAGTTCGTGTTTGTTGACGATTATTTTCCAAATTTTTTTGCCTCCGAAACAAAGTTTGCGTAAAAAATCACTCCGCCTATTATAGCATATGACAGCGAAATTGCCGCATGTAAAAAGGCAAAGCTGCGTCGTCGCTCGCTTTGCCTTTCATCAATTTTCTGTTGCTGCCTGCCGCCTATACACCTTTTAAAGCGTGAAATTACTCGCCTTTTTTACGGTTATGACGCGCTTCTAATACGCCTAATACGTCGTAAACATCTACCTTTTGCTCTTGTAATAAAACAAGCAGGTGGTAAAGTAAGTCCGCTGATTCCCACTTCACTTCTTCTGCATCGCGGTTTTTTGCGCCGATAACAACTTCCGTCGCTTCCTCGCCGACTTTTTTACAAATTTTATCGATCCCTTTATCGAATAAATACGTCGTGTACGCACCTTCTGGCATGTCGATTTCGCGCTGTGCGATAACGTCTTTTAATTGCGATAAAATGCCGACTGAGCCGACTTGCTCGTTTTGCACAACTGTCTCTGTGAAGCAAGAAGTTGTGCCATTATGACAAGCTGGTCCTGCTGGTACAACTTCAACAACTAATGCGTCTTGATCGCAATCAGCTTTAATTGATACAACTTGTTGCGTATTGCCGCTCGTTGCCCCTTTATGCCATAGCTCGTTACGTGAACGTGAGAAAAACCACGTTTCATTCGTTTCGATTGTTTTTTTTAATGATTCTTCGTTCATGTAAGCTACTGTTAATACTTCTTTAGAACGTGCATCTTGTACAACAGCTGTAATTAAGCCTTGCTCGTTAAATTTTAAACCTTCGATCATCGTACACAAACTCCCTTTTCACGTAAGTAGCTCTTTACTTCGGCTACGCTCGTTTCTTTATAGTGGAAAATACTTGCTGCTAGCGCTGCGTCTGTATCAACGTCTTGTAGCACTGCGCGGAAATGCTCGGCGTTTCCTGCACCGCCACTTGCGATAACTGGAACTGTTACAGCGTCGCGCACCGCTTTCGTTAAGTTGACATCAAAGCCTGACTTTTCACCGTCTTGGTTCATGCTCGTCAGTAAAATTTCACCTGCGCCTAAACGTACAGCTTCCTGTGCCCAATCAACTGCTTTCCAAGACGTTTTGTTGCGGCCGCCGTGCGTGTAAACCATCCACGTGCCGTCTTCTTCCGAGTAGCGCGCATCGATAGCAACGACGATACATTGTGCACCGAAGTAGTCCGAACCTTCTTTAATAAGCTCTGGACGCTCTAACGCTGATGTGTTCACCGATACTTTGTCAGCACCTGCTCGAAGTATGCGCTTCATATCGTCAAGCGTGCGAATGCCACCACCGACTGTAAACGGAATCGCTAAGCTCGCCGCTGTTTGACGCACGACATCGACCATCGTTTCGCGCCCTTCATGTGATGCGGAAATATCTAAAAATACAAGCTCGTCTGCTCCTTGCTCGTCGTAAAACTTCGCAAGTTCAACCGGGTCGCCCGCATCGCGCAATTCAACAAACTGAATGCCTTTTACGACGCGCCCTTCCTTTACGTCCAAACATGGAATAATGCGTTTTGTTAACATGTCGCCGCCACTCCTTTTAACCATTGCTCCAGTAAAAATACGCCAAGCTGACCTGATTTTTCTGGGTGGAACTGCATGCCTGTGAAGCTGCCGTTCATGACGATACCTGGTACTTGCACGCCTTCGTAGTCCGCAAACGCGACAAGCTGCGCATCGTCCATGTTCGCCGCATAAAATGAATGCACGAAGTACACGTGACGCTCTGCTGGTAGTTCGTCTTGTAGCCACGCCGGTGTTTGGTGAAGCTGTAAATCGTTCCAGCCCATGTGCGGAATGCGTGACACACCGCTAAAGCGCTCGATATTGCCTGTGAAAATGCCTAGCCCTTTTGTCGGTGCTACTTCTTCACTTGCTTCAAACAATAGCTGCATTCCTAAGCAAATGCCAAGAAGCGGCTTGTTCGCCTCTTTTTGCGCTAAAATGAACGCATCAAGCTTCGTTTCCGCTAAGCGCTTCATCGCATCTGGGAACGCGCCGACACCTGGTAATAAAAGTGCGTCCGCTGCTTCAAGCTGTGCCTCATCAGCTGTCACAACAACGTCTACGCCTAAACGCTTCAACGCTTGCTCGACGCTAAATAAATTGCCCATTCCATAATCGATTACACCAATTTTCATGAACCTAACAGCCCTTTCGTTGACGGTACACCTTTAACGCGTGGGTCAATTTGCACCGCTGCATCTAACGCGCGCGCTACTGCTTTAAACATCGCCTCGATAATATGGTGTGTGTTTTGTCCGTATGGCACGATAATATGTAAGTTAATGCGTGCCTCTAACGCGAACTTCCAGAAAAACTCATACACAAGCTCTGTATCAAACGTGCCGACTTTTTCGTTTAACTTCGGCTCAACGCGGTAGACGAATGCTGGACGGTCTGATAAATCGACAACAACTTGTGCCATTGACTCATCCATCGGTACGAACGCATTGCCGTAGCGCTTAATGCCTTTTTTGTCGCCAAGCGCTTGTCGGAACGCTTGCCCAAGCACGATGCCAACGTCTTCTGTCGTATGGTGGTCATCAATCCACGTATCACCATTTGCGACAATTTTGCCGTCAAATAAGCCGTGCTTAATGAATAAATCCAACATGTGATCCATGAAGCCAACGCCTGTTTTAATTTCTGCTTGTCCTGAGCCGTCGATGTTTAACTCGACTGCGATTTGCGTTTCATTCGTTTTACGTTCAATTTTTGCAATACGCTCTGTCATCTGTTTATTCTCCTTTTTTCCAGCCACGCGCTTCAACCGCACGCGCATGTCCTTCTAAGCCTTCCATACGTGCTAAACGCGCAATTTTCGGTGCGTTTTGTGCCCACGTTTCTTTCGTATAATAAACAACGCTCGTTTTCTTCACGAAGTCGTCCACGTTTAAGCCACTTGCAAAGCGCGCTGTTGAGTTCGTCGGCAGCACGTGGTTTGTGCCTGCAAAGTAGTCTCCAACTGGCTCTGAGCTGTAGCGACCTAAGAAAATCGCACCGGCGTGACGAATTTTTTGTGAATCCGCTTCTGCGTTCGCTGTAATAATTTCTAAATGCTCTGGTGCTAGCGTGTTTACCGCTTTGATCGCTTGCTCCATCGATTCGGCTACGTAAATGCGACCGAACGTTTCAATCGATTTGCGCGCAATCGCCTCACGCGGTAATTTTTGCAGCTGCTTTTCAACTTCTGCTGCTACAGCGTCCGCTAAATCATCGCTCGTCGTAATAAGCACCGCACACGCCATGACGTCATGCTCTGCTTGCGATAGTAAATCTGCTGCGATTTCGTCCGCATAGCCTGTTTCATCTGCTAATACGCAAATTTCAGACGGTCCGGCAATCATATCGATATCAACTTCACCGAACACTTCACGTTTTGCAAGAGCAACGAAAATGTTTCCTGGCCCTGTAATTTTATCAACCGGCGCAATCGTTTCTGTGCCGTATGCTAGTGCTGCAATCGCTTGTGCACCGCCGATTTTATAAATTTCGGTAATGCCTAAAATGTGCGCTGCAACAAGCACTGCTGCTGGCTGCTTGCCGTCTTTGCTCACTGGTGAAACGAAAACGATGCGCTCAACGCCGGCAACTTGTGCAGGAATAACGTTCATCAGTACTGACGACGGGTACGCCGCTGTTCCACCTGGTACGTATAAGCCAACTGCATCAAGTGGTGTAATGCGCTGTGCTAAATAAGAGCCGTCTTGCAATGGCACTTCATAGCCTGTGCGCTTTTGTGCTTCGTGGTAAAGACGAATGTTTGCTGCTGCTTCCTCTAAATCCGCATAAAGCTGTGGATCAAAGCCTGCAACTGCCTCGTCAATTTCCTCTTGTGTGACGCGCAATGAATCAAGCTCAATGCCGTCCCATTTTGCTGTATATGCTTTTACTGCTGCGTCGCCTTGCTCGCGAACCGCTTGTAACACTTCACGTACTGTTTGAAGCTGTGCCTCGTTGCCACCTTCTAACGGGCGCTTTAACGACACATCATCATTTAAGTTTAAAATGTTCATACGTCCACCCTTTCATTTACGATTGGCTTTAAGCGACGCACTAAGTCTGTAATGCGCTCTCCTTTTAAACGGTAGCTTACAGGATTTGCGATTAAGCGTGATGATACGTCTGTAATGTGCTCGTACTCGACTAAACCGTTTTCCTTTAACGTGCGACCTGTTGAAACGATGTCGACGATGCGGTCTGCTAAGCCAATCATCGGCGCAAGCTCAATTGAACCGTTTAGCTCGATAATTTCGACTTGCTCGCCGATGCCTTTATAATATTTCGTTGCGATTTCAGGATATTTCGTCGCGATACGTGGTGCGATTTCGTTCATCGTCGTGTTCGGTAAACCAGCTGATGCGATGTAGCACGTGCTAATTTTTAAATCAAGCAGCTCATGCACCGTGCGCCCTTGCTCAAGTAATACGTCCTTGCCGGCGATGCCAATATCAGCTACTCCATGCTCAACATATACCGGTACGTCCATCGGCTTCGCTAAAATGAAGCGAATGTTTTCCTCAGGGATTTCAAGCATTAGCTTACGAGACATATCCATTTCTGCTGGTAAGTTAAAGCCTGCTTGTATTAAAAGTTCATATGCTTCTTCAAAAATGCGTCCTTTTGGCATCGCAATTGTTAATACGCTCATAGTTAGTCCTCCTGCCCGACTACAACGACTTCGCTAAAGCCTGCTGTAAATGCTGCTTCGTTTGTTAATGATGCTTTCGCTTGTAACGTTACGCGTTGTCCTTGTGCGCGTAATGCGTTCGCTTTCGTTAATGCCTTCGTGTACGCCCCTTGCTCAAATAATACGAGCGTTGCGCTTTCTTGCTCGAATTCTTTCGGTAACACTTCGAGTAAACGGTCAACACGTAGCCCAAAGCCTGTTGCGCCAACTGTTTGCCCGAATGAATGAAGTAAACCGTCGTAGCGCCCACCGTTGCCGATTGGGAAACCTGAACCTGCTGCGAACACTTCAAACAGCATGCCTGTGTAGTAATTCATATGGCTCGCAAGCGTGAAGTCAAACGCAATTTCGTCCGTTAAGCCCGCTTCTGTTAATAGCACTTCAAGCTCTTTCATATATAAAAGCGCATCATTTTTCGTTACGTACTTTTCGATTTGCGAAAGCGATAAAAAGTTCGACGCTTCCTCGATAAACTGTAACAACGATTGTGTTTTCATCGTCGGTAACTCAAATGCTAGCACCGCTTCTTCAAAACCAACGAAGTTTTTTTGTACTAATAAAATACGCAGCTCTTCAGCTTGTGCGTCTGTATCTGTGTAGCTATTTAAAATCGATTGTAAAATACCTGCATGCCCGATCGTTAATTTAAACGATGGCACACTAAACTCTTTCATTAAACCAGCCGCTGTTAAAATAACTTCCGCATCGGCATATACGCTCGCATCGCCAATTAGCTCGATGCCCATTTGATCGAACTCAGCAGGACGTCCGCCTTCTGTTTCTTGTGCGCGGAATACGTTCGCAAAGTACGCTAAACGTAGCGGAATTTTTTCCTTTAATAGTTTTGACGTTGCCACACGTGCGATCGGCGTCGTCATATCTGGACGTAGCACAAGCGTATTACCTTGGCTATCAACTAATTTAAATAATGAAGCATCGTAAATGGCAGATGCTTTCCCGATTGTGTCGTAATATTCGACAGTTGGCGTTTTAATAAATTCGTAGCCGTGCGCACGTAAGTAGTTGCGCCCCGTCTTCCGAACGTTTTCTAATTTTTCATATATAGCTGGGAATGTATCACGCATTCCTAGTGGCTTTTCAAACATTTGAATCATCGACATTAGCTCGTCACTTCCTATTTCGCTTTAGTACACTAGAGTGTTAGAGTAGTAGAATATAAAAGTATTTTAACGAATATGTTGCCCTTCGTCAATGTTTTCCATTAAACAGTTACAGACGGAATGGATCGTTTACGCTTCCTTCGTCAAAGCTCACTTTCCTCTCACTGATGAAATGGCGATTTCTCCGTAAATATTCGTCGCACTGTATTGATTATTCCGTCAATTATACACCTAAGCGAACGAGAAACAAATACAAAATCGAGCCCGTTGTAAAAGAAAGCGCCTACAAATCAACGCTTAGCGAAACAGTGTTGGATTTGCATTTCTCTCCACTGTCCATTTCGGTTGATTTTCACATCGAAGCACGCTTTCCGCAGGCGCGAACACGATGTTTGTTATGAAGGTGATAGCTCGTGTAGTGGCGCTTATCACCTTCCTCAATCCTCCTCGTCGCAAAAGAAACTTTCGCTTTTCCCACTGGAGTCCGCCTCTTGTTTCAAGCAACCTTCATACGCCGTACGTAGCTTACGGTGATGAACAAAAAAGGATTGTGTTAACATCCTCTCGACAGTTAACACAATCCTCTATTTATTTCTCCTTCACCCACACTGGTACGTCCGCTGCTTTCCTCGCATCCATTTCCTCTTTCGTGAAAATGATTTGCATCGGATTGCCGCCGACCATGCTTCCTGCAGGTACGTCTTTATGCACGAGCGTCATTGCCGACACGATCGCACCGTCGCCAATCGTTACACCCGGTAAAATCGTTGAGTTTGCGCCAATCATGACGTTTTTGCCGATGATGACGTCGCCGAGGCGGTATTCATCGACTAAATATTCGTGCGCTAAAATCGTCGTATTAAAGCCGACGATTGAGTTGTCGCCGATCGTAATGCGCTCTGGGAACATCGAATCCGGCATGACCATGAGCGCAAGCGACACGCGATCACCAATGTCCATCTTCAAAAATGTGCGATATAGCCAATTTTTCCAGCGCATGACCGGTGTCACACGACCAATTTGAATGACGATAAAGCATTTCATCACTTTAAAAAACGATACAGTATCGTACACGTGCCATAATGCGTTTGCTTCTTCACGAATGCGGTAACGCTCTGTTTTTCGCATGTAGTCACCTCCGTATTAGTCGGTGTAGTGCTCGCTCGTCTTTTGAATGAAGCGGCGGTAAATAATCATGCCGACCGCAAACGCAATCGCGATAATTGACACCACTTGTGCTGAGCGCAGTTCCGCAATTAAATATAAGCTGTCCGTACGTAGCCCTTCAATGAAGAAGCGCCCGATTGAATACCAAATTAAATAGCCAAAGAACATTTCCCCGCGCTTTAAGTTCGCCTTGCGCAGCATGACTAAAATAACTAAGCCGATGACGTTCCAAAGCGACTCGTATAAAAACGTAGGATGCACGTACGTCATGACACCATTGAGCTGTACATACATGTTGTCGATAATCCAGTTCGGTATCATTAAGCTTTCTAAAAACTCGCGCGATACCGGCCCACCGTGCGCTTCTTGATTGACGAAGTTACCCCAGCGCCCGATAATTTGCCCGATTAAAATGCTCGGTGCTGTGATATCTGCCACTTTCAAGAAGCTCACACCTTTTATGCGACAGAAAATGTACGCTGTGACGAATGCACCGATTAATGCACCGTGAATGGCGATGCCGCCTTCCCACACTTTAATGATGTCGATTGGGTTATCGCTATAGTTTTCCCACTTCATAATGACGTAATAAATACGTGCAGAAATAATCGCCATTGGTACAGCCCAAATTAACAAGTCTGCTAAAAAGTCCTCTGGCAATCCTCGCTTTACTGCTTCGCGCTGTGCAAATAAATACGCAAGCACAATGCCAGTTACGATAATTAAGCCGTACCAGCGCACCTTTAATGCCCCGATTTCAAATGCGATCGGGTCAAACGCTACTAAAAAATCCATCTGTTTCTTCCTTTCTCGATGTGCACGTTCGAACTTGACCCATTCGTGCATGGCGGCTCGCTTTTTATGGGCATAGCTTGAGCCTCCTCGCTACGCTGTGGGGTCTCAATGCTCATGCTCCTGCGATTACTCGTCGCAAAAGGAACTTTCGCTTTTCCCCTAGGAGTCTCGCCTTGCACGATGGGTCACTGTACGCTGCATCAAAAACGATTCAGTTACGCACATCGCTATCCTTCAAATTCTTCATCTGCAATCATAGCATCTAAGCGGCGAGAAAACTCCTCCGCGGCATTGACACCCATCCGTTTTAGACGATAGTTCATCGCCGCCACTTCGATAATAACGGAAATGTTTCGACCGGGTTGCACCGGAATGACAAGCTTCGTTAGCTCCGTGTCGATAATTTTCATTTTTTGCTCGTCTAGTCCGAGTCGATCGTACATTTTATTTTCATCCCAAATTTCAAGATCGATGACGAGCGAAATGCGCTTGTTGCGTCGAACGGCACTCGCCCCAAATAACGTCATAATATCGATAATGCCGACGCCGCGAATTTCAAGTAAATGCTCAAGCAGCGGCGGCGGGTCACCAATGAGTAAGTTTTCTGCCTCTTGACGAATTTCTACGCAGTCGTCCGCCACTAAACGATGCCCTTTTTTTACGAGCTCTAGCGCGGTTTCACTTTTACCGACGCCGCTTTTACCCGTCAATAAAATGCCAATGCCGTACACGTCGACTAATACGCCGTGTACCGCGGTCGTCGGTGCTAGCTTGCTTTCTAAATAGTTCGTTAAACGGCTCGAAAAACGCGTCGTCGTCATCGTCGTCGATAACACCGGTACTTGATGCTCATTCGCTGCATCGATGAGCTCTTGTGGTACGTCAATGCCACGCGAAATGATGACTGCGGGCGTTGCGAGCGAACAAAGCTTGCGCATGCGCTCTACTTTCGTATGCTCCGGCAGCATTTCAAAAAACGATAGCTCCGTCGTACCAAGCAGCTGCACACGATTTGCTGGGTAGTGTGTGAAATACCCCGCCATCTCGAGCCCTGGTCGTGAAATATCGCTCGTCACAATCGTGCGCCCAATGCCTTCTTCGCCACCAACAAGCTTTAAATTAAATTCTTCCATTACGTCTCTTGTCGTTACTTGCATATGTACACCTCTATCCCTATTACTTCATTTATTTTAGCACATTCATTTCACCGACAACGCAAAAAAGCGCGCCGAATACTCGACGCGCTCCACTCCTTATTGTTGCTCCGCTAACCATTTTGCGGCCGCTTCTGCCTCTTCCCCTTTTAATAAACCTGGTGGCATGTTGTTTTTACCGTTTTCGATAATGTCTAAAATTTCCGCCTCTGTTAAGCGTGCACCAACGTCATTAAGTGCCGGTGTGTTGCCTTTACCTTGTAAGTTGCCGCCGTGACATGTTGCACAAGATGCTGTCACAACTTTCTCTCTATCTACTGGCCCTTCTGATGTTGTCGTTTCTTCTTCTGCGCTACACGCCATAAGCATTGACGCCGTTAATACAATTGTTGCTACTAATCGTTTTTTCATATTTTCTCCCCCTCAAAAGCATTTACTTCTTTATTATAGCATCGTTACGCTCGCTTGAAACCTTCTCCGAGCACCTCATATGCATCCGAAACGATGACAAACGCTTTCGGATCAACCGTTTGAATAATTTGTTTCAAACGTGTGAATTCTGTTTGATATACGACGACGATGAGCATCGAGCGCTCCTTTTTCGTATAGCCGCCGATCGCAGGTACTTTCGTTACACCGCGGTCAATTTGCGCATAAATTGTATCACGCAGCTCGTCCTCTTGATTGGAAATGATGTACACCATTTTTGACTGGCTAAAGCCAAGCTGAATAACGTCGATCGTTTTCGTCGTGACGTATAAGCCGATAATGGCGTACAGCCCTTTTTCAATATCGAATACGAGTGCTGCACTGAGCGCAATAACGCCGTCAATAAGCAGCACGCTCGTTCCTAACGTTAAACCGGTGTACTTCGTAATAATTTGAGCGAGCAAGTCCGTCCCACCTGTTGATGCTTTTCCTTTAAATACTAAACCGATACCGAAGCCGACAACGATCCCTCCGAAAATGGCACCGAGTAACGGGTTAAGCGTTACCGGCTGCCAGCTTTGCGTCAAAATAACAATTGCCGGAAGCGTCAACGTTCCGACGAGTGATTTCATACCGAAGTTTTTGCCTAAAATCATAACGCCTGCGACGAATAGCGGAATGTTAAACGCATATTGCACAAGCCCCGCATTCCAGCCGAATAAGCCGTTTAAAATTGTGCTGATTCCGCTCACACCACCAGATGCGACTTGGTTCGGCAGTAAAAATAAGTTAAAGCCAAGCGCGATTACTGCCGCTCCCGCAATGACGTACACGTATTCAAGCAGCGTATCTTTAAACTCATATTGTACGTTTGTCATATTGTATTCCTCACTTCTTCTGTAGTTATGTAAATGAAACGAGCCACTAGTGGGATTCACTAATGGCTACGTTTTATTTCATCGTGCTATGGACTGCACTTTCCGCCCATGTCATTGCATCATCATACAGCTGCTGTGCGTCTTCTTCAGTAATGCGCAGTAGCTCATAATACTTCTCCACTTCTTCCCATTTCAACTTACCAAGTGCAATGCTAAATTTTAAAAATGGTGAATATGGTGTTTCGACGCCGATGAGTGTGTCGACAATAGCGTCTTCAAGCGGCATTTGCATTAAAATTTGCTGGAGTGGCCGCTGCAGTAGCGAATCAATGAGTGAAAACATGCCAACTAAGAAGTATTCGGAATGATTGCGACGGTGCTTTCGTGCAAGTTGCTCACATACGCGTGCACGAAATAACGATACAATCATCAGTTGCTGAAATACACCTGAGTCATGCATATTTTTCATTTCACGAATCGCAAGTAAGTATATCCATTTTTGTAGCTCGATCGTCCCGAGCATAACAATTGCTTGCTTAATCGAGCTCACTTTGCGACGAATGCGCGGATCACTCATACGAATAAATTGCATTAGCTTAAATGACAACGACACGTCTCGCTCAATTTGTACCGCAAGCTCATTAATGTCGACGTCACGGTCTTTTAACAATGCAAGTACTTGTAAATATTGCATCGTATTAATTGGAATTTCATACGACTTCACGAGCTGTGGCTGCTCAAAGAAGAAGCCTTGGAACATGCTATAACCATCGCGACATGCTAAATCGAATTGATTGCGCGTTTCTAATCGTTCCGCAATTAGTTGAATGTGCGTATGCTGATCACGTATGAAATGCTCAATATATCGGCGCTCCTGCTGCGTCGTCGTCAAAAAATCCACCTTTACAAAATCGATGTAATGAAACAGCTCCTCATATAGTGCGACATCTTGCTGCACAACGAAGTCATCCATCGAAATTTTAAAGCCACGTGCTTTCAGTACAGCGAGACGATTGATGAGTGCTGCTGTAATCGGTACGTCCTCTAACACTTCAATGCCAATCATTGCCGGTGTTAAATAATCGAGCAATGGACCCATTAATAAATTTTCGGTAAAGTTGACAAAACATAGCTTCCCTTTTGCTACTTCATCAATGCCAATCGACAATAGCGCATTGGCGAGCACTTGTGTCGTCGCATCATCTCCGTTCACTTCGCTATGTGTACGCACTTTCGAAGTTCGATATAGCAGCTCGTAGCCAACGACCTGCTCCTGCGCATCGAATATCGGCTGTCTCCCAACGAATACTTCCATGTTTCCCCCTCCTTCCTGCGTTTTGACAAATGATGAATAATTACAACACGTTCTTTTTACTTACGTTCATTCTACTATTGGCATTATTGTTTGTCATGCGCTAAATATCGTGCGAACCACTCGACCATTTCACGTAGACGCGCTTCACGTAACGACGGAATACCTTGACGCGACAAGTTATGGTCGCTCTTTGGGAAGCGTACGAATGCTGTGTCCTTGCCTTGTGCTTTTAGCGTCACATATAGTTGCTCCGCCTGCTCAATCGGACAGCGGTAATCATTTTCGCTATGCATAATTAATAGCGGTGTTTCCACATTGCTTGCGTATTTAAGCGGTGAGTGCTGCCAAAGCTTGTCAACGTTCGTCATGTCGTCGCCAATTTGCCAATCTGTAAAGTAATAGCCGATGTCTGATACACCGTAAAAGCTAATCCAGTTTGAAATCGAACGTTGTGTCACAGCTGCTTTAAAGCGGTTCGTATGCCCAACAATCCAGTTCGTCATAAATCCACCGTAACTACCACCCGTTACCCCTAATTCGTCTTTATTAATCCAGTCATATTGCGCTAACACATAATCAACGCCTGCCATAATATCTTCATAGTCACCACCGCCGTAATCGTGACGGCATGCATCAACAAACATTTGGCTATAGCCGTGACTGCCGCGCGGGTTCGTGTACAGTACACCGTAACCTTGTGCCGCCAGCAGCTGGAGCTCATGGAAAAACGAATTGCCGTACATCGTATGCGGACCGCCGTGAATTTCGACGATGAGTGGATACGTTTTGCCCTCTTCAAAGTTTGCTGGTTTCATGAGCCAACCATGAATGTCGAAATGATCATCTTTTGCGCGATATACAATCGGCTCTGGCTGCACGAGCGGTGTTTGCTGTAGCCACGCATCGTTAAAATGTGTTAGCTGTGTGCGCTCACCTGTCGTAATGTCATAGTAAAATAGCTCACCCGGGAATACCGCGTTACTCACCGCGATGAGCGCTGTATTACCTGACTTCATGACCGCATAATCGTATACGTGCTCGTCCTCTTGTGAAGCTGGGTACACCGCTCCGTCAATCGTTGCGTAATACAAGCGCACATCTCCCATAACCGATAGTTGGAAGTATAGCGCGTTCGTGTCCGTCCACACAACAGCTGGTGCATTCACCGCTTGCTGATGGTCTGCTACGACGTAATCGCCAACAGGTGCATCAATATACTCTGTAATGTTCATCGTCATGCTCGTCGTCACGTCGTATACGTACACATCGGAGTGCGTTGCGTTTTTGTACGTTTGATCTGCTCCGACGTATGCGATATAACCGTCATCAAACGAAAATGCTGCACCGCTGAAGTAGCCTTCACGCTGCTCAATTGCTACTTCCTCCTGCGTCTCTATCGTATATACATACATCGGAGAGGCGAAGTTCCAATCTTTGTTTTCTGTACGGTTGACGCTATATACAATTTGCGTACCTGCATGATTGATCGCCTGCAATGTGTACGAAAAATCGCCGTCTGTTAGCTGCGTCACCTCTCCCGTTTCAACGTCGACAACTGCAATATGCTGCACGCGATTTTGCATACGTAAGCCGATGCCATCTAGCTTATATTTCATGCCGTCCACTTTATATGATTGTACATCTTTATCATTTTTGTCCGCTGCTTTTTCGGTAATCGGTGCACGATCAATTGCAATTGATGTTACGTACAGCTTCGTGCCACACGGAGCCGATAAATAGCTCGACACGCCGTTTGGTAGCTCCGTAATCGGTCGCGCTTCCCCGCCATTTTTTTGCATCAACCACACTTGCTGCACATCGTCTTGCTTTTTTAAAAACGTTACAGCGCGTCCGTCCGGTGTCCACTTTGGCGATGCGATGCGCGAATGCCCGAACGTCCACTGCGTCACCTCTTCTGTCTGTAAATCAATATGGAACAAATGCGCCTCGTAATCATTTTCTTTTTCGTTTAATTGTGTGCGAATGAACACTGCCTCCTGCTCATTCGGTGCAAGCTGAGGGTTTGTAATGGAATGCAATGCATATAAATCTTCAATTTCCATATCGTTTCGCTCCTTTTATTTCGATTTTCGTAATAATTGTATCATGACGTATGAAACGACGAAAGCACCGTCCACATTCGAACGGTGCTTCCTATTTATCTTCCTATTTGCTCTTTAAACGAGCGTCGTAAAATTTTGCCTGTTGAATTTTTCGGTAGCTCATCAATGAACTCAATCGTCGTCGGCACTTTGTATTTCACTAAATGCTCCCGACAATGCGCGACCATATCGTCCACTGTTGTCGTCGGCTCCTTTAACACAATAAATGCGTGAACGGCTTCGCCAAACGTCGCGTCTGGAAAACCAACGACCGCCGCTTCGACTACGTTCGGATGCGCATAAATAACTTCCTCGACCTCGCGCGGATAGACGTTGAAGCCACCGACGTTAATTAAATCTTTTTTACGATCAACAATGTAAAAATAACCTTCCTCATCCTGCCTCGCCAAGTCGCCTGTATAAAGCCAGCCGTCTCGAATCGCAAGCGCCGTTTCTTCTGGCATTTTATAGTAGCCTTTCATGACGTTCGGTCCGCGCACGATGAGCTCACCAACTTCACCAATTGCCACTTCCTCACCGTACTCGTTAACGATTTTATTTTCAACGTTTGGAATCGACGTACCGATTGAGCCTGCTTTACGCTCGCGGTCTAACGGGTTAAAGCACGCAACAGGTGAGGCTTCCGATAAACCGTACCCTTCTGAAATGCGCACGTTAAACTGCTCTTCAAACGCATGTAATAGCGCCACTGGTAACGACGCCCCACCTGAAATCGCTAAGCGTAAATGTGAGAAGTCGCTGCGGTCACCGTCTTGCCATTGCAGTAAAAAGTTAAACATCGTCGGCACGCCAGCGAAAATCGTCGCCTGCTGTTCCTTTGCGAGCGCGTAAATGTGCTGCGGACTAAAGCGCGGTGCAAGCAATATTGTAGCGCCTTTCATAAGCGGTGCGTTGACAACGACTGTCAGTGCAAATACGTGGAACACTGGAAGCGTCGCAATAATGCGGTCATCCTCGTTCATATTTAAATAGACGCCAATATCACGCGCATTACTATATAAATTTTTGTGCGTTAACATGGCGCCCTTTGGCTGACCAGTTGTGCCTGATGTATATAAAATAACTGCTGTATCATCTTCATGAATGTTTGCGATTTCCGCCGTACCGTTTACTTGCTGTAACACGCGCTGAAATAGCTTTGTTTTTTCACGTACATTCGGCTCCATTGCATCGATGCGCTCTGCAATATGTGGCGTCGTCTCACAAAGCACGAACGTTTTAATTGCTGGGAATGCGCTCGCAGCAATTTCTACAAGCGGCAACATAACATCAAGCGCGATCACACCTTTTACTTCAGCGTTTTTTAAAATATAACTGATTTCATCCTTCGTATATGTCGGATTGACAGGTACAGCCGTTGCACCGATGCGCATAACGGCATACAGTGCAATGATAAAGTGCGGTGTGTTGCCAAGCAGCAGCGCTACGTGGTCACCTCGTTCAATTCCTTGCTGCTGTAAGCCTTGTGCAAACTTGCCTACTTGCTGCTCTAGCTGCTCATAGCTCACGTTTTGTCCTTCGAAATGATAGGCTACTTTTGTCGGTGTTGTCATTGCCTGCTGTTGCACTGTATGTACGAGCGTCATTCGAAACATCCCCTTTTTCATGAATAGTCATTCATTTTCCTTCATTATAAATCAAATAACTATCACTAACAACATTTTATTCTACTTCAAGCATTTTTCTTGTATAAATCATGTTATTTATTGGCTCTTCACCATAACTTGGGGTTGCTTTTCAAGTCGAGGCAGGCTTTCCGCGGGCGCGGAGGCGAACACGATGTTTGTCATGAAGGGGATGACTCGTGTAGTGGCGTTTATCACCTTCCTCAAGCCTCCTCGTCGTTCGTGCCT
>NZ_MATO01000026.1 GCF_001700325.1 Caryophanon latum
ATAGCCATCAAGTTTACCCATTCGATTCATTTCTTCAAAATGAATCGAATGGGTTTTATGTTATTTAAACACGTTGAAAACACCTATACATCCATTTTCTTGAAAATATAGGTGTGTTTTTATAGCTACTAAAACGGTTATATAAAGAGTAGTTATTGGAGAGTGCCAATCAGTTGTTGGAAAGTAGGTTTACCTTTTTTCCTGGATTTAATGCCATTCCTTTCTAGTTGGTGGAAAATACGAATGAGCGCTTGGACAACTGATTCGGTACTTTCTTTCATGGCTAAATAGATGTCAACTAGGTTATCGAAAAACAGTTCGATTCCTTTCATTTCACTTAACTCTTTTTGAGATTTCTCCCACAATATATACCGCATTTGATAAGTAATCATCGTACATAAAATGACGCGAATGAGTTGACTATAAAAATAACAGATAAACCGCTCGATTTTCATGGGCTTACAAGATACTAAATTCATCGTAGATTTCCAAACTTTAAAGAATAGTTCGATTTGCCAGCGAAGCGAATAAATTTGATAAATTTCGTCTTTCTCTATTTCGATTGGCAAATTGGTTATATACATGCCGTAAGCACTCATTTCCTTTGTTTTTTCTTTATAATGTCTACCTTTCACACGTTCAATTTCATTCATTCGTGCGAGACGTTTCTCCTGTTGAGCTGATGTGAAATGACAGATCACCAAACGAACAGGCATCTTCACGTTCGCCTTCCCTACATAAAATCCCTCAAACTCTTTCGTTTCATTTAGTGGAACCGTTTCGGCTAATGCTTGGATCGTCTGTCGATGAAACTCGGTATTTTTTACGATTTTTCCATTTTGATAGTACGACGGCGTTGCGTTTTTCGTATAGACAATCGCATTATTGCGTAATCTCGAAATAAAATAACGCTGGCCTTTGGTGTTTAACTTATCCAACTCCTCTAAATTGAAATAACCTAAATCCCGTAAAATCAGTTCTTTTGGCTGTATCGTTTGACTAAGTTGATTGCCTGTTTTAGCATCATGCACACGACCTGGTTCAAAATGGGCGTGCGTAAATTGTCCGCTTAATAATTCAAATTCAATTTGAAATTTAACCGAGGTACAGCCTGTTCCAGGAAACCAGTCTGCGTATGCATCTGGGATTTGAAAAGCTGTAGAATCCAAGACACGAATCTTTTCGAAAATGGTAGAGTATTTCATTAGTTTTTGAAAAGAGTGCAGACATTTCGTTTGAAGAAGTCGCTCGAAAATCGCTTGTAAAAAAACGACGGTTCGCCAGTTAAAACGTTGATTAAGTCCTTCAGCCGAAATTTCTTTTCCTGTTACTTTTTCTAAATGAGTGCTTAATTTTTCTAATGAGGACTTACTTAAATGTTTGCTTGAAAAAACAAATAATAATAAGCTATCCATCGCCGTTAATTTACGTGTTCGTTGAATGAATTTTGTATCGATTGCAAGCTGCGTAATCGTTTCAGCTGAAAATTGTGTCAGAAGTTGTTGGTGAAGTAATTTCATTTCTTGGTGTAAGGGCATCATAAAAAACGCCACCTTTCTTAGAAGTTACTAAGTAGGTAGCGCTTTTCTTCATTTTTCAAACATATTTTCTTAACTTGATGGCTATGGG
>NZ_MATO01000027.1 GCF_001700325.1 Caryophanon latum
CGGGACTTACACCCTAAAGTTTATGCGCATGCTGGGCGCACAACGACAAACCGCCCGAAATTTTTTTCGGACGGTTTTTTACATCATATACATATTACGCCTCCTTATGTATAGGCATTTTATTCAACAAGCCCTTTTACTTGGAACGTTCTTTCCGCATCTTTTATTTTATCCGTTTTTGTTTCATCCACTTCGACGATTAACGTAATAATGTCACCGTTTTTTAAGTTTTCCTGCTCATCTAAATAAACACGAATGGCGCTATCGACTTTCATCATTTCCTCCATCGTCGCCTCGTCTGCTGGGCTATCTGCTGCGTAATTGAAGACGCGCTGCATAAACTGCTCATGATCAAACGTATAGCCAGCAATACCGTCCCCGTTCGCACCGCTAAACTCGACAAATGCAAAATCCGTCACGTCAACAGCGTTTGAAGCATGAGCTTGTTGAACGACTTCAACAGCTTTTTCTTCGTCTTTCATTGACCACCCACCCATTAGCACAATAGCCGCGGCACTTAATGCGAATTTACGATTAATACGTCTCATGCAATCCCCTCCGTTTTCGCGGTTTTTCGTTATTATTAAAAATGTAGCCGAAAAAGCGATTGCGTAAACGTCAATTTGCTCATTTTGTATCGCAATATGCGAAACTCCAGTTGAATGGCTAATCGACATGCTCGAATTAAAAGTAAATAATTAACTTTAAACTATTTATTAATGTAATAATAAGGTATATAATTGTATTTGGTGTTCATTTACATACTTTTTCGGGTTCGTTAATACGCCATATTTACACCTTTTTTCAACTGCAATATCGAAATCAACACGCTTGTAAAGTTATCTTAAATAGGGAGAGAATAGGATTGTATCGACAATTAACAATTAATCATTGCCTGTATGACATTGACGAAGCGATGATGAATACGTTTTTTAGCTTGGCGGAGAAATATCCGATGGAACATGATGTGAGCACCCCGCTTGCATTGCAGGAGGTCGACAATTGGGCAGTCGTTCTTCAAATTTGGTGTTTGTTTCATGAGGATGAGCATCGCAATTTGATTAATCATGAAAAAATGATGGCATATTCGTGTAACTATTATTGCTTAAGCTTACTGCGAGCGGATAAAAGCATTACGAGCTTCTTGCAGCTACATCAGTATAGCGATGAGGTAAAATACGTGCTGTCGTATTATTTAGGGTACTATACACTACACTGGATATACGAACTCATTAACGAGGAGCAAGTGCATAAAGACTTCATTAACTCCAACTTAAGTCGAAACTATTTTTTATTTTCGGAGGAAGAACAGTTATTACATAATGAGCGTCATTTCTTTTATGAGCTACAAAAATATGCGACAAACTTACTTGCCTCAGACTTCCACGCCACGAGCCGCTATGCCAATTACGTGAAAAGCGCGCTTAAGCAAACGACGATATATTTGAGGAAGTTGAAAGTTGTTTAATATATGATCCATGACGACACACCTACTATGATTATTCAAGTAGGTGTGTCTATGTTTGAACGAAAATATAAGTGTTAATTGACTAATAATTTGACTTTTCTCATGTTCCCGAGACTTAAAGTTATCTTATTTTCACCAAAAAGCCCCCAAAAAAATATAGAGGTTGGAAAATAACAAAAATTTATAACAATTAATCCTTCAAAGCAATTTTCCTATTGTACAATGTATTAATAACTTTCTTTATTTCCGCAGAAGGTAATCCAATTTTATCTAGTACCATCGTGAAATAAAGCCATTCTAGTATAAGAATATCTAACCCTATTTTTTTATCAATAGGTTCACTAATGTTACCATGAGCTATTTTATTTCGAGCTTTGCTAATTACTTGAGAAATTTCTGTATATTTAGGTACTTGTAGTTTATTAAGTGAATATAAATGGGCAATAAAAGGATATAAGGTTTCCCAATTTTCTTTTAATGCGTAATTAATTCTCTTTTCTAACGTGACACTTGTTATTTGTTCTTTAAGTTGGCTTTTCAAAGATTTAAAATACTTCTTTTTCTCTCCTGTATTTTCCTTTATTAAATTTTCAATAGCAGGAAGGATGTCTTGCTGATACTCCCTTATTTTTTGTCTTTGTTCTTCAAACGGATAATCCGAAAACGTGAATTGCCATTCAAATCCAGCAACTATCATTACTACAGCCGCTGGAGTTAAATAATCATATTCTGCATATCGTTCTCGAATATGAGCAATATAAATTTTTTTCTGAGCAATTAATTGAAAGAGTTCACTTATTTGCTTTTTTATGAGCTTTAGAGGAATAATATGTTTATTCAACTCAAAAATAGAATTTGTTTCATTTGAAAAATAAGGAATAACTAATTCACCTACTTCTCTTGTTTCATAAAATAAATCAATTTTCACTTCATTATGATTACTCTTATTGGTCATAAAGCAGACAAATTCATCATATATTCGCATTAATTCATATAAGAAATCCCAATCGTCCGTTTTTGAAAAATTTAATTGCAATACGGAATTAATTTTTGCTGGAATGTTAGATTTCCAATCAAACTTCAACCTATATAAAAATTCACCAATAATGCTCTTACTGTCTATATCAAACGAAAATGAATCTCTCTCCTTACGTGCAATTTCTAAATTAACAGTTGCGGTTGCAGTAGGATAATTTATTTTACATAACTCCTCATCAAAATGAATACTGGTTACTTCATTAGATCTAATTGAAAGAGAATCCACATATTTAATTTCTGGTTGTAAAATCACAAAAAATGCAATTACAGCTTTTAATTGCGAGACGGAGATTCTATGCAAATTACTGATTCGAAAAAATATTCTATTATTATTTTTAAAAATGCGTCCGCTTAAAAACTCTGTTGTATCAAATACAAAGAGTTCTATAGCTTCTCTAAAATTATCTAAAGGTATGTATCCTCCATAATCTTCCGTATCAGTTAAATAAATAACATTTTTTTTAACTGTAAAATAAAATGCTCGTTCATTATATTTAAGAATACCTTCCAAATTATTCATCTCCTTTTACGGAAAATATTTTACTAATTATAACATATATGCAAATGACAAAACATTAGATTACATTTTCTCCTTTTAATATTTTTTAATTTTCAGAATTTATTTGCTAATCATCCTTCCACCATATAAAAAAGCCATCCGATTTCACTCGGACAGCTCCTTTTCAATCATTATTTCACCGCGGCAATTGCTTGCGCTAAGTCTTCGATAATGTCTTCTACCGCTTCTAAGCCAATCGATAGACGAATTAAGCCTTCTGATACGCCGGCAGTAATTAAGTCTTCTGCTGATAATTGCTGGTGCGTTGTTGATGCTGGGTGAATAATGAGTGAGCGCGCATCGCCAACGTTTGCTACGTGTGAGAATAGCTTCACGCTGTCGATCACTTGACGACCTGCTTCACGACCACCGCGAATGCCAAACGTTAAAATCGAGCCGTAGCCATTTTTTAAATATTTGTTCGCCAGCTTATGTGTGCCGAAGTCCTCAAACGCGTTGTAGTTTACAAATTCCACTGCTTCGTGGTTGCGTAAGTATTCAGCCACTGCTTGGGCGTTCGCGTTGTGCTGCTTCACGCGTAAGTGCAGCGTCTCAAGTCCTTGTAAAAAGTTAAATGCTGCGTCCGCTGATAACGTTGGACCGAAGTCGCGTAACAGTTGTACACGTAGCTTCGTTGCGAACGCTGCGCCTGCTGCATCGATGCCGTAACGAATGCCATGATACGATGCGTCTGGCTCTGTAAACCCTGGGAAGCGTCCTTGTGTCCAGTCAAATTTGCCACCGTCTACAACGACACCACCGATTGTCGTCCCGTGACCGCCAATCCATTTCGTCGCCGAGTGTACAACGACGTCTGCACCGAACTCGATTGGATTACAGCCGTACGGAGATGGGAACGTATTGTCGATAATAAGCGGTAAGCCGTGCTCGTGTGCGATGTTTGCGACCGCTTCGATGTCTAATACGTTTAAGCTCGGGTTGCCGATCGTTTCGGCAAAAATCGCCTTCGTATTTTCCGTAATGGCTGCGCGGAAGTTTTCTGGATTGCTTTCGTCAACGAATGTTGTCGTAATGCCGTAGCGTGGTAACGTCGTTGCGAATAAGTTATATGTACCACCGTAAAGTGACCCTGCTGCAACGATTTCGTCGCCTGTGCCCGCAATGTTTAAAATCGAGAACGCGATTGCTGCTGCACCAGAAGAAAGTGCGACTGCTGCTGAGCCTTTTTCAAGCAAAGCGATGCGCTCTTCAAATGCGCCAACTGTCGGGTTCATAATGCGTGAGTAAATGTTGCCTGGCTCTTCTAATGCGAATAAGCGCTGTGCATGTGCTGTATCGTCAAATGCGTATGCAGTTGTACGATAAATGGGCACAGCAATTGCTTTTGTAACGGGGTCTGGCTTTTGCCCACCGTGTATAAGTAGCGTTTCTTGTTTAAAGTTTGTCATCTATATCCCTCGCTTTTTCATTACGTTTGTTGAAATAAGATCAACTATACGTAACGATAAAGCAATTTATGAATAAAAGTCAATATAATGCGAAAGTTATGTACTTTAAGGTAAATATACTCTGCTTTTGTCAGTTATTTTTTTGTATAATCGCATCATGTCAACCTTTTTCCGAAATCCTCAATAAAGTAAACCCCATTGCTTTTATCCATTTCTGAAAAAACATTTTATCGTCCGTAAGTTCTTTTAATCGTTCTTTAAGCGTTTATATTCTACGTAACGTATTTATTTTTTATGAATTATTTTTTAAAAAACCATAAAAATAAACATTTCATCTTTTCGAAAATTATGTGAACATTTAGAAAGAATCTAGATTTCATTTTTGTTGCCGTTTTGCCGGAATGTTTTTTACTTGCGACGACTGCAAAAAAACAGCTGTTATACATTTTCACAAACTAGTCGATTTATTGAAAGCGTTCACACGTCGCAACATGTCACGGATACATCATACACAAGGGGGACGAATTATGCGTTGGGTTGTATTAGCATTTTTATTTTTAATCTCTGTATTGAACTATACAGATAAAGCAGTACTAGGCTTAGCAGCAGAACCAATTATGAAAGAGCTTGGACTAAGCTACGATGAATTCGGCTTAGTCGGCAGTGCGTTCTTCGCAGCTTACGCAGTTGGTAGTATTATTCTTGGGTCACTAACATACCGATTCAATTCGAAATATTTATTAATGTTAATTGCTACTGGTTGGACGATCTCGCTTGCAAGTGCGTACTTCGTTGAAACGTTAACACATTTAATTTTATTACGTGTTGTATTAGGATTTTTCGAAGGTGGTACGTTCGGTTTATGTGTCGTTCACTTAGCACGCTGGTTCACTAGCTCGCAACGTGGATTCGCAGCAGCCATTATGACGTCAGGTACGACAGTTGGTACGTATTTAGCTGCTCCAGTGTTAGTAATGGGTATTACAAACGTCGGCTGGCAGCACACGTTCGCAGCGTTAGGTATTGCAAGTTTACTTTGGGCAATCATCTTCTTCTTCATGCGTGATGAGCCGAAAGAGCCAATCGTAGAAGAAGTAAAATCATTAGCATCAAATCAAACAGCACCGTTTAAAGATATTTTAAAAGTATTCATGAACCCATACATTTTATCAATTCTTGTAGTTGGTTTCGTATCAATGTGGATTACGACATGGGTATTAACGTGGGCACCTACATATTTAACGCAAATCGTAGGGTTAGAGCCACAAACGATGAGCTTAGTGTTCGCGGCAATGGGGATTTGTGGTACAATCTTCGCCATTTGTATGGGGAAATTGACAGATACATTATTTAAACGCAACAAGAGCTTAATTAAATCGTATGACCGTGTATTAGTAGCAGTATTCGTTATCGGTGCCATTGCATTCGCTTCAACAACAGTTGTGACATCACCTGTGTTAGCATGTTTATTATTAGGTACAGGTCTCGTATTAAATACATGTTTACTACCGTTAAACGCAGCAATCAAGACGATGATTATTCCGAAAAACTTAGTTGGTAGTGTAACAGGTATTTCATTATCAATCTCAAGTATGGCAGGTGTCATTGGACCTTGGGCTACAGGTTACTTAATTACATTAGCTGGTGAAGATGTACGATCTGGTTTCAACTCAGGTGTATTAGTAGTAGTTGGACTGTATTTATTTACAGCCATCGTATTACTTGCTACACGTAAGCTGAAAATTACAGCAACAGCGAAAGACAATGCACGTATGGAAGCAGCCGATGCGGCAGAAGCAGCAGAAGTTGCAGCAATGGAAGCTCGTTAATAAAAAAAGCGTGTGCATGTATGAGGGGCCGATGCTCGTACATGCACACGCTTTTTATTGTTCAAATGTTAGTTCGCCTAATAATAGCAATGATTGAATTAGCAGTAATAAATACGCAGACAGTGACGCATTTTTCAACGTATCGCCTAATATTTCCTCGATTTGCTTAATGCGGTACTGAATGCCCCCGATTGACAAGCTAAGCTGATTCATCGTTTCCTTCAGGCGCTGATTGTTTAATAAATATACGTACAATGTATGCAGCAGCTCATGGATGCGAGGATTCGTATAATCATATAAGCCTCTTAACATTTTTTCACTTAGCTGATGAATTTGCTCAACGCTCATGTTCGTGACGAAATCGCCTAAAATGCCCAGCTCCTTATAGTGCGTAATCGCCTCGTTATTTTCAAAATTTTGTGCGATATGTGCTTCTTTAAACGCCTGCTCAAACTGTGTAAAATGTGTAAAATGTGTGCTAATTCCAATATTGTACATGAGCTGTTGGCGCTCTGCAAAGACGGTCACAATTTTTTGGCATACGTCTTTAAAATGCGTAATGGACGGGTCGTCATGTGACGTTACGAGTACGAGCTCCTCGCCGATTGCCGTAATGATCGTGCGCGATGACCATTGCTCAAATAAACGCGATAGCTGCACAATTTGCTCGTAATAGTCAATATCGGTGCTGCGCGTGCTACACGGTGTAATTTGAATCGTCGCAACAGTGTACGGCGGGCTAAACTTAAACGGTAAAAACTTTAAGCTTGCTTCAATCGACGCGACGTTTTGCTGATGAATGAGCCGCTCAATAATGGAGCTTTTCGTGCGCTGCTGCTCCTCAAAGCGCGCTTCCTCATACAAAATACATAGCGCAATGACACTCGCGATTTTTTCTAAAAACATGCTGTCGCTATCTTGCATTTTCGTCACATCTTCGTAAATGAACGAGCACGTTGCATAATGCTTTTTATTAATGCGCACAGCAGACGATAATTTGTAATAGCCATTCCCTTTATAAAAATAGCTGTTTTGCTCGTCTTTTTGGAAAATCGATTCTTCTGGCTGCATGAAGCGGCTTAAATTGTCTTCTTGCAAGCCACTCGTTTTCAATATTTGTCCGTGTACATCCTCAATAAGTAGCGGAATATGTAATAAACGATATGCCTCATCAACGAGTTCATGCAGCGAATAACGATCTGTTACATTTTGTGTTAATTGCGTTTGAAACACCGATAGCTTCTCAAGCAGCTGCTTATGATGCACGAGCGCGTCGTACGTCATTTCAAGCTCCTCTAAAATGTTGTCGTTATTATAAAGCGCCAGCAGCTCTCCTTGCTCCTCTAGCCAATCCTCTTCTCGTCTTACTTCATATTCACATACAGGGTCCCCTTTTGCGATGCATTTCGTTTCAATCGCGATGAGTGATGTGCCAAACTCATACGACAATGCGCCGCTTGCGAAGCCACATAGCGTATGGCATACAGGCTCGGTCGCCATGCGCTGCTCGTTGACGTAAATTTCCGCTTCGAACGAGCCGATCCACTGCCCTGTCGCATTAATACATTGCACGGAGCCGTCTAATTGGCGCAAAATTTCTCCATCGAATGTGACATCTTTTACGTGTCCCATTCGCACGTGCCCAGAGCCGATTTTTCGATTCGTATCGCGCTTATTTTCATATTCCTTCGCTGCTTCTAACCCGAAGTCTTTGCCAAAACGATACAGGAAGCCCTTCGTTTTTTGCTTTCCGATGCTATGTTCTAAATTGCTACATAGCTTCGCGAGCGCACTTGCAGACATTAAAACAGTTTTGTCATCATCTTTAAATTGTGTGTTCCCCATACGAAAAATCCCCCTTCATTCCGTTAATATGTACATCATACACATAATATTCTCTTTAATTCAATAATTTCTTTTACTAATGTTTTGTTTTTTCAATAAAAACAACTATTATATTCTGACAATTAAACCGATACACTAGCGATATGAATAACAACACTGAACACACATTGGGGGTATAACATGACGATTTTTGAAGGGTTCCACAATAGTTGGGTATTAGCAAATGGTGTCAAGACGCATTATTCATGGGCAGGTACAGAAGGTCCAGCTGTTATTTTATTACACGGCGCAGGTCCAGGTGCTTGTGGTGCAGCAGGCTGGCGCTTTATGTTACCAGCACTTGCAAAGGCAGGCTTCCGCGCATATGCGGTCGATCAGCTATCAATGGGCTTCACGGACACTCGTGAGCACGCTTGGCCAGTAAACGGTCATCAAAGTCTAGTAGATCATGTGCATGATTTCATTGAGGCGCTTTGCTTAGATGAGGTGCATTTAGTCGGTAACTCACAAGGTGCATACGTTGCCGCAAAATATGCGATCGACCATCCTGAAAAGGTCGGCAAAATTGTATACATCGGCTCGAACACGGTGTATCAAGCAATGCATGACAAGCCGCTTCGCAAAATGCGTTCGTTCTTAGAAGTAATCGGCTATGACTACACAGAAGAGTCGTTACGCAGCTTCATGACACGTAACATCGCAAACGGCACAGAAGTACCAGAAGAGCTCATTCAGCTTCGTCACACTGCGGCAACTCGCCCAGGCGTAAAAGAAGCAAATGACGCATTCGATGCATACATTGCGCGTATGAATGATGAGCCGAAGCTATGGACTCGCTACTCTTTAAAAGATGCATTACCGAAACTCGACATTCCAAGCATCTTCATTTGGGGTAAGCAAGATCACGTAGCACCAGTGGAAGTTGGCGAAAAGCTTGCAGCAATGTTGCCGAATGTGCCGTTCCATTACTTAGACGACTGTGGGCATCAATGCCAAACGGATCAACCAGAAATCGTCAACAATCTTGTCATCGACTTTTTACAAGTAAAAACAGCAGTGCCAAACTAATTGAATGAGGTGATACGCATGGTCATTTTAAATAACCGAACATCTTTATACGAAGAAATGATGGAGAAAGCTACGCGCATTGGAAAATTGGCTGAGGAACAAGCTGCACAAGCAGACATTGAAGCAACGATTTCACCAGAAGTAGCGCAATTAATTCGCGACGAACAAATTCATCGCTTAATTTTACCGAAAGAATACGGTCATCCACAGCTTGATTGGACGACATTTGTCGACTTAGTAAGCACAGTTGGTTACTACAACTTATCAGCTGCATGGATTACGTATTTCTTCTCAGCACATAACGCATGGGTTTGCTACTTACCGAAAGAGCTACGCAATGAAATTATCGAAAGTGAAGGCTTCGTTGCAGACGTGTTCGCACCAATCGGTAAAGTAGAGAAATGTGAAGGTGGCTATCGCGTGTCGGGCACGTATCACTTTGTAAGCGGTATCAACTATTCGGATTGGGTAGGCGTTGGCGCATTTATGAAGTTTGATGGCTCAGATAAGCAAGAGCGTGTAGGTATTGTATTAAAGGTAAGCGATTTAGAAATCGTGAAAAACTGGGATGCACTCGGTTTACGCGGATCAGGCAGTAACACATTAATCGTAGACAACGTATTCGTAAAAGAAGAGGCAATTTTACGCTTCAGTCAAATTATTGAATGCAGTCAGCCACCAGAAGCGGCGACGGAAAGCTACGATGAAAATTACTTATACTATAACACACCGTTCTACCCTGGCTTCTACGTAGGGTTTGCTGCAAT
>NZ_MATO01000028.1 GCF_001700325.1 Caryophanon latum
GCTAGCTCTTTTTCAAAATGTCCTTTACAAAGGGTACACTTTACCGTTGAATGAGTCTTTTTTTATTGTTCTTTTTCGACGCTTCTTGAAACGAGCAACACGGCATAGCATAACAAGCCAAACAGCATCGAAATAAAGAGAGAATGTGCAAGTGCGACGAACAAGTCCAGTCGCGTTAACACGATGAGCATGCCACTAAGCATTTGACAAATAATTAAAATCGAAGCGGCTAGCCACGTGTAACGAAGTGCTTTTTGATGACGGTCGTGCTTCATCACCGTATACGTAATATATAAAACCCAAACAATTAGTAAAAAAACAGCAACACGATGCCCCATTTGAATCCATTCGTATTTATTGGCAGGTAATAGATTCCAGCCACGTTCATAATGACAAAGCGGCCAATCGAGGCAAGCTAAACTCGCTTCGGTATGACGTACAAGTGCACCAGTGTAAACAGCTATGTAAGAATAAAGTGTAACCGCAATTGTATGTATCCGAAGCTTTTTTCTTATTTGGACATGCTCAGCATCGAATTTTCTGTCGACTTCAAAGACGATGAGCGACAATAAAAAGACTGAAGAAAATGAAATAAGTGAGATGCCAAAATGCAATGCTAATATGAAATCTCCTTGTCCCCATTTTACTTGTGCCGCGCCAATAAGTGCTTGGGCAAATAAAAAGAACAGCGATACAGCTGCTAAAAACTTCACCTCGCGAATATGTCCAAGTTTGCGCCAGCATAAAACGGCTAGCAGTACGATGAAAATGGACACAAAGCCAGTTACTGCACGATGCGAAAATTCGATGAGTACTTCTGCTGTTATTTCTTTTGGAATAAGCGAGCCGTTACAGTCAGGCCAATTGCGCCCACATCCTAAACCGCTGTCAGTTTTCGTAACGAGTGCTCCCCCTAGTAAAATACACAACATGCCGACTGTTGACAAGACGGCGATAATTTTCATGAATGTACGTTGTTGGATCATACGCGCCACCTACTTTTTAACGAACGTTTAAAAACGTCCCTGCCCCTTTATGTTATCGAATGTAGAAAAAAAATACAACTTTTAGCATATATGTGTACGAAAGAGATTTTTAGCTGATGTTTCATCGCTCATAAATCGGCTATAGTAAACGATCGCAGTGCAAGGAAATATACGCATTTGTTACGTGTATGCAGTCAGTAAAAGAGTGGCTATTTTTTTTATATCAATATAATAGTAGGTAATATGTTAAATTTAGCATTTTTCGTAATTTTTCGATAATATATAGAAATAAATGACGGAGTTCGGTATAGTTGAATTAGCGGAATATGCTCATTCGTCAAAAGTGAGTCATTTTTTGGCGTGATGCTATTCGTATAGTTTTGAGTAAATGAAAACGACTCACTAATTCAGGTCTGTTGATTAGCCACTTTTATACAGCTGAATCGCTTGTTTTGTAGTGGCAGGAAGTGTGCGGCGAGACTCCTTGGGGAAAAGCTCGTGACGAAACACCCCGTAGTGACGTAGGAGCGGTGCGGAGGCTTGAGGAAGGCGATAAGCGCCACTACACGAGTCACCGCCTTCATGACCAACATCGTGTTCGCCGCCGAGCCGCAATACGCGCCCTGCCAATTGAATGGCTAATCAACACGCGTGTCACTAATTAAGATGTGTCTTTTTCAAATGCTCGTATAGTTACAAAGCAACTTCTTTTAAACGTTGCTTTATGCAATGCGTCTTTACTGTTGTAACGATGGGCAAATACAACAAAGAAAGAGGGGTTCGAGGGAGCTATGATGAGAAAGTTTAAAAAATGGCGTTTAGTAGCATTGTTGGCGACGATGACCGTCTTTTTAACAGCTTGTGGTGAAGAGTATTTATCAACGCTTACACCTGCTGGGAAGGTCGGACAAGAGCAGTTTAATTTATTGCTTTTAGCAACGGCAATTATGGCACTTGTCATAATTGTAGTATGTATTATTTATTTCATTTCGTTCATTAAATTCCGACGTTCTGTTATCGGAGAAGATGTCATTCCGAAGCAAGTGGAAGGCAGTCATACACTAGAAGTTATTTGGACGGTCATTCCGATTATTTTACTGTTAATTTTAGCAGTGCCAACCGTAATGGCAACATATGAGCTTGGCGATACGTCGGGCATGGATGCGGTCGATGAAAATGGCGATAAAAGAGCGTTGACAGTAAATGTAACGGCGAAGCTTTATTGGTGGGAATTTGAATATCCTGATTTAGGTATCGTAACGTCTCAGGAACTTGTAGTACCAACGAATGAAAACGTGTATTTCAACTTAATTGCAGCAGATGTAAAGCATTCATTTTGGATCCCGGCAGTTGGAGGTAAGATGGATACGAATGTAGAGAACTTAAATAAATTTTACTTAGAGTTTAGTGAGGAATCAGCAAGGTTAAAAGATGGCGTATTTTACGGTAAATGTGCGGAGTTATGTGGACCGTCACATGCGCTAATGGATTTTAAAGTAAAAACGTTAAAGCGTGAAGATTTCAACGCATGGGTAACGGCGATGCAAAATACACAAAATCGCACAGTGGCCGCGGACGTGCAAGCTGGAGAAGAGGCGTTTGTAGCAAACGGCTGTATTGCTTGTCATGCGACAGATGCGATTGCGACGACACCAGACGATGCGTACGCTTCAAATGCACTCGGACCTAACTTAGCAACATTCGGTGATCGAAATCGTGTAGCAGGTGTGCTAGATCATACAGAGGAAGAAGTTGTAAACTGGCTACAAAACTCAGAAACGTTAAAGCCAGGCAACTTAATGCCAATGTATGATGACGTACCAAAGGAAGAACTGGAAGCAATCGCTGCGTATTTAATGAGTCTTTCAGTAGAACAGGAATAAGAAGTGAGAATCGTGAACTGGGGGAGGTAATTCATCGTGAGCTCAATCGCTAATAAAAAAGGCTTTGGCGCAACGGTTTGGGATTATATGACGACCGTTGACCATAAAAAAATAGGCGTGATGTATTTAATTGCAGGTACATTTTTCTTCGTGCTTGGCGGAATTGAAGCAATGCTTATGCGTATTCAATTAATGAAGCCGAACAATGATTTCGTATCAGCAGGGTTTTTTAATGAATTAATGACGATGCATGGTACGACGATGATCTTTTTAGCTGCCATGCCGCTGTTGTTTGCATTTATGAACGCCGTCGTACCGCTGCAAATTGGTGCGCGTGACGTCGCGTTTCCATTTTTAAATTCACTCGGATTTTGGCTATTTTTCTTCGGAGGCATTTTCTTAAACTTATCGTGGTTTTTAGGTGGTGCGCCGGATGCTGGGTGGACGTCGTATGCGTCACTTTCGCTTTATTCAGAAGGGCATGGCATTGACTTTTACGTGCTAGGACTTCAAGTGTCGGGGGCGGGTACACTTATTTCTGGTATTAACTTTTTAGTAACGATCGTCAACATGCGCGCGCCAGGAATGACGTATATGCGCATGCCGTTATTTACGTGGACGACATTCGTATCGAGTGCGTTAATCGTATTCGCATTCCCACCGTTAACGATCGGTTTAGCACTAATGCTATTTGACCGCATGTTCGGAGCGAATTTCTTCGATCATACGATGGGTGGAAATACGATTATTTGGGAGCATTTATTCTGGATTTTTGGACATCCAGAAGTATACATTTTAGTGCTACCAGCGTTCGGACTATTTTCTGAAATTTTCGCAACGTTTTCTCGCAAACGATTATTCGGTTACTCGTCGATGGTATTTGCGACAATTTTAATCGGGTTTTTAGGGTTCATGGTATGGGCGCATCATATGTTTACAGTCGGCTTAGGTGCGACAGCTAACGCCATTTTCGCAGTAGCGACGATGCTTATCGCCGTTCCGACCGGCATGAAAGTGTTCAACTGGCTGCTCACGATGTGGGGTGGTTCGATTAAAGTAACGGTGCCGATGTTGTATGCACTAGGTTTTATTCCATCGTTCGTAGCAGGTGGGGTAACCGGCGTTATGCAGGCAGCTGCACCGCTTGACTATCAGCTGCACGACTCGTACTTTATCGTCGCTCACTTCCATTACGTAATTGTCGGTGGTATCGTACTAGCATTATTTGGCTCAGCGCATTATTACTGGCCGCTTATGTTTAATCAAATGCTTAGTGAAAAGCTAGGGAAAGTAACATTTTGGCTGTTCTTTATCGGCTTCCACTGCACATTCTTCGTACAGCATTTCTTAGGATTAATGGGGATGCCACGACGCGTTTCTACATACGACGCGGGGCAAGGACTGGATTTATTCAACATGATTTCAACAGTCGGGGCAGTGCTTATGGCAATTGGTGTCATTACGCTTGTCGTAAATGTTGTCATTACCGCTGTGAAAAATGAAAAAGTTGGGCGCGATCCGTGGGGCGATGGACGTACGCTTGAGTGGGCAATTCCGCAGCCAGTGCCGTTTTACAACTTCCGTCAAACGCCGCTCGTTCGTGGTTTAGATACGTACTGGATTGAAAAGCAAGAAGGTAATGAGGAGGGAATGACGTACGCTGAGCCACTGAGCGATATTCATATGCCGAACAACTCGATTTTACCGTTTATGATGACAGTTGGGTTGTTTATCGCCTCATTCGGTGCGTTGTACAATATGGATGCGGATAAGCCGTGGTCGATTTATTTACTTGTCGGCGGTTTAGGGATGTTGTTTGTATGTATGTTCATTCGCTCGTTTAAAGATGATCATGGTTATCACGTACATGTTGAGGAAATTTTAGCAGAGGAAGAGCGCCTTTATGGAAAAAAGGGGGGCAATGACTAATGGATATGAATAAACAATTTACAGCACAAACGTGGCCAGATCATCCAGAGCAGGCGACGCTTGAGGGCAAAAATAAGTTTGTCGGCTTTTGGATCTTTTTAGCGTGTGAAGTTGTGTTATTTGCCTCCTTGTTTGCGACATATTTAGCGTTAAAAAATCGCGGCCCTGCTTCAATGGGTGAGGAATTTACGACGCAAAATTTATTTGAGTTACCGCTCGTGTTCGTCATGACGATGGTGCTGCTTACATCGTCGCTTACGTCGGTATATGCGATGTATCATATGAAAAATCATAACTTTAAAGGGACGCAAACGTGGATGGGCATTACCGTTATTTTAGGCGCTGTATTTTTAGCGCTTGAAATTTACGAGTTTAATCATTACGTGCATTTAGGGTTTCATTATTCGCAATCAGCGTTTTCGTCAGCGTTTTATACGTTAGTTGGGACGCACGGGGCGCACGTACTGCTAGGGCTTTGCTGGATTTCGTCGCTCATCATTCGAAACAGCAAGCGAGGCTTAAATTTATACAACGCACCGAAATATTACGTAGCTGCGCTTTATTGGCATTTTATCGACGTCGTATGGGTATTTATCTTTACGGTAGTTTATTTAATGGGGGCGATGTAATTGGCACATCATGAAGAAGTCATCGTTAGAAATACAACGGAATTTCAGTATGAACGACAACGCCGCGCGGATCAAATGAAAATGCAAGTCGTGACATTTGCGCTTATGATTTTTTTAACGCTTATCGCATTTATCGCGGTCAATGCAGGATTTTCGCCATATTATGTGACGCCAATCATTTTATTATTTGCAGGCATTCAAGTCGTCTTGCAGCTGTATTACTTCATGCATATGAATGAAAAAAACATGGGTTTAATTTCATTTTTCATGTGGAGCGGCATTTTTATTACATTTATTACGATGCTATGCTTCGTCACAATTATTTGGTGGAATACAGCGTGGTAACGAACGGAGCTGCTTGTGTTTACGCAAGCAGCTTTTTTATGATTGGGGCAATGAGCGCTTGAACGGATGTTTGTGGAGCGGCACATCATTTTCATTATCGATTGTAAAATGTCATAGGTTGTTCATTTGATGTCTTATCATAGTATCCTTATAATGAAGCTAGTGGAGAGGGAGCGGTCATATGGAACTGCGCATATTTGGTTTTCAGGCGTTATGGAGCCCTTATTTCTTATGTTTGTTAATGATTGTTGGTTTTCTATATGCACAATGCACAGGAAGATGGCGTGGACGTTTTGCGCATAGTGAGCAAATAAAGAAAAGTGAAGCGTTCTATTTTTATAGCGCACTTTTACTTATTTATGTTATTAAAGGATCACCGCTAGACGTATTAGCGCATATTAGCTTTACGATGCACATGGTACAGATGGCGTTTTTATTGTTGCTTGTGCCGATTTTCATCATTAAAGGCATTCCGGCATGGCTTTGGCAAACCTTTATTTCTAATCCACTCGTGCAACCAATTTGGCGCATTGTAACGCAGCCTATTATAGCGTTATTTAGCTTTGTGCTACTGTTTAGTTTTTATCATATTCCTGTAATTTTAGATGCGATTAAATTGAGTGAGGCGTTGCATGCGCTCTATACGGTTATGTTGTTTAGTAGTGCGATTGCGATGTACTGGACGACGGTTAATAGTGTGCCAGGTGAGCGGCAGTTAAAAGGGCTACATAAAACGGCGATGATTATTAGTAATGCGGTACTTATTACGCCAGCGTGTGCATTAATTATTTTTGCGGATACGCCACTTTATGCCACTTATCAATCAGGGGAAGCGTGGTTGCAGTCGATGGCGCTTTGTGTGCCAACAACGATGCTTGCCAGTTTAGCGAGTGCAGGAATTACAGGACCGGAGTTATTTATGTCTATGTCGACGCTAGAAGATCAGCAGCTCGGCGGCATTGTCATGAAAATCATTCAAGAGCTTATTTTCGGCGTGCTGCTGTATACGGTGTTTCGCGCTTGGTATAAGCATGAGCAGCGGGATGCGGATGCGATTACAGAAGCAGCATTAGCAGAACGTAAAACGATGAATGACTATTATTAACGTTTAGGAGACAACTTATGGATAAGCTTTTAGGAGAATATTTATTACCAACAATTAGTACAGGCTTTATCGTGCTAAGTGCAGTGCTTGTTGCAATCGGTTGGATTTTAATTGCGCAGCGCAAAGTAGAAGCGCATAAAAAGACGATGATTGCGGCGGCGATTGCAGCTATTTTATTCTTTATTATTTACGCATCACGCACAGTATTTGTCGGCAACACGGCGTTTGGTGGCCCAGCAGATTTAAAAATTTATTACACAGTGTTTTTAATTTTCCACATCGTTCTTGCAACGTCGGGCGCGGTGTTCGGTATTGTGACACTTTGGTTAGGGTTTAAAAACAACATTCAAAAGCACCGTAAGATAGGACCGATTACGAGTATCGTATGGTTTTTCGTAGCTATTACAGGTGTGGCAGTATACTACTTACTGTATGTGAAATACCCAGGTGGTACGACGACATCGGTATTTAAAGCAATTTTAGGATTTTAATATGAAAAAGGGCTATTCGAAAAAATTTTTTCGAGTAGCCCTTTTTGTATTAGGACGTGTCTAAAAACTTTATAATTCCGCATCCGCATAAATGAACGCTGTAAACGAATGAGTAGTTTTATCAGCTCTTGGTAGAGTTAGTTGATTCAAAAGTAGGTCGGTTAATTCGCCACTTTTATAGAGCAAAATCGGTTGTTGTAAGGACCCAACTTGAAATCTATACGGAATTGTCATGGCAAACATCGTGTTCGCCGCCGAGCCCTAGGAATTGATCTGCCGCGAGTAACCGCAGAGGCAAAGCGAGCCGTCATACGCGAACTGCCAATGGAATGGCGAATCAACCCGCTTAATAAACTAGTTTTTAGACAGAACCTAGACAGTTTCTTCTGTTTCGTGTGGGAATGTAACAGCGCGACCGTGTTCCTTTAATGCTTGCTCCACATTTTGCAAAATGCGTTCACATGCTTCGACGAGGTGTGATGGAAATACTTCGTCTGTATATTCAACGCCGTGTGGATAGTAATATTTTCCGAGTGCAGGTTTGACGATTTTTAGTACGGCATTGTGCGCGCCGACATCGCCTTCGATCGCATACGTGAAAACGCGTAAATAATAGCAACCTTCCTGTAAATCGAAGCGACGGTCAAATGTTTTACGGTCGTAATCCCATGCACCGGTACATTCAAGACCTTGCTGTGCCATAACTTTTTCGAGTAATTCTTGTTCTGCAATGACGCCGTCAAGCTGGTGGTGATTCAAATACATAATGAACTTCCTCCCTTGCAATTGTCTTACTATTCATAATAGATGAACAGTTCTGTAGTTGCAATGCTTACATTGTATAAAGGCTGATGAAATTGCTATAATTATGAAAAATATGTTGGGGGAAAAGACTTGCAAACGTTTTATAAAATCGTCATTGCTGTTGTTATTATTGGTGTGATTACATATTACACAACGAATTCAGTGAAAGAAAATGAAGTTTTAGAAGGGCCAAATGTTACCGAACCGTTGCCCCAGCAACAAATAAATGTACAGCATGATGCGCTCGCACGTCCAGATGATGGCATTTCAACATTTATTGACGGAAGTATTGAAGCGTTTCAAAAGAAGTATGGCAAAGCTGATCGCATTGACGTAGCGGAGTTTAATGAGGAGTGGCACGTTTACAACGCTTCGCATGATACGTTTATGCTTGTCGGCGTAGAAGATGGCAACGTCGCACAAATTTATGTCGGTGGTGCAAGTATTGATATGTCGCCATTTGCGATTAATCAGCCGTTAGAGGAGCTGTATCGCTCGATGATTATTCAATCTGAGGTCAACGTCACGATCGGTGAGAGCGTATATAGCTTTACGTTGTCGGAGGAAGATTTGCATCAGCGTTTGCTAATTGCCTATGAGGATTTATATGCCCAAGTGTATGTTAGTGAAAATGTAGGGACGATTCAAGGGGTGCGTTTTTTAAATGCGAGCACGCTCGTCGCACAACAGCCGTATGAAATGATTTTTATGGGTGAACTTGTTAATACGAAGCCGCCAACGTCGTATGAGCAAACGGAAATTGATGCCGCACAAGCGTTGCTGCTAACAGATTTAGCGAATGTAGCACGTGCGAAGGAGCAGCTGCCGGAATTACTTGTTGAAACACGTTTAAGTGAATTAGCGCGAACACATAGTGAGGAAATGGTGCGAGAAGGTTATTTATCAAGTGAATCACCAACAAAAGGGGATATTAAGCAGCAGCTTGCGCAAATTGGTATGACGTACAAGCAGGCAGGCTCCAATGTCGCATTATCGTACATTGATGCAATTGAGGCAATGCACGGTTGGTTAAACTCAAAAAGCCATCGTTCGATGATTTTAAATAAAAGCTTTACAGCGATGGGCTCTGGTGTTTTTTTAAATAATTATACGCAAATGTTCATCGCACAATAAAAAATCAATCGCGCATTCATTGGCGATTGATTTTTTATTTACGTGCGTGGTGTAATGAGCTGGAACGTTGCAGTAGCAAATGCAAGCTCACGTCCAGTAGAATCAGTTACTGTGCATTCAGCGACGATAACGGTGCGCCCTTCTTTAATAATGGAGCCAGTTGCGATGAGCTCGTCGTCGGTCGTCGTGGCTAAGTAATGGACGTTTAAATTAGATGTAACGACGCGTTTGCCATGCTTTTGTGCGTGGGCGTTTGCAATGCGTCCCATCGCCCCATCTGCAATCGTTGCGATAATGCCGCCGTGTGGGTAGCCAAGTGAATTGCCGATTGCGCTCGTGTTTTTGACGCGCACAATACCAGCATTTTCAAGTGTTTCACCTGTCGAGCCGATAAGCGCATTTAGCGGGAAGCGGTATGTGTCGTCACCTGCTGTATGCAGAAGCAGGCGATCAACAACTTCATCGATTAATTTTCGTTGCTCCTCGTTGCTTTGGTCGAGCAGTTGTTGAAATTTTTTCATATGTTACAGCTCCTTTTTTGTTCGTGTAATGTAAAAATAGCACATTGTTTGATATGATAGAAGGAGAATGGGGGAGTTAATCATGATGATGACATCAGAATGGCTGCATATTCTTGATGGAGCAGACGAGCTGAGTGCGATGATTTTACAATCAGAGCCGGTGCAGCAATATCGTCTTGCATATAAAGCAGTATATGAAAACGAAGCCCTTGTTCAGCAAATAAACGCATTTCAACGAATGAAGGATCAGTATGAAGACGTGCAACGTTTCGGTAAGTACCATCCGGATTACAATACAATTATGAAATCGATTCGCAAACAAAAACGCGAGCTTGATTTGAACGAGGCTATTTCTGCGCTGCGTGTAGCAGAAAACGAAGTACAATATTTATTAGACGAGGTGAGCTTGCTTATTGGGCGTTCGGTATCAGACGCTGTAAAAGTACCGATGAGCAATCCGTTTTTTGAAACGAATTCATCTTGTGGAAGCAGCTGTGGTACTGGTGGCGGCTGCGGCTGTTCAGCGTAATTCAGCTCTTTTTAGCTTTATGCGTTTAGTCATGGAACGGCGAATATGTTGTAAGATGAACGAACGAAAGGGAGATTCGGAAGTCAAGATAGACTTCTGAATCTCCCTTTTTTTATGCTTCTTGCAATAAGAAATGCGCTAAGTCTGGTCGACCGGTTACGATTCCTTTTGCACCGAGGCGAATTAAGCGCTGCATCGTCACGACGTCGTCAACGCCCCAGTAATGAACTGGGATATTTAAAGACGTTAAAAATTGAATGAACTTTGGTGAGTCGAGTGCGATGCGATTATGTTTAATTGGAATTTGGAATACATCTGCTTTTGGATGATATAAATGTCCAAATTGCCCTGTAAATGTCGTAAAGGCGTTGCGCACCTCTGCTTCGCCTGCACCTAATGCGACGCGGTTTTGTGCATATAAATTGAATCGATCGATTTGCTCGCAGTGGAAGCTCGTCACAATTACGCGCTCTGCTGCATCAAGCTCTTCAATAAGACGCCATAGTTTTGAAGGCATTAAACTACCTTCATAAGTATCTGGACCGTCCTTCATATCGATGTTAATGAGTGTTGTCGGGAATGCCGTTAATAGCTCACGCAGTGTAACCGGTGCGACTTGCTTTTCACGATATACGTATTCACCGTCTAAGTTTTGGAAATGGTAGCCGTGGTTTAGCTCGCGTAAATCGTCAAGCGTTAATGATGCCACTGCTCCTGTACCGTTCGTCGTGCGGTCTACTGTTTCGTCATGAAATACTAAAATTTCTTCATCTTTTGTTAAACGAATATCGATTTCAAATCCATCTACACCAAGTTCAGCGGAGCGTTTGAATGCAAGCATCGTATGCTCTGGTTCTAGCTGGCAGCCACCTCGGTGTGCAAAAATTAATGGTCGTTCGGATTGTAGAGCGGGTTTACCAGGGCGTCGTTCCGGCTTCGATAAAGCTTTCGTACCTGCCCAAGCAGCTGCACTTGCTGCAGCGATTGCAATTGCTACTTTTGTCTTTTTTCCCATCGTCATCCTCCTTAACAATATTCTCCAATCTATTATATACGAAATTTGGGAAATAGTCAGCTAATCGCTGTTGCCACGATTGAAAATGGTATGGTAAGCTCAAAAGTAAGAAATGAGGGAACAATGATGAACGAACGCCAAGGAATTATTATTTATGTCAATCAGCTAAAGCATGCGAAGACGTTGCGCAAATATGGCAATGTGCATTACATTTCACGCAAGCTTAAATATGTTGTGATGTATTGTAACCAGCAAGATGTGGAGGCATTAATGGAAAAGCTACAACGCCTTCCTTTTGTGAAAGACGTTGTACCTTCGTACCGCCCATTTGTGAAAACGGAGTTCGAAAACGCGAAGCCCGATAAAGCGAAAGAGTACGATTATAAAACAGGCTTATAATGGTTGCTTTTTAGTTCATAGGTGGGATGTAGTGGTTTAGTCGTAAAATACCGATTAAGTATTGATAATACAAATTATTTTCCGAAAATATAGATGAATGCTTAATTTCGAAGCGGTTTGGCACATGTCCAAGCTCTGTCATTGCTTGCTCGAAAATGTCAAGTCGTTTTGATGGCTTCTCATCCTCATATGGAATGCCTTCTCGACATAAATAAATCGGCATAAACTTGCTATCACCGACTGGCTTTAAACTAATTGCAAGTGATGCGACGACTTTATCATTCTTTTTCGCATACATAATGTATGTTTGGTCAAGGCGACTTGCGTTTGTACGTGCAAGCTCGCACAGCTCAAAAATATCACCATAGCCTTCACCTAATTCAATAAAACGTTGAATCATTTTAGTACACTTCCTTTCGCCATTTATCTTATCATGCTGCAGGAGGTAAGCACATGAAAAAAATTGCAGTTTCACTTTTTGTTGTTTTATTACTTGTAAATGCAGGGCTTGTATTTTTCCAGTATTACGGCTTTTCAGAGGGCGGCGACGAAAAAGCGCTCGTTGATTTTTCGTACGCGCAAGAAATTGAAGTGACGTATGCGAATGCAACGCTCGAAGTACGTCATACATTTACCGATTTACCAAGCGGCGAATTGACGCTCGTTTGGCCGAAAGCTGCAACGGCGATTGCTTGTGAGGAAGGTGCATGTAACCGATTAGCAGGCAACTCTGCGACGTTTACAGCAGGCGATACGAATCAGCAAGTGCTGACGTATAAAGTGCCAATTGCAGGTGGATTAAAAAGCCAAACATTAATGCAAAATGTTTTCGTACAGCTGCAAGCAGGCACTGCCGACACATCGACTGTTCATATTTCGACAAAGAACGGTCAAAAAGGACAATGGATTACCGGGCTGCCGCTTTCAAGTACGAACACGCTTGATGGCTTAACGTATACGGTATTTTCAGGTAAAGGAAACGTCTATGATTTATATTGGCAAGCAGGCGATATAGCGCTAAAAACAGCAACAGAGGATTATTCTATTTATAGCGCATATAACGTAACGGATAAGTTTGTAGAAGAAGTAAGCAAGATGGAAATCGAATTTAATCAGCATGTAGCGATCATTCAGGCGAAGAAGCAAAATGTACATGAAAATTCACGTTTTATTTTTATGCCAGAGTTAAACTTGGCGCAAGTGAAGACACAAATTGTTGCGGCACAGCTTGCAACGAAATATAAAGTACCAGCCGATTCACCAGCGTGGCTTAGTCAGCTATTAATTGCGGAAGTTGCGGACATTACATTAACGGATCCACGCGCGCAGCAAATTAGACAAGAGCTAACGAAGCGTTTAACGACGAAGCAAAACGAATTACTCCACGAAAAAATTGTCGCATTAAAAGGCGAAACGGTAACGCTAGAGCAATTAGATACGATGTTAACGTCAATTATTGGAGAAAAAACGAGCTTCTTCACAGCGAACGCAACGAGCAAAACATTGTATCCGTTATTATTTGAAGATGAGCGTGGCATTTATATTGACGAGGTGCGCATCGACGAATTAAAGGCAATTAAATATAACGACTTAACATATTATTTAGCGACGCCACTATTAGAAACACTCGGCTATAAAGGCGCAGAAGGGGAAAATGGCTTCTATGTGACAGGTAATGGGCATTCATATCGCTTCCCAGTATCAGAGATGTTTTACGTATTTAATGAGCGCCGCTATGATGTGAAAACACGTCCATTCGACAAAATCGGCGGACAGTATTATATTGAAGAAGCATGGTTAGTACGTTTATTTAAAGTAGACGTTCGCAAAAAAGACCGTGTCATTGAAATTACAACGATTCAAGGCGAGCAATAAGCGCCCGAATGCAGAAAGTTTGGTGTCTTCAATATGAGAGTAGTAGCAGGTGACCGTAAAGGCATGCCGTTAAAAGCATTGCCAGGCAACAACACGCGTCCGACGACAGATAAAGTAAAAGAATCTATTTTTAACATGATTGGTCCGTTTTTTGACGGTGGTGTCGCACTCGATTTATTCGCAGGAAGCGGCGGCTTAGGGCTTGAGGCGTTAAGCCGTGGCATCGAGCGTACGATCTTCGTTGAAAAGGATCGCAAAGCGTTTAGCATCGTGAAGGAAAATGTCGCAAAATGTCGTTATGACGATCAAGTAGAAATTTTTTGTAACGATGCGGTGCGTGCGGTAAAGGCACTCGTAAAACGCGAGGACGTCGTATTTGATGTCGTGCTATTTGACCCACCGTATCATAAGGTAGATTATTATGATTTAGTGCGTGTATTAATTGATCACGGCAAAGTAGATGACAAAGGGGTTATTATGTGCGAACATGCGAACGACGTGACGTTACCAAAGGCATATGGTCCGTTTACGTGCGTGCGTCGTGAAACGTATGGCAGTACGGTCGTTTCAATTTATCGTGTGACACAACAGGGAGAAGGGGAATAAAATCGTGGGAGACAAAATCGCAGTTGTACCAGGAAGCTTTGATCCAGTTACATATGGTCATTTAGACATTATTCGTCGCGCAGCCGATGTGTTTGACGTCGTGTACGTGGCGGTATTAAACAATTCTTCAAAAAATCCGTTATTTGATGTCGAGGAGCGTAAAGCGTTAATGGCAGAAGTAACGAAGGATTTACCGAACATTCGCATCGAAAGTTCATCGGGTTTATTAATTGACTATGCGCGTGAAAAAAATGCAAAGGCGATTGTACGTGGCTTACGTGCAGTATCGGATTTTGAATATGAAATGCAAATTACATCGATGAACCGTTTTTTAGACGAATCGATTGAAACATTTTTCATTATGACAAAAAATCAATACTCGTTTTTAAGCTCAAGCATCGTCAAGGAAGTCGCGAAATATGGTGGCAACGTAAAAGAGCTTGTGCCACCTGTTGTTGCAGCCGCATTAAAAGAAAAATTTTAAGGAAAGGAGCGTGCTAAAAGTCAATAGACATTAGCACGTTCTTTTTTTCATTTCGCGATAACGAAAGGAGAAACTATGACAAAACGAACGATGATCGCAGCCGTTCTTGGCATCGTGCTCGGTGGCGCGTTAGCTATTTACCCGCTTGATTATTACATTATGAAACCAGGTAATGCGCATGACATCGCCGAGTACATTGCAGTAGAAGACGGAGATACAGGCGACGAAGGCACATTAAATTTAATGACAATTGCGATGATGCCCGCCTCACCGATTAGCTATGCGATGGCCAAAGTGCTGCCAAACCGTGAGCTATTAAAAACGGAGGACGTGCGCTATGATGGAGAGGACGACAAGGAATATAACGTACGCCAGCTGAAGATGATGACTGATTCACAGTTTCATGCAAAATACGTGGCGTTTACGTTAGCGAATAAGCCATTTACTGTAACAGGCGAAGGTATTTTTGTGCTAAGTGTGCTAGACGGCAGTGCATCAGACGGCGTGCTACAAGCAGGTGACGAAATCATCGCGCTAAACGGCAAATCGATTAAACAGACTGAAGATGTAGCTGCTTTATTAAAAGATCAGCAGCAAGGAGATGTCGTGTCACTTCGCATTGTGCGCGACGACAAGGAGTTACAAAAGGATGTCGTATTAGCGCCGCTTCCAGGGGAGGAACGTATCGGCATTGGCATTACGTATGCAGGCAACGAAACGATTACTACGACGCCAACTGTGACGTCACAAGCGCAAGATATTGGCGGCCCATCAGCAGGATTAATGTTTACGCTTGAAATTTACAACCAGCTCGTCGATGAGGACATTACGAAGGGGTATCACATTGCAGGAACAGGTGAAATGAACAAAGATGGTACAGTCGGACGCATCGGTGGCGCAGCGTTCAAAGTGATTGCTGCAGCGAATGACGACATGGACATTTTTTTCGTGCCAGATGATGTAACCGATGAAATGCGCGAACAAAATCCAAAGCTGCAATCGAATTATGAGGAAGCGCTCGAAGCCGCTAAATCATTAAAGACGGATATGGACATTGTACCAGTCAAAACAGTAGACGATGCGCTCGCTTATTTAGCGCAGCTACAGCCGAAAAAATGACGAAAGCTCTCTAACGCATTGTGACGTGCTGTAGAGAGCTTTTTTTATTTTTTATAGACGAAGAGGTGGGGTGCGGTAATCGACGTTTAAACGTGGTGCTGAGCGTGTCATATTTGCCCCGACGTCATAAAGGTTAGCCGCTTGTAAATCGAATTGTAGCATCGCATCGTCGCTTGAGGCAACGCGACTAATGAGCGGTAGCGGAATTGATTTTTTTTGCTGCGAAATAAACGCTTGTCCGTTTTTCGTAATGCCGAGCAATCGAATGTAGCGCGGCGCAGTAAACGTCGCATTCAGCTCTTTCGTATAGCCTGTGAAAATATGCGTAATCATGCGCTGCAACCTCGTCCATGTGTAGCGCTTTGATTTTACCTTTTGCATAAACTCCGCAAATGACGTTGAAGTTTTAGCCGCTTTTATAAAGGCGAACTCGATGCCCTCGGACACGTCGACGTATTGCGTGAGTTGCTGAGGCGTTTTTTGTAAAATCGTATGCTGGAGCAACGGCCAAAACGTTTGCCATTGAATAAAGTCACTATGCGTTTGCCAGTCCGTTAATGCTTCATACGTTGGTGCAGGCACGAACGCTTCGATGTCGCGTAAATTTTTCGTATCAAACAGCGCTTTTCGAATAGCGGTCGCGCTTGCAATCGTATCGTGTGCCATATTCTCGTCGTGGTAATGAGCAGCGATGCGCGGAATTGTTAATGGACGGATCGTTAGCTCATGTGCTGCCTCGACGTAATGGTAGCCTAAAATGTTGTTTGGTTGGGCTAAGTCGACCGTTGCCTCTGTCGCGTATGTTAATACGTGCTGATAGGCGTGCTGCAGCGCTTTTGGGTAGCTTAAGCCGAGCTGCATCGCCTCGTGAATTTTTGCCTCATATTCCGTACGATGTGACGAAATTAAATGATGTGTATGTGAAAATGGGGCAATATCGCCATTTTCGCTGCCGAAAACGACCGATTCACAGCCAATTGCGTGTAAAAGTGAAATCGAACCGCTCGCAAATTGACGTGCTTGTGCGGTACTATATGCATAGGGAAGCTCGATAACGATGTCGACACCTGCGTGCAGTGCCATTTTCGTGCGCGTCCATTTATCGACGACAGCTGGTTCACCGCGCTGTAAAAACGAGCCGCTCATGACGGCGACACAAACGTCTGCTTGTGCGATTTTTTTTGCTTGTGCGACGTGATAAAGATGTCCGTTATGGAATGGATTGTACTCAACGACAATACCTGTAGCGCGCATAAAATCACCTCAAATTCATGTTTTTTTAATTATAGAGGTGATTTTACGTAGTGACAAGAAATTATCTTGACATCCCAAAATACACATTATATAATCAACAGTGTTGTCTCGAGGTGATGAAACGAATGAAATGGTCAATTCATCAATTATCTAAGTATCGCCAAAGCGGGATGCCGATTGATGCGCATGTACAATTGGATGAGGTAAAAGATCGGAACCAAGAAATTCGCGAAATTTCACCCGTTCATTTAAAAGGGCTTTGTACTTTTGGTGCATCGCAACTGACTTGTCAACTGACGATGACAGCAACGTTAACGCTACCGTGTGCACGCACATGGGAAGACGTTGAATACCCGATTGAGGTAGAGGTAGTTGAAGTTTTCAGCTGGATCGATCCTGAAAAACGTGTAGATGAGTTCGCCGACATTCACTGGGTGGATGGAGACGTAATCGATTTACAGCCAGTACTAGAGGAAATTATTCTTCTTGAAATCCCGATGCAAGTATTCAAACCGGATACCGAAGGACAAATGCAAGGTGGGAAAAGCTGGTCGTATTTAACGGAAGAAGATGTTGCGCGTCAAGCGGAAGAAGACGAACCAAAATTGGATCCAAGACTGGCTGCTTTAGCTAAGTATTTTGATCAAACAGACGAATAGATCTGTAAGGAGGTGCCACAATGGCTGTACCATTTAGAAGAACATCTAAAACTGCAAAAAGAAAGCGTCGTACGCATTTCAAATTATCTGTACCTGGTATGGTAGCTTGCCCAAACTGTGGTGAGGCAAAATTATCTCACCGCATTTGCAAAGCTTGCGGACAATACAAAGGTAAAGAAGTAGTAAGCAAATAATTCAGTATTTGCAAATTCGAAGACGGGAAAAGAGACCATGGCTCTTTTCCCGTCTTTTTTCTATGCACAAAAATGCTAATTCATGTCGTTTCTGAATATTCGGTGAATGTCGTGTGATACAATAAGTTCGCTATGTTTTTTGCTTTTCAATAAAATATGTTTTTAATCAAGCATGTTGATTAGCCAGTCAATTGGCATTTCGCGTATGGCGGCTCGCGTTCCTGGGGCTCGGCTCAAGCCTCCGCACCGCTCCTACGTCGCGGTTTACGGGGTCTTGAGTCACGAGCTTTTCCCCAAGGAGTCTCGCCGCACGCTCCATGCCACTACACTGCTGCACTTATTTCAGTTTTGCTGCTGAATACAATCGATTCAGCTGTATAAAATGGCTAGGTTCTGTCTAAAAACTATTTTATAACCACCTGGAACTCGTTCGTCACGATAAATTGGGATTGACGCATACAGGTTGCTTGAAACGAGAGGCGGACTCCAGCGGGAAAAGCGTGAGTGAGAGACTACAGGCTCGAACCACGCCCGCGGAAAGCCTGCCTCGAAGTGAAGAGCACATACGAAAATAGTCCACACATATAAACTAAGGGGGATATAAAAATGGCATACGAAATCACGAAACAAGATGGGGTTTTAACGTTTACAATTAATCGCGAGGAAAAGCGTAACGCGATCAACAATGAAGTAATGGATGGCTTAAAGGAAGTTATTACATACGTAAAAGAGCATGACGACGTGCGCTTTTTAGTCGTAACAGGTGCGGGTGACCGTTCGTTCTGTTCAGGCGGCGACTTAGCGGAGTTCCACTCGTTACATACAGAGGACGAGGCGTTCGGCATGTTAAGTAAAATGGGCAACATTTTATACGAGCTTGCGACATTACCTGTTCCAACAATTGCACTTATTAACGGGACAGCAGTTGGCGGTGGCTGTGAAATCGCAACGGCATGTGACTTTCGTTTAATGAAGCGCGGCGCAAAAGCAGGGTTCATTCAAGGAACGCTTGCAATTACGAGCGGCTGGGGAGGCGGCACGTACTTATTCGAGCGCGGGCTACGTCACGACCGTGCGCTGAAAATGTTAGTTGACGCAAAACCGTACGATGCAGAGCTTTTATACGACATCGGCTGGGCAATGCGCGTATTTGATGGCGACAAGGAAGAGGCGTTAAATGAGTTTATCGAAAATATGCGTCACATTCATCCGTCTGTTCACCATGCGTACAAAGAAATCGAGCTTCGCAAATGGCGCGAGCGTAACATGTATGGCCGCGTCATGGAAGAAATTCGTTTATGTGCAAAGCTTTGGGAAAGCGACGCACACCACGAAGCAGTAAATAATTTCTTATCGAAAAAAGCAAAATAAGTAATGAATGTCTAGTGATGCACGTCATCGCTAGACTTTTTATATGAGTAATTATAAGGAGGACAACAAATGAAATTTACAGTCATTGGCGGCGGTGCAGTAGGGTTGCTACTTGCAAGCTATTTAGTGCAGCAAGGAGACGTTACAATCGTTGTTAGAAGAGCGGCGCAGCAAGAAACGCTACAAAACGGACTCACTCGCATTTGCGGTGACGAGCAAACGACATATCGTGTGACGGTCACAACGGCAATTCCAAATGACGACACGCAGCACATTTTCATTTGCACGAAGGCGTATGCATTAGTAGAGGTGATTGAGCAGTTGCAGCACGTAGCGTATCGTACAGTAAGCGGCTGTCAAAACGGCTTAGCACATATGGAACTGCTCCGCACGCTACGAAACAGTAACGCATGCGTCGTCGAGTTCGGCGCATTCAAAAAAGATGAAGCGACAGTCGTCCATACAGGCATTGGGCGCATCGTCATTGGCTCGTTAACAGGTGGAAAAAGCCCTGACGTCGATTCATCGGACGCATTACCAGTCGTCTATAGTGAACATATTGAGCGCATCGTGTGGCGAAAAGCGCTGCTCAACTGCTTCATTAATCCGCTAACGGCGATTATGCAAGTGCGTAACGGTGATATTATTCAAAATGAATCGTTACGTGCAATCGTCATGCAGCTGTTTGACGAGCTAAACGAAGCATTCCCGGTGCAAATGGAGGACGTGTCGATACAAGACATTATCGCACTATGTGACAAGACGGCGGCGAATTATTCATCGATGTGTGTCGATGTGCGCGACGGACGCCAAACAGAAATTGATGAAATCGTCGGTGCAGTTATGATGGCAACAACACATCGCTTGCCGACGCTCCGTATGCTGTATTTACAAATAAAATCAATGCAATAAAGCGCGACTTATACGAATAACGCTTGCCGCTTATTTTTTCTCCTAAAGTTATGGTATATTTTTAAAGATGAATTTTTGACATACTATAATACAACGAGATGAAAACATATGTATGGTGATTAGCTATTTTTATGCAGTGAAATTAATTGTTTTCAGCAACAAATTGAAAAGAAGTGATGCATGTTAGTGGCAGAGCGCGTGCGATGAGACTACAGGCTCAAGCCAGGGCCGAGGAACGCGAGCCGCAAACCGCGCACTGCCGATTAGCAGGCTAAACAACGAGCTTGATCAAAACATTTACACATACGTGCAAGTAGAGGAGATTTGACTATGCAACTGGAACAAATTCGTGTCCCATTGAACAATAAAATTTTAGAGCATTATTACGAGGCAAATGAGCAACTGACGCCATTTTTTCCATATGCGTTAAATGACGACGCATTTGAGGCGCGCTATCGCTATTTACAAGCACAGCCGCGTACAGTAGGGCTAGCAGAGGCAATTGCGACTTACATGGCACCATTTGGCATGACAGAAGCCGTGCAGCGAAATATTGACGCGCTCGCAAACGGTGCAGTCGCCGTTATCGGTGGTCAGCAAGCAGGCGTTTTTACAGGACCACTTTATTCAGTATATAAAGCGATCACGGTGTTAACAGTAGCGCAGCAGCAAAGCGATAAGCTCGGTGCAGACGTTGTGCCGGTGTTTTGGATTGCCGGTGAAGATCATGACATCGATGAAATTAACCATACGTTTACAAATGTAAACAACGTTGTGAAAAAGCGCGGCTATAGTGAGCGCTCGCGCCGTAAAACGATGGCTTCACAAACGAAACTATCGAACGAGGCGATTGAGCAATTAATCGATACGGTGTTTTTTGATTACGGCGAGACGATGTATACGAAGCAACTGCTTGCAGACGTAAAGGAAGCGGCAAATAAAAGCGAAACATTTACGCAGTTCTTTACGTACGTTATGCACGACTTATTTAAACAGTACGGCTTGCTCATGATTGATGCAGCAAGTGACGACATGCGCGCACTACAAGGCGAGTATTTTGTACGTTTAATTGATCGTGCTGCAAACGTTGCAAGCATTGTGACGAAAACGGAGCAAGCATTTAGCGAAGCAGGCTACGGTACACCGATTTATGCAACGGAGACGAACGCCAATTTATTTTATGTGAAAGACGGCGAACGCTTTTTACTGTCGCTTACAGAAGGCTTGTTCATTAACGAACAGGCGAACGTGCGCTTTACAGCAGAAGAGCTAAAGAATATTGCGCGTCAAATGCCACAGCAGCTAAGCAATAACGTCGTCACGCGCCCGATGATGCAAGAGATGGTATTTCCAGTGCTCGCATTCGTTGGTGGACCTGGTGAGTTAGCTTACTGGGCAACGCTTGGCAAAGGTTTTGAGGAAATAGGTCTACAAATGCCGATTTTCGTGCCGCGCTTCATGTTTACGATTGTTGATGCGCATTTAGAAAAATGTGCCACAGACGTGAATATGACCATTGCACAAGTAATTGGCGAAAATGTGACCGCTGCACGTGATGCGTTTACATCATCGCTGCAAACAGAAGACGCGCTCGCACCGGTAGTCGACATGGCGCAGCAGCTACGAGCGCAATACGTGCAGCTTCAAAGTACACTGAAGCAGCAGCACATCGACGTATCAAACGTCATTAAAAAAAATATGGCGAATGACGCGAGCCAGTTTGACTATTTGATGACAAAAATCGAGGAGCAAGTGCTACAGCAGCATCATGTTACGTTGTCTCGTTATGATGAGTTAGCGAGCCGCATTCGTCCAAACGGCTCATATCAAGAACGCGTTTATGCACCGCATTATATGATGAACTTATACGGTAAAGATTTCGTTGACCGTTTACTTACATTGTCGTATGATGTGGACGATACACATAAAGTTGTGACGCTATAAATTTTGTAAGCAAGTGAATGAGGTGTTGCCTTTTTTGCTTGCTTTTTCTATAGGTTAGCGGTCGTTTTGCATGACGATAAATTATGATGTTTCTAAAAAGAAAGGGTATTTTGGTCTATTTTTTGTAATGTACATTACAATTGCAGAAATGCTGTGGAGGAAAGTCGGGTATTGTGGTACATTAGGTGTTGTAGCATCGGGTTATACACTGTGATTGAACGTGAAATCGATCGCGCGAATTACATGCTCGAAATATGTCCGTATTGAAGTGCTTTTTCTATAAGACATAGGGCGAATGTTCGTGTTTTTTGCATCGACGGACGAATGTATAATGCTCACATACAAGCAATCACCATTGTAGAAAGATGTGCGAGCTGTTCATCATACATAAACGATACGAAGCACGCAAGGCAGGCGCAACTTTTGGCATGCCGTAACGTCTACTACGAGGAAGCTTGTCGAAAATTTAATGGGCTTTTAATTTAAAGAAGCCGTGAAGGAGCGTCAACTAGTATGTTCGATCATACTACTGTCTTACTGGCAGAAACTGTAGATGGCTTGAACATCAAACCAGATGGCATTTATGTCGACTGTACATTAGGTGGAGCTGGACACAGTGAATATTTAGTCAAACAATTATCAGAAAAAGGTCGTTTAATTTGTTTTGACCAAGATACAACAGCAATTGAAAATGCAAAGGTACGTTTAGCACCTTATATAGATCGCGTAACATTTGTACATTCAAATTTCCGTTACTTAAAAGAGGAACTTGCTGCATTACAAATTAACGAAGTAGACGGTATTTTGTATGACTTAGGTGTATCGTCACCACAGCTAGATACGCCAGAGCGTGGTTTTAGCTATCATCATGATGCACCGCTTGACATGCGTATGGATCAAACAGCCGAATTATCCGCATATAACGTCGTGAATGAATGGCGCTATGAGGATTTAGTGCGTATTTTTTTCCGTTATGGAGAAGAGAAGTTTTCCAAGCAAGTTGCACGTAAAATCGAAGCGGCTCGTGAAGTTGCACCGATTCGTACAACAGGAGAACTCGTTGAATTAATAAAAGACGGTATTCCAGCGCCAGCGCGTCGTAAAGGTGGACACCCAGCGAAGCGTATTTTCCAAGCAATCCGCATAGCGGTGAACGACGAATTAGGAGCAGCTGAGGATTCATTAACAGCAGCAATTGATTGTTTGAAAATCGGTGGTCGTATTAGCGTCATTACGTTCCATTCATTGGAGGACCGCTTAACGAAAACGATTTTTAAAGAAGCATCATCGTTACCAGACTTACCTCATGGGCTTCCTGTTATTCCAGACCATTTAAAGCCAGTATTGAAGCTTGTAACGCGCAAGCCGATGTTACCATCTGATGAAGAACTGGAACACAATAATCGAGCTCGCTCTGCGAAGTTACGAATCGCGGAGAAAATCAACGATAAAGGACGTGATTAGATGGCATTACGTGCACCACAGCCTCAATATGAGCCGCAACAACCACGTCATGATGAACAACATCAAAGCCGTCAATTAAAAGATGGCAAAAAATATGGCTGGTTTCATATTACACCTGGGGAAAAAGGAATTGCAGCATTCCTTTGTATTATATTAGCAATTACGATTGGCATGAATTTAAGTGCGCAATCTTCGGTACAACAAACAAACATTAAAATTTCGCAAACTGAAGCAGAGATTAGTAAAATTTCCGATGAAAATGAAGAACTATACGTACAAGTATCCGAGCTTTCACGTTACGAGCGTATTTGGGAACGTGCACAAGCTTTAGGACTTACACAAAATGAACAAAACGTGCGGGTAGTACCTGGTCAATGAAGCAAAAAGCAGTATCAAAATGGGGAGCCTTTGCATTACTAAGTTTTTTCGCAGGGCTCTCTTTGCTATTCATCGGACGATTTTTCATTTTACAAACTTCAGGCGAGACGCACGGACAAGATTTACTCATGCGTGCGGCGGCACAGTATGAGCGTGAATATATTTTAGATGCAAAGCGCGGTGATATAGTCGATCGTTACGGGCGCATTATCGCAGAGGATACGCAGAGCTATCGCGTTGCAGCGGTGCTTGATGAATCGTTAACTCAGCCAGGACGCGAGCCAGTGCATGTTGTCAATAAGCGAGAAACAGCGCGCATTTTATCGAATTATTTAAATGCAACAGAGGACGAAATTTATAAAATACTCGACCAGCCAGATCGAAAGCAAGTAGAGTTCGGGGCGTTCGGTCGAAAGCTATCACATGAAACGAAAACGTTAATTGAAGCAGAAGAACTACCAGGAATTATTTTCTTTAGCGATACGAAGCGTTATTACCCAAATGGTAGCTTTGCGTCGTATTTAATCGGCTATGCGCGCGAGGAAGAAGTGAAAGACGAGCACACGAATAAATACAAGCTTCGAACAGTCGGTGAAATGGGTTTAGAGTCTTATTACGACAAATTGCTTGAAGGAACGGACGGCTATGAAAACTATGAGGCGGATCGTCGTGGCTACTTGTTACCAGGAGCGACGCATTTCATTGAGGAGCCACGACACGGCTTTAACATGAAGCTAACACTCGATAAGACGATTCAAAACTTTGTGGACGACGCATTGTTGCGCGCGTATGAAAAATATACGCCTGAGGAAATGGTTGTTGTTGTAGCGGATCCGAAAACGGGCGGTATTTTAGCGATGTCGCAAAGCCCAGCATTTAACCCGAACACACGTGAGGAGTTAAACTCGCAGTCAATTTGGTTAAATCAAGCGACGTCGGACACGATTGAACCTGGCTCGACGATGAAAGTGTTTACGCTAGCGACAGCGATTGAAACGGGCAACTGGACGCCAAATTCGCAATATAAATCAGGTCAATACCGCATGCCAAACTCAATGCGTATTGTGCGCGACCATAACGGCGTTGGTTGGGGAACGATTTCGTTTTTAGAAGGGATTCAGCGTTCATCTAACGTTGCAGTGGCGTACATGATGGAGCGCATCGGTACGGATACGTTTTTACAATACTTAGAGAAATTTGGCTTCGGTCAAAAAACAGGCTTCCCAGTAAGTGAGGAAGCAACAGGTGTTATTTTAAATAAAAATAAGCAAGATATTATTTCCACAGCGTTCGGTCAAGCATCGACGGTGACACCGCTTCAGTTAGTACAAGGGATGACAGCGATTGCAAACGACGGCGTTATGATGAAGCCATACATTGTCGAAAGCATTGTTGACCCGAATACTGGCGAGATGATTGAAAAGAATGAGCCAACTGAACAAGGTACACCGATTTCACCAGAAACAGCCGAGCAAGTACGAACGATTTTAGCATCGACAGTTACATCACCAGCTGGTACGGCGAAGCAATTTAAAATCGACAACTACAACGTTGCGGGTAAAACGGGTACGGCGCAAATCGTTAATGAAAACGGCACGTACGATTGGGGCGCAGAGGAATTTTTATACTCGTTTCTTGGCATGGCACCAGTGGAAAATCCGCAGTTAATTGTATATGTTGCTGTACAAAAACCGAAGCTTGACGGTGTAACAGGTAGTACGCCGGTATCGGAAGTGTTTAAATCGGTTATGGAAAACAGCTTAAAGTATTTAAATATCGATCCTGCCAACATCGAAGCGGCTGAGAAAATTGAGCTTGAAAATTATGTTGGTAGCGCCGCGCAAGAAGCGAAAGTACAGCTAGAAGAACGCGGCATTGAAGCGATTATTACTGGTGAAGGTGGTCGCATTGAAGGGCAATATCCTGCAGCAGGTACAACTGTTGTAGAAGGCGACCGCGTATTTATTAAAACAGCAGGAACGACGATTTTACCAGACTTCACTGGCTGGTCATTGCGTCACTTGAAAACATTCGAGCAGCTTGCGAACATTCGCATTGAGCTCGAAGGTGTAGGCTACGTAATAGAGCAGGACATGAAGGCTGGATCGGTCATCGTAGAAAACGGTGTCATTCATCTACAGCTTCAAACACCACAGGAGCAATACACGGTGGAAGAAATTGTAGAAGAAGATGCTGTGACGGACGAACTGCAACTAAATGACGGCACCGAAGCTGAAATCGAACAAGATGATGCGAATGACGGCACCGAAGCTGAAATCGAACAAGATGATGCGTCCGAAGTAGAAGAAGCGCCAACACGAATACCTGCTGAGGAGCAATCGACTGAAAGCGAGCAGTAAACAAGAAAGTCATTTGCGGTGCATAACTGCAAATGACTTTCAATTTTTCTGCTGAAAATGCAATTTAATTATAAAAATGCTTGAAACGCATCTTTTAAAATGGACGAGAAAGCTCTATTATAAAGTGTGATACATTCACGCATTTTGAGCAAAATACAAAAGGAGAATTTTATGACAGTCGCATCGACATTAATTATTTTAATCGTAGCATTAATTTTATCGGTTGTGATCGCGCCATTTGCGATTCCGATGCTAACACGTTGGAAATTCGGTCAAAGCATTCGTGAAGAAGGACCGCAATCACATATGAAAAAAGCAGGCACACCGACAATGGGTGGCGTAATCTTTACCATTTCCATCTTATTAACGACGCTCATACTCGGTGTTATTTATGGGTTCTTTACAGTACAAACAACGATTTTACTATTAGTATTTATTGGTTTTGGCATCATCGGCTTTTTAGATGATGGTTTAAAAGTGATTTTTAAGCGTAATTTAGGCTTAACATCTCTTCAAAAACTACTCGGACAAATTGGCATTGCCATCGTAGCGTATTTACTGCTACAAATGAGTGAGTCCTTTGAGCCGACATTATCATTATTCGGTTTAACAGTGGACGTTGGTATTTTCTATATTGCCTTTTTAATTTTCTGGCTTGTTGGCTTTTCAAACGCAGTCAACTTAACAGATGGTTTAGACGGCCTAGCAGCAGGTACATCGTCAATTGCATTTGCGGCGTTCGGTATTATTGCGACGCTACAAGAACAAGCGGACGTAGCATTATTTGCATTTGCTGTAACAGGGGCGTTACTTGGTTTCTTACTATTTAACGCAAAGCCTGCAAAAGTATTTATGGGTGATACGGGCTCACTCGCACTCGGTGGCGCACTTGCAATGTTATCGGTGCTAACGAAAACAGAATTTTTATTATTACTAATCGGTTTAGTATTCGTCGTTGAAACGTTATCGGTTATTATTCAAGTGTCGTATTACAAAAAAACAAAGAAGCGTATTTTTAGAATGAGCCCTATTCACCATCATTTTGAAGAAGGTGGCTGGTCGGAATGGAAAGTCGTGCTCGTATTCTGGGCAGTTGGCTTAGTCGTTGCTATAATAGGTGTATTAGTGGAGGCGTTGTAACATGAAGCAATATAAAGACTTAGTCGCAAAGAAAGTGTTAGTGCTAGGTTTAGCACGATCTGGCGTTGCAGCGGCAGAATTATTACATTCACTTGGCGCGTTCGTTACAGTAAACGACGCAAAGCCATTTGATGCAAGCCCTGATGCACAAGGCTTATTACAAAAAGGCATTACCGTTATTTGCGGTCGCCACCCGGAAGACTTGCTCGACGAAGGCTTCGAACTTGTCGTGAAAAATCCTGGTATTCCGTACTTTAACCCAGTTGTAGCAGATGCGGTACGTCGCGGTATTCCTATTTGGACAGAAGTGGAGCTTGCGTATTTAGTAAGCGAAGCACCGATGCTCGGTATTACGGGCTCAAACGGCAAAACGACGACGACGACGCTTATTTATGAAATGCTACGCGTCGGTGGGCTACAGCCGTTAATCGCAGGGAATATCGGCACAGTAGCGTGTGGCGTAGCGGAAAAAGCGACGAAAGATAACGTCATCGTCACAGAGCTATCGTCATTTCAGCTAATGGGAACAGAAAGCTTTAAGCCGCGCATCGCCATTTTGACAAATTTATACGATGCGCACTTAGATTATCACGGCACGTTTGATGCGTATGCAGATGCGAAGTTTGGCGTAACGCGCAATCAAGATGAGAATGATTTCTTTATTTATAACGCGGACCAGCCAATCGTCGTAGCATATGCAGAAAAGTCAAAGGCACAAAAAGTTCCGTTTACGACAAAGGGACGTACAGACGTTGGCGCAAGTGCAGACGCTGATGCGATTTATTGGAACGGTGAAAAAATTGCTGAGCGTAAAGATATCGTATTACCAGGACAGCACAACGTCGAAAACATTTTATGTGCAGTCGCTGCGTCAATGTTGCTTAGCTGCGATGTGTCGGCGATGACGCAAGTGCTTGCTACATTTGGTGGTGTTCGCCATCGTACGCAATTTGTACGTGAATGGCAAGGGCGCCGCATTTACAATGATTCAAAGGCGACAAACTGTTTAGCGACGAAAAGTGCAATCGAAGCATTTGATGCACCGCTCGTGTTGCTTGCAGGTGGTTTAGATCGAGGGCATTCCTTTGAGGAGCTACGAGAGGCAATGAAAAATGTACGCGTGTCAATTTCATTTGGCGAAACGGGTATGCGCTTTGCGGAGTTCGCAAAATCTTGCGGCGTAGAAGAAGCGATCGTTGCTGTTAACGTAGAAGATGCCGCTGCCTATGCGCGTAAAATTTCGCAAGCAGGTGATGTAGTGTTATTATCACCGGCATGTGCAAGCTGGGATCAATATGAGAGCTTTGAAGTACGTGGCGATTTATTTATTGAAGCAGTGATGAAATTTTAACAGCAAAAAGGAGTGGTAGAGGAATCATAGCGACTTCTCTATCACTTTTTTTGTAATATGAAAGAGGTGAGATGGTGGCAGATAAAGTAATCGACTTGGAAAATCGTATTCCAAAGCTAGCTCGTCGCAAAAAACTTCGATTTATTCGTCAAGTTAGCTTTATTGTATTGCTTGTTGTGTTACTCGTGACTATTTTATGGTATCGTCAGTCTGAGTTCAGCCAAATTCAATCGATTGAGCTGCACGGGGCAGATTATAAGTCGATGCAATATCATTTAAATCAACTCCCGATTGAAGTCGGTGAGTCGATGTGGTTTGATGTAGAAGAGGTCGAGCAGTTAGCGATGAACAATCGTTGGCTAAAAAGCGTGAAAATTGAGCGTGAATGGTTAACGCATGTCATTGTTACAATTGAAGAATACGCGCACGTTGGCTACCTTCAACGAGACGGCAGCTACTACCCGATTTTAGAAAATGGTGAAATTGTCGGCGAGCCATTAAAAACATTTGTGATGGATGCGCCGTTGTTGACGAACTTTAAGGATGATGCGTATTTAGCTGAGCTGTTAAAGCAGCTTGCACAGCTCGACAATGAGGTCCATGCGCTCATTTCGCAAATTAATTATACGCCGTCTAAATCAGATAACAGCGTTGTAACGTTATATATGACAGATGGCTATGAAGTGCGTGCACTCATTTATGAATTTGCAGACAAGCTTAATCACTATCCGTCGATCGTGAAGCAGCTCGTCGATTTAGATGTAAAAGGTATTGTTGATTTAGAAGTAGGCTCATATTTTACATCATATGACTCCGAGTACGGCATTCGCATTGATGAAAGCACGTATATGGAGGAAGCGTTAGATGAATCAGTGGAGCAAAATGACGCTTCTGAGGATGAGGATGAAAAACAAGATAAAGATGAGAAAAAAGAAGAATCACCTTCAAGTGAAGATCAATCATATGGTATGATTACATCGAACAAATTTGCATAATCATTCGGACTCTATTTCAAAATCGGTGTTTGCTACATGTGAATGTTTGTTCTAAAAGGCGGCGATTTTTGCGACGAGCAATTGCAGGAGCACAAACTTTCTTTACAGTAACCGAAAAGTTGCCTGAGCCGAATATCGAGAAGTAAAGGATACGTTCTTCGCGTTTAAGCGATAACGCCTTTGTGACTGATATTGTGTAAAGGGACCGTCAAGAACATATTTTGGTTAAGAGTTATCATTCGACAACGTATTATTTTTATATATGCAGTTTCGTTGTGCGTGACATAATGTTCGACTAACGTGGCATAAATGAAAAAAAAAAATAATCGAATGAAAAAATTATGCTTTTCTACTGTTTTACTTAGACAACTGACACGATTTACAATAGAATGTAAATAGGAGTATAAGAAGGAGGTGCAGTCAGTTGGGTCAACAAAAAATTTATGCAGCGTTAGACATTGGTTCATCAGCAGTTAAAGTACTTATTGGTGAAGTCAGCAACGGTCAGCTGCACGTAATTGGCGACGGTTATGCACAGTCAAGTGGCGTTAAAAAAAGCGCTATTGTTGATATAGAGGCGACAGTTCAATCAATTAAACGAGCGGTTGAGAGTGCAGAACGAATGACGAATTTAAAAATTGATGAAGTCATTTTAGGGATTCCTGCGAACCAAATTGCGTTACAGTCTGCTAAAGGTGTAGTCGCTGTTAATAGCGAGAACAAAGAAATTACTGATGAAGATCTACATCGTGTAATGGAATCAGCGCAAGTGATGTCTATTTCACCGGATCGCGAATTAGTCAACATTATCCCACGTCAATTTATTGTGGATAGCTTAGGTGAAATTCAAGATCCTCGTGGTATGATGGGTGTGCGTTTAGAAGTTGAAACAACATTAATTACGACATCTCGCACGCTTGGTCATAATTTAATGCGTTGTGTAGAGCGCGCTGGGTTAAATATTCGTGAAATCGTCTTACAACCTTTAGCTGGAGGTCATTTAGCTTTAACGCAAGATGAGTTAAACCAAGGAACAGCTTACATCGATATCGGTGGTGGCTCTACGACAATCGCATTATTTGAAAACGGCATTTTACAGCAAACTGCAATCATTCCAGTCGGTGGTGATCATGTAACAAAAGATTTATCAATCGTGTTAAAAACGACGACGGAATCAGCAGAGCAAATTAAATATCAATATGGACATGCTTATCTTGAAGAAGCTTCCGATACAGAGCTATTTGAAGTACCTGTCATTGGTGCGGAATCTAAGGACCAATACAGTCAGAAATACATAGCTGAAATTATTGGTTTCCGATTAGCGGAATTATTTGATATGGTGTTAGATGAATTAGAGCGCATGGGTGTTCAAGATTTACCAGGAGGCATCGTATTAACGGGCGGCATGGCAAAGATGGAAGGCATCGCTCAATTAGCGCGTCAAATTATGCAAACTCGTGTACGCATTTATACACCAGATTACATCGGTATTCGTGATCCAGGATATACAACTGCGGTTGGTTTAATTCACTATATGGCAGATCAAGATGCATTTTTTGGTGAGCCAAATGCAGGGGCATTAACGGATCCGGAAAACTATTCGTCATATCGTAATGAAAATCAAGAATGGACACCATCTGAAAACGATGATGCCGATGACGATACGAACTCAACAAAGAAAACTAAAAATGTAAAGAGTACATTCAAGGCATTTATCTCAAAAATTTTTGAGTAATTTGCTTATGTCCTGGTAGGAGGAGAAAAAATGTTAGAATTTGATACAAATATTGACCAAATGGCAATTATTAAAGTTGTCGGTGTAGGTGGCGGCGGTAATAACGCTGTAAACCGAATGATTGAACACGGTGTACAAGGTGTAGAATTCATCGTTGTAAACACAGACGCACAAGCATTAAATTTATCTAAAGCGGAAATTCGCATTCAAATCGGTGGTAAATTAACACGCGGTTTAGGTGCGGGCGCAAATCCAGATGTAGGTAAAAAAGCAGCAGAAGAAAGCCGCGAGCAGTTAGAAGAAGCGTTACGCGGTGCAGACATGGTATTCGTAACAGCCGGTATGGGTGGCGGTACAGGTACCGGTGCAGCACCAGTAATCGCTCAAGTTGCTCGTGACTTAGGTGCATTAACTGTAGGTGTTGTAACGAAACCGTTCACATTCGAAGGTAACAAGCGTCAAAAGCAAGCAATCGGTGGCGTGAACTCGATGAAGGAAGCGGTTGACACGTTAATCGTTATTCCAAACGATAAGCTATTACAAATCGTTGACAAAAATACGCCAATGCTTGAAGCGTTCCGTGAAGTAGACAACGTATTACGTCAAGGTGTATCTGGTATTTCTGACTTAATCGCAGTTCCTGGTTTAATCAACCTTGACTTTGCAGACGTAAAAACAATTATGTCTGAAAAAGGTTCAGCATTAATGGGGATCGGTATGGCTTCAGGTGAAAATCGTGCAGCGGAAGCAGCGAAAAAAGCGATTTCTTCTCCACTTCTTGAAACATCAATCGAAGGTGCTAAAGGTGTCATCATGAACATTACAGGTGGCTCAAACCTAAGCTTATTCGAAGCAGGTGAAGCAGCAGATATTATTAAAGCAGCAGCAGATTCTGACGTAAACATCATCTTCGGTTCTGTCATTAACGAGAACTTAAAAGACGAAATTATTGTAACAGTTATTGCGACTGGTTTCTCTGATGAGTCGGCAACGCGTCAAGCACCACGTCCGGGTATGGGTATGGGTCGTCAAATGCCACAGCAGCCACCAGTACAGCAACAACCACAATTTGATTACTACCAACAGCCGCAACAGCAGCAGCCGCCAGTACAACAAGAACCACTTCGTCAGGCGCCGCCGCAACAGCAGCAGCAACAACAATATAATACGGACGATTTAGATGTTCCAGCATTTATTCGCAACCGTCGTAACAACCGCTAATTGAGGAAAAGCCGGCATGTGTACATGTCGGCTTTTTTTCGGCAAATGGGATGTGACATGAACAGCTGTACATTTTTCAAGTCGTTGATAATTTAATGAGAGCTTGTTACAATATAAGAAAAAATGCAAAGTTGGTAATGAAGTTGACAGCTATTACAAATAATTTACAAGTAATTGAAGCGAAAATAAACGATGCTTGTGTGCGTGTAGGACGCTCTCGACAAGACGTTACGTGTATTGCGGTAACGAAATCGGTAAGCGTTGAGCGTACGGAAGAAGCATTGCAAGCAGGTATTTTACATGTAGGTGAAAATCGCCCAGAAGGACTAGCATTAAAGCAGCAACAAATTGAAAAAGAACGCGCTGTATGGCACTATATCGGCTCGCTACAAACACGTAAAGTGAAGCAAGTCGTAAACGAGGTTGATTACATTCATTCGTTAGATCGTTTAAGCTTAGCTGAAGAAATTAATAAGCGTGCGACAAAAACAGTGAAATGCTTCGTGCAAGTAAATGTTTCAGGTGAGAATTCTAAGCACGGCTTAACACCTGAGGAACTACAACCTTTTTTACATGAGCTAACAGCGTTTACTCATATTGAAGTTGTTGGGCTAATGACGATGGCGCCTAATACCGAGGACGAAGCAATCATTCGTAACGTCTTTCAGCAATTGAAGCAACTGCAACTACAAGTACAGGCACTACAGCTAGATTACGCACCTTGTAAAGAGCTCTCGATGGGCATGTCTGGTGATTTTGAAATTGCAATTGAAGAGGGCGCAACATTCGTTCGGATTGGCACAGCGTTAGTGGGCTAAGAAAGCGAGGAACGGATTTGTGGGGATGTTTGATAAATTAAAAGGGCTTTTGATTGCCTCTGAACGAAATGAAGTAGCAGAAGAAAAGCTTGTGAAGCGCAATAATAAAAAAGGCGATCAGCAAGTGCAGCAAAATGTTGAAACGACGCAACCTCCTATTGTTCAGCAAGATATTCAAAAACCAATGTCAAAGGAGGTTACACAGCCAATGGAACAAGCAAAAAGCATTTTAAATTTACAATCAGTTGCTGCATCAAAAGGTGGCGCAACACAAGTAACGTTAGTGGAGCCACGCGTGTACGCAGAAGTACGAGATATTGCGGACCACTTAAAAAGTCGTCGTTCAGTAATCGTAAATTTACACCGTGTAGAGCACGACCAAAAGAAACGCATTATCGATTTTTTAAGCGGTACAGTATACGTTATTTCAGGTGACATTCAACGCGTAGGTGCAGATATTTATTTATGCACACCAGCTGATGTGGAAGTAACAGGTGAAATTTCTACATTATTAAACATGGAAGAGTTTTAATGTTTGATACTTCCTAATTTGAGGAATAATTAGGAAGCGAACGAAAAAGGTTCACGCCGTTAATGAATGGTGTAGTGCTAATAAAATAATAAGCGAGGGAATATATGACAGTAGCATTAGCAAGTAATATTTTGTCGTTTGTAAATGTATTATTTACGATTTATTCGTTTATGATTATTATTTACATTTTAATGAGCTGGATTCCCGCGTTACAAGAATCCAAATTCGGTGAGATTTTAGCGAAGTTTGTAGAGCCATATTTAGGCATTTTCCGTCGATTCATTCCACCAATCGGTATGATCGATATTTCACCAATCGTAGCGATTTTCTTATTAAGCTTTATTCAACAAGGCGCGATTACTGTATTACGATACATTCTCGTTGCGTTGATGTAACAAAATGAATAAAGCGCCCGAATAGCTTGACTATCGGGCGTTTTATTTGTTCCGTCGAATAGAAAATAGGGGGTGTGAGCGATGGAGCATATTATTCAGCATTTCAGACAAGACGAACAGCCATTTATTGAGCAGGCGAGCGGTTGGCAGCGAGAAGTAGCAGACCGTTATGCACCGAAGCTGACAGACTTTTTAGACCCGCGCCAGCAATTTATCGTTGAGGCGGTTGTACGTCAAAATAAAGAGCTACAAATTGCGACGTTCGGCTGTTTTGCTGAGGCAGAGCGCAAACGACTGCTCATTTATCCGTCGTATTATGAGCCAGCTGAGGAAGACTTCCAAATTACAATTTGTACAATTCAGTATCCGACGAAGTTTGTGACGTTAAAGCATCCAGACGTGCTCGGTGCGATATTATCAAGCGGGCTCGAGCGTAGTAAGTTTGGCGATATTCGCATTGAAGATGGCTACGTGCAATTTGCGGTAGCATCTGAAGTTGCGGATTACGTACGCCTGCATGTGACGAGTATCGGCAAAGTGAAAGTTCAAGTCGAGGAGCTTATACAAACGGAGCCGTTACTGACGATTGCTGAAGAATGGTTTGAACAGTCGCATACGGTTGCATCAATGCGCCTAGATGTTGTAATGGCGACGGTGTTAAATATTTCACGTCAAAAATCACAGGCACTCATTAGTGGGGGTAAGGTGAAGGTGAACTGGACAGTACGTGAGCAAGTGGCGTTTGAGTTGCAAGAAGGTGACATTTTATCGGTACGTGGCTTCGGACGAGCGAAAGTGATGGCGACAGAAGGACGTACGAAAAAGGATAAAATTCGTTTAATTGTCGGTCGACTAGAACAAAAGGTGTAAGGAATTTAGCGCTTTATTATAAAAAAAATTATGTACTTTGTGCACGACAATGTATAATAAACGTAGTATGCACATGAAAAGGAGAGACTAGTATGCCGTTATCGCCTCTTGATATACATAACAAAGAGTTTACCAAATCATTCCGAGGTTATAGTGAGGATGAAGTAAACGACTTTTTAGATCAAGTTATTAAAGATTATGAGATTTTAATTAAAGAAAAGCGTGAGTTAGAGGAAGAATTAAAAAAGACACAAACGGTTGTAGAAAACTATCAAAAGATGGAAGAAACGCTGCAAACGTCAATTTTACTTGCGCAAGAAACTGCTGAGGACGTAAGAAGCAATGCGATTAACGAAGCAAAATTAATCGTAAAAGAAGCGGAGAAAAATGCCGAACATATCGTGAACGAGGCATTATTAAATGCGCGTAAAGCAACGATTGAAATTGATGAGCTGAAAAAGCAATCAAGCATTTTCCGCAAACGATTCCAAATTCTTGTGGAAACACAGTTAGAGCTATTAAAAACAGATGACTGGGATCATTTATTAAAGCTTGAGAAGGAAATTACAGAAGTTCGTGATTTGCAAGTATCGGATGGAAACGTACATGAAGGTCAAATCGTTGAAGTTCTCGATGAAAAGCCGAACGAATAAATGAATAGTGCTTGACGTATAGTAGATGAATTCTTTATACTGAAAGACATATATTAAGGCGATGAAAGAGACAGTAGTTATGATATGTGCTAGTAAAGCGAGCTAGGGATAGTGCAAGCCTAGACGAATGCCGTCATAATGAACATCACTCTGGAGCTGAATTATTGAATTTCGAGTAAATAATTTCGTTTACGCAACGTTACAAGCGTCTAAGAGGTAAGCAGTTGCTTACAAATTAGGGTGGTACCACGAGCAATCGCTTCTCGTCCCTTTCATGAGGGATGAGGGGCGTTTTTTTATTTGTAGCGTCACATATTAAAGGAGGAGCAACAACATGGTAGAGTACAAAAAAACATTGCGCATGCCGGATACACCATTCCCGATGCGCGGAAACTTACCGGCAAACGAGCCGAAAACACAGGAAAAATGGGCAGCGCTAAACATTAACAAGCTAGTAATGGAGCGCACAGCAGGACGTCCAACGTTCATGCTACATGACGGACCTCCGTACGCAAACGGTGACATCCATATCGGTCACGCATTAAACAAAGTCATTAAAGATATGATCAACCGTCATAAGTCAATGACTGGCTATCACGTAAATTACGTGCCAGGCTGGGATACGCACGGCTTACCGATCGAGCAAGCGTTAACGAACAAAGGTGTTAACCGTAAAGAAATGTCAGTAGCTGAGTTCCGTGAGCTTTGTGAAAAGTATGCATACGAGCAAATCGAAAACCAAAGCGGTCAATTCCAACGTTTAGGTGTACGCGGTGATTGGGAAAACCCATACATTACGTTAAAGCCAGAATTCGAAGCGCGTCAAATTGAAGTGTTCGGTAAAATGGCGGAAAAAGGCTACATTTACAAAGGCTTAAAACCAGTTTATTGGTCACCATCTTCTGAATCAGCATTAGCAGAAGCAGAAATCGAGTATCAAGACGTCGAGTCATATTCAATTTACGTAGCGTTTGGCATTAAAGATACAAAAGGGCTAGTGCCAGCAGATGCGAAGTTCGTTATTTGGACGACGACGCCGTGGACAATTCCTGCAAACTTAGGAATTTCATTAAACCCAGAAATCGATTACGTAGTCGTTGAAGCAAATGGTGGCAAATACATCGTTGCACAAGCACTACTAGAAACGGTTGCAGGTGAGTTTGGCTGGGAAGCGCCAGAAGTAATCCAAACAATTAAAGGGCAAGAGCTTGACCGCTTAGTTGCTGTTCACCCAATTTACGGTCGTGATTCATTAGTAATGGTTGGCGAGCACGTAACAACTGAAGCTGGGACAGGCTGTGTTCATACAGCACCAGGTCACGGTGAAGACGACTATAACGTTGGTAAATTATATGGTTTAGACGTATTATCACCAGTTGATAACCGCGGCTGCTATACAGATGAAGCGCCAGGCTTTGAAGGGTTATTTTATGAAAAAGCGAACCCAATCGTTGTTGAAAAGTTACAACAGTTAGGTGCGTTATTAAAAGTGTCAAAATTCAAGCATTCATATCCACATGACTGGCGTACGAAAAAGCCGGTAATTTTCCGCGCAACGCCACAATGGTTCGCATCAGTAGATATGTTCCGCGATGAATTATTACAAGCAGTAAAATCGACAGCGTTTACACCTGCATGGGGCGAAACGCGTCTTTACAACATGATTCGTGACCGCGGCGACTGGGTAATTTCTCGTCAACGTGCATGGGGCGTACCGATTCCAATTTTCTACGCAGAAAACGGCGAGCCGATCATTACATCAGAAACGATTGCACACGTATCAGCATTATTCCGCGAGCACGGTTCAAACATTTGGTTCCAGCGTGAGGCGAAAGATTTATTGCCAGCAGGATTTACGCACGAAGGTAGCCCGAACGGTGAATTCACAAAAGAAAACGACATTATGGACGTATGGTTCGACTCAGGCTCATCTCACCAAGGTGTACTTGTAGAGCGTGGCATGCAGTACCCAGCAGACCTTTATTTAGAAGGTTCTGACCAACACCGCGGCTGGTTCAACTCATCATTAATTACGTCTGTAGCAATTAACGGGTATGCACCATACAAAGGACTATTAACGCACGGTTTCGTATTAGACGGCGACGGACGCAAAATGTCAAAATCATTAGGTAACGTTATTATTCCACAAAAAGTAATGGATCAATACGGTGCGGACATTTTACGTTTATGGGTAGCATCAGTGGACTATACAGCAGACGTACGTATTTCAATGGATATGTTAAAGCAAGTAGCAGAAGTGTACCGTAAAATCCGTAACACACTGCGCTTCTTACACGGTAACGTTTCTGACTTTAACGAAGCAGACCGCGTAGCTTACGACGACATGCACGAAATGGATCAATACATGTACATGCGCTTACAAGAAACGCTTCAAACAATTCGTGATGCGTACGACCGTTACGATTTCTCAACAGTGTATACGACGGTGAATAACTTCGTTGCAATTGAGCTATCGTCGTTCTACTTAGATATCGCAAAAGACGTTGTGTACATTGAAGGGCCAAACAATGCAAGCCGCTTAGCGATGCAAACGGTAATGTATGACACGTTAATGACACTTGTAAAAGTATTAACGCCAATTTTACCGCATACAGCAGACGAAATGTGGCAGTACTTAGGCAAGGAAGAAGCATCTGTTCAATTAACAGACTTCCCAGAAGCAGTAACGCATGCAAACTACGACGACTTACGCGCGAAATGGTCAAACATTATCGCTGTGCGTGATAGCGTATTAAAAGTGTTAGAAGAAGCGCGTAACGCAAAAGTGATCGGTAAATCACTTGAAGCGAAAGTGACAGTTTACGGTAACGGCGAAGCGATCGAGTTTTTAAATGATGCGCGCATTAACTTTGCACAGCTTGCAATCGTATCACAATTTAATGTAGGTGGTTCACTTGAGTCAGCACCAGAGAACGCAATGACGTTTGACGGTTATGCATTAACAGTGGAAAAAGCAGACGGTGAAAAATGTGAGCGCTGCTGGACAATTTCTGAAACAGTTGGACAAGACGCAGTACACCCAACATTATGTACGCGTTGTGCAACCGTTGTGGAAGAGCATTATAAAGACGTAGAATAATAAATAGGAGTGTCCGAGCCAGTATAGACTGGTTTGGACACTCCTTTTTTATGTTGTTATGTAATGAATTCACATCTATTCATACGCTATATTCAGCAAAATCGCTTGTTTCCTAGCTGTTCCGAAAACTACGCAGTATATTCGTGGCAGAGCACGTGCGGCGAGACTCTTTAGGGAAAGCTCGTGCCGAAACACCCCGTAAGCCGTGAAGCATGAGCGGTGCGGAAGCTTGAGGAAGGTGATAAACGCCACTACACGAGTCATCACCTTCATGACCAACATCTTGTTTGCCGCCGAGCCCGAGGAATTGATTGGCCTCGAGCAACCGCAAAGGCAAAGCGAGCCGTATAACGCGCCCTGCCTATAGTAATCAATTAAATAAAATCTCCGTCGTCTGTCGGTACTCGCTCGGCGACAGCGAGACAATTTTTTTGAACGTACCGCTGTAGTAGTTCGGTGTATTAAAGCCGTACTCTGCTGAAATTTGCTCGAGCGTTTGTGTCGTGCGTCGAAGCGGTAAGAGCGACTGAATAATGCGCGTATACGACACGTATTCAGGGAAGCATAACCCGGTTTCTTTTTTAAACATCTTGCCAAAGTATGGTGCGCTAAAGCCGATTTCTTGAGCGACGCGGCTAATGCTGATTGATTCATGGCAATGCGCTTCGATATATTGGACTGCCTGCAAAATGCTGTCGTGCTTCGGCAGTTCATCGTAATAGCGCATATGAATCCAGTTTGCAGGTGGCTTGCGGCGAGCGAGCCTTGCTTGAGCATACGACATGTGTAGCTGAAGTGGATCGCGAAACGTTTGCCCGATGCCAATGTATGAATAAATGCCTTCTCGCTTCAGCTGTTCAATTGCTTGTTCGAATGTACTTGTCCCTTCTGACCATTGTTGGAAGCTATTATAAGATTGTTGCACATGCAGTAAAATGGCTAAATGTTTGCCAAATGGTAAAAAATGAAGTGGAGCGTTTATGTATTGGCGGAGCGTATCGTAAATGATGCTACAGCTTTTATCATTTTCAACAGAAAAACTTTGATAAAATAGTACGGTGTTTGGAAATTGCTCCATCGAAATATGTTTGCTCGCTTCTAAAAATTGCGTCTCATCTTGAAATTCATGACGAATTAAATGACGAAGCAGCGTGTCATAGTACAATGAATCTTTTTCTTTTAGTGCAATAGATAAATCGTTATAGTTGAAAGCTGTTTGTTGTTCAACGTTTATATGTGTATAAATTTTACGCATAGCGCGTAATAGCTTATGCTTTTGAATCGGTTCGACTAATAAATATGTAAGCTGTAAATCAATCGCGATTGGCGCAGAGTACGCGAGATTTTCTTGAAGTAATGGGATAATAATGCACGTTGCATGCGCCTTTTGAAGCCTGCGAATAATAATCCAATCAAATAATGTTGTAATTTCTTTTATGTAGACATGCGCATTTTCGATGGAATTGACGAATTGAACACGAGTTGGAGCGAGTTCATCTAGCCATGTATTAATTTTATGCAATAACGTTTGATTATGAATATGACTACAAATGCGAAACATAAACAGCCTCCTTTGTATGATTGCTTATAAATATTTTACATTAAACAGTTAAAAAATGCACTATTGTAGCGAAAAAGTGTAAGGTGTTTCGAGCTGTTACATTTTAAACTAATGAGTAAGACCGTTTCAGTGAAATTCTGTAAAAAGGGGCAGATTTTCTCGAATACGTGAAACGAAAACCGTTATCGATAAAAGGTAACAGACAAAGGGGGTTATGTTCATGGCAGCAGAATATCAAGATTATGATTACGTTGAAGCGAGTACAGTGAAGTTTGACGATTTGCCACCGCTAGATCCGCAAATTAAAGAGAATATGCGCGGGGAGTTAACGACAGGGCTCATTCTTACGGCAATTTATTTCACCTTTATTTTCTCAATTCCAGTGTTGAACTGGTATTTCCCAGAAATCGCATTTAAGCCAATTTGGGGTGGCATGTCACTAACGTGGTTTTTAACAACATTTGTGACGATGGCGATGGCGTTTATCATTGCATTGATTCATACAGTGCTATATGAGCGTCGTTTAAAGAACGTAGAAAAATTACAGCCGGTGAAGGAGGATGATGAGGATGCTCGAAACGTTACTATCTCCTAAAATGCTTTTGACAATCATTCTTATGGGAACGATTGTTTACATAACATATTTGACGAAGAAAAACGAAAACGCTTCAGACTTCTTCGTAGGTGGACGTGGCTTTGGCTGGTTCACAAATGGCTCTGCAATCGGTGGAGATTATTTAAGTGCTGCAACGTTTTTAGGGATCGCTGGTTTAACGTTCCAGCTAGGTTATGACGGTGCGTATTACGCGTTATGTTTCTCAATCGGATTAACGTTACTTGCCATTTTCGTTGCAGGTCCATTACGTCGATTCGGTGCATACACAGTAGCAGACTTTTTAGGCTATCGTTTCCACAGTAAACGTGCTCGCTTAGTCGCTGTACTTGTTGTATTCTCAATTTCAGGCTTCTACGCTGCACCACAATTGCTTGGTGCTGCACAAATTTTAAGTATGTTCTTCGGTACGTCGTATGAATTCGGTATCATCTTCACATGTGCAGTTATGATTTTCTACGTAGGTGTTGGTGGGATGAAAGGTACGACAATTAACCAAGCGCTTGAGCTATGGATTCGTTTAGCCGCATTCGTTATTATGGCGGTCGTTGCGATTTATGGCGGCTTACATTATGACAAAGTATTAGATGGCATTAACTCTGTAACAGGTCCAATCGCGGATACATCACCGTACGCATTAGACGGCAAAGATGTTGAAGTAGATGGTGAAGCATGGTCTGGTACAGGCTTCTACTTCCCAACATTCTGGGATACAATTAGCATTACAATCGCATTAGCATTAGGGACAATTGGTTTACCGCATATTTTACTGCGCTTCTACACCAATCCGAGTGCGAAGGCTGCGCGTAAGTCCGCACTGATGGCAATTGGTATCGCCTCTGTGTTCTTCTTATTCGCTGTATACTTAGGAACAGTTGGACGTGGCATCTTTATTAGTGGAGAAGCGAGTGACCAAGTTATGTCCGACATGGTAACAGGCGGTAATAACATGGTTATTCCATCAACAGCGCAAGCACTTGGTGGGGAGTGGCTGCTCGGTCTCGTAATTGCCGGAGCATTCGCCGCAGTATTCTCAAATCTTTCAGGTTTATTCATTGCAAGTTCGGGTGCATTAGCCCATGATTTATACGGAACATTCATCAAAAAAGATATGACAGAAAAGCAACGTGTAATGGCTGGTAAAGTCGCGATTTTAGTATTAGCAGTCGTATACGGAGCACTTGGTTTATTAGTAAAAGATGCATCGATTGGTCACTTAGTAGCACTCGCCTTTACAGTAGCTGCGAGTACGTTTGCTCCAATATTTATATTAGGTATTTGGTGGCGCCGCATGACTGAAAAAGGTGCGATTGCAGGTTTATTAGTCGGCTTAATCGTATCGATGTGGATGATTTTCTTACCTGGAACAGTACCGGATTTCTTAACATTCAAAGTACCAGGTATCGTAACAGTACCAGCCGGTTTCTTAGCGGTAATTATCGTGTCATTAATTGACCGTCGCGTACCAGCAGACGTGAACGATTTCATGAAAAAAGTTCACTCAAAAGAAGCGGAGTCTATTTAATAAAACAATCGTGTCCAGGCTAAAATGGCTTGGGCACGATTTTTATGTTATAGAAAGCGATTTTCCTTTCATGAGGAAGTACGCTTTTTTCTTTTCAGTAGGACATAGTGGAATAGCTATGTTAAAATAAAGGACGTATGAGTAGGAGGGCGTAATTCGTGAAAAAAATGTATGCACTTGCATTTTTCGTTATATTGATTGACCAATGGACGAAATGGTTAGTCGTTAAAAATATGGAATTAGGAGAACGCATCGTACTTTGGGAGCCATGGTTTGCGTTTTTATCGCATCGCAATCGCGGAGCAGCATGGGGCATTCTTGAAGGACAGATGTGGTTCTTTACAATTGTAACGATCGCCGTAATTATCGGGATCATTTATTTCAACCATACAGAGGCAAAAGGCAAGCCGTTTATGCAGATGACCTTAATGCTGCTATTAGGTGGTGCAATCGGTAACTTTATCGACCGATTATTCCGCGGAGAAGTAGTCGATTTCTTCGACGTACTCATCCCAATCATTAATTATGAATTCCCGATTTTCAACATCGCAGACGCGGCATTAACGATTGCCGTTATTTTATTATTTATTCTCGTACTTTTTGAAAAAGACGAGCAGAAGGAACAGGTGAAACAATGACAGTACAAACTTTAATTATTACAGAGGAATTCGCAGGCGAGCGTATCGACAAGGCGCTAAGCAGCATCCAGCCAGAATGGTCACGCACACAAATCGGCAACTGGGCAACGGATGGCATCGTGCTTGTAAACGGCGAGCAAGTAAAACCGAAATATAAAGTAAAACTAAACGATGAAATTTCAGTTGACGTGCCAGACCCAGAAATATTAGACGTTGTGCCACAAAATATGAATTTAGAAATCGTGTATGAAGACGCAGACGTATTAGTTGTTAATAAACCACGCGGCATGGTCGTACACCCAGCGCCAGGGCATTTAAATGATACGCTCGTAAACGGCTTAATGCACCATTGTACGGATTTATCAGGCATTAACGGCGTGTTACGTCCAGGGATTGTTCACCGTATTGATAAAGATACGTCAGGCTTATTAATGGTTGCGAAAAACGACATCGCACATGAATCGCTTGTGAATCAGCTAGTAGCGAAAACGGTGACACGTCGTTATACAGCGCTTGTACACGGACATATCGCACATGAAAAAGGCACAATTGATGCACCGATCGGCCGCGATAAACGAGACCGTCAAAAACAAGCAGTTGTTGATAAAGGGAAGCACGCTGTTACGCATTTCCGCGTGTTAGATCATATCGGTAAAGATTTCACAATTGTAGAGTGCCGTCTTGAAACAGGTCGTACACACCAAATTCGTGTACACATGAACTACATTAATTTCCCTCTTGCAGGTGATCCGAAATACGGTCCACGTAAAACAGTTGAGTTTAACGGACAAGTGTTACACGCAGGTGTGCTTGGCTTCACGCATCCGACGACAGGTGAATATTTAGAATTTGAAGCACCATTACCAGAAGATTTCACAACATTATTACAAACGTTACGTGAGCAGCAAGCGTAATGATATTGAAAGCTGTCCGATTTTTTTCGGGCAGCTTTTTTGTATATATACAAGGTGATTGAAATTTACAGTGCGAACGAGGCTCGAAACGAGAGGCGGACTCCAGCGGGAATAGCGAAAATTCTTTTTGCCTCGAGTAATCGCAGAGGCATGAGCACGACACGAAAGGCTCGCGGAAGGCAGTAAACGCCACTACACGAGTCATCGCCTTCATGACCAACATCGTGTTCGCCGCCGAGCCCGCGGAAAGCTTGCCTCGATGTGGAGAGCCGATTAACAAAATGCTAAAATATATTCCCCCAAGTTTGTTGATTAGCTATTTATATACAGTGAAATCGGCTGTTTTTAGCGAAAAAATTGGAAATTAATGCTGCATGTTAATGGCAGTAAGCGAGCCGAAATACGCTTCTGACAATTGATTGGCTAATTAACACGCTTAATATTCACCGTCTACATATATAAAATTTGGTGCGCAATTACTACTTGAAACGTCAACTTTCTTTGTAGTGTGAATAATTCGTTAATTGACAGAAAAAACTGTTCATTCAGATAAAAAAGACAATTCCATTTAGTTGTCCGACCTTTACTGCTTTTGTTGACAACATGTAGCATGAGGCATATACTAGCAACAAGTGAACAGCATAGCACGTTGTCAGAGAGCAACACTTGCTGCACAGACTTTAATGAACAATACAATTTAACCTTTAAAGGCAGTCCAGAGAGGCTGAGAAGGTACTGGTGAAGCAACATGTATTTTTGTGCGCAAAAATGCGGTCGTTGCGTTATTTCAACATGCAAACTTTTCAACCCTCTATCATTTTTAATGTAGAGGGTTTTTCTTTTGCCTTGAAACACAGTACGACAAACAGGAAGGAGAAGAAAAGGATGCCACAAGTAACAGAACTTTTAGATGGCCCATCAATGAATAGAGCAATTACGCGCATTGCCCATGAAATTATTGAGCGCAATAAAGGAATTGATGAAGTCATTATTGTCGGTATTAAAACACGAGGCGCATATTTAGCAAAACGTTTATCAGAACGCATCGCTCAAATTGAAGGTAAAAAAGTACGTACAGGCGAGTTAGACATTACGCTGTATAGAGACGATTTATCAACGAAATACGAAAATGAAGAAGCGCAAGTACAGCAAGTCGATATTGCACATATTGTTAGCAACCAAAAAGTCATTTTAGTAGATGATGTGCTATATACAGGTCGTACAGTACGTGCTGCACTTGATGCAGTAATGGATTTAGGGCGACCTTCTCAAATTCAATTAGCTGTTTTAGTAGACCGTGGTCACCGCGAGTTGCCAATTCGAGCAGATTACGTTGGGAAAAATGTTCCAACAGCGGGGCATGAGCGTATCGTCGTAAAATTAGATGAAGTGGACGGCCAAGATGTCGTGCTCATCCATCGCGATTAAATTGAATGAAATGAGGAACAAATTATGTCCAATAAACCAGTGTTAGACATCCATGACAAACCAACACCATTGCAGCTAGCAACACTTAGTTTTCAGCATTTGTTCGCCATGTTCGGTTCAACAATTTTAGTACCGAAATTAGTCGGATTAGACGCAGCAATTGCGCTATTAACGAGCGGGATTGCGACAATCATTTTCCTACTGATTACGCAATTTAAAGTACCTGCTTACTTAGGTTCATCGTTTGCGTTTATCGCACCGATTATTACAGTCGCAAGTTTAGACGCATCAGGTGTAGCCGTTAATCCTGGCAATGCGATGATCGGCTCGATGGCAGTCGGTATAACGTATGCGCTCGTGTCGCTCCTCATATGGAAAGCGGGCTATAAATGGTTAATGGCGCTACTGCCACCAATCGTCGTTGCGCCAGTCATTATCGTTATCGGTCTTGGCTTAGCAGGCACAGCAGTCGATATGGCGATGAATGTAAACGGCGAGTATAGTGTGCTACATTTCTCGGCAGCACTTGTCACATTATTCGCAGCAATCGTCTTTAATGTGTACTTCAAAAATATTTTAAGTGCGATGCCGATTTTACTCGGTTTAATCGTCGGCTACCTTTACTCAATCGTCATTGGCATTGTCGATTTCACAGCAGTAAAAGAAGCAAGCTGGATTGAAATGCCGAACTTTTTAATTCCAGGTGTGCATTATGAGCTAAACGTCACAGCGACGATTTTAGCGGCGATGCTACCGATTGTAATTGTAACGATCTCAGAGCATATCGGACATCAGCTCGTGTTAGGAAAAGTCGTAAATCGCAACTACATTAAAGATCCAGGCTTACATCGCTCGTTACTCGGTGACGGTTTAGGAACGTTCGTTAGTGCGTTAATCGGTGGTCCACCGAAAACGACGTACGGTGAAAACATCGGCGTGCTTGCGATTACGAAAGTGTACTCGGTGTACGTGATCGCAGGAGCGGCAGTTGTCGCAATGCTCATCGCCTTTTTCGGAAAAGTGATGGCACTCATTGCGACGATTCCAACAGCAGTGCTTGGTGGCATTTCGATTTTATTATTCGGGATTATCGCATCAAGCGGGCTGCGCATGTTCGTTGAAAGTAAAGTAGACTTCGGCAACAACCGCAACATGGTCATCGCTTCGGTTATTTTAGTCATCGGAATCGGTGGTGCGAAGCTAGAGCTGTTTGACGGCGCGTTCGTCATGTCAGGCATGGCGCTAGCAGCAGTAGTCGGTGTTGTGCTGAACTTAGTGTTACCAGGACGCGAAAAAGGCGTAACGGACGCACATGATTATTGATTGTATGAATAACTGAAATGCTTAACATGAGAGGCGGACTCCAGCGGGAACAGCTCGTGTCTCAAGACCTCACAGACGCGAAGTATGAGCGTCGAGGAGGCTTGAGGAAGGTGATAAGCGCCACTACACGAGCCATCACCTTCAGAATAAACATCGTGTTCGCCGCCGAGCCCGCGGAAAGCCTGCCTCGAAGTGGACAGCATCATTCAACTACATAAACACCTTTTAAAGATTGTCCAGAGAGGCAAAGAAGGGGAGCTTGCAAAAAAGCACATCAATATGATGCTGCCTTAGCTTGTTGCACCCTGAAATGCCTCACTTTCTAAAAAGTGGGGTATTTTTTTACACAAAACCGTACAAAAATTCATCAATCTGTAAAGTGTGAATTGTCTAAATTCATTTATACTATAGAATAGTACGAAGCGATTTCAAATTGGAGGCGCAAGCGATATGAAAAACTTATTGTCGATGGAACATTTAACAAAAGAAGAAATTTTACACATTATTGCACGAGCAGCTGCATTTGAAAAAGGAGAGGCTGCGCAGCTAAACCGCACATACAATGTAGCAAACTTATTTTTTGAGCCGAGTACGCGTACGAAAACGAGCTTTGAAATGGCAGAACGCCGCGTTGGTTGTGAGGTCATCCCATTTGATGCAGGATTTTCTAGCGCATTAAAAGGTGAGACGATGTACGATACAGTGAAAACGCTTGAGATGATCGGTATTGATGCTGTAATTATTCGCGCAAAAGAAGATGAGTACTACAATGAGCTGCTTGAAGGCATTGAATGTGCAGTTATTAACGCAGGAGACGGTGCAGGTCAGCATCCATCACAATGTTTGTTAGATTTATACACGATTTATAAAGAATTTGGGCATTTTGAAGGCTTAAACATTACGATCGTTGGCGACATTACACATAGCCGCGTAGCCAAATCAAACGCGAATGCATTAACTAGACTTGGAGCGAACGTTCGATTCCTTTGTCCAGCAGAATGGGCGGGCGATTTTGAAGCGGCGCATAGTTGGGAAGATGTGTTAGAAGATAGCGACGTCATTATGCTACTACGCATTCAGCACGAGCGTCATGCAGTAAGTAAAAACTTCTCAAAGGACGGCTATCATGAGGAGTTCGGCTTAACAGCAGCTCGCGAAAAACGCATGAAACAAGGCGCGATCATTATGCATCCAGCGCCGATTAACCGCGACGTTGAAATTGCAGATGAGCTAGTCGAATGTGAACGTTCACGCATTTTTTCACAAGTACGAAACGGTGTATTTGCACGAATGGCAATTTTAGAAACGATTTTAAAGGAGAGAGCATAAATGACAACTTTCGTAACGAATATTCAAATCGTAAAAGAAGGCAATGATTTAGTAACGTCTAGCATTACAATTGAAAACGGCAAAATTACAGCAATCGGTGGCGAGCAACCAGCAAACGCGGAAGTAATCGACGGTAAAGGTTACGTCGTATCACCAGGTTTTGTCGATGTACATACACATTTACGCGAGCCAGGATTTGAGCATAAAGAAACGATCGCAACAGGAACAGCTTCAGCGGCAAAGGGCGGCTTCACAACAATTTGTGCGATGCCAAACACGAAGCCAGTACCAGATTCAGTAGAAAACATGCAGCTGATCAACGGCTTAATCGAAAAAAGCGCAGTTATCCGCGTGCTTCCATACGGCTCACTTACGAAAGATATTTCAGGTGAAGTGAAAACGAACATGGAAGAGTTAAAAGCAAACGGCGCAGTTGCTTTCTCAGATGACGGCGTTGGCATTCAATTAGCATCAACAATGTATGAGCAAATGCAGCAAGCAGCAAAACTTGACGCAGTCGTTGTTGCACACTGTGAAGATAACTCACTTATTTATGAGGGGGTTATGCACGAAGGTACGCGTAACAAAGAGCTTGGCTTACCAGGTATTCCGTCAATTTGTGAATCAGTACAAATTGCACGTGACGTATTACTTGCAGAAGCAGCAGGCGCTCGCTACCACGTTTGTCACGTATCAACGAAAGAATCAGTACGTGCCGTGCGCGACGCAAAAGCAGCAGGTATCCGCGTTACAGCTGAAGTTTGTCCACACCACTTATTATTAGAAGAAATGGACATTCCGTCAGACGACGCAAACTGGAAAATGAACCCGCCGTTACGTGCAGCAGATGATAAAGATTCATTACATGCAGCACTGCTTGATGGCACAATTGACTGTATCGCAACAGATCACGCACCACATACAGTTGAAGAGAAGTGCTGCGGCATGGTTGGCGCGCCGTTTGGTATCGTAGGTTTTGAAACAGCATTCCCACTATTATATACGCAGTTCGTAAAAACAGGGAAATGGACGCTTCAACAGTTAATCGACTGGATGAGTGTAAAAGCAGCACAGATTTTTGACTTACCGTACGGAACATTAGAAGTAGGCGCTTCAGCAGACTTCGTGTTAATTGACTTAGAGGCAGAAAAAACAGTTGATGCAGAAGGATTCGTATCAAAAGGTCGCAACACACCATTTAATGGCTGGGTAGCACAAGGCTGGCCGATGATGACAATTTTTGAAGGTAAGATCGTATACGAGGAGGCACAATAATGACAAAACGTTTATTAATTTTAGAAGATGGTACAGTATTTACCGGAGAAGCGTTCGGTGGCAACAATGCAAGTAAAGGTGAAGTTGTATTCACAACAGGTATGACAGGTTACCAAGAAACAATTTCAGATCCATCATTTTACGGGCAAATTGTTACATTAACATACCCGCTTGTAGGGAACTACGGCATTAACCGTGATGACTTTGAATCAATTACACCAGCAATCCGCGGATTCGTTGTACGTGAATTAGAAGAGCATCCATCAAACTTCCGTAAAGATTCTTCACTTGGCGATTACTTAGCATCAAAAGACATCCCAGGTATTCAAGGAATCGATACGCGTAAATTAACGCGCATCATCCGTGCAAAAGGTGCCGTTCGTGCATACTTATCAGAAGCGGGCGCAGACGTAAATGTAGAAGAAATTGTAGCACAGTTACAAGCAACACCACATATTACGCATCACGTAAAAGAAGTATCACCGAAAGCCGCTTATCCATCACCAGGTCGTGGCAAGCGCGTAGTCGTAATTGACTTCGGTATGAAGCACGGTATTTTACGCGAATTAAATAAACGTGACTGTGACGTGTTAGTCGTTCCTTACAACACGCCAGCATCAGAAATTTTAGCGTGGCATCCAGATGGCATTATGCTTTCAAACGGCCCTGGTAACCCAGAGGACGTAACAGAAGGAATCGAAACAGTACGCGAGCTAGTTGGTAAAGTACCAATGTTCGGTATTTGCTTAGGTCACCAAATCTTCTCATTAGCATGTGGCGCGAAATCATTCAAATTACCATTCGGTCACCGCGGCGGGAACCATCCAGTAAAAGATTTACGCACAGGTCGCACAGATTTAACATCTCAAAACCACGGCTATGCAATTGATATTGAATCATTAAAAGATACAGATTTAGAGCTTACACACGTAGCGTTAAACGATGGCACTTGTGAAGGTGTACGTCATAAAAAATTCCCAATCTTCACGGTACAATACCACCCAGAAGCATCACCTGGACCAGAAGATTCAAATCACTTATTCGATGAGTTTATCGAAATGATGGAAAATGAAGCAGCAAAGGAGAAACAAAATGCCTAAACGTCAAGATATTGAAACTATTTTAGTAATCGGGTCAGGCCCAATCGTCATCGGTCAAGCAGCGGAGTTTGACTATGCAGGTACACAAGCGTGTCTTTCATTAAAAGAGGAAGGCTACAAAGTAATTTTAATTAACTCAAACCCAGCAACAATTATGACGGATACAGAAAATGCAGACAAAGTATACATCGAGCCAATTACGTTAGAATTCGTATCACGCATTTTACGTAAAGAGCGTCCAGATGCAATCTTACCAACACTTGGTGGTCAAACGGGATTAAACATGGCAATCGAGCTTGATGAGTCTGGTATTTTAGACGAGCTAGGCATCGAAATTCTTGGTACGAAATTAGACGCGATTCATAAAGCAGAAGACCGCGACCTTTTCCGTAACTTAATGTATGAGCTAGGTGCACCAGTTCCTGAGTCAGATATTATTCACAACATGGAAGAAGCATATGCGTTAGTTGCACGTATCGGCTACCCAGTAATCGTACGTCCTGCATTCACACTTGGTGGTACAGGCGGCGGTATTTGCTACAACGATCAAGACTTAGAAGAAATCGTAACGTCAGGTTTAAAATATTCACCAGTAACGCAATGTTTACTTGAAAAATCAATCGCTGGTATGAAAGAGATTGAATATGAAGTAATGCGTGACTCAGCAGACAACGCCATCGTAGTATGTAATATGGAAAACTTTGACCCAGTAGGTATTCATACAGGAGACTCAATCGTAGTTGCACCGACACAAACGTTATCTGATCGCGAAAACCAAATGTTACGTAACATTTCATTAGATATCATTCGCGCACTTAAAATTGAAGGTGGCTGTAACGTACAGTTAGCACTTGATCCACATAGCTTCCAATACTACGTAATCGAAGTGAACCCACGTGTATCTCGTTCATCTGCACTTGCATCAAAAGCAACAGGTTACCCAATTGCAAAATTAGCAGCAAAAATCGCTGTCGGTTTAACGCTTGATGAAATTAAAAACCCAGTAACAGGTTCAACATTCGCTTGCTTCGAGCCGGCACTTGACTACATCGTGGCAAAAATTCCACGCTGGCCGTTCGACAAGTTCGAATCTGCAAAACGTAACTTAGGCACGCAAATGAAAGCAACTGGTGAAGTTATGTCACTAGGTCGTACGTTTGAAGAGGCGATTTTAAAAGCGGTGCGTTCACTTGAAACAGGGCACGTACACATTGAAATGAAACATGCGGAAGACTTAACGGATGCATGGATCGAAAAGCGTATTAAAAAAGCAGGCGATGAGCGTTTATTCTTCATCGGTGAAGCATTACGTCGCGGCGTAACAGTAGAAACGATTCACGAATGGTCTAAAATCGATCTTTGGTTTTTACACAAGCTGAAAAAGATTGTGGATATGGAGCAAACGCTTGCGGATAACAAAGGCGACAAAGACGTATTATATAAAGCGAAACGTTTAGGCTTTGCGGACAAAAAAGTAGCTGAGCTTTGGAACATGACGGAAATGGAAATTTACAACTTCCGTAAAGAAGCAGGCATTACACCAGTATACAAAATGGTTGATACGTGTGCAGCTGAGTTCGAGTCAAGCACACCTTACTTCTACGGCACGTACGAGGAAGAGAACGAATCAATCCGCTCTGAAAAAGAGTCAGTAATCGTACTTGGTTCTGGTCCAATCCGCATCGGTCAAGGGGTAGAGTTCGACTATGCAACAGTACACTCTGTATGGGCGATTCAAGAAGCAGGCTATGAGGCAATTATTATTAACTCAAATCCTGAAACGGTATCAACAGACTTCTCAATTTCTGATAAATTATACTTCGAGCCATTAACAATCGAAGACGTAATGCATATCGTAGACTTAGAAAAACCAATGGGCGTTGTTGTACAGTTCGGTGGACAAACAGCAATTAACTTAGCGGATAAATTAGAAGCACACGGCGTGAAAATTTTAGGTACATCACTTGAAGATATCGATCGCGCGGAAAACCGTAACAAGTTCGAAGCAGCACTTCAAGAATTAAACATCCCACAACCAAAAGGGAAAACAGCTGTATCAAAAGAAGAAGCGTTAGCAATCGGTCGCGACCTTGGCTTCCCAGTATTAGTACGTCCTTCTTACGTACTAGGTGGACGTGCAATGGAAATCGTTTATAACTTAGACGAGCTTGCACATTACATGGAAAATGCGGTAGAAGCATCACCGGATCACCCAGTATTAGTAGACCGTTACTTAACAGGTCAAGAAATCGAAGTCGATGCAATTTGCGACGGTGAAAACGTATTAATCCCAGGTATTATGGAGCACGTTGAGCGCGCAGGTGTTCACTCAGGTGACTCGATCTCTGTATACCCACCACAAAAATTAACAGATGCACAAAAAGAAACGTTAGTAGACTACACAACACGTTTAGCAAAAGGTTTAGGCATCGTTGGTTTAATGAACATTCAGTACGTATTATCAGACGGCGAAGTTTACGTAATCGAAGTAAACCCACGTTCATCTCGTACAGTACCGTTCTTATCAAAAATTACAAACATTCCGATGGCAAATATCGCAACAAAAGCGATTCTTGGTCACTCAATCGTGGAGCAAGGTTACCCGACTGGCTTAGCACCAGAGCAAGCTGGCGTGTTCGTAAAAGTGCCAGTATTCTCGTTTGCGAAGTTACGCCGCGTAGACATTACACTCGGTCCTGAAATGAAATCAACAGGCGAAGTAATGGGTAAAGATGCAACGTACGAAAAAGCATTATACAAAGGCTTTGTTGCAGCAGGTACGAAAATTAAAACAGAAGGTACTGTATTATTTACAGTGTCTGATAAAGATAAAGAAGAAGCAGTTGTGTTAGCAAAACGCTTCTCAACAGTCGGCTACCGCATTATGGCAACAGCAGGTACAGCGGCAACATTTGAAGCTGCAGGCGTGCGCACAGACATCATCGAAAAGATCGGTGCAAAAGGCAAAACGTTACTTGATGTCATTCAAAACGGTGAAGCACAATTAGTTGTCAACACATTAACAAAAGGTAAACAACCAGCGCGTGACGGCTTCCGTATCCGTCGTGAATCTGTAGAAAATGGTATTCCATGTTTAACATCACTTGATACAGCTGAAGCAATGTTACGTGTAATCGAATCAATGACATTTACGGCTGAAACAATGCCAAAAGCGGAGGTAGTGCACTAAATGATCCGTCAACAAAAAATGACGGTCGTAGCGCAAAAGCAAATCGCAACGAACATTTTTGAATTAACACTTCAAGGGGAACTGGTACAGGAAATGACTCCTGGCCAGTTCGTCCATGTTAAAGTGTCTGACTCATATGAGCCGCTTTTACGCCGACCAATCAGTATCGCAAACATTGACAAAGACAAACAGGAATTTACGATGATTTATCGTGCAGAGGGGCGCGGTACGCAAATTCTTTCAACGAACCGAGAAGGGCAATTAGTCGACGTGCTAGGTCCAATCGGTAATGGTTTCCCAGTGGAGGAAGCACAGCCTGGTCAAACGGCGCTACTTGTTGGAGGAGGAATCGGTGTACCGCCGCTTCATGAATTATCGAAGCAATTAAAAGCTCGCGGTGTGAACGTTATTCACGTGCTTGGCTTCCAATCAGAGGACGTATGCTTCTATGAAGAACAATTTAGCGCACTTGGTGACACGCATTACGCAACAGTAGACGGCACAAAAGGGACAAAAGGTTTTGTGACGACTGTGTTTGACGATGTCGCACCACAGTTTGATGTATTTTATTCTTGTGGGCCGCTGCCGATGCTACGTGCATTAGAGCAGTATTATCCAGATAAAAAAGGCTTCATGTCGTTTGAAGAACGCATGGCTTGTGGTATCGGTGCGTGCTTCGCGTGCGTATGTGATACGACAGAAGGGCAAGACAAAGCGTATGTAAAAGTATGCTCAGACGGGCCGGTATTCCCGAAAGGAGTTGTGGCACTATGAGCCGTTTAAATATGACATTACCTGGGTTAGAGCTAAAAAACCCAATTATGCCAGCGTCAGGCTGCTTCGGCTTCGGTCGCGAGTACGCACAGCTATATGATTTATCAAAGCTAGGTGCCATTATGATTAAGGCAACGACAGTAGAAACACGTCGCGGCAACCCGACACCACGCGTAGCTGAAACAGCAGCAGGTATGCTAAATGCAATTGGCTTACAAAACCCTGGTATCGACAAAGTGATGAACGAAGAATTAAAGTTTTTAGAAAGCTACGATGTGCCAATTATCGCAAACGTTGCAGGTACGGAAATTGAAGATTATGTAGAAGTAGCGCGTCGCATCTCAGCAGCGCCAAACGTCCATGCATTAGAACTTAACATTTCTTGTCCAAACGTAAAGTGCGGCGGCATTCAATTTGGTACGGATCCTGAAACGGCAAAGCAGTTAACAGCAGCCGTTAAAGCAGTATCAGAAGTGCCGGTATACGTGAAACTTTCACCGAACGTAACGAACATTGTCGACATCGCAAAAGCGGTAGAAGCAGGCGGAGCAGACGGCATTACGATGATCAACACACTTGTTGGGATGCGTATTCATGAGCATACAGGTAAACCGGTTATCGCCAATGGTACAGGTGGCTTATCAGGACCTGCTGTGAAGCCAGTAGCGATTCGCATGGTGTATGACGTATATAAAGCAGTAAACATTCCAATCATCGGTATGGGCGGCGTAACGTGCGCACAAGACGTCATCGATTTTATGTCTGTCGGTGCATCAGCCGTTGCGGTTGGCACAGCGAACTTCGTTGACCACTTCGTTTGCCCAAACATTATTGAACAATTACCAGCAAAATTAGATGCATTAGGTGTAAATCATATTTCAGAGCTTATTGGAAGGAGCCACCGATAATGAACACAAAACCAATTATCGCACTTGATTTTCCGACAGAGGAGCGCGTGCTAACGTTTTTAAAGCAATTTAACGAGCCGTTATTTGTGAAGATCGGCATGGAGCTTTATATGCAGGAAGGTCCACAAATTGTCGCGCAAGTAAAAGACCTTGGACACGACGTCTTTTTAGACTTAAAGCTGCACGACATTCCGAACACGGTAAAGTCGGCAATGAAAGGCTTAGCTAAGCTTGGCGTTGATTTAGTAAACGTCCATGCAGCAGGAGGCCGTGCGATGATGGAAGGTGCATTAGAAGGGCTTGATGCAGGAACGCCAGCAGGGCAAAGCCGCGCAGCATTAATCGCGGTAACACAATTAACATCAACGACAGAAGCGCAGATGCAGCAGGAGCAACAAATTCCGTTATCGCTTCAAGAGGCAGTACTGCACTATGCAAAATTAACGCATGCAGCAGGCTTAAACGGCGTTGTATGCTCTGTGCATGAAGCGCGTGCCATTGCAGAGGCGTGCGGTGAAGACTTTTTACGTGTTACACCAGGCATTCGTATGCTCGGTGGTGAGGCGCATGACCAAAAGCGCATCGCAACGCCAGACGGAGCGAAAAAGGACGGTTCGACACAAATCGTTGTCGGTCGTGCGATTACAGGAGCGGCTAACCCAGTCGCAGCATATCATGAAGTACGCACATTATGGGAGGCATAAAACTATGTTACAAAAAGACATCGCAAAAGAAATGTTACGTGTTGGCGCAGTAGAATTAAATGCAACGGAGCTATTTACATGGGCTTCAGGCATTAAATCACCAATTTACTGCGACACGCGCTTAACGATTTCAGATCCAACAGCACGTAAAGCATTAGCAAAAGGCTTAGCAGCAAACATTCAAGAATTCTTCCCAAGTACAGACATCGTAGCAGGAACAGCAACGGCTGGTATTCCACATGCGGCATGGGTTTCAGATATTTTAGATTTACCAATGGTGTACGTGCGTTCAAAGGCGAAAGAGCACGGTCGCGGTAATCAAATCGAAGGTAAATATACAGCAGGACAAAAAGTTGTCGTTGTAGAAGATATCGTATCAACAGGTGGCTCATCGATTACAGCAGTAGAAGCGTTACGCGCAGCTGGCTGTGAAGTGCTAGGTGTAGTATGTGTGTACACGTACAACTTACCAAAAGCAGAGCAAGCATTTGAACAAATCGGCGTGAAATACGTATCACTTACGAACTTCGATTATTTAATTGAAGCGGCTTCTGAAACAGGTGCGATTGAAGCAGACCAAATTCCATTTTTAAAAGATTGGCATGCGAAATTAAAAGCAGGCGAGCTATAAGCGGCAAAAAAGCAATAGCATCGTTGAAATAAATCGGCGACATATGTACAATAGTAGTGCAAAGATCAACAGTAAAAGCCTGCGTAGGAATCTACGCAGGCTTTTAAGTTTAATAGGTGGTTGGCATAGCGCGTGAAATTATGTAAAATATAGCAAGTGTAGATTTATTAAAAATAATCGAGACTAACAATTGTACAAGTGATTGCTCGAAAGAACGATTAGAGGAGGGTTTAGGCAATGAAGGATCTGCCTGTAGCGCCTAAACAATTTCGAAAAGAAATAGAAGGGCTTCGTGTATTATGTATCATGCTCATTATGACGTATCATATTTGGGTCGGGAAAGTATCTGGTGGTATTGATATTTTCCTTGTGCTAACTGGTTATTTTGCGATGGTATCGTTGCAACAGCAAATTGAACGTCAGCGTACATTTTCAATTCATCAAATTATTTTACGCTCCATTACAAGCTTATGGCCGCCTGCGTTAACGGTAGCGATGATGACGGTCGTTTTAATGTACATGTTTTACCCGATGTCTCAATGGTCAACTGTTTTACAACATATGCTCGCATCAGTGTTATATGTTGAAAACTGGCATTTAATTGAAGAGGCAACAAACTATTTAGCATTCGATGGATCGGCAAGCCCGTTCCAGCATTATTGGTCAATCGCGATTCAATTCCAATATACGCTCATTATGCCAGTCATTGTCGGCATTGTGTTATACATTAGCCATTTATGTCGATGGCCGTTTCGTAAAATGTTAACAATTATATTAACGATTGGGATGGTTATATCATTTGCGTATGCGACGTATTTAATTGGTGTGAAGCCTGAGGAAGCCTATTTCCACTTCGGGTCACGTTTATGGGAGTTATTAGTCGGTGCGATTGCGGCGATGCTCATTCCGGTCATTCGTTTGACGAAGGAAGCATCATCTATATTTAGCTGGATCGGGATTTGGCTTGTCATTGCAACAGGTGTACTTGTTCCAGAAACGTGGTTATTTCCAGGTATAGGTGCGTTAATGCCAGTATTCGGGGCATTATTATTTATTGTTGGCTCACATCGTCATAAAAGCGCCATTAAAAGCTTCTTTAGTAGTGATATACTCGTATGGTTTAGCCAATACGTTTACGGCATGTTCTTAATTCATTGGCCGTTGCTCATTACATATCAGTTATTATGGGAAACGACAGATGTGCCAATTATTCACGGCATACTCATTATGGTTGTATCATTTTTATTAGCGATGCTGCTGCGTTTTGTCATAAGTGAAGGGTTCGTCAATTGGATTAAGACATTATCGACACGTGCGCTATATGCGACGCTCATTTTTTTACTAAGTGTAACGGTTTGTACGAACGTAGCGTTTAGTCAATACGTGGAACATGTAAAAGAGGATGAGAAGGAAATTGTTGATGCATTAGAGGAAATCGTCGTGGAGCAGGTGGAGGAAGTAGAGCCGACGCCGGTATACGCAGATTACCCAGGGGCACAGGCGCTAACGCATGAGCATATTTTTGCAAATGACGGCGTGCCACTCATTCCATCGCTTCTACATGTACGTAGCGATGTACCGAGCATTTCGAAGGATCAAACATGTAATTCAAAAACAGGGAAAGTCGTGAAATGTACATTTGGCTCAACTGCACCAGATGCACAGTCGATTGCGCTTATTGGAGGCTCGCATTCAGGACATTGGTTCCCGGCGCTTGAAGCGTTGTCGAAGGAATTAAACTTCTCGATTACGACGTATATTCATGATGGCTGTCGCTTCACAAACGACGATTTCGATGGACAAATGACGAAAGCATGCTTAGATTGGAATGGAAATGTCATTGCCGATTTAAAGAGCAGCACACCGTCACTTGTATTTACAACGGCGACATTAAATAAGCATCCGCAAATTCCAGCTGGATATTTAGCACAGTGGCGCGCATTAGAAGGCATTACAACGATCTTTGCGGTCACAGATAACCCACGTATGGCAATGGACATTCCGACGTGTTTAGACCGCAATAAGGACAACATAGCAGCGTGTCATATGGCGAAGGAAGATGTGCTACCGGCGCAGCTGCCATGGCATACGACGCCAAACATTCCAGACAACGTTATTTTTACAAATATGAGCGATGCATTTTGTGATGAAACGACGTGTTACTCGGTTGCAGGCAATATGATTTTATACCGAGATGATAATCATATTACCGCAACGTATGCACGTACAATTGCGCCGTATTTACGGACGCCGTTAGAAGAAGCATTGAAGCAAGTGAAAAAGGTGTCACAGCAGGAAACTCCTGCGTGACACCTTTTTTTATACTTTAAACTGTTCTGAAATTTGTTGTAGCTGGTACGATTTGTTTGATAATTCGTTCGCAATTGCGCCAACTTCTTGCATCGTTGCGTTTTGCTCCTGCATAGAGGCTGCAACGTTCTCTGCGTGACTCGCAACCGAATCGGAGCCGTTTGCGATTTCTGTAACAGATGCAGATACTTCCTCTGCACTTGCGGAAATTTCTTCCGCAGCAGCTGAAATTTCTTGAATTTGCGTCGTCATATGGTGAATCGACGTAGCAATTTCGCTGAATGAAGAGCCTGCTAAATCGATTGATTGGACACCTTGTTCGACAGATTGTAATGATTCGGTTACCGCCTGCTCGACATTTTGTGTATCGCTTTGAATCGTCGTCGTCAGTTCGGTAATTTGTGTTGCAGATTGTTTAGATTGTTCTGCGAGCTTACGTACTTCGTCTGCTACGACTGCGAAGCCTTTGCCGTGTTCTCCAGCACGGGCAGCTTCAATGGCCGCGTTGAGCGCAAGTAAATTTGTTTGGTCCGTAATATCGGTAATAACTTTTGTAATATTGCCAATTTCAGCGGATTGTTTTGATAGTTGTTGTACGAGCGCATTTACTGTACGTGTATTTGTTTCAATCGTCATCATTTGATTTTGTGCCGTTGTAATGACGTGCTGACCTTCTTTTGTTAAGTGTGCAGTCGATGAAGCTGCATCATTTAAGTGTTGTGTTGATTCTGCAATACGTTGAACGCCGCTTGCTGTTTCATCCATCGCGCGTGTCGTTTCGTTTGCGGCATTAGCAGCTGAACGTGAAATGTCTGCGATGTCTGTCGTACTTGTCGTTACTTCTAGACCAGCTGCATTCATTTGTTCAGAGCTTGCAGAGAGCTGCTGTGACGCTGATGATACTTGTGTTGCGTTATCTTGTACGTCACGGATGATAATTTGTAAGTTTTCCTTCATTTGATTAAATGCGTGTGCAAGCTGGCCAATCTCATCTCGTGCTGAATATGTTGAGTTGGCAACTGTTAAATCGCCCTCTGCAATCGTGTTTGCACGACCGACAACGTCTACAAGTGGCTTTGTAATCATGCGGTTAACAAGTACGATGGCAAGAATCGTAATACCGATGCCGAAGAAGATTGCAATAATTGTAACGATTAATGTTTTTTCGACAGCGTTCGTCGCTTGGTTTTTCATAATCGTTAATTGCTGCTGCTCATATGCCAAAATGAGCTCCGACGTTTCTAAAATACCGACGTTCGCTTCACGTGCAACTGTATTTGTAAGCTGTAACGCGGTAGCTGAATCTTTGCGATTTAACGCAGTTAAAATATCATCAACAGCATCATTGAATTGATTGTTGTAATTTGTAATTTGTGCCGCATAGTCACGAAGTTCACTCGTTTCGCTACTTACGACTTGTGTGAATGCTGCAATTGCTTCATCTAACTGTAGTTGATAATTTGACAAGTTCTCACGGTTTGTATCATTGTTCTCTAGCATTAAAGCACGTACATACAATCCTTGCATAGCTAAATTAAACTGAATATCGTTGCTAAGTTGCACTTGCTCGAAGCGATCTTCAACGACGATGTCAACTTGTTTATCAATGTGGAGCATTAAAAACAAAATGATGCTCAGTGCAATTATTAGTGTAGCTAAAATGCTTAAAAAGCCGATATTGAGCTTCTTTCCTACTGACATGCTAATTCCCCCTACTAAAATATATTTTTTATCATATCGTAAAATATTTTAGAAATATACAATTTTTTAATGAGTTTACTTTTCATTTTGAATCAAAAGTTGTGCTTTCCAATTCCTAAAAATATATACTAAAAGACTATGATAACAAAAAAATCAAAAAAAGAATCGTGATTGTTAATTATGAACAAAAATGTGTACAAAAAAATATAAAGTACCACGTAAATGGTACTTTACGAAAATATATTGTTGGCACAGATCTGTTGATACGCCAATTTTATAGAGTTGAATCGATTGTTTCAGCTGCAAAACGGAGATCAAAGCGATTTTGTTATAGCTAGCGCGTGCGGCGACACTCTTTAGTGAAAAGCTCGTGTTTCAAGACCCCTTCAGCTGAGCACTAGGAGATTTATCGGTGACGAGTAATCGCAGGAGCACCGCGAGCCGTCATACGCGCCCTGCTAATTGAATGGCTAATCAACACACTTGTTGTTGGCAATTCTTTCGTTATGGCGACGCTTTTCGCAGGCGTGCAGGCGAAAAGCGATGTTTGTCACGAAAGTAATGGCTCATGTAGTGGCACTTATTCGCTATTTGTATCTCATAGCTGTGACGTCTCAAGCGTCACGTTTTTCCCGCTGGAGTCCGCCTGTTGTTTCGAGCCTCATTCGCATTATATATTTCAATCGCTCTTTCTATACATTAAGAAACGTTATTTTTGTTTTAACTGCATAACAATCGCTTCATCAGGTGTTACGAATAACGTTTTTTGTTCAAAATAAATAACAAAGCCTGGTTTTGCACCATTTGGCTTTTTCACATGGCGCACTTCTGTATAATCAACTGGCACAGCAGAAGATTCGCGCGCTTTACTGAAGTAGGCGCTTAGTACGGCGGCTTCAGCTAACGTTTGTTCATCTGGTGCGTCGCTATGAATGACGACGTGTGAACCTGGAATGTCCTTCGTGTGTAACCATGTCTCAAAGCGCTTCGCAAGCTTAAATGTTAAAAAGTCGTTTTGCTTGTTGTTTTTGCCGACAGAAATCGGGATACCTGTAGACGACATGTAGCTTTCTGGTGCAGGCTTCGTCACTTTTTTCTTTTTCTTAGAGGCGCGTAAACGAAGTAAACCTTGCTCCGCTAGTTCCTCACGAATTTCCTCGATGTCGCTCGGTGAAGCGTGCTGCACTTGCTGGGCAAGCAGCTCGAAGTACGTTAAATCGGTTGCTGTTTTTTCTAACTGCTGCTTTACCATAATGAGTGCGTTTTTCGCCTTCGTATAGCGCGTGTAATAGTGCTGCGCGTTTTCGACGGGCGTTTTTCGCGGATTGAGCGGAATTGTCACCATTTCACCGTCCTCGCTATAGTAGTTCGCAACGGTTACGGACGTTTCGCCTTTTGAGAATGCATAAATATTTGCCATGAGTAGCTCGCCGTATAGTTGGAGTGTGTCGAGCTTTTCAGCGCGCGCGTAATCTTGCTCAAGCTTGCGCATTTTCAATTGCAGCTTATCGCGCTCGTTTTGTAGCCAACGTTCTAAGTCTCCAGCTTGTTGTTTTACGCGGTCACGCTCAGCGCGGGCGAAAAAGACGCGGTCAAGCAGTGCACCGAGTGAAGTGAAATTTTCGACCGCCTCTTCTACGTGCGTAATTGTCGTCGGTGAAAAAAGTACTTTGTTGCCGATTTCACAATACGTCGGCGCATGTGCGTCACGTAGCTGCTGTAAAAATTGCTGCCAAGCGGTTAATGCATCGCCATCACCAATGCGGTGGAGCAGCTCAGTTGCGTGCATCGTTGAGAAGCCAGCGAATTGCTGCTGCACTTCTTTTGGCTCGCGTGGTCGTGCGAAAAATGTCGCAACGTCTTCAGCAGAAGCGGTGAATGGGTTTATTTTTTCTTGAGCAGGTGGAGCGATGTACGCAGCACCAGGCATAACGGTACGATAGCTATTTACAGCAGGTGGTAAATGTTTTAAGCTATCGATTATTTTGTTCGTATGTGCATCAATTAGCAGCACGTTGCTATGGCGCCCCATAATTTCTGCTGAGACGATGCGCTTAACCGGATCGCCAATTTCATTTGTTGCGTTAATGTCAAATGTAATGATGCGATCGCCGTCTTCTTGTGTAATGGCCGCGATGACACCGCCTTCTAAATGCTTGCGCAGCAGCGTGCAAAACATCGGTGGCTCTGCTGGGTTGTCGATCGTTTGCGTCGTAATTTGTACGCGCGCATATGCTGAATGAATCGAGAATAATAGTTTGTAGTTGTTGCTGTTTGCGCGAATGTGCATCACAATTTCTTGCGCGTTCGGCTGATGTATTTTTGCGATGCGTCCTGTTACGAGCTGCTGTAGCTCCTGCGTCATTGCGGTAGTGAATAGGCCGTCAAATGCCATATGAAATCCCCTCAAGCTTTCTGTTTACGTGTATGTTGTGTAATGAAGTTTGCTTTGTCGCTGTCACGGCGCATTTTTTCGCGAAACGGTACATGAATAAAAATGCAAGCTGCGTGACAAGCAAAGCAAAACACGCAATATTGTATAGTTCATAGTAGCATCTTTTCGCATTTTCAGCATTAGTGCGCAACATGAAATTTGTTACGTGTAGAGCGAATAATTTATGCTATAATGATTGCAGTATGCAAAGAAAGGTGTGACGAACCTTGGTGCGTAGTATGACTGGTTTTGGCAGAGGTGTCACAACTACGAAAACATTCCAACTCACAATTGAAGTTCGATCTGTGAACCATCGCTTTTTAGAAATTTATACGAAGTTTCCGAAAGAGTGGATGGAAGCAGAGCAGTTAGCGAAAAAGCTAATTTCACAAAAAGTGTTACGCGGGAAACTAGATGTTACCGTTCATGTTAAATCATTAGCAGAAAGCGACCAGCTATTTCAAATTAACTGGCCGCTCATTGAAGCATATAAAAAGGCAAAGGCAGAGCTATCGGCTGTCGTACCGCTTGATGCTTCATGGACAATGCAGGAGCTTTTATCATTAGAACATGCATTAACATATGAAAAGCAAGAAATTGCAGTCGATGAGCTAACGAACGCAGTCGCATCGGCTGTTGACGACGCATTAGATGGCTTGATCGACATGCGAGTGCGTGAAGGGGCGGCGTTAAAAAAGGTCGTGCTTCAATATAAGGACGAGCTACATGAGCAAATTCGCCACATTCGCAACGTCGCACCACAAGCTGTACAAAAATATCGCGAGCGTTTACTTGAGCGCATTCGTGAAGTAGCAGCAAGCGATGTAGTAGATGACCGCGTATTAGCAGAGGTTGCACTGTTTGCTGAGCGCGTTGATATTACGGAGGAGCTTGATCGTTTAGAAAGTCATTTTGAACAGCTAACGTCTACATTAGAGGAGGCTGTGTCAATTGGACGCAAGCTCGATTTTTTAATGCAGGAGATGCACCGCGAAATTAATACGATTGGCTCAAAAAATCAATCGTCTGAAGCATCGGTAGCGGTCGTGCACGCAAAAACGATTTTAGAAAAAATGCGCGAGCAAGTACAAAACATTGAATAATTGTTAACTTTCGCTCATAATAAACAAGTTATACAGTGTAAAAGGAGTTTTGACCGATGAGAAAAGAACGTGGCTTGTTGATCGTATTATCAGGTCCATCGGGTGTTGGAAAAGGAACAGTTCGTAAAGAATTGTTTTCACAGCCGAATACGAACTATGAATATTCGATCTCAATGACAACGCGTCAGCCTCGTGAAGGGGAAGTAGATGGTGTAGACTATTTCTTCAAATCACGTGAAGCATTTGAGGCGTTAATTGAAGAAGGTGGCTTACTTGAGCATGCGGAGTTTGTTGGTAACTATTACGGCACGCCACTTACGTATGTAAATGAGACATTGGATGCAGGGCGAGATGTATTTTTAGAAATTGAAGTGCAAGGGGCAGCACAAATTCGTGAAAAAGCACCGGATGCATTATTCATTTTTTTAGCACCGCCAAGTATTTCAGAGCTGCGTGACCGCTTAGTTGGTCGTGGCACAGAAACAGAAGAAGTCATTGCTAAGCGCATCGCAACAGCAAATGAAGAAGTAGAAATGATGAATTTATACGATTATGTTGTCGAAAATGACGAAGTACAAAACGCATGCGAACGCATTAACGCGATTATTATGGCTGAGCATTGCCGCCGTGAGCGTGTGGAAAAACGTTATTTATCGATGTTGAAGGGAGAATAAACAATGTTATATCCATCAGTAGATGATTTAAAACACAAAGTCGATTCGAAATATTCTTTAGTGAGCATGGCTTCTAAGCGCGCTCGTCAAATGCAGGAAGTTCAAGGGACGGAGCGTTTAGACAAGTACGTATCATACAAGCCAGTAGGACGCGCACTTGAAGAAGTGGCAAGTGGTAAGTTACGCATGAAAGCGCAAGCAGCAGGAACAGTATACGAAGACGAAATTTAATTACATGCTTATGAGCTCCCGGAGATTTCTCTTTGGGAGCTCATCGTTTGAAGGGGTGCAAAAACATGATTGGAAAACATATTTTAGTATGCGTAACGGGTGGGATTGCGGTCTATAAAGCAGTAGCACTTGTAAGTAAATTACAGCAAGCCGGTGCGGTCGTAAAAGTAATGATGACCGACTCAGCACGTCAATTTGTCAATCCATTAAGCTTTCAAGTAATGTCAAAAAATGATGTGTTTTTCGATACGTTTGATGAAAAGGATTCAAGTGTTATCGCACACATTGATTTAGCGGACTGGGCCGACTTAATCGTCGTCGCACCAGCAACGGCGAACGTCATCGGTAAAGTTGCAAACGGCATTGCCGACAATATGGTAACGACGACGCTTCTTGCGGCGAGCTGTCCTGTTTGGATGGCACCTGCGATGAACGTACATATGTATGACCATCCTGCTGTTGTTCGTAACATTGAGCAGCTTTATGTAGATGGGGTACGCTTTATTGAGCCGTCAGAAGGATTTTTAGCGTGTGGCTATGTCGGCAAAGGACGGATGGAAGAGCCAGAAAAAATCGTCGAGCTCGTGCGCGCACAGTTCAAGCCAAAAGATCAGCCACTTGCGGGGAAAAAAGTTGTCGTTTCAGCTGGTCCTACGCGCGAACGCATCGATCCAGTACGCTTTGTGACGAACTTTTCAAGCGGCAAAATGGGCTATGCGATGGCAGAGGCGGCACGTGATTTAGGTGCGGAAGTCGTACTCGTTTCAGGTCCGGTTGCATTGAAAAAACCAGCAGGCATTCGCGTTGTAGATGTTGAAAGCGCACAAGATATGCTTGAAGCAATAGAGGCGGAGTACGATGATGCGAATATCGTTGTGAAAACAGCAGCGGTAGCCGATTACCGTCCAAAAAATGCCGCGACGCAAAAGGTGAAGAAAAAAGATGGCGATACGTTTATGGAAATGGAGCGCACACCGGATATTTTAGCGACGATTGGACGAAAGAAAACGCATCAGCTATTAATTGGCTTTGCAGCAGAAACGAACGACGTCGAAACGTACGCTGAAGGAAAGCTAACGCGCAAAAATGCCGATTATATCGTCGCAAACGATGTAACCGAAGTTGGAGCAGGCTTCAATGCGGATACGAATACGGTGACGTTAATTGGGCACGGCGGCTACCGCGCGCGCTTTGAGCATATGCCAAAAACGGATTTGGCAAAGCGTTTATTTGAAACGATTTTAAAGCGAGCTGAGCTGTAATGTTTGCACAAGTTATTGTTGATGTTGCGGCATATCCGGTTGACCGTCCATTTGATTATCGCATTCCAGAAAGCTTACAGACGGTGCTAGAGGTCGGCAGTCGCGTGAAAGTGCCGTTTGGTCCACGCAACGTGCTCGGTTTCGTTGTCGGTATTCGTGCAGAAACGGACGTGCCTACAAATAAGGTGCGAAATATTTCTGAAGTGTTAGACGTGGAGCCTGTTATAAACGCTGAGCTATTACAGCTTGCAAAATGGTTAAAGCACGAGACGATTTGCTTTGAAATTGATGCGCTACAGCTCATGATCCCGTCAGCGCTGCGAGCGAAATATGAAAAGCGCGTTCATTTGCACGTCGCAAGCGAACAGCTACCACCGATGCTACAAACAGTGTTTGGCACGAAAACGACCGCGCCGCTTCAACAATTTGAAAAAGCTGGCGCATTGCCGCTTATTAAGCAGGCGCTGCGACTTGGGCATGTGACAATTGAAAATGTCGTGAAGCAACAAGGGAAAGTGAAAACGGAGCGCTACGTGTTCATCGAATCGGACGTGGAAAAGCTAGTCGCGATTCATGACAGCGTTTCAAAGCAGGCGAAAAAGCAGCGTGAGCTCATTGCTTGGATGCAGCAGCACGCAGGACAAATGTATAAGCCAGCAGACATTTGCGAGGTGACAAACATCGGTGTTGCGGTGCTACATAGCGTCATTGAACGCGGTGCAGCTACGTTTGTGTCGCAGGAAGTGTACCGTGATCCATTTACGAAGGACGTGCATAAAACGACGAACTTGCAGCTGACGGACGAGCAAGATTTGGCGCTACTTGCGATTCAAAAAAAGCTCGACGCACAGCAGGCACATACGTTTTTATTGCACGGCATTACCGGAAGTGGCAAGACCGAAATTTATTTACAGGCAATTGAGCAAGTGTTAGCAGAAGGTAAAGAAGCGATTATGCTCGTGCCAGAAATTGCGTTAACACCGCAAATGACCGAGCGTTTTCGTTCACGCTTTGGCGAGCAAGTCGCAGTTATGCATAGCGGCTTATCGACAGGGGAGAAGTACGACGAGTGGCGCAAAATTCAAAAGGGTGAAGTGAAAGTTGTTGTCGGTGCACGTTCAGCGATTTTTGTGCCGTTTACGAACGTCGGTATTATCATTTTAGACGAGGAGCATGAATCGACGTATAAACAAGAAGACGTGCCTCGCTATCATGCACGAGACGTTGCTGTTTGGCGCAGTCAATATCATAATTGCCCAGTTGTATTAGGTAGTGCAACCCCGTCGTTAGAATCGTTTGCTCGTGCGAAAAAGGGTGTGTATACGCTCTTAACGTTATCGGAGCGTGCGAAACAGCAAAGCTTGCCAACTGTGCACGTCGTCGATTTACGTGCAGAGCTTGCAAGCGGCAATCGCTCGATGTTTTCGACTGTGCTCGTCGATGCGATGCGCAGTCGCTTAGCACGACGCGAGCAAATTGTGCTGTTTTTAAATCGCCGCGGTTACTCGAGCTTTGTATTATGTAGAGACTGCGGGACTGTTGTACAATGTAAAAATTGTGATATTTCACTGACGTACCACCGTACAAATGAAAATTTGAAATGTCATTATTGCGGCTATGAGGAAATGTTGCCTCAGCAATGTCCGTCATGTCAAAGCGAGCATATACGCTACTTCGGTACGGGCACGCAAAAGGTCGAGGAGGAAATTCATAAGCTTTTTCCTGAAGCGCGTGTGCTGCGAATGGACGTCGATACAACGTCAAAAAAAGGGTCACATGAGCAGCTGCTTGATGCGTTTGGCAATAAGGAAGCGGATATTTTACTCGGCACACAAATGATCGCAAAAGGGCTCGATTTCCCGGACATTACGTTAGTTGGCGTGCTTAGTGCAGACACGTCGCTTCATTTACCGGATTACCGCGCCGCAGAAAAAACGTTTCAGCTGCTAACGCAAGTGAGTGGACGAGCAGGGCGTCACGATAAACCAGGTGAAGTCGTTGTACAAACGTATACGCCGGAGCATTATGCAATCGAGCTTGCGAAGGCGCAGGCGTATGTGCCGTTTTATGAGCATGAAATGACGCAACGCCGACGCTCAGGACATCCGCCGTACTATTATATTGCGCTCGTGCAAATATCACATGAGGACGTGATGCAAACGATTCGTTACGCGCAGGAGATGGCAGACTGGCTTCGCATGCATTTACCACAAAGCGTGCGCATTTTAGGACCAACTGCCTCTAGCATCGCTCGCCTTCAAAATAGATATCGCTATCAATGTTTGATAAAATATAAAATAGAACCGACGCTCATACCGACGTTGCATGCGCTCATTGCGATGTATCGTGCGGAGTGGGCGAAGCTCGGCGTACAGCTAACGGTTGATTTAGATCCGAGTATGATTTAAGAAGAGCTGTTCGCTTTAGTTGGCGGACAAATTGAAACCCAACTATGTGCTGATGACTGTGTTGAACGGGCAGTATATGGGGAAGTTAGAGGAAGCGTTGCGGCGAGACTTCTTGGGGAAAAGCTCGTGTTTCAAGACCCGACAGACGCGAAGTATGAGTGTCGAGGGGGCTTGAGCCGAGCCCCAGGAAAGCGAGCCGCAAAACGCGGACATATCAATATACAAAACAACTAATACAATCGGCAACGACGCCGAATACGCAACGATAGAAAGAGGAATAAACACTATGGCAATTAAAGAAGTAGTAAAAGCACCCGCAACAATTTTATCAACAAAAACGAAGGAAGTAGAAGTAATCGACGACTCAATTATCGCGTTACTTGATGATTTATACGATACGATGGTAGAGCATGACGGTGTAGGCATCGCCGCACCACAAATTAACGTCGGTTTACGCGTTGCAATCGTTGAGCTTGGCGAGGACATTTTAGAAATGATCAACCCAATCGTCATCGAAACGAAAGGCGACATCGTAGAAGATATCGAAGGCTGCTTAAGCTTCCCGGACGTATTCGGTATGGTAAACCGTCCAACATATGTGAAAATCGAAGCGGCAGATCGTGACGGTCGCATTTATGAGCTGGAGGCAGAAGACTTCGAAGCGCGTGCCATTATGCATGAGATCGATCATTTAGACGGCGTATTATTCGATTCAAAAATGACGCGCCAGCTAACGGAAGAAGAGCTAGAACAACTGTACGCTGAGGAGGAATAGTATGAACATCATATTTATGGGGACACCTGCCTTTTCAGCGCCAATTTTACGCATGCTGCATGAGGAAGGCCACAACATTTTAGCAGTCGTAACACAGCCAGATCGTCCAGTGGGGCGCAAAAAAGTGTTAACGCCGACACCTGTGAAGGAAGAAGCATTAGCGCTTGGGCTTCCGGTATTACAGCCGGAGAAGCTACGCGGCTCAGACGAAATGGCACAAATTATTGCAATGAACGCAGACTTAATCGTTACAGCGGCATTTGGACAAATTTTGCCAAAAGAAGTACTTGATGCACCGCGCCTAGGCTGCGTGAACGTACATGCTTCACTTTTACCGAAATATCGCGGCGGCGCACCGATTCACCAAGCAATCATTGACGGCGAGGCGGAAACAGGTGTGACAATTATGTACATGGCAGAAAAATTAGATGCCGGCAACATCATTTCACAGCGCGCCATTGCGATTGAAGAAGAAGACCATACAGGTGGCATGTTTGATAAATTAAGCGTTGTTGGGCGCGACTTATTAAAAGAAACGTTACCATCGCTTGAAGCGGGTACGAACGATTCAATCGTACAAGACGAATCGCTCGTGACGTATGCACGCAATATTTCACGCGAGCAAGAGCGCATCGACTGGACGAAATCAGCGCGCGACGTATACAACCAAGTGCGCGGCTTACATCCGTGGCCAGTAGCGTACACGACGATGAATGATGCGAACGTTAAAGTGTGGTGGGCGCAAGTTGGTGGTGACACAACGGAGCTACCTGGAACAGTTGTCGACATTCAAACGGACAAGTTCGGTGTCGCAACAGGTGACGGTGTGTTGTACATTACTGATTTACAGCCAGCGGGCAAAAAGCGAATGAGCGCAACCGATTATTTACGCGGCACAGGATCTACGCTACAGATTGGAGATCGCTTCGAATGAGCAAAAAGAAAAAAGAAGTCATTTGGGATGGCAACGTACGTGATGCGGCGTTAACGATTTTATTAACGGTCGATAAAAGTCAGGCATACAGCAATTTATTACTAAATGATACAATTGAAAAATACCGCATTACCGACGCGAAGGACCGCGGCTTATTAACGGAATTAACGTACGGCACGCTGCAGTACAAATATACGTTAGATTATTATTTAGAGCCGTTCATTCGTGGTAACATCGATTTATGGGTACGTTGGTTACTGCGCCTATCACTTTATCAAATGCATTACTTAACGCGCATTCCAGCACATGCCGCGGTAAACGAAGCGGTGGAAATTGCGAAGCGCCGCGGACATAAAGGCATTGCATCGATGGTAAACGGCATTTTACGTAACGTGCTGCGTGACGATGTTCGAAATGTCGATGAAATTGTTGACGACGTCGAGCGCCTAGCGATTGAAACGTCGCATCCACAGTGGCTCGTAGCACGTTGGGTTGAGATGTACGGCTACGAGCAGGCAGGCGATATGCTGCGCGAAAACAACGTGCCACCGCTACAGACGATGCGTGTCAATACAACACGTGTGACAGTAGAAGAAGCGCTGCAAGTTTTAGAGCGTGAAGGTGTGAAGGCGCGTCGTAGTGACGTTTTGCCAGAGTGCATCCATTTAATGAGCGGTACAGCATCGCGCACGTCTTTATTTAAAAAAGGGTTCGCAACGATTCAAGATGAAAGCTCGATGCTTCCGGCGACTGTTTTAGATCCGCAGCCAGGTGAGCGCATTTACGATATGTGTGCAGCACCAGGCGGCAAAACGACGCATATCGCGGAAAAGATGAACAATGAAGGTAAAGTGCTCGCATCGGATTTACATGCGAAAAAATTAAATTTAATTGATGAAAATGTCGCGCGTTTAGGGCTCGATATTGTAGAAGCGATTCCGCTCGATGGACGTAAAGCGGCGGACTTACTCGGTGAGGCGAGCTTTGACCGCGTGCTAGTAGACGCACCTTGCTCAGGTTTAGGAGTAATGCGCCGCAAGCCAGACATTAAATATACAAAGCGCGAGGAAGATTTAGCGAACTTGCAAACGATTCAACTCGCGCTACTTGATAACGCTGTACGCATATTAAAGCCAGGTGGTCGCTTAGTGTATTCAACGTGCACAGTCGATCGCACGGAAAATGAAGGTACGGTACAAGCATTTTTAGCAAAACATCCGCAAATGGAAGCGGAGCAAATGACGTTGCCACAAAGCTTAATGGACAAGCAACAAAACGGCATGCTACAAGTATTCCCGCAAGATTTTGGGAGTGACGGTTTTTTCGTAGCGTCGTTTCGTAAAAAAGGAGAATAAATTGTGTTAGAAAAACAACATGAAGAAATGAAAGACCAAATCGAGGAGCGCATTCAAGATTTAGTCGTAGAATCAGCTGCTACACGCCGCATGAAAAAGGAAAAGCCTCAGCTAAAGGAATCGATTTACTCGCTTCGTTTAGAGGAGCTACAAGCATGGTTAGAAAATAACGGCGAGAAAAAATTCCGCGCTGCTCAAGTGTTTGAATGGTTGTACGTTAAACGCGTAAAAAATTACGACGATATGACGAATATTCCAAAAGCATTACGCGATAAATTAGCGGAAAATTTTTTATTGACGACACTTTCAACAATCGTGAAGCAAGAGTCACAAGATGGCACGATTAAGTTTTTATTCCAGCTGCAAGACGGCTACTCAATTGAGACAGTATTAATGCGTCACGAATACGGCAATTCAATTTGTGTGACGACACAAGTAGGCTGCCGAATCGGCTGTACGTTTTGTGCGTCAACGCTCGGTGGCTTAAAACGTCACTTACTTGCTGGTGAAATCGTTGAGCAAGTAGTGAAGGTGCAGCAAATTTTAGATGAAACAGAAGAGCGCGTATCATCAATCGTAATTATGGGTATCGGTGAGCCATTTGATAACTACGACGCGATGATGAACTTCTTAAAAATTATGAATCATGATAAAGGGCTAAATATCGGTGCGCGTCACATTACGGTATCAACGTCAGGTATCGTGCCAAAAATTTATGAGTTTGCCGATGAAGAAATGCAAATTAACTTCGCCGTATCGCTGCACGCACCAAACCAGGAGGCGCGTCAAAAGCTAATGCCGATTGCGCGTGCGTACAAGTTAAACGAGCTACTTGATGCGGTGAAATACTATACGAAAAAAACAGGTCGTCGCGTCAGCTTCGAATACGGTTTAATGTCAGGTGAAAACGATTCGGTAGAAATAGCGAATGAATTAGCAGATTTAATTAAAGGTATTAAATGTCACGTTAACTTAATTCCGATTAACTATGTACCAGAGCGCGATTATGTACGTACGTCACGCAACAGCATTTTTGCGTTTGAAAAAGCGTTAAAATCACGCGGTGTGAACGTCACGATTCGTCGTGAGCAAGGTGCGGATATCGCAGCAGCGTGTGGGCAATTACGTGCTCAAGAGCGAGCTGAAGAAACAAAGTAGGTGAACTATTGTGAATTTCACAGTCGAATCAGATGTGGGCTTAAAACGAACGGTTAATGAAGACCGGGCGCACGTATCGACGCGAGAGGACGGGCTAATGCTCGCGCTTCTTGCGGACGGTATGGGTGGTCATAATGCAGGAGAAGTCGCAAGTGACATGGCCATTACGTTATTTGAACAGCATTTTTTACAAGCGGACGAGGAAGTGTTTGCAACGTTTGAGCAAAAGCAAGAGTGGCTAGCAAAAACGGTGAAATCAATCAACACGCAAGTATATGACTATTCATTATTGCATGAGCAATGCGCGGGCATGGGCACAACTTTAATTGCAGCACTTATCGATGATGAACATTTCACAATTTGTCATATTGGAGATAGTCGCGTGTACACATTTACAGAAACGTTTGCGATGCAAGTAACGCGCGATCATTCGTATGTAAATGTACTCGTGGACCACGGCGAAATTAGTGAGGAAGAGGCACAAACACATCCGCGACGCCACGTCATTACGAAGGCAATTGGGACAGAGCGAAAAGTCGAGCCGACGTTTTATGCGTTTCAGGCGGAGAAAAATATGTATATTCTTCTTTGCTCTGACGGTTTAAGCGATAAATGCAGCGCCGAGGAAATACAGGCGATTTTAGTGCGACAAGATGAGCTGGAATACCAAGGTCGCATGCTTGTGCAGCTCGCGAATGATAGCGGTGGAGAAGATAATATTTCACTTGTCTTACTTTATAATAGTTAGGGGGTGTAAGGTATGTTGGAAGGAAGACGTATAAGTGACCGGTATAAAGTATTGCACTTAATTGGCGGCGGCGGCATGAGCCACGTTTATTTAGCGCATGATATGATTTTAGACCGAGAAGTAGCGATTAAAGTGTTGCGTTACGATTTTAAAAATGAAGAAGAGCTTTTGCGTCGTTTTCAGCGGGAGGCATTATCCGTCACGAGCCTTGCACATCTAAATATTGTAGGCATTTATGATGTCGGGCAAGATGAGGACATTCATTATATTGTAATGGAATATGTTGAAGGGCAAACGTTGAAGCAGTACATACAACAAAGCTCACCTATTCCGGTGAAGCGGGCAGTTGATATTATGCGCAGCTTAACGAATGCCATTAGCCATGCTCATGATAACCATTTAATTCACCGGGACATTAAGCCACAAAATGTATTAATGACGCGAGACGGTGAAGTGAAGGTGACGGATTTTGGCATTGCAGTAACGCTGAATGCGACTGCTTATACGCAAACAAATTCAGTGCTTGGTACGGTGCATTACTTATCACCAGAGCAAGCGCGTGGCGGCATGGCAACGAAAAAATCTGATATTTATGCACTTGGTGTCGTACTATATGAACTGTTAACAGGGGAGCTGCCATTTTACGGTGAGTCACCAGTTGCGATTGCGCTAAAGCATTTGCAGGAGGAAACACCATCTGTTCGTGCCAAGTATAGCTACATACCACAAAGCGTGGAAAACGTCGTGTTAAAGGCAACAGCAAAAGACCCGCTTCACCGCTACAGCAGCGTAGAGGAAATGGAGCAAGATTTAATGACGGTGCTTAGTCCAGAGCGTTTGCAGGAAAAAAAATTCGAACTGCCGCTTGATGACGATGCAACGAAGGCAATGCCGGTTATTAAGCCGATTTTTTCAAAGGCTGATGACACGTTAACAAAGCGCAGTGCAGCTATTATAGATGACGAGGATGATGAAGATGTCATTCTTGTCGCCCCGAAAAAGCAGCTGTTGGACAAACAAGAGCGTGTATATGACGAGCCTCTACCGAAAAAGAAAAAATCGCGCAGTCCGCTCGTCATCGGTTTGATCGTTGGCTGCGTTGCTTTTATCGGGCTACTTATTTTCTTGCTACCGTCGATGATGAAGCCTGCAAAAATAGCAGTGCCAGACGTCGTGAATTTACCGATTGAAGAAGCGATTGAACTGTTAGAAGAGCAAGGGTTTACGATTGGTGAGGAGCGAGAACGGACGTCAAATACTGTCGACGAAGACCACGTCATCGATACGTCACCGGCAGCAGGCAAAGAAGTCGAGCCACAAAGTGAAATCGATTTAATTGTAAGTACGGGTGTTGAAAAGACGAGCGTTGCAAACTACGTCGGTCAAAACGTCGACCAAGTAATGAATATTTTAAAAGATCGCAGTTATAGCGGTGTGAGCATTAATGAGGAGTACTCAAAAGAACGTGAAGGCACGGTGCTTGCACAATCGCCAGTAGCGGGAGAGCAAGTCATTGAAAGTGAAACTCGCTTAACGCTCACCGTAAGTAAAGGTAGCAACACCGCGCGCGTCGCCGACTTAACAGGCTATGGCCAAAGTGCGTTAGAGCAATATGCTAGTTCATCGGGCTTTAATATTAACGTATCACGCGAGGAGCATTCCGATACGGTTGAGGCGGGCGATGTCATTTCACAAACGCCATCTGCTGGTTCTTCTTTGGAAATTGGCAGCACGATTAACGTCGTACGTTCAAAAGGACCGGAAGCAAAGACAATGAAAACGTTCGTACAAGTCATTTCGATACCATATGAGCCAGATGTTGAGCCAATGGAAGAAGTTGCTGAGGAAAAGGATTCTGAAGCAATCGATGAGAGCATTAACGAAGAGCCGACAGTCGTGCCACAACACATTCGTATTTACGTACAGGATCAGCAAAATACGATGGCAAAGCCAATTGAGGAATTTGATATTATCGAAACGACGTCACATCGCATTCGACTCGAAATCGAGGAAGATAGTGAAGCGGCGTACCGTGTCGTACGTGACAACGAAGTCATTATCGAAGAAACGATTTTGTATGAAGATTTATAAAAAAGATGAAGCCGGCACTATGCATAGTGTCCGGCATTTCATGTAAAGAGAGGAAGATTGAATGGCAACAGGGCAAATTCGTAAAGCTTTAAGCGGCTATTACTATGTAGAAAAAGACGGGGAACTAATTCAATGTAGAGGCCGTGGCATATTTCGTAACCGCGGTGAATCACCACTCGTTGGCGATTTTGTTGAATATACAGTTGAAACAGCAGGTTCAGACGGCACGATTCAAGAAATTTTCCCGCGAGACAACGAGCTCGTACGCCCACCAATTGCGAACATTGACCAAGCAATTTTAGTGTTCTCAGTGAAGGAGCCAAACTTCAATACGATTTTACTCGACCGCTTTTTAGTCGTGCTGGAGTCGTTCTATATTAAGCCGATTATTTGCTTAACGAAGCTCGATTTAATTACGGACGAGGAACGTGTTGCATTACAGCCATATATTGATGATTATAAAAAAATCGGCTATGATGTCATCGAGACGTATATTGATGATGCTTCTCTGTTTGAACGCATCAAGCCAATGCTTGCGAACAAAACGACGGTGCTTGCAGGACAATCAGGCGTTGGGAAGTCGACGCTACTGAACACGTTGCTGCCACAGCTAGCGTTAAAAACAGGCATCATTTCACAGCATTTAGGGCGCGGGAAACATACGACGCGTCACGTAGAGCTAATGGAAGTTGCAGGCGGCTTACTTGCGGACACACCAGGGTTTAGCTCGTTTGATTTTGATACGATTGAGCGTGAAGAATTAACACGATGTTTCCCAGAAATTGCAGAAGCAGCTGAGCGTTGTAAATTCCGCGGCTGCTTGCACGTCAAGGAGCCAAAATGCGCGGTGAAAGATGACGTCGAAGCAGGCGACATTCGCACGTATCGCTATGAGCATTATTTACAGTTTTTACAAGAAATTATCGATCGAAAGCCGAGGTACTAAACATGATTAAAATTGCCCCATCTATTTTAGCCGCAGATTTTGCGAAGCTTGGAGAAGAAGTAAAAGAAGTAGAAGCAGCCGGTGCTGAACTCATTCACGTTGACGTAATGGACGGACATTTCGTGCCAAACATTTCATTCGGTGCGCTTGTAATGGATGCGATTCGTCCACATACGAGCTTGCCGTTAGACGTGCATTTAATGATTGAAAACCCAGACCAATATATCGAGCAGTTCGCAAAAGCGGGTGCGGAATACATTACGGTACACGTAGAGGCATGTCGTCATTTGCATCGTACAATTCAGCTTATTCGCTCATACGGTGTGAAGCCAGGTGTCGTGTTAAATCCACATACGCCGATTGAAACGATTCAGCACGTGCTAGAAGATATCGATATGGTGTTATTTATGACGGTGAACCCAGGCTTTGGTGGACAAAAATTCATCGAGAGCGTTGTGCCAAAAATTGAGGCGTTATCAACGATCATTAAAGAGCGCGGTTTAAACATCGACATCGAAATTGATGGCGGCATTACAGCAGAAACGATCGTGCCGTGCGCAAAAGCAGGCGCAAACATTTTTGTTGCTGGTTCGGCTATTTTTGGCAAGGAAGATCGTCACGCTGCATTACAAGCGATTAAAGCAGCTGGAGAGCAAGCCATTTCATGATCGCATTTATTTGTGCAGGAGGGCCGTCTACAGAGCTTTACGACTTAACTGCGCTTGCGTCGCGTGCTGACATCGTCTACATCGGTGCAGACCGCGGCGCTTTTTATTTACTTCAAGCAGGGCTGAAGCCGACAGCGATTGTTGGAGATTTTGATTCGTTAAATGAAGCGGAGTGGCAGTATGTAAAGGAGCGTTGTGACACGATTCATCGATACGCAGCGGAGAAGGATGAGACGGACACAGACTTGGCATTATTATATGCTTTGGAGCAGGACGTGGACGAAGTATGGATTACCGGCATTACAGGTGGACGACTGGATCACTCGGAGGCGGCGATGCGTTCTGTGGCGCGCATGCAGCTACAGCACCCGTATATCGCATTTCGCATCGTCAATACGCAAAACGAGCTGCGCTTTTTCACACCAGGGGAACATATACTTGCGCGCGATGAACAATTCCCGTACATATCATTTTTTTCGTACGACGGCGATGTGTGCGACGTCACGCTGCGCGGGGTGAAATACGAAACGACGAACGAAACGATGGCGCGCATGTCATCGCGTTTTACGAGCAATGAAATTGTCGATGAGCACGCGACGATTTCGTTTACGAGCGGTATTTGTTTGAGCGTGCGCAGTCGGGATTAACGCAATAAAAAAAGGACTTACCGAAGTCGGTGAGTCCTTTTAATATGCACGATTAAACGCGCTCGATTTTACCTGATTTTAATGCACGAGCAGAAACCCATACACGCTTTGGCTTACCGTCAACTAGGATACGAACCTTTTGTAGGTTAGCGCCCCAAGTACGTTTAGAAGCGTTCATTGCGTGAGAACGAGTGTTACCTGAACGAGCTTTACGGCCAGTGATTACACATTGTTTTGGCATGTATATTTCCCTCCTAACAAATGAATCTGAAAGCTTGTTTTTCAGTTCGGTATTTCACATACCATAATAATTTAACACAGTCTCACGTTCAGTGCAAGACATTTCACAAGTACTTTCAAGAAAAAAACCTTTACACCTAATTTTGTGAGAAAGATGTGTAGCAGCCATTGAGATTTTATAGAACTTATAGTGTGTGAACGAAAGGAGGGCAATCGAAATCGGCGAGACTCCTTAGGGAAAAGCGTGAGACTTGAGACCCCGCAACCGCTCGCGGTGAGGAGGCTCAAGCCACGCCCCAGGAAAGCGAGCCGAATGGAGTGAGCCGGTAGATTGTACGTATTAAAAATACATTCGAGGTCTCACTAGCTTAATTCATACGTTTTCTTTTATAATAGTTTGTTGTATAGTACAATATAGTTTAGTCTAAAAGAGCCAAGGGGGCATTTATATGTCAATTGAATTAAACAACGAGTTCGGTCAAATTGATATTTCGAACGATGTAATTGCACAAATTGCAGGGGGCGCAGCGATCGAATGTTACGGGATCGTTGGGATGGCATCTAAACACCAAATTCGAGATGGACTGACAGATATTTTGCGCAAAGAAAACTTCGCAAAAGGTGTCATTGTACGTCAGCAAAACGATGATTTACATATCGACATGTACATTGTTGTAAGTTATGGTACGAAAATTTCTGAAATTGCTTACCAAGTCCAATCAAAAGTAAAATATACAGTAAATAAAACATTAGGAATGAGCGTAAAATCGGTGAACATCTTTGTTCAAGGTGTGCGTGTCATGAACGTATAAGAGGAGGAGCAGAATCACATGCAGTCTTTAGACGGATTAAAGTTTGCGGAAATGGTACAAATGGGTGCACACCATTTATACCAAAATGCAAGCTACGTAGATTCTTTAAACGTATTCCCTGTGCCAGATGGTGATACAGGAACGAATATGAATTTATCAATGACATCAGGGGCAAAGGAAACAGAGCAGCACGCACAGGCGCATATCGGCAAAACAGCGCAAGCGTTATCAAAAGGCTTATTAATGGGCGCGCGCGGTAACTCGGGCGTTATTTTATCACAGCTATTCCGCGGCTTCGGCAAGCATGTAGAAAAGTTAGACGAAGTAACAGCACAACATTACGCACAAGCATTCCAAGCAGGTGTTGACACAGCGTACAAAGCAGTGATGAAGCCAGTTGAAGGTACAATTTTAACAGTCGCAAAAGACGGCGCAAAAGCAGCAGTAGAAGCAGCAGAGCGTACGAGCGATTTAATCGAAATTACAGAAGCACTTGTCGCAGAAGCAAAAGCATCACTTGATCGCACGCCAGATTTACTTCCGGTATTAAAAGAAGTTGGCGTAGTTGATAGTGGCGGACAAGGCTTACTATTTGTGTACGAAGGTTTTTTAGCTTCATTAAAAGGTGAAGCGCTACCAGAGAAAAACGATGCGTCATTAGACGACTTAATTAACGCAGAGCATCACCGCGTACAAGACTTCATGAACACGGAAGATATCGAGTTTGGCTATTGCACAGAAATTATGGTGCGTTTAGACGACACGAAGGAGCCGTTTGATGAATTCAAGTTCCGTGAAGAGTTAAGCGTAATGGGTGATTCGTTATTAGTTATTTCAGACGATGAAGTAGCAAAAGTACATATTCACTCAGAAACACCAGGTGCAGTACTAACAGCTGGGCAAAAGTACGGCAGCTTAATGAAAATTAAAGTGGATAACATGCGCGAGCAGCATACAGCAATCGTTGGTGAAAACCACCAAGCACCGGTGAAAAAAGAAGTGACGAAAGTGCCTTACGCAATCGTAACAATTGCGATGGGTGAAGGTGTCGCTGAGCTTCTTCGCTCACTAGGTGCATCATATGTCATCGAAGGCGGTCAAACGATGAACCCGTCAACAGAGGACATCGTAAAAGCGGTGCAAGAAATCGGTGCAGAGCGCGTATTAATTTTACCGAATAATAAAAACATCATTATGGCAGCAGAGCAAGCAGTGGAGCTACTTGATATTGAAGCAGCAGTTGTTGCGACGAAAACGATTCCTCAAGGGATGGCGGCAATGCTTGCGTTCAACCCGGAGCAATCTGTAGCGGACAACAAAGAAGCGATGACGTCAGCGTTTGCAGTCGTAAAAACAGGTCAAGTAACGTACGCGGTGCGCGATACGTCAATTGACGGTGTCGACATTCGTAAAGACGACTACATGGCGCTTGCAGAAGGTAAAATTATCGAATCAACGCCTTCACTAGAAACAGCTGCACAAACAGTTGTATCAGCACTTGTTGATGAAGATGCAGAAATCATTACAATCATTTACGGTGAAGATACGACAGAGGAAGCGGCAAACGCATTAGCTGCATCGATTGAAGAGCAGTTTGAAGATGCGGAAGTAGAAGTATTTAACGGCAAACAACCGTTATATCCATATATTATTTCAGTGGAATAGTAGGAGGATACAAGATGTACGAAAAGTCGGTGATGGCTTTTCGTACATCTTTTTTTCTATTTTGCTTAAAGGTCAGACATGTAGCTCATTATGTTGGTTTTCACGCTTCAATTCAGTTAAAATGAAGTACACAGCTTCGAGGAGGGAACAGCGATGAAATTTACATCCGTGTTTGACATTATCGGGCCAGTTATGATTGGTCCTTCCTCGTCACATACAGCAGGTGCTGCGCGTATTGGACGAGTGGCAAGAGATTTATTTGGACGTCAGCCGAAGTGGGCGACGATACATTTGTACGGCTCATTTGCCGAAACGTATAAAGGGCACGGTACAGACGTTGCGATCGTCGGTGGTTTACTCGATTACGATACGGACGATGAGCGCATTAAAACGGCATTTTTTGAGGCGGAACAGGCGGGCATGACGTATACATTTTTACCGGAAACAGCGCATACGGACCATCCGAACACAGCGCGCATCGTCCTTGGTGATGATGACGGTGAAATGAGCGTCGTCGGCATTTCAATTGGCGGCGGTAAAATTGAAATTAGCGAGGTTAATGGCTTTAAGCTTCATTTAACAGGTGGTATGCCGACGATTTTAGTCGTGCATGACGACCGCGCAGGCTGCATTGCGAACGTTGCAAACTGCTTGGCGATGCATGAGGTGAATATCGGTCATATGGAAGTGTCTCGTATTGAACGTGGTTTAACGGCACTCATGGTCATTGAAGTCGATGAAAATATTGACGACCGCATTATTGAGCAAATTTCATATATTCCACATATTACAAAAGTATCGAAAATGAACACGTAAGGAGGGCTGACGATGAACGTATTATTTCGTAACGTGCGCGAGCTAGTAGCGCGTGCAGAACAAGAAGGAAAGCTCATTTCAGACATAATGATTGAGCAGGAAATGACGATGACACATCGCAGTAAAGAGGACATTTATGCGCAAATGGAGCGCAATTTAAGCGTTATGGAAGAAGCAGTTGAGCGCGGGCTTCGTGGCGTCACATCGGTAACGGGCTTGACAGGCGGCGATGCGGTGCTCATTCAAAATTATATAAAAAGCGGCAATGCGTTAAGCGGCGATTTATTGCTCGATGCGGTTAGTAAAGCGGTCGCAACGAACGAAGTGAACGCGGCGATGGGGACGATTTGTGCAACGCCAACAGCAGGCTCAGCAGGTGTCGTACCAGGTGTGCTCTTTGCGGTGAAAAATAAATTACATCCGACGCGTGAGCAAATGATTCACTTCTTATTTACAGCAGGTGCATTTGGCTTCGTTGTCGCAAATAACGCGTCAATCTCAGGTGCAGCAGGTGGTTGTCAGGCGGAGGTCGGCTCAGCAGCAGCGATGGGGGCGGCGGCAATTGTTGAAATGGCAGGTGGCTCGCCGCAGCAATGTGCAGAAGCGTTTTCAATTACGATGAAAAATATGCTCGGACTCGTATGTGATCCCGTTGCAGGACTTGTTGAAGTGCCATGTGTGAAGCGTAACGCAATGGGAGCAGCAAACGCACTTGTCGCAGCAGATATGGCATTAGCAGGTGTGACGAGCCGTATTCCAACAGATGAGGTCATCGGTGCAATGTTTAGAATCGGACAGCAAATGAGCCCAAACTTAAAAGAAACTGCTCGCGGAGGACTTGCAGCAACGCCAACAGGTCAGGCACTTGCACGCAAAATTTTTGGAGACAGTGCAAATGTTCAATGAAGTATTACTAACGCCGATGACTGCATTAAAAGGTATCGGCAAAGAAACAGCGCAGCAGCTAGCGGATCTTCGTATTGAAACGGTTTACGACCTAATGTACACATTTCCGTATCGCCATGAAGATTTTCGCTTAAAGGATTTAACGGAAACACCCCATAATGAGCGCGTCACGGTTGAAGCCCGCATTGAGCGCGAAGCATCTGTCATGTTTTTAGGGAAGGGAAAATCGCGCTTGCAAGTACATATTTTTGTCGGGCGCCATTTAGTAAAAGCGGTGTTTTTTAACCAAGCGTATTTAAAGCAAAAGCTCACAATCGGCAGCGTCGTCACGATTACTGGTAAATGGGATCAAGGGCGTCAAACGATTAACGGCACGCACGTTCATTTTGGTCCGAAAACAGATCAAATTGATTTCGAGCCTGTATATAGCTTGCGTGGGACGTTGCAGCAAAAGCGTTTTCGCACGTTTATGCGTCAAGCGCTGAGCGAATATGGGCATGCGCTAGTCGATGTGCTGCCTGTCGATGCACGCATGCAATATAAGCTAGTCGATGTGCGAGCAGGGTTAGAAGGTATTCATTTCCCGCAAACAGCTGAGCACGCAAAGCAGGCACGCCGTCGTTTCGCGTTTGAGGAGCTATTTTTATTCCAGCTACAAATTCAAGCGCTGCGTAAAAAACGTCGCGATGATGAAGTTGGCAAAGTGATGAAATATAACAACGAGCAGTTAAAGGCGTTCATTGCGTCGCTACCGTATGAGCTAACGAATGCGCAAAAGCGTGTCGTTAACGAAATTTGTCGCGATTTTTTAACGCCGTACCGCATGAATCGATTGCTGCAAGGGGACGTTGGATCAGGGAAAACGGTCGTTGCCGCGATTACATTATATGCGGCTGTCACAGCAGGCTATCAGGGGGCACTTATGGCACCTACTGAAATTTTAGCGGAGCAGCACGTTGAAAGCTTACAAGCGTGGTTTGCGCCGTTTAACGTGCGTGTCGCATTGCTTTCAGGATCGGTAAAAGGAAAAACGCGTCGGGAACTGCTTGCTGAGCTTGCAAATGGCGACATCGACATTTTAATCGGCACGCATGCACTCATTCAGCCGGACGTCGTGTTTCACAATTTAGGCTTTGTCATTACGGACGAGCAGCATCGTTTCGGTGTTGAGCAACGCCGTATTTTGCGCGATAAAGGCGAAAGTCCAGACGTGCTGTTTATGACGGCAACACCGATTCCACGAACGCTATCGATTACAGCATTCGGTGAAATGGACGTGTCGATCATTGATGAAATGCCAGCAGGTCGAAAGCCGATTGAGACGCATTGGGTGAAAAAGGAGCAGTTCGGAGCGGTCGTGCAAAAGCTAGAGAACGAGCTGCTGCAAGGTCGACAAGCGTATGCGATTTGCCCGCTCATTGAGGAGTCCGACAAGCTCGATGTGCAAAATGCGGTCGAGGCGTACGAGCAGCTTCGTGAACTGTTCCGCGGTCGCTTTGAAGTCGGCTTAATGCATGGGCGTTTAACACCAGCAGAAAAAGATGAAGTTATGCGCGACTTTAGCGAAGGGAAGCTGCACATTTTAGTGTCGACAACGGTCGTTGAAGTAGGTGTAAACGTACCGAACGCAACATTTATGGTCGTTTACGATGCGGAGCGCTTCGGTTTAGCGCAGCTGCATCAATTGCGCGGTCGCGTCGGGCGTGGTGAGCATCAATCATACTGTGTATTAATGGCGGATCCGAAGACGGACGAAGGGAAGGAGCGCATGCTGTCGATGACCGAGACGAACGACGGCTTCGCGCTGGCGCAAAAAGATTTAGAGCTGCGCGGCCCAGGGGATTTTTTCGGCAAAAAGCAAAGCGGCTTACCGGAGTTTAAAGTGGCGGACTTAGTGCATGATTACCGTGCGCTTGAAGTAGCTCGCGACTATGCGACGGCGCTCGTGCAAACGGACGCATTTTGGCAAAGTGATGAATACGCACCGCTTCGTCAAGTACTCGCGAAGTCCGGTGTGCTTGATGGCGAGCGGATTGATTAAATGAAAAGTTTAAGTAAAACGAAAGAGCATCGGAAACGTCCATTCGTTCTGATGCTCTTTTTTGCGTCGCGCGTAAACATGTTATCGATTGGAGCGGTACCAACTGTTGAATTTTTCTGATGGCACTTGCTTTGTCCCATCGTTGTTCAGTTTAAGGTAAGAAGCTATTGGTGGAAGCGCTCGGCGAGACTCCTTGGGGAAAGCTCGTGCCTCAACACCCCGTAAAGCGCGACGTAGGAGCGGTGCGGAGGCTTGAGCCGAGCCCCAGGAAAGCGAGCCGAAAGCGCGAACAGCAATATTTTTTAGTGCTGTGAGAACGCTCGTGGCACATTCCACGCAAAGATTTAAAAAAGATTATTGCATTCTTTTTTTAACTCCTATATACTGTTGTTAGTACCAAGTGCTAAAAAGGTGGCGAATAAGGATGAAACGATCAAAAAAAGAACGACAGAGATTACTAACACAAACAATTGAAGACAATCCATTCGTCACAGATGAACAGTTAGCGCAGCAATTCCAAGTAAGCGTCCAAACGATTCGTTTAGATCGGATGGAGCTATCGATTCCTGAGTTACGCGAGCGCATTAAACATGTCGCTTCTAAAACATTTGAAAACGAAGTAAAATCTTTGCCGCTTGACGAGGTCATCGGTGAAATGATTGATATTGAATTAGATAAACAGGCATTATCGATTTATGATGTGAAAGAAAGTGATGTATTTGCCCGCAACGGGATTGCGAGAGGGCATCATTTATTTGCACAGGCGAATTCATTAGCTGTCGCTGTGATTGATGATGATTTAGCGTTAACCGTTAAATCGAATTTACATTTCGTCAAGCCAGTGCGCGTTGGCGACCGCATTATTTCAAAGGCGGTTGTAACACGTCATGATGAAGAAGTAAACCGTACATATGTAGAAGTGACGTCGACCGTAAATGGAGATGTCGTCTTCAAAGGACAATTTGAAATGTACCGCACGAAAGGTAAAGGTGAATAACATGAAATTAGCTGTAGATGGTATGGGTGGCGACCACGCACCGAAAACCGTTATTGAAGGGGTCTTAATGGCACTCAATGAGTTTCCAGATTTAGAAGTGAAGCTATATGGCAATAAAGAGACGATGCGCCCGTTTTTACAGGCACACGATCGCATGCAAGTTGTTCACTGTGAGGAAGTTGTAACGAACGACGACGATGCAGCCCGCGCTGTACGTCGCAAAAAAGATTCATCGATGGCATTAATGCTTGATGCGGTGAAAAATGGCGAAGCGGACGCGTGCTTATCGGCAGGTTCAACAGGTGCGTTAATGGCAGGTGGCTTATTTAAAGTCGGACGCATTGACGGCATTGAGCGACCTGCACTTGCAACGACGCTTCCAACACTGGATGGCAAAGGATTTTTAATGCTTGATTTAGGAGCAACAGCCGATGCAAAGGCAGAATATTTATTGCAATACGCCATTATGGGTTCGATTTATGCCCGTGAAGTGCGCAGTATTGCACGTCCGACAGTTGGGTTGCTAAACATCGGGACGGAAGAAAAGAAAGGCAACGAGCTAACGAAGGCGGTGTTTGAGCTATTACAAGCGTCAACAGACATTCACTTCATCGGCAACGTGGAGTCACGCGATCTTCTGACAGGGGTAGCAGATGTTGTCGTAACAGACGGCTTCACAGGAAACATGGTGTTAAAAACGATTGAAGGTACAGCTGGTGTCATGTTTAAAATGTTAAAAGACGGCTTTATGAGCTCGGTCAAAACGAAGCTAGCAGCAGCGATGATGAAACCTCAATTAAAGACGATTAAAGATACGATGGATTATACAGAATACGGCGGCGCAGCATTGTTTGGCTTGCAAGCACCAGTCATTAAAGCGCACGGCTCATCAAATGGGCAGGCGATTTACAGTGCGATTAAGCAAGCAAACTTAATGGTCAAGCATAACGTAAGCGCGACGATTCAACAGACGATTCAGTCATAATTCAACATACACAAAGGGGATTTACATAATGACAAAGATTGCTTTTATTTTTCCAGGGCAAGGCTCGCAAGTTGTAGGAATGGGACAGGCGCTCGTTACACAAGACGATACGCTATATAAAAAAGCAGACGACGTACTCGGATTTCCGTTATCGACGTACATGCTTGAAGGCCCTGAAGAAACGTTAACGCTTACATACAATGCGCAGCCAGCATTACTAACGACAGGTGTACTCGTTGCACAGCGCCTACTTGCTTTAGGGGTAGAGCCAGACGTTGTAGCAGGGCATTCACTTGGCGAATATAGTGCGCTCGTGACAGCAGGGGTGATGTCATTTGAGGAAGCAGTCTCAATTGTTCACAAACGTGGTTTATATATGAACGAAGCCGTACCAGCGGGAGAAGGTGCGATGGCGGCAATTTTACAAATGGATGCAGAGGCACTACAGCAAGTAACGACAGATGTGACGAATGAAGGGCATAGCGTGCAAATTGCTAACGTCAACTGTCCAGGGCAAATCGTCATTTCCGGCACGAAAGACGGCGTGGAAAAAGCGAGTGCACTTGCGAAGGAGCGCGGCGCAAAACGAGCAATTCCACTACAAGTAAGTGGACCGTTCCATAGCGTATTAATGCAGCCGGCCGCAGACAAGCTAGAAAAAGATTTAGCTGGCGTAACGTTTGAAGCACCGCGCTATGCAGTTGTCGGCAACGTGCAGGCGGATGTCGTGGAGCAGGCGAACATGCAGCAGGAGCTAATTGACCAAGTCGTATCACCTGTTTTATGGGAGCAAAGCGTGCGAAAAATGCTTGATTTAGGCGTAACGACATTTATTGAATGCGGTCCTGGCAAAGTGTTAAGCGGGCTTGTGAAAAAAGTAGACCGCTCTGCAACGTGCTTATGCGTCTTTGATGAAGAGACGTTACAGCAGGCAGTGACATTCGTGAAGGAGGCGCTAGCAAATGGGTAAGTTAGATGGGAAAGTAGCAGTCGTAACAGGCGCAAGTCGCGGCATCGGTCGTGCCATTGCGATCGAATTAGCAGAGCAAGGCGCAACGGTTGTTGTTAACTATAGCGGCAGCCAAGCGCAAGCAGACGACGTTGTAGCGCACATTACAGCAAGCGGCGCACAAGCAGTTGCGATGCAAGCAAGCGTAGCGAGCAGCGATGATGTAACGCGTCTTATGAACGGCGTTGTAGAGCAGTTCGGTCGCATCGACATTTTAGTAAACAATGCGGGGATTACGCGCGACAATTTATTAATGCGCATGAAAGAAGACGAGTGGGACGATGTAATCGACACGAACTTAAAAGGTGTATTCCTTTGTACGAAGGCAGTAACGCGCACGATGATGAAGCAACGCGCTGGACGCATTATTAACATTTCATCGATCGTCGGCGTATCAGGCAACGCAGGGCAAGCGAACTACGTAGCGGCAAAAGCGGGTGTCATCGGCTTAACGAAAACGACGGCGAAAGAGCTTGCAAGTCGCGGCATTTTAGTAAACGCAATTGCACCAGGCTTCATTACGACGGATATGACCGACGCTTTGCCAGAGGACGTGAAAAATGCGATGCTTGCACAAATTCCACTTGCACGTTTAGGTGAGCCAGTGCATATTGCAAAAGCGGTATCGTTTTTAGCTTCAGACGACGCAAGCTACATTACAGGACAAACGCTGCACATTGACGGCGGGTTAGTGATGTAGTAAGAGTGTGTATGAGCTGAATGTAGCCAATTAGCTAGGAGCATAACAGCGAGACTCCTAGGGGAAAAGCGTGAGACTTGAGACCCCGCAACCGCTTGCGGTGAGGAGGCTCAAGCCACGCCCCAGGAAAGCGAGCTGTTATATTGCGACTAGCGCCAGTGATCAAAGCGCTCGCCTATAATATGTATCGATGATTTGAGAGGAGGTGAACACAATGACAACAGTATTAGAACGTGTAACACGTGTAATCGTAGACCGCTTAGGCGTAGAAGAGAGCGAAGTAAAGCTTGAAGCTTCATTCCGTGAAGATTTAGGTGCTGACTCTTTAGACGTAGTAGAACTAGTAATGGAACTTGAAGACGAGTTTGATATGGAAATTTCAGACGAAGCTGCAGAGAAAATTACGACAGTAGGTCACGCAATCGCATACATCGAGCAAAAACAATAATCATGGTTTATCCATTTTTGGAGAGGCACGAATTCCCGTGTCTCTTTTTCGTTTGCGCTGAAATCACTTTTCCTTTTGCACATTCGTACTAAAGAGGATAAACTAAACGATAGAAACTAAAGGAAGGCAGAATCTACATGGCAACTAAACGAAAGCAACAACAGCAAGCAGGTGTACTACCTGAAAAAGCACGACAACAATTTGAGGTGTTGCAGCAGAAGCTTAACATTCATTTTGAAAATAAAGAGTTATTGTATCAAGCATTTACGCATTCATCGTATGTGAATGAGCATCGTCGGAAACGATTTACAGACAATGAGCGACTAGAGTTTTTAGGAGATGCCGTACTCGAATTATCTGTATCGCAATTTTTATTTGAAAACTACCCGAAAATGAGCGAGGGTGAGCTAACGAAGCTACGTGCCTCGATCGTATGTGAGCCATCATTAGTTATTTTTGCAAACGAGCTAAATTTCGGACAATTTGTGTTGCTCGGTAAAGGCGAAGAGATTACAGGCGGTCGAGAGCGTCCAGCGTTACTTGCGGATGTATTTGAAGCATTTGTTGGTGCACTTTACTTAGATAAAGGCTTAGATGATACGGTTTGCTTTTTAGAAAAAGTCGTCTTCCCGAAAGTAGAAGTCGGTGCTTTTTCGCATGTGATGGATTTTAAAAGTCAGCTGCAAGAAATGATTCAGCAAACGAACAACGGCGTGCTGCATTATGAAATTGTCGACGAAAAAGGACCGGCGCATAACCGCACATTTATTTCGCGCGTACTTTTGAGCGACATAGAGCTAGGTATTGGTCGTGGCAAATCGAAAAAAGAAGCAGAGCAGCAAGCCGCACAAGAAGCGATGCGTATGCTGCGCAGTAAAGTAGAGCAGGAGGGTTAAGCATGTTCCTGAAGCGACTAGAAGTAGTAGGATTTAAATCGTTTGCTGAGCGTATTGGTATCGATTTCGTTCCAGGCGTTACGGCCGTCGTTGGTCCAAATGGCTCAGGGAAAAGTAACGTCATCGATGCGGTGCGCTGGGTGTTAGGTGAGCAATCAGCGAAGTCGCTTCGTGGTGCGAAAATGGAAGATGTCATTTTCGCCGGCAGTGACTCGCGCAAGGCGTTAAACTTTGCAGAAGTAACGTTAGTGTTAGACAACACGGACGAGCGACTGCAATATCCGTACACAGAAGTAAGTGTGACACGTCGCGTGTATCGCTCAGGAGATAGCGAATATTTATTGAACAAGCAAAGCTGTCGCCTAAAGGATATTACCGATTTATTTATGGATTCTGGACTTGGGAAAGAAGCGTTTTCGATTATTTCACAAGGGCGTGTCGATGAAATTTTAAATAGCCGCGCGCAAGATCGTCGCTCGATTTTTGAAGAGGCTGCAGGCGTATTGAAATATAAGCTACGCAAAAAAAAGGCAGAGCATAAACTTGTCGAGACGGATGAAAATTTAAACCGTGTGCTCGATATTTTACATGAGCTTGACCGTCGTTTAGAGCCGCTTCATATGCAAGCATCAGCTGCACAAGATTATTTACAAATGACCGAGGAAATGCGAGATTACGACATCGCATTACTTGTGCACAATTTACAAATGTATACGCAGGAACTGCAAAACTCGGCGGTTGAATTAAGTCGTTTACAGCAGCAGGAGCAGCAATACGTGGCGCAAATTGCGACGGAGCAGCAGCACGTGCAGCAGCTTCGTCAGCAACTAACGGCGCTAGATGGCAAGCTAGATGCCGCGCAAAACGATTTAATTGAAGCGAGTACGGAAGTGGAACGCTCAGAAGGTCGCCGTGCGCTGTATACGCAGCAATCGGAAAACCGCGAGCAGCAGCGCGAAAAGCTAACAGCAGCATTAGCAGAAGCAACAGCGGACGTCGAACAGCTACAGCAGCGAAAAGATGAGCTACAGCAAAGCTATGCGGCAAAAAAAGAAGATGTGGAGCAGCTAAAGGCAGAGGTGAAAAAGCTTGAGCAATTATTAACAAGCTCAGCTAGCGAAATTGCCGCTCATATTGAAGAACAAAAGTCGTTATATATCGAGCGCTTAAACGAGCAGGCGACGGTGAAAAATGAGTTGAAGCACATTCACCAACAGCTAGAGCAGCAGCATGAGATGAACTCACGTGTGACGACACAAACGTCGCAAATGCACGAGGAGCTTGCACAGCTTGCACAGCAAGAGGCGGCATTACAAAAGCAAGTGAACGATGATGACGAGGCGCTGCGCATGCAAATTGCACAATATAGCGAGCTGCAAGCGGCGTTTAACGCGCTCGTACAAAAGCTAGAACAAAAGGAAGCGCTGCTATATGACGCGTACCGCATGGAGCAGCAGCAAACGGCGCGCAAAGAATCATTAGAGGCGCTTGAAGCGGATTTTTCAGGCTTTTATCAAGGTGTTAAGGAAGTGCTTGTCGCGCGTGATAAGCAGGCGCTACGAGGTATTGAAGGTGCAGTAGCAGAGCTCATTCAAGTGCCAACTGAATATACGAAGGCGATTGAAACAGCGCTCGGTGCGGCGGCACAGCATATCGTTACGACCGATGAGCAAGCAGCACAGCAAGCGATTGCGTATTTAAAGCAAAAGCGTGCCGGGCGTGCGACGTTTTTACCGAAAACGGTTATGCGCTCGCGTAAATTACAACGTGCCGCGATCGCACATGTGCTCGAGCACCCTGCATTTATCGCGTGCGCAGATGAACTATTAACGGCATCAGGTGACAATCAATCGATCATTGAAAACTTGCTCGGTAATGTCATCGTCGCAAAGCATTTAGAAGGGGCTACAGCGATTGCACGAGGCTGTCAATACAAATACCGCGTCGTAACACTTGACGGCGATATCGTCAACGCAGGCGGCTCGTTAACAGGTGGTGCGGCGAAAGTGCAAAATTCAGTATTTTCACGTCGCGCAGAGCTTGACGAATTAACGGCGAGCTTACAGCAAATGAGTGCGAAAATGACGAAGGCGGAGCAAAGTATTGCGGCTGATAAAGCGAGTGTTGCCGAGCAGCGTAACGCGTTAGATGCAGCGAAAATACGCAGCGAGGAAATGCGTGCTGTGCAGCTAGAGCGAGCGGCAAAACTGCGTGAAATTCAATCGCTACATCGCCAGCTAAAAACGCGTCTATCGCTTACAACGTCTGAAAATAGCGATTTGCAAACGCGCAGAGAGTCATTGTTAGTTGCAAAGGAGCAAGCGGAAATGCGTGCTGTGCAATTAGAGCAGGAACTACAGCAGCTAAACGCGGCGATCGAGCAAATGACGACGGCGAAGGAACAAAACGACGAGGAAAAAGACGTCGTGCGCGAGCAGTTTGCGACAAAGCGCGCTCAGCTTGCCGTAGCGGAGGAGCAGCGTACGCAAACGCAAGTAGCAACAGCGGACGTTGAAGTGACGCTCATGAAGGCACAGGAGCGCATTGCGTCAGTTACGCAGGAGCTTGAGTGGCTTCAAAACGACGAGGCGCAAGAGGACGTATCATTAGATGAGCTAACGGCACAAGTCGAGCGCTGGCTGCAAACACGTCAGCAATTAACGGACGCATTGGCCGCGTTAAAAGAGCAGCGATTACAGCAGCAGCAAAGCTTAACGGACGTTGAAGCGGCATTGCAGCAAAGCGAGGCGACGCATAAGCAAGTCGTCGAGCAGTTACATCAGTTAGACATGCAGCGCAATCGTACGGAGTTATTACGAAATCGCGAAAACGAGCAGCTAGAAGAGCAATACGAGTTAACGCTAGAGCAGGCGATTGAGCAAGTGCGCGAAATTGACGACTTAGATTACGCGCGTCGCAAGGTGAAGCTGCTGAAGCAATCGATCGAGGAGCTCGGTCCAGTCAACGTCAGTGCGATTGAGGAGTTCCGCGAAGTGTCGGCGCGTCATGCATTTTTAACGGAGCAGCGCAACGACTTAATCGAGGCGCAAAACACGTTGCACGATGCGATTCGTGAAATGGACGAGGAAATGACGCAGCGCTTTAAAACGACATTTGAATCGATTCGCTCGCATTTCAAACTTGTCTTCCGCGAGCTGTTTGGCGGCGGTCAGGCAGATTTAGTGTTAACGGACGCTGACAACTTGCTTGAAACCGGCATTGAAATTGTCGCGCAGCCACCAGGGAAAAAGCTGCAAAACTTAAGCCTTTTATCGGGCGGTGAGCGCGCATTAACGGCAATCGGCTTACTGTTTGCCATTTTAAAAACGCGTCCAGTACCGTTTTGTATTTTGGATGAGGTGGAAGCGGCACTCGACGATTCAAACGTCGTGCGCTACAGCCAATATTTAAAGAAATTTAGCGAGCATACACAATTTATCGTCATTACCCATCGTAAAGGCACGATGGAAGGGGCGGACGTGCTATACGGCATTACGATGCAAGAATCGGGCGTATCGAAGCTTGTATCGGTAAAGCTTGAAGAGGACGCACCAGTAACGATGCAATAAAGGAGATTAAACGATGAGCTTTTTTAAACGATTAAAGGCGAAGCTAACAGGAGACGCCGTAGAAGAAAAAGAAGTAAACGACGCGCCGTTACAAGACGCAGCACAAGACGATGCTGATGACAAAGACGAGCGCATTGAACAAACTGTAGAAGAAGCTGCACCAACAGTTGTCGAAACAGAAGAAGTTAAAAAACAAGATGAAGTAGTAGTCGTTGAGGAGACCGCGCTTGACATCATCGAGCCGCAGCAAGACGAAGAAAAAGAAGAGAAAAAACCTTCTGCTTGGTCGATAACACAAAAGTTCAAAGCCGGCTTAGCGAAAACGCGAGACTCGTTCACATCAAAAGTAAATGATTTAGTCGCACGTTACCGCAAAGTGGACGAAGATTTCTTCGAGGAGCTAGAAGAGTTATTATTACAAGCGGACGTTGGTATCGACACAGTAGACGAGCTAATGGATAAATTACGCTATGAAGTGAAGCGCAAAAATATTAAAGATACGAACGGCATTCAAGCGGTCATTGCCGAGAAACTTGTTGAAATTTATGAGCGCGGCGAGGACGATTTAATCGAACTAAACTTACAGCCTAAAGGTGAGTTAACGGTTATTTTATTCGTCGGTGTAAACGGTGTAGGGAAGACGACGACAATCGGTAAGCTTGCGCGTCGCCTGCAATTAGAAGGTCGCTCAGTTATGCTCGCAGCGGGCGATACGTTCCGTGCTGGTGCAATCGACCAATTACAAGTATGGGGAGACCGCGTTGGCGCTGAAGTCATAAAGCAGTCAGAAGGATCAGACCCAGCAGCTGTAATGTTTGATGCGATTCAAGCGGCGAAAAAGCGCGGTGTGGACGTATTAATTTGCGACACAGCAGGACGCCTACAAAACAAAGTAAACTTAATGAACGAGCTTGAAAAAGTAAAGCGTGTTATCTCGCGTGAAATTCCAGATGCACCGCATGAAGTGTTATTAGCACTAGACGCAACAACTGGACAAAACGCGTTAATGCAAGCGAAAATTTTTAAAGAAGTAACGGATGTATCGGGTATCGTATTAACGAAACTTGACGGCACAGCAAAAGGCGGGATCGTGCTTGCGATTCGCCATCAGCTAAGCATCCCAGTGAAATTCGTCGGGCTTGGTGAGCAAATGGACGACCTACAGCCATTTGATGCAGAACGCTACGTGTACGGCTTATTTGCAGAAGGCTTAGAAAAAGAATTAGAGGAGGCAGACGAGGAATAATCGCTGCTTAATCAAAGGCTAGAGGACGATTTTCATCTCCTCTAGCCTTTTTTCGTAATTAGTGAGAGCAAAGTGGTGAGACTTCTTAACGAACAGCTCGTGCTTTATGACAAACATTGTGTTCGCCGCAAAGCCTCAAGAAAGCGAGCTATATAGAGCGAATACAAATGGCGACAATCCTTGTTGTATAAAGGGGATTCCCTTGACAGAATGGGCTTTTACGCTATAATTAATGAAAGACAAACTATGATAGGGAGAGGTTTACAATGTTGCTTGAAAAAACAACTCGCATGAACTTTCTCTTTGACTTTTATCAAGCGCTACTAACTGATAAACAACGCAGTTACATGGAGCTATATTACTTAGATGACCATTCGTTAGGCGAAATTGCGGAATCGTATGCAATATCGCGCCAGGCTGTGTATGATAACATTCGTCGAACAGAGGCAATGCTTGAAGAGTACGAAAATAAATTATGTTTACTTGAAAAATTCCAGCAGCGTAAACTAGCAATTGAAGCGTTAACGGAGGGCATTCAAAACGGTACGCTCTCACCGAATGAGCAAATTCAAATGCTGAGCAAGCTGCAAGAGTGGGATTAGGGGGAGACTTATTATGGCATTCGAAGGTTTAGCTGAACGCCTTCAAGGGACGATCCAAAAGATTAAAGGTAAAGGGAAAGTATCGGAACAAGACGTAAAAGAAATGATGCGTGAAGTTCGCCGTGCCTTAATCGAAGCGGACGTTAACTTAAAAGTAGTAAAGGAATTTGTTGCTCGTGTGAGTGAACGTGCTGTCGGTTCAGACGTCATGAAATCATTAACACCAGGTCAGCAAGTTATTAAAATTGTACAAGAAGAGCTACAAGCATTAATGGGCGGCGAGCAAAGCCCGATTAAATTTAATACGAAGCCACCAACTGTTATTATGATGGTCGGCTTACAAGGTGCTGGTAAAACGACGACGACAGGGAAACTTGCGAACGTTTTACGTAAAAAATACAATCGTAAGCCATTGCTAGTTGCGGCCGATGTTTATCGTCCAGCAGCGATTCAACAGCTTGAAACGATTGGCAAACAGCTATCGTTACCGGTGTTCTCGCTAGGCAATGAAGTATCGCCGGTTGAAATTGCGCGTCAGGCGATCGAGCACGCAAAGGAAGAGCATTTGGATGTCGTTATTATCGATACAGCAGGTCGTTTGCATATCGATGAGGAGCTAATGCAGGAGCTAAAAGACATTCGTGGCATTAAAGAGCCTGACGAAGTATTTTTAGTTGTTGACTCCATGACTGGTCAAGATGCGGTGAACGTTGCACAAAATTTCGATGAAGCGGTCGGCATTACAGGCGTCGTGTTAACGAAATTAGACGGTGATACGCGTGGTGGTGCGGCATTATCGATCCGCGCTGTAACGGAAAAGCCAATTAAATTCGTCGGTATGGGCGAGAAAATGGACGCGTTAGAGCCATTCCATCCAGAACGTATGGCAAGCCGTATTTTAGGGATGGGTGACGTCTTATCGCTCATCGAAAAAGCGCAAGCTGAAGTCGATATGGACAAAGCAAAAGAGCTAGAAGAGAAGTTTATGACGCAAACATTTACGTTTGATGACTTCATCGAGCAGCTCCAAGCGGTGAAAAAAATGGGTCCTTTAGATGAAATTTTAAAGATGATTCCAGGTGCTAGCAAAATTAAAGGGCTCGATAATGCAAAGGTAGATGAGAAGCAAATGGCGCACATTGAAGCGATCATTTATTCGATGACACCGGCGGAAAAAACGAACCCTGAAATTATTAATGCGAGCCGCAAAAAGCGCATCGCTAAAGGGTCGGGCACATCAATTCAAGAAATTAATCGACTGTTAAAGCAGTTCGATGACATGAAGAAAATGATGAAGCAAATGACGACGATGACGCAAGGTAAAGGGAAGAAAAAGATGAAACTACCTGGTTTAGATTCTCTTTTTAAATAAATTTATAAGGTGTTAAGAAAAAACACTTTACAAACATCAGAAACATTGATAATATACTATCTTGTGTGAAACTTATTCGGAGGTGCTAGAAAAATGGCAGTTAAAATTCGCTTAAAACGTATGGGAGCTAAAAAATCTCCTTTCTATCGTATCGTAGTTGCAGACGCGCGTTCACCACGTGACGGTCGTCAAATCGAAACAGTAGGTACTTACAATCCACTTACAGTTCCAGCTACAGTTCAAATCGATGAAGAGAAAGCTCTTAAATGGTTAACAAATGGTGCAAAACCATCTGACACTGTACGTAACCTGTTCTCAGATCAAGGTATCATGGAAAAATTCCATAACTCAAAATTCAGTAAATAATTTTGGAGGTGTGCTATGGAGCAGCTGATTAAAGCAATTGTTACACCGTTAGTCGATTATCCAGATGATGTCCGTATTGAGACGGACGAGCAATCAAATCGCATTGTTTACAAGCTTTTTGTCCATGCAAATGATCGTGGGAAAGTAATTGGTAAACACGGGAGAGTTGCAAAAGCAATTCGTACAGTTGTTTACTCAGCGGCAAATAGTTACCAACAAAAAAAGACGTATGTCGATATATTGGATTGAAAGAATGGCATCCGAAGCTTTCGGGTGCCTCTTTTTTGTTTAGCTAGCTTCGTCATAACGGTCGCTTTATGCGGCTCGCTTTCCTGGGGCGTGGCTTGAGCCTCCTCGCCATTCGTACCTCATGGCTGTGGGGTCTCAAGTTTCACGCTTATCCCCAAGGAGTCTCGCCGCGAAGCTCCGACATGACGTTACTGCTTGCTCCAAAAAAGAAGTGCTATTAACAAATTTTATGAAGAAGAATGAGTCGATATGTGCGTATTGTGGTTAGGGTAAAATCAAATTGCTCGTAACGGAAGAGGCGGACTCCAGCGGGAACAGCTCGCGTCTCAAGACCCCACAGACGCGACATCGGAGCGTCGAGGAGGCTTGAGCCGAGCCCGCGGAAAGCCTGCCTCGAAAGTGAAGAGCAACTGAAATAGCACGATCCACACCACGCTTGTTTTGCGTAACGTCGGCGCATTCGCTATAATGAAACGAGATTATATATAGAGGTGAACGAAGCATGGAATGGTTTAACGTAGGACGTATCGTCAACACGCACGGAATTCGTGGGGAGTTACGCATTATTTCAACAACAGATTTTGAAGAGGAGCGCTTTGCAATTGGCTCAAAGCTTGCGGCATTTAAAAAGGATGACAAAAAGCCAACATGGATTACGATTGGCTCAGCACGCCGTCATAAAAACTTTATTTTAGTAACGTTCGAAGGAATGGAAAACATTAACCTTGTTGAGCCGTTTAAAGAAGGAATGCTCAAAATTTCAAGCGACCAGCTAGCAGACGATGAGCTTGGCGACAACGAGTACTACCACTTCGAAATTAAAGATTGTGAAGTGTTCTCAGAAGAAGGCGAACTGATCGGTGTTGTGACAGACATTTTAGCGACAGGTGCAAACGACGTATGGGAAGTAACAGCTGGCAAGAAAAAGCATTACATTCCGTACATTGAGGACGTTGTAAAAGACATTAACGTAGAAGAAAAGAAAATTACGATTCATGTGATGGAAGGATTACTATAATGCATATTGAAGTATTTAGTTTATTCCCTAGCATGTTTGACGGTGTATTAAATGCCTCGATGATGAAAAAGGCGCAGGAAAAAGGGGCGTTCACATTTAACGTTACCGATTTTCGCGCGTATTCAGAAAACAAGCATTCGCAAGTAGATGACTATCCGTACGGTGGTGGTGCAGGCATGGTGTTAAAACCAGAGCCGTTATTTAACGCAGTAGAGAGTTTACAGACGACAGGCAAGCCGCCACGCGTTATTTTAATGTGTCCACAAGGCGAGCGCTTCACGCAAAAGAAGGCAGAGGAGCTTGCACAAGAAGAGAACTTAGTGTTTTTATGCGGGCATTATGAAGGCTATGACGAGCGCATTCGAGAACATCTCGTAACGGATGAAATTTCAATTGGCGACTTTGTGTTAACGGGCGGTGAGCTTGCGGCGATGACTGTTATTGATAGCGTCGTGCGCCTGTTGCCGAACGTGTTAGGACAAGCGGACTCGCACATTCAAGACTCGTTTTCAACGGGCTTACTCGAGCACCCTCATTACACGCGCCCAGCGGATTTCCGAGGCATGAAAGTACCAGACATTTTATTGTCAGGTAACCATGCTAAAATTGCACAGTGGCGCGAGGAGCAATCGTTAAAGCGTACGTTTGAGCGACGACCAGACTTATTCGAGCATATCGAGCTAACCGATAAACAAAAAGCATATATCGAGACGTTGAAGAAATAATCAGTTTCATGTCTGTTGATACGCTATATATATAGACGGTGAATGTATTTTAGCATTTTGTTCGTCGGCTCTCCACATCGAGGCAGGCTTTCCGCGGGCGTGGCTCGAGCCTGTAGTCTCTCGCTCACGCTTTTCCCGCAGGAGTCCGCCTCTTGTTTCGAGCCTCGTTCACATTCTAAATTTCAATCACCTTGTATATAGATTGAATTTTTGGATCTAATATGAGGAAAGCATCGTTCTGACGTGTAGGCAGCGCCCGCGAAAATCGTCCGCCGAAACAAAAGAACGGTTACCTTCCTAAGTTCATTGTATAGATCTTCATACAGCTGATTTGCTTGTTTTTAAACGTAAAGTCGAGATCAAAGCTGAATTGTGATGGCAGAGCGCGTGCAGCGAGCCCCGCATGCACTGTAAAGTAAAATTCCTTGTATGTTGGAGCGAATTTTAGTTGCAAGCAAAATTTCTTTATGGTATTATTCAATTTGTGCTTATAAGCATATGAATTACGATGTTCCGCTGTGCGCATTTATTCGTGTAAGAGCATTGGTAAAAGGAGAGAAATATAATGTCAAACATTATTACTGAAATCACTAAAGAACAACTTCGTACTGATGTACCTTCATTCCGTCCTGGTGACACTGTTCGCGTACACGTTAAAGTTGTAGAGGGTACTCGTGAGCGTATCCAATTATTCGAAGGCGTTGTAATTAAACGTCGTGGCGGCGGCATCAGCGAAACTTTCACAGTTCGTAAAATTTCTTCTGGTGTTGGTGTTGAGCGTACTTTCCCAGTACACACACCAAAGATCGCTAAATTAGAAGTATTACGTAAAGGTAAAGTACGTCGTGCTAAACTTTACTACCTACGTAACTTACGTGGTAAAGCTGCTCGTATTAAAGAAATTCGTTAATTATGAGTTAAAAAAGAAAGGAGTTTGTGTTTATCCACAAGCTCCTTTTTTTTGCGACGAAAAGGCGTTCTAACTTGTCAACGAACTAGCGAATACTCTAAAATGAAGAGGAGCTAAAGGGAGGCGTAATGTTTGGAAACAGCAAAAAAAGAAAAAAATGAATTGTGGGAATGGACGAAGGCGTTGCTTATTGCATTTGCGGTAGCGGCGGTCATTCGATTTTTCTTATTTACACCAATTGTTGTAGATGGTGAATCAATGATGCCAACATTGGAAAATGGCGACCGTATGATTGTAAGTAAAATTGGTTATATGATTGGTGAGCCAGATCGCTTTGATATTGTCGTATTCCATGCACCGGAAGGAAAAGATTATATTAAACGTGTCATCGGCTTACCAGGAGACCATATTGAGTATAAAGATGACCAATTATATATTAATGGTGAAGCGTACGACGAGCCTTATTTAGACGAGAAAAAAGCAGACTTACCAGAAGGCACATTAACAGAAGACTTTACGTTAGAAGAGCGAACAGGTGTAACTGAAATTCCAGAAGATTACGTATTTGTGATGGGTGATAACCGTCGCTACAGTAAAGATAGCCGTCATATCGGACTTGTGCATCAAGACGAGATTATCGGCAGCACAAGCTTAATTTTCTGGCCGTTAAACGAAATAGAAATGGTAGATTAACAGCTGCGAGGGGTGCATGACACGCCCTCGCATCTGTTTGTTATGGAGGTAATAATATGACAATTCAATGGTTCCCGGGGCATATGGCAAAAGCCCGACGCCAAGTAACAGAGCAATTAAAATTAGTAGACATTATTTTTGAGCTAGTCGATGCGAGACTACCTTTATCATCACGTAACCCGATGATTGATGAAGTAATTAATCAAAAGCCACGCCTCGTCATTTTAAATAAAATGGACATGGCAGACGAGATAGAAACACGTCGATGGGTACAATACTTTGATGAGCGCGGCATAAAAGCAGTAGCGCTGAATTCGTTTGAAGGAAAAGGCTTAACGTCTGTCACGAAAGCAGCACAGGAAATTTTAAAAGAAAAATGGGATCGCATGAAATCAAAGGGTATGAAGCCACGTGCAATGCGTGCGATGATCGTCGGCATTCCGAATGTAGGGAAATCAACGCTCATTAACCGTTTAGCGAAGAAAAACTTAGCGAAAACAGGTAATACGCCAGGTGTTACGAAGGCGCAGCAATGGATTAAAGTTGGCAAAGAAATCGAGCTGCTCGATACACCAGGTATTTTATGGCCGAAGTTTGAAGATCAACAAATTGGTTACAAGCTTGCGGTAACAGGTGCAATTAAAGACTCGATTACGAACATGGAAGACTTAGCAGTATACGCGCTTCGCTTTTTAGAGGAGCGTTACCCAGATCGTTTACAAGAGCGCTACGGCATCGAAAAAGTAGACGAAGATTTAGTCGTAACATTTGATGCGATCGGTCAAAAGCGTCGCGTATTCGGACAAGGTGGCGAAATTGATTATGATCAAGTTGCACTGCTTATTATCCGTGATTTACGCGGGGAGCATTTAGGTCGCTTAACGTTTGACCGTGTGGAGGATGCGATTGCAGAGGAAGCACGTCAGCAGGCGATTAAAGAAGAAGATGCGGCGCGCCGTTTACAAAATGCGGCACGTAAAAAGAGCGAATAATGATAACGAGAGTGTGCAATCCGTCGATTAGACGGAGCACACTCTTTTTTTGTGTAAACGGGTAGCACCGCTTGTCGCAAAGTTTTTGGTATAATGAACAAATAATCGTGACCGATATAAGCAGTAGAAAAGAGGAGCAGTATGACATCTATTAAAGAAATAACAGCAAAGCTAAAGGAAGTAACGACGCTTGAGCCGTGGATTGAAGCACTCGCAGCAGACGAGCGTGCAGGCGTACAAAAGGCGTTAGCTACGTTTCATAACCGCCTTCAAAAACAGCAGCAGCAGCTCGATGCACATATGGAAAAAGTTGCGTTTGACGAAAGCTATTTACAAGGTGGCACGTACGTTGCAGGTGTGGACGAGGCAGGGCGTGGACCACTCGCAGGACCTGTCGTAACAGCTGCGGCTATTTTACCGCTTCATTGCGACGCGCTTATTGGCATTAATGATTCAAAGCAACTGTCAAAGGAGAAGCGCGCTGCATATGCCGCCATCATTAAAGAGCATGCGATTTGTTATAGCGTGCATTTCCAGTCCGTTGAAGCGATTGATACGCTAAACATTTACGAGGCGACGCGCCAATCGATGAAAGCAGCAGTTGAAACGCTCGATGTGAAACCAGACGCCGTGCTTGCCGATGCGATGACGCTCGATATTCCACACCGTCAAGCGAACATTATTAAAGGTGACGCGCTTAGCTTATCGATTGCGGCGGCGTCCATTTTAGCAAAAACAGCGCGTGACGATTACATGGACGCGTTACATGAGCAGTTCCCGCAGTACGGCTTTTGCAACCACGCAGGCTACGGCACGAAGGAACATTTAGCAGCCATTGACGCACATGGCATTACGATTCATCACCGCCGAAGCTTTGAGCCGATTAAATCACTTGTGAAATAAGGAGGGATTTTTATGTCGATGTCTTTTCAACCAATTCAGTCGCAAACGGTGCAACCAACTGCATCTCAGCCGATGACGTTGCGTGATGGACAAATGTTTCACGGTACAATTAAACAGCTTTACCCGAACCAAACAGCCGAAGTGCAAGTCGGCAATCAAAAAATAATCGCAAAGCTAGAGGCACCGTTAAAGCAAGGGGACACACACGTCTTCCAAGTGACGCAAACGCAGCCACAAACGGAGCTAAAAGTCGTGACAAACGCCGGTACGCAGCAGCAACAAATGCAGCAAATACTCCAGTCGATGAATTTGCCGAAAACAGTTGAGCTGCAGCAAGTGTTACAGCAGTTTATGAAAGCGCAGCTGCCGATTTCAAAGGAACAGCTACTGCAGGCGGAAAGCTTTTTAAAGTCGCTTCCAGCAAACGTCAGCGTGAAGGAAGCGTTAACGGCAATGACGAAAATGTTAGAAGGAAAAATGCCGTTTACGCAGCAAGTATTCCAGGCGATGACGCAAGGGGCAAAGACGACCGGTATGGTGAATACGTTGCAAAATTTGGAGCAAGCAATACTGCGCGATGCATCGGTTACACCGCAGACGCGCGAAAACGTCTTAACACAGCTGCAATCGATTGCGAAGCCGTTTAGTGAGCAAGCAGGTGGTGTGTACGTAGGAAAGCTTGTCGAGCAGCTGCAATCAGGCAATGCGGCGCAAAAGCAAGAAGCGCTCACGTTATTAAAGCAAGCAGCCGTCTTGCCACAGCAGGCGACGACGACAAATTGGCAGCAAAATGGACAGACGCCGAGCTTAGCACCGACAGCGAACGCAGGGCAAGTTGTACAGGCGCTTCAGCAGGCGACACCGCAGCAGTTGCAACAGCAATTGCCGCAGCTAAAGCAATGGGTAGATCAGCAGACTGCGCTTACTGCACCGCAAAAAGAAGCGCTGCAGCAAATGATTTCGCGCTTTGAGCAGCTGCCAAAAACAGCACAAACAGCTGCTATTTTCGCGAAGCAATTTGACGCGCAGCTCGTCCAATCGTTTTCTCAAAATGCGCAAACACAACTATTTGCACAATCTGGTCAATTAACAGCACGCGAGCAGCTCGCTACGCTCATTCAGCAGCAACCATCACCGTCTACGTTCACGCAAATGGCGCAAGTTGCATCGAATCAGCCGCAAATGCAGCAGCTCGTTTTGCAAACGGAAAGCTTTGTGCAAAATAATATTGACGCGAAAGCAATTGAGCAGGCGATGCGTTCGATTATGCGCGATATGGGCATGAGTTACGAGGCGACGATGAAAAATAATGATCCGCAAGCGCTCGCTTCTCAACTAAAGCCACAGCTAATGGAGCTATTACAACAGCAAGTTTTACCGGCTACGCGTGATGCGGCAGAAACGATGCTTGCGCGCTTGAACGGCATGCAGCTTCAATCAGGCGACCAAGGGCATCAACACCAACTCGTCATGCAAGTGCCAATGCAGTTTTTAGGCAAGCAAACAGAGGCAACATTACAATGGAATGGGCGCATGCAAGAAGATGGTAAAATTGATGCGGACTACGCAAGAATTTTATTTTATTTAGACATGACGTCGATCGAGCAAACGATGATTGATATGCAAGTGCAAAATCGCATCGTCACAGTGAATGTTTTTAACGACAATGAAGTGCTTCAAACGCTTGCAAAGCCGCTAACGATCGCGTTGAAGGAAGGCTTGGCTGCTCATGACTACCAATTGTCTGGAGTGTTCGTTAAGCCGTTTGAAGTGAAGCAAGTAAAGGCGCCAAAAGTGGAGGAGCGTCCGACGACAGGAGTGGATTTCCGCATATGAATGAGGAGCAGCGTTACGTACGAAAACAAGCAGTTGCACTAAAATATGACCCGTCTGTTTCGTCAGGCCCAATTGTAGCAGCAAAGGGAAAAGGGAAAATTGCAGAAGAAATTTTATTAAAAGCTACTGAGGCAAATGTACCAATTTACGAAGATAAAGGTCTCGTGGAAATTCTCGGACAGCTTGATATGAACACGGCGATACCAGAGGAACTATATCAAGCTGTAGCGGAAGTTTTTGCATTTATCTATCGTTTAGACCAACAGCATAACTTAATTAGACCGAAATAACCTTTAGTTATGATGTTTTTTTACTATAATATGCAACGATGAAACCAAAGATTCTAAAAATTAAAGTAAGATGATAATGACAAAGTGCTAATACGAGAGAAAAAAGATTTTTTGAAGAAAAAAAGGACTTTTAAGAAGTAATATAGACATTGTAAGAATTTTTGGTTAAAATAATGTTGTAACAACATTTCGATTATTGTTTGAATGGGAGGATGGATCATGAATATTCATGAGTATCAGGGGAAAGAAGTTCTACGCCAGTACGGTGTAGCAGTTCCAAACGGGTTTGTTGCTTTTTCACCAGATGAGGCAGTGAAAGTAGCAAAAGAGTTAAACTCGGCGATCACAGTTGTGAAAGCACAAATTCACGCAGGTGGTCGAGGTAAAGCTGGCGGCGTAAAAATCGCTAAAAACCTTGACGACGTACGTACATACGCGAAAGAGCTTTTAGGTAAAGTTCTAGTAACGCACCAAACGGGTCCAGAAGGTAAAGAAGTTAAACGCATTTACATCGAAGAAGGTTGCCCAAACATTGCAAAAGAATACTATATCAGTTTAGTAGTTGACCGTGCGACATCTCGCGTAACGGTAATGGGGTCTGCTGAAGGTGGTATGGATATTGAAGAAGTGGCAGCAGCAACGCCTGAAAAGATCTTCACAGAAGTAGTAGATCCAGTTTTAGGTTTAACAGCGTTCCAAGCACGTCGTTTAGCATTCAATATTGAAATTCCATCAAAGCTAGTAAACCAAGCAGCAAAATTATTATTAGGCTTATACGATGCCTTTATCGATAAAGACGCGTCAATGCTTGAAATTAACCCGTTAGTAGTAACAGGTGACGATCAAGTGTTAGCATTAGATGCAAAATTTAACTTCGATTCAAACGCGTTACATCGCCATGCTGATGTACGTGAATTACGCGATTTAGACGAAGAAGATCCAAAAGAAATCGAAGCATCAAAATACGACTTAAGCTACATTTCATTAGATGGTAACATCGGTTGTATGGTAAATGGTGCGGGTCTTGCGATGGCAACGATGGATACAATTAGTTACTACGGCGGCACACCCGCAAACTTCCTTGACGTTGGGGGCGGCGCGACTACAGAAAAAGTAACAGCAGCATTCAAAATCATTTTATCTGACGCAAACGTAAAAGGTATTTTCGTTAACATCTTCGGAGGTATTATGAAGTGTGACGTTATTGCTGAAGGTGTTGTACAAGCAGCACGTGAGCTTGGCTTACAAGTACCATTAGTAGTTCGTTTAGAAGGTACAAACGTAGAGCGCGGTAAAGAAATTTTAAATGGTTCTGGCTTAAACATTGTAGCGGCGAGCTCAATGGCAGACGGCGCACAAAAAATTGTGAACTTAGTAGCTGGGGAGGTTAAGGCATGAGCGTTTTCATCAATAAAGACACAAAAGTAATCGTGCAAGGAATCACAGGTGAAACTGCACGTTTCCATACAAAACAAATGGTTGAATACGGCACAAAAGTCGTAGCAGGTGTAACACCAGGTAAAGGTGGTACGGATGTAGACGGTATTCCGGTGTTCAATACAGTTGAAGAAGCTGTTAAAGCAACGGGCGCAACAGTTTCAGTAGTGTACGTACCAGCAGCATTTGCAGCAGATTCAATTTTAGAAGCAGTGGACGCAGAGCTAGACTTAACAATCTGTATTACAGAGCACATTCCAGTGTTAGACATGGTAAAAGTAAAACGTTACATGGAAGGCAAAAAGACTCGCTTAGTTGGTCCGAACTGCCCGGGTGTTATTACATCAGATGAATGTAAAATCGGTATTATGCCAGGCTACATTCACAAAAAAGGTCACGTAGGCGTTGTATCTCGTTCAGGTACGTTAACGTATGAGGCTGTACACCAATTAACTGAAGCTGGTATCGGTCAAACGACAGCAGTCGGGATCGGTGGCGACCCAGTAAACGGTACGAACTTCATCGACTGTTTAGAAGCATTCAACGAAGACCCAGAAACTTATGCAGTTGTTATGATCGGGGAAATCGGTGGTACAGCAGAAGAAGAAGCAGCTGAATGGATTAAAGCGAACATGAAAAAACCAGTTGTCGGCTTCATCGGCGGTCAAACAGCACCTCCAGGTAAACGTATGGGTCACGCTGGTGCGATTATCTCAGGCGGTAAAGGGACAGCAGCAGATAAAATTGCAGCGTTAAACGCAGCAGGTATCGAAGTTGCACCAACACCATCTGTAATCGGTGAAACATTAATTAAAGTAATTAAAGAAAAAGGCTTATACGAAGCGTGTAAAACACACTAATTCGTGCTGTTAATTTCATAGGAGAATAGCTTCGCAAAAAAACTTTTGCGAAGCTATTCTCGCATTTTTAAGCACCGTTTTATTATATAAAAATAATAAAAAAGGAGGCTTTTTCCTCGTGAACAAACAATTCCTCACATTTCATCAAATTACCCCGATGAACTACAAAAAACTTCAGCGTTATATTGAGCAAGACCCTCATTTTGAACAATTCGCTAAAATGTCGGCTAAGCAATTGAGCATGTATTTATGCTGCTCACCTGAAAAGGCGGCAATCTATCAGCAACAATTTATGAGCTACTGCCCGAAGCAAATCGCCCAATTTTATAAAGAGAAGCATATTCACGTCATTTGCTACGGAGATGAACAGTATCCACAAGCTTTGTATAATATTTACGATCCACCGCTCGTTTTATATGTGAAAGGTAAGGTGGACGCACTTCAGCGAGCTGCTGTTGCCATTATCGGCTCTCGCAAGGCAACCGATTATAGTCGTTATGCTATCGGCCAGCTTATGCCTTACTGTAAGGAGGCAAATCTCGTCATCATAAGCGGCTTAGCGAAAGGTGCAGATACGATTGCACATGAGGCGGCCATTGCTCATCAATGTCATACAGTTGCGGTACTCGGGCATGGATTTCAGTACGTTTATCCGAAAGCACATACACAACTTGCAACTTATTTGGCACAGCACCATACGCTCGTTACTGAATATCCGTATCATTATGGACCGCAAAAATGGTATTTTCCGATGCGTAACCGAATTATTAGTGGCTTAAGCGATGCGGTTGTCGTGACGGAGGCGGAACGAAAAAGCGGAACGATGAGCACGGTCGACTATGCATTAGCGCATGGCAAAGAAATTTTTGCGGTGCCAGGGAATATATTTTCGCCGCTATCGCAAGGTCCGAATGCATTAATAGCAGAAGGAGCGACGGCATTAACGCTAGAGGAAATGCCGCGCTTTTTACAACATTTTCAACAGAAAAATTGAAAAAAAGTTGCATTATATGAAAATCTGTTATACATTTTGCAACAGATATTCTTTTCAAACGACTTCACTTGGAAATTCCAATGTGGCGATGTGAAAGTCATACTGTTAGCGAAATGAACAGTGCATCAATTCGGTTTACTTTAAAATAGAAGGAACACCAATCCGCTAACAGATGAAGCATAAATAGTCGTATAACGAATTAAAAGAACCTCTCATTTTAGAAGGAGGATGTATATGGCGGATTATTTAGTAATTGTAGAATCACCTGCAAAGGCAAAAACGATTGAACGTTATTTAGGCAAAAAATATAAAGTAAAAGCATCGATTGGACATGTGCGTGATTTACCACGCTCACAAATGGGCATTAATACAGAAAATAACTACGAGCCAAAATATATTACGATTCGTGGAAAAGGGCCGGTGTTGCAAGAATTAAAGCAAGCGGCAAAAAAAGCAAAGAAAATTTATTTAGCAGCCGATCCAGACCGTGAAGGGGAAGCGATTGCATGGCATTTAGCAACTGCGTTAAACATCGATATTCATTCGGATTGCCGCGTTGTATTTAATGAAATTACGAAAGATGCCATTGTCGAGTCGTTTAAGCATCCACGTCCAATTAATATGGATTTAGTAGATGCACAGCAAGCACGTCGTATTTTAGACCGTTTAGTAGGCTACAATATTAGTCCTATACTATGGAAGAAAGTCAAAAAAGGCTTATCGGCAGGTCGTGTGCAGTCGATTGCGCTACGTTTAATTATTGAGCGTGAAGAAGAAATTAAGCGTTTCCAACCAGAGGAATATTGGACGATTGAAGGCGAGTTTGAGAAGGGCAAAAAACCGTTTAGCGCGCTATATTATGGTGATGGCGAGCAAAAAATTAAGCTGACGAATGTGGCTGAAGTACAACAAGTTCTAGATGGCATTAAAGGTAAGGCATTTGAAGTGACAAACGTTGTGCGTAAAGAACGGAAGCGTAACGCGGCACAGCCATTTACGACGTCTTCACTGCAACAAGAAGCAGCTCGTAAATTAAACTTCCGTGCGAAAAAAACGATGATGCTTGCACAGCAATTATATGAAGGTATTGATATCGGTAAAAAAGAAGGTACAGTCGGCTTAATTACGTATATGCGTACCGATTCAACACGCATTTCAGAAACAGCAAAAACAGAAGTATTATCGTTCATTGAAACGACGTACGGAAAAGAGTTTGTCGCAACAGAGCAAAAGCAAGTGAAAAAAAGCACGAATTCACAAGATGCGCATGAAGCGATTCGTCCGACGAGTACGATGCGCTCACCTGACACGCTAAAAACGGTGCTATCGCGCGATCAATTACGTTTATACCGCTTAATTTGGGAGCGATTTATCGCAAGTCAAATGGCGCCAGCTGTACTTGATACGATGACAGTCGATTTACAAAATGGCGATGTACAATTCCGCGCAAACGGTTCACAAGTGAAGTTTGCTGGTTTTATGAAAGTATACATTGAAGGGACAGATGACCAAGCCGAGGAAACGAATAAGCTGTTACCTGCAATGGAAATCGGAGACACAGTGAACTCAATTCAAATCGAGCCGAAGCAGCACTTTACACAGCCACCACCACGCTACTCAGAGGCGCGTTTAGTGAAGACGTTAGAAGAGCTAGGTATAGGTCGTCCATCTACATATGCTCCAACGCTTGATACAATTCAAAAGCGGGGGTACGTAACACTCGAGACGAAGCGCTTCGTTCCGTCAGAGCTTGGCGAAATTGTACATTGGGCAACGCTTGAGTTTTTCCCTGAAATTTTAAACATTGAGTTTACGGTGAAAATGGAGCAGGACTTAGATGAAGTTGAGGATGGGCGCAAGCAATGGGTAGAGGTCATTGATGCGTTTTACAAAGACTTCGAAAAGCGTGTCGCGTATGCTGATGCCGAGATGGAAAAAATCGTCATTAAAGATGAGCCAGCTGGTGAAGATTGTGAGCTATGTGGCTCAGCGATGGTATATAAGCTTGGACGATACGGTAAATTTATGGCGTGCTCAAATTTCCCAGATTGCCGTAACACGAAGGCTATTATGAAACAAATTGGTGTGAAATGTCCGGATTGTGCGGATGGACAAATTGTTGAGCGTAAAAGTAAAACGAAGCGATTGTTTTACGGCTGCGATCAATATCCGCAGTGCGAGTTCGTGTCATGGGATAAGCCAATTAGTAGACCTTGTCCGAAATGTAGTGCATTATTAGTAGAGAAGAAAATTAAAAAAGGTGTTCAAATCCAATGTACAAAATGTGATTACGAAGAAGCACCGACTCAATAAAAGAAAGATAGGTAAATCAATATGTCACAACAAATTGTTAACGTAATTGGTGCTGGTTTAGCAGGTAGTGAAGCAGCATGGCAAATCGCAAAGCGCGGTGTGAAAGTACGTTTATACGAAATGCGTCCGGTAAAGCAAACACCAGCGCACCATACAGATAAATTCGCGGAGCTTGTTTGTTCAAACTCGCTACGTGCAAACGGTTTAACGAATGCAGTTGGCGTTATTAAAGAGGAAATGCGCAAGCTTGATTCAGTCATTATGGCAGCAGCGGACAATTGTTCCGTGCCGGCCGGTGGTGCGTTAGCGGTTGACCGTCATGAGTTCGCCTCATACGTAACAGAAGCAGTACGTAACCACGAAAACATCGAAGTGATTAACGAGGAAGTAACAGAAATTCCAGATGGCATTACGGTTATTGCGACAGGACCATTAACGTCTGAAGCGCTAGCTGCACAAATTCAGCAGCTAACAGGTCAAGACTATTTATACTTCTATGACGCCGCAGCTCCGATTTTAGAAAAAGATTCAATCGACATGGATAAAGTGTACTTGAAATCACGCTATGACAAAGGTGAAGCAGCATACTTAAACTGCCCAATGAATAAAGAAGAGTTCGATGCATTCCGTCAAGCGTTAATTGAAGCGGAATGTGCACCGTTAAAAGAGTTCGAAAAAGAGAAATATTTCGAAGGCTGCATGCCGATTGAAGTCATGGCAGCACGCGGTGAGAAAACGATGACGTTCGGACCGATGAAGCCAGTTGGACTAGAAGACCCGAAAACAGGCAAGCGCCCGTACGCTGTTGTACAATTACGTCAAGACGACGCAGCAGGTACGTTGTATAACATCGTTGGTTTCCAAACACATTTAAAATGGGGAGAGCAAAAGCGCGTATTCTCGATGATTCCAGGTTTAGAAAATGTGGAAATCGTACGTTACGGCGTTATGCACCGCAACACGTTCATTAACTCACCGAAAGTGCTTGAAAAAACGTATCAGCTATCAGCGAATAAGCAAATTTTCTTCGCAGGTCAAATGACTGGAGTAGAAGGTTATGTGGAGTCAGCAGGTTCTGGTTTAATTGCAGGTATTAATGCAGCACGTTTAGCAGTCGGCGAAGAACCAATCATCTTCCCATTTGAAACAGCACTTGGGGCGATGGCACGTTACATTACAGAGGCGGATGCGAAAAACTTCCAGCCGATGAACGTAAACTTCGGTATTTTCCCGGATTTAGGTGAGCGCATTCGATCAAAGGCAGAGCGTGCAGAGCGTCAAGCGACACGCGCCATTGAAGCGATTGACCACTTCGTTGCAACGGCTAAGCTTTAATTTGAAACAGCCTTTAAGATTTGCTATAATCTTAAAGGCTTTTTCTTTATTTTCAGCTAGCTTGACAGAAAAGACAGTATATTCATAAAAAAATATTACAAAATAGTATTTACTACTTGTCATATGATGAAATTAAGTCTATTGTCTAATAAGTGAGCTTTTATTGGTAACGGCAATCGGCAACAAAATGAGCGATCCTTTTTTACGAATGAGGAGGAACATGATGTTAACGTTAACTGAAGCAATCGAGCGTTTTATGTATTACATTCAAGCAGAGCGTATGCTATCTATACATACTGTTCGCGAGTATCGCTATGATATAGAGCAGTTCGTCGCATTTTTACAGCGAGAGGACGTACAACATTTAGAACAAGTCACAGCTATTCATGCGCGCGCGTTTATTACAAAATTATACGAAGAACAAAAAGCGAGAACGACGATTTCGAGAAAAATTTCCTCGATTCGTTCTTTTTTTGCGTTTTTAAACAAACAATTTAATGTGGATGATACGTCGTTCAGTGCATTATTTCATCCGAAAAAAGAGCAAAAGCTACCGCAGTTTTTTTACACGGAAGAAATTGAACAAATTTTTACGGCGAATAAAGGCGATGATTTGCAATCTATTCGCAATATCGCTATGTTGGAATTATTGTACGCAACTGGTGTGCGTGTAAGTGAGCTGCTTGATTTAGAACTTTCGCAAATTGATTTTCAGTACGGCTTTATCCGTGTAATTGGTAAAGGGAAAAAAGAGCGAATCGTTCCAGTTGGTCAATATGCGCTCAATGCGTTAACCTATTATATACAGTATGCACGACCACGAATTATGAAGACGAAGCAGCATGCGCATGTGTTTGTCAATATGCGTGGTGATGCGTTAACTGCAAAAGGTGTTCGATATATTTTACAGAAGATGATGGACAAAGCAGCACTGCATTTGAAAATTTATCCGCATATGCTGCGTCATACGTTTGCGACGCATTTACTCAATAACGGCGCAGATATTCGTTCTGTTCAAGAATTGCTCGGGCATTCACAGTTGTCTACAACGCAAGTGTATACTCACGTAACGAAAGAGCATTTGAAAAAAACATATATGAATGCACATCCAAGGGCATAGAAGGAGTGGGAGTATGGGACAAATTCATGCAACAACAATTTTTGCAATTCAGCACAACGGTGAATGTGCGATGGCTGGTGACGGTCAAGTAACACTCGGCAATCAAGTTGTGATGAAAGCAACAGCAAAAAAGGTGCGTCGTTTATTTAACGGACAAGTACTTGCTGGTTTTGCAGGGTCTGTAGCGGACGCTTTTACATTGTTTGAAATGTTTGAAGAAAAACTAAATGAATATAATGGCAATTTACAACGTGCAGCAGTAGAAGTAGCAAAGCAATGGCGTGGGGATAAAATGCTGCGTCAGCTAGAGGCGCTGTTACTCGTAATGGATAAAGATACGTTACTGCTCGTTTCAGGTACTGGCGAAGTAATCGAGCCAGACGATGGTATTTTAGCAATCGGCTCAGGTGGCAACTACGCGCTATCAGCAGGTCGTGCGTTGAAGAAATTTGCAGGAGATTCACTATCGGCAAAGGAAATCGCTCACGCATCGCTTGAAACAGCTGCAGACATTTGTGTATTTACAAATCATAATATTATTTTGGAGGTTTTATAATGACGAAACATTTAACGCCAAAACAAATTACAGAGCATTTAAATCGCCACATTGTTGGACAAAATGATGCAAAGCGTGCGGTTGCCGTTGCATTACGTAACCGTTACCGTAGAAGCTTACTATCAGAGGATTTAAAAAATGAAGTCATTCCAAAAAATATTTTAATGATCGGCCCAACTGGTGTCGGTAAAACAGAAATTGCACGTCGTATTGCGAAGTTAACGAACGCACCGTTTATTAAAGTCGAAGCGACAAAGTTCACTGAAGTCGGGTACGTTGGTCGTGACGTGGAGTCAATGGTACGCGATTTAGTAGAGTCTTCTGTTCGTGTTGTGAAGGAAGAGAAGATGGAAGCGGTAAAAGAGCAAGCAGAGCAATTAGCAAATGAGGCAATTGTAAAGCTACTTGTACCGGTGTTACGCAAAAAGCAGGCGACACAAAATCCATTCGAAGCGTTATTTGGCGGTCAGCAGCAAGTGCAAGAAGACGATGGTGCTGAGCATGCAGAAATTCGTTCGAAGCGTGCGCAAGTTGCAATCGATTTAGCAGCAGGTAAGCTTGAGGATGAATGGGTAACGGTTGAAGTGACGGAGCAGGCACCATCGATTTTCGATGCGCTGCAAGGTTCAGGTATGGAAATGGCAGGAAGCGGCATGCAAGATATGCTCTCAAGTTTCATGCCGAAGAAAACGAAAAATCGACGCGTGCAAGTGAAGGATGCGCGACGTATTTTAACGATTGAAGAAGCATCGAAGTTAATCGACAACGACGAAGTGACACAAGAAGCTGTTGTACGTGCGGAACAAGCTGGTATTATTTTCATCGACGAAATCGATAAGATTGCATCAAAAGGGAACAGTGGTGGCAACACGCTCGTTTCACGTGATGGTGTACAACGTGATATTTTACCAATTATTGAAGGCTCAACTGTGACGACGAAATACGGTCCTGTGAAAACAGACTACATGTTGTTTATCGCAGCAGGCGCATTCCATGTCGCAAAGCCATCTGACTTAATCCCTGAGTTACAAGGACGCTTCCCGATTCGCGTCGAGCTAGAAAAGTTGACGAAGGAAGATTTCGTGCGCATTTTACATGAGCCGGATCAATCGCTCATTTTACAATATAAAGCATTGCTTGAAACAGAAGGTGTAACAATCGATTTCACAGATGAGGCGATTGAGCGCATCGCAGAAATTGCGACAAATGTAAATCAGGAAACTGATAATATCGGTGCGCGTCGACTGCATACAATTTTAGAGCGCTTATTAGAGGAATTATCATTTGAGGCTTCTGAAATTGCGCCGGCCCATATTGCTATTACACCTGCATATGTCGACCAAAAGTTAGGCGAAATTGTGAAGAACAAAGATTTAACACAATTTATTTTATAGCGTTTGAAGCATATTATTTTAAATAAATTGTAAAAACCTTTAGAATATTAAGTGAATTAGGAAATAAAATGATCGACTTCGATCAGGAGGATATAGATATTTATGAATTTATTAGGTAAAACACGAAAAATTAACTCGATGTTACAAGCATCAGCAGGTAAGCCCGTAAACTTTAAGGAAATGGCAGATACATTAGGCGACATTATTGATGCGAACGTATTCATCGTAAGCCGCAAAGGGAAGTTACTTGGCTTATCGATTCACCAACAAATCGAAAATGAACGCATGAAAAAGATGTTTGAAGAACGTCAATTTCCTATTGAATACACACAAAACTTATTTACAATTACAGAAACATCATCAAATATTGGCATCGACAGTGATTACACGGCATTCCCTGTAGAAAATAAAGACTTATTCCGTGATGGCTTAACGACGATCGTACCAATTATTGGTGGCGGCGAGCGTTTAGGTACGTTAATTTTAGCGCGTGTTGCAGCACAATTTGAAGATGACGATTTAATTTTAGCTGAATACGGTGCAACAGTAGTCGGTATGGAAATCTTACGTGAAAAATCAGAGGAAATTGAAGAGGAAGCTCGTTCAAAAGCGGTCGTACAAATGGCCATTAACTCTTTATCGTATTCTGAGCTAGAAGCAATTGAGCATATTTTCGAAGAGCTTGATGGCAACGAAGGCTTATTAGTGGCGTCTAAAATCGCAGATCGTGTTGGAATTACACGTTCAGTGATCGTGAACGCATTACGTAAACTCGAGTCAGCTGGCGTAATCGAATCTCGTTCTTTAGGAATGAAAGGTACGTATATTAAAGTATTAAATGATAAGTTTTTAACAGCATTAGCAGAAATTAAAATGAAATAACAGATCGCTTTTTATCTTTGAATAGCTGTATCTATTCAAAGATGGCTATTTTGTGACGGACAGATTGTGTACTACATGATTTACAGCATGTAGAGCATTCTGTCTTTTTTACTATGTGTTAAAAGCGATGAAATTAATTTTACACTACATGGATGATGAAAACTGAACGTTAATAATTCCTGGATTTAAGGGTATTTATACATATTTTACTAGTTCACATGGTATGTCGTTTCGGGACAAAAGTATATACGCATAACTTAAAATAGTTATAACCGACTAGGTTATTTTAGTGAAAGACGATAGACACTGTTTCAAAAGTTAATTACAATAAGAAGTAATCAAATTTGTTGTGCTGTCACGACGTAAGCGAGGTGTAAAAGAATGAATTTATTTGGAGGAACGATCGGAAATTTGGAGTCGGGGTTGAAATATTCTGCGACGAAGCAGAAAACTATTGCGCAAAATATCGCGAATGTAGATACACCGAAATACAAAGCAAAAGATGTCAGCTTCGCTAAAATGCTAAAAGATGCAGAGATTGATACGATGTCCGCACATCGCACAGACCAACGTCATTATGAATTTAAACAACCACAGTCGTCTGATGGTGTATACAGTTATACTAATTTACGTTATCGTCAAAATGGTAATGGTGTTGATATGGATGCAGAGCAAGCAAAGATGGCTGAAAATACGATTTATTACAATGCGCTAATCGATCGTATAAACGGCAAGCTGAATTCGTTGAAAACTGTCATTAAAGGAGGACAATAATTTTGTCAATTTTTCATAGTATGAATACAACAGCATCGGCATTAACTGCGCAACGTTTGCGTATGGATGTTACGTCGTCGAATATCGCGAATGTAGATACGACACGTGGAACACAAAATGCAGATGGCACATGGGATCCATATCGTCGTAAAACCGTAACAATGACCGCACAAGAAGGTGGTTTTTCAAACTTCTTGAATCAAGCGATGGGTGTTCAAGTTAAAGATGGTGTAGGAAATGGTGTGAAAGTAACTCGAATTGGCGAAGATACTGAAACGCCTTTTAAGCTTGTATATGACCCGACACATCCAGATGCAAACGAAGCAGGCTATGTGGAAACACCGAACGTTGACTTATTAACAGAAATGGTTGATTTAATGTCTGCAACGCGTTCGTATGAAGCAAACATCACAGTATTTAATGCAAATAAAGCGATGTTAACAAAAGCGTTAGAAATCGGAAAATAAGGGGTAGAGTAAATGGCAATTACAGCGATTACAAACAATTCGTTAGCTACAATGCAAGTTGAAAACACGAGACAAACACCTTTTGAAGCGCAACAAAACTTTGCAAATTCGCTAAAGGATGCAATTTCAAGCTTGAATGAAAAGCAAATTGAATCGGATAAGGCGACAAACACTTTAATTTCAGGTGGCGACATTGAGTTACACGATGTAATGATTGCATCACAAAAAGCGAGTGTAGCGATGGAACTTACGATGCAAGTGCGTAACAAAGCAGTAGAGGCGTATCAAGAAATGATGCGTATGAGCGTATAACACAACTTCTAAATAGGTGGGGTACTTCACGAATACCGGAGGGTACATAATGAACGAACGATTGAATAAATTTAAAACGGACTCCACCCAGTTTTGGTCGAGCCGAAGTAAAAAACAAAAAGGAACGATTATCGGTTCCATTATTGCAGTCATCTTATTAGCGGCTGCATTAACGTTCTTTTTAACGAGAACAACGTATGTACCATTATTTACAGATTTAACACTAGAGGAAGCAGCACAAGTGAAAACATCACTTGATGGGTTAGCTGTAGATTATCAAATTGGTACGGGGGGTACATCTATTAGTGTGCCAGAAGATCAATTAGAATCATTAAAGCTACAATTGGCGTCTGAAGGTGTACCGAGCGGAGCAGGAGACGGTTATTCAACGTTTTGGAATAACGCAGGCTTTGGTATGACTGACAACGAATTTAATGTTTTACAATTATCAGCGATGCAAACAGAGCTAGCTAATTTAATTCGTCAAATTGACGGTGTAAACGATGCAAGCGTTATGATTGCGTTACCGGAAACAGGTGTATTTTTAAATGATTCGTCGCAGGAGCCTACAGCTACAGTTATTTTACAAACTGCATTAGGTCACCAATTCTCAGAAGACCAAATTAAAACGTTATATAATTTAGTGGCAATGAGTGTACCAAACTTAAAGCAAGAGAACATTGTCATTACGAACCAATACTCAGAAGACTTTACGTTAGTTGATACGGGCTCATCTTCTTCAATCGTTGCAGATCAAATGATGATTAAAGAAAAGATTGAGCGTGACTTACAGCGTCAAGTACAAAGCTTATTAGGTTCATTAATGGGTGCAGGAAAAGTTGTCGTATCGGTTACAACTGATATCGATTTCAGTAAAGAAAATCGTCAAGAGGACTTATTAACACCAGTTGATGAAGAAAACATGCAAGGCATCATTATTAGTGCACAAAATATTAGCGAAACGTACACAGGTACAGGAGCGGCTGCAACGGGAGAGCCTGAAGCAGATACGACAACAGATAACTTCACAACATATAACGAAGGCACATTTGGTGACGGGGAATATGAACGTGTAGAAGAGCAATTAAACTACGGTGTAAATGAAATTCAACGTGAAATTTCAGAAAGCCCATATAAAATTCGCGATTTAGGTATCCAAGTTGTTGTAGAACCACCAACACCGGATGATCCAGCAACATTACCAGCTGGTTTAACGGAAGATGTAGAAGCGATGTTATCAACAATTGTACGTACAACAATTGATAAATCTTCTACAGGTACATTAACAGAAGAGCAAGTAGGCGAAAAAATCGTTGTTTCTGTTCAACAATTACACGGTATGAGCGTAGACACAGCTGAAGAGAAGCCATTTATTCCTTGGTGGGCTTACGTAATTGGCGGTATTTTATTAGCTGCAATCGTATTACTCGTTCTGTATATTATGCGCGCACGTAAAAAACGTGAAGAAGAAGAAGAGCTAGCATTAATTGAAGAGCAAGAAGAGTTAATTGTCGAAGAGATTCAAACAGAAGATGATAGTGAAGCAACTGTTCGTCGTAAGCAATTAGAAAATATGGCAAAAGAAAAGCCAGAAGAATTTGCTAAATTATTACGTACATGGATTGCTGAAGATTAAAGGGAGGTACGGCTATGTCTAAAAAAGATAAAGAATTATCAGGTAAACAAAAAGCTGCGCTCCTTTTAATCTCATTAGGACCAGAAGTATCGGCCTCAGTATATAAACATTTAAGTGAAGAGGAAATCGAGCGTTTAACGCTTGAAATTTCAGGCGTTAAAAAAGTAGATTCAAAAACGAAAGAAGACATTATTGAGGAATTTCACCAAATTGCAGTAGCTCAAGAGTATATTTCTCAAGGTGGTATTGGTTATGCAAAAACGGTGCTAGAAAAAGCGTTAGGTGAGCAGCAAGCACAAGCGATTATTAACCGTTTAACATCGTCGCTACAAGTTCGCCCGTTTGACTTTGCACGCAAAGCAGATCCAGCTCAAATTTTTAACTTTATTCAAAATGAGCATCCACAAACAATTGCGCTTATTTTATCTTATTTAGAACCAGCGCAGGCCGGTGTTATTTTATCGTCACTACCACAGGAAGTACAAGCTGATATTGCAAAGCGTATTGCACAAATGGAGTCGACATCACCAGAAGTTATTAGTGAAATCGAATCGGTGCTTGAACGTAAGCTATCGTCAACAGTGACGCAAGATTACACAGAAACAGGTGGCGTAGATGCAGTCGTAGAAGTATTAAATGGTGTAGACCCATAGCCATCAAGTTAAGAAAATATGTTTGAAAAATGAAGAA
>NZ_MATO01000029.1 GCF_001700325.1 Caryophanon latum
GCCGAAACTAAAATGTTGCTGGCATCAATTATGATGTCCAAAATCGTTTGCTAGAGTTAACTAGCTATGTTTCATCAACGTTTGTTGTTCAGTTTTCAAGGTTCATGTCAGCTTGTGTTTCCGACTTACTATAATTTAACACCGTTATGTTTTAGCGTCAAGCATTTTCTTAAAAAAACTTTTCCGACTAATTTTTGTAAGTGCTTATATAGTTCGCATATCAGCGACAACCCTTATATTAAAGGTTATTCCTTTCTACGTCAACTGTTTTCATGAAAAAAATTCGATTATTTTAAAGAAATAATATTATGAATATAATAGCATTTCAGTTGCTTCTACCTTCTTTTATATAAGAAGAAAGATCAATAAATCCTTTTTTATCATAACAAAATAAAACAGATTGGGAGATTGGGATAAAAAAGTGCCACAAGGAAATGTTCCGTTTCCTTGTGGCACTTTGCTTCGAGCGGGCCATTCTTTAGGACATAACATAAACCTGTAGTCTCAAACTCATGCTATGCGATTACTCGTCACAAAAAAACATTTGTGATTCAACTATATACAAGGTGATTGAAATTTAGAATGTGAACGAGGCTCGAAACAAGAGGCGGACTCCTGCGGGAAAAGCGTGAGCGAGAGACTACAGGCTCGAGCCACGCCCGCGGAAAGCCTGCCTCGATGTGGAGAGCCGACGAACAAAACGCTAAAATACATTCACCGTCTATATAGAAGTCCGCTCTTCGCTTCGTGACCATGTATGAAATTTTCAGCATATAACTACACTGTACTTCATTGGAATTATACTTTTGTTCCAGCCTACTCTAAAAAAATTATTGTTTTCCAACTTTATAATAACGATGAAAAATCATTTCATTTTTTGACATGACTGCTTCAACTTCAATGTATTCACGCTCAACTAAATACTCGATAAATACTTCGAGATCTTTAGAATAATTGCTTAGCTCTTTATGCTCGTGTAATTGTTGAATAGTCCAAGCATCTTGTTCTTTCATAACCGATAAAATATGTTGTGCTCCATCTGCTGTGCGTGAGTGAATCATAAACTCGCTCGCTAAAAATAACAGCTCTAATCGTTTATCAATCGGCTCGTCACTTAAAATGAGCTCTTCGTATAATTTGTAAATGGCTGGCTCTAGCCGTTTTACTTGCGCCCACACTGTCACTTCTGGATATAAACCGCTATCAATTACAGATAGACGCGCTAAATGATGTAATGAATCGACAACATGATTGTACGCATCTAAATAGTTCTTTTGTTCAAACAACTCTTTTCCCTCTATATAACGTCGAATGAGCATCGCAAATTGAATACCTGTTTTAATTTTGCGCCCATCAAATGGAAAAGCTTTTAATTCCATCTTTAACGTATGTAAAAATTCATTGCGATCAAATAGCACTTTACCGTTAAATAACCAATCGACAAGACGACGATGCGAGCCTATAAGAAGCCATTTGCGCAATTGCTTTTCTGTAATTGTATGCATCACTGCTTTTTGGTAATCGAATGTGTAATGCTTCGTCATCATCGCCTTTTCTGCATCCTTTACGATGACGAGCAGCACCTTATCAAAAGTATCTGTAACATTTGTTTCGTTTTGCTTTTTATCCACTAAAATAATGCCGAGCGTTTCTGCATTGCTCGCCCGCTCTTGATAAATCGGTCGTAATACGTGTTCCACTTTCGCTCCCCCTTACACTAATTTCTTCTTTGCCGAATTTTAGTTGCTGCACGCTAAATAGCAGACGACTACTAGTATATCTTTTTTATTTCGACATGTTTCATAAAATTCCTCTTTGTTAGGCGAACGTTTTGCATCAAGCGTTTCGTATAGTACAATAAAACGAACAAAGGGGGCGGCATAATGAAGAAATATTCAAGCAAAATCAACAAAATACGGTCATTTGCGTTATCGCTTATTTTCATCGGCTTCGTCGTAATGTATGGAGGGATTTTTTTTAAAAGCAATCCGTGGCTCGTGCTCGTCTTTATGTCACTCGGTCTTTTATGCATCTTCGCAAGCACCGCTGTATACGTTTGGATCGGTATGCTGTCGACAAAGGCGGTCGTCATTGAATGTCCAAGCTGTGGTAAACATACGAAAATGCTCGGGCGCGTTGATATGTGCATGTATTGTAATGAGGCGCTAACACTCGATCGAGAATTAGAAGGTAAGGAATTTGACGAAGCGTATAATAAGCGCGCGAGAACATAACAAAAGGCAGCTGAAATTTCCAGCTGCCTTTTGTTATTATTGTGCTTTTGCTGATACACCTTGGCAATTCGGACATGTGCCGTAAATTTCCATGCGGTGTGAATTTACTTTAAAGCCCGTGACATGTGCTGCAAAATGCTCCACTTCATCAAGTCCAGGATAATGGAAATCTACAATCGTTCCACAGTCTTCGCAAATCATATGGTAATGATCTGTTGCACCGAGCACGAAATCAAATCGACTTGAAGAGTCACCGTACGTTAGCTCTTTCACTAAACCGGCTTCGCGGAAAACACGCAAATTGTTGTACACCGTTGCCACACTCATGTTAGGGAACTTGCCTTCAAGCGCTTTATAAATATCGTCTGCTGTAGGATGGATCATCGATTGAATTAAAAACTCCAAAATCGCATGACGTTGTGGTGTGATTCGTACACCTGTACTTTTTAACGTGTCTAACGCATCTTTTAAATGCACCTCTGACATCGCCATGCACCTACTTTCATTAGAATAGTTATTATTAGTTTATAATCGTTATAATTAGTGTATAAAATGAAAGTAGTATCTGTCAACTTTTGTGTGTTTTTATTATCAATTAGTAACCACGTTCTAAGTCTACGATATTTTCTAAATTGCGATAGCCTTGCATAAAGCGACGTAAACTCGGTTTAAAAATCGCTAAGCTACGTTCTACATATAAAGAAGAACGACTTGAAATGTGCGGTGAAATGACAACGCCGTCTAGCTGCCATAGCTCGCTCGTCTTCGGTAGTGGCTCCTCATCAAACACATCGAGAACGACATGTGCAATTTGCCCTTCCTTTAACGCCCCGACTAATACGCTCTCTTCGACGATGTTGCTGCGCCCGAAGTTCATGAAAATAGCTGTTTCCTTCATACAGACGAAATAATCGTATGAAAATAAACGATCTGTCTCTGGCGTTTTTGGCAACAGCGACAGCACGATATCTGCTTTCGGTAAATAATCTTTTAGCTGCGCGAACGTAATCGTCTCGTCCATATATTTTGCACGTTCACCTGAGCGGTTGCAACCGATCGTCGTCACGTCAAACTTTTGCAGCAGGCGTCCGATTTCCCCGCCGATCGCGCCTGGCCCTAAAATGAGTGCGGTGCTGCCGTTTAGTTCATCTTGTCGCACGTCTTGACTCCACTCACCTTTTTTCTTTTGCTCGTACATCCACGGAATGGCACGCTTTAACGCTAAAATGTGCCCGATGATTGATTCTGCCATCGGTTTTTTATGAATACCTTTGACGTTTGATACGACGATATCGCGGGCTAAAATAGTGCGCGCTGGCAGCTTCTCAACACCAGCTGATGCGACGAAAATCCATTGAATGTTTGGCGCTTTTTTGAGTAATTCCTCCGTTACATCTTCCCCGTACGTTAGCAATACGTCCGCCTTTGCAAGCGCCTCCTCATTCACGTCATGTGGAGCAAATGTGAACTGAACGTTTGGAAACGCCGAAACTAACGGCTCGCGTAAATCTGGTCGAATAAAAAATGAAGCATATACATGCATGTGAAAACACTCCTTATTGTTGTAAAGTTGATAACACGTCTTGAATGTGACCTTTCACCTTCACTTTGCGCCACTCACCAACGACTTTGCCTTGTGGGTCAATTAAAAACGTCGAACGCTCAATACCCATATACTCACGCCCGTACATTTTCTTTAATACCCACACGCCGTACTGTTCAGACACGGTATGGTCGCTATCTACAAGAAGTGAAAACGGCAGACCATGCTTAGCGATAAACTTTGTATGCTTTTTGTCGTCGTCTGGGCTGACACCTAAAATGACCGCATTGAGTGCCGAAAAATCCTCGTATGCGTCGCGGAAATCACACGCTTCTGTCGTGCAGCCAGGCGTTGCGTCCTTCGGGTAAAAATAAAGCACGACGTATTTACCTCGGTATGCTTCTAGCGATACGTCGTCGCCATTCTCATTTAGCAGCGTAAATAACGGTGCGTCTTTATGTAATAATTCCATCGCTGTTCCCTCCAGTCTTTCTAATATCGTACCCGACTGCGCTCATTTCATCAATTTGTTTGGCATAACTTTTCGTTTAGGTCTACAATGAGAATCGAAGTACAAAAACGTTCCAGTTGGAGGTAATTATGAATCATTCAAAATCAGAAGCGCTTCACGAAGAGGCACTTAAACATATCGTTGGTGGCGTCAACAGTCCATCACGCTCATATAAAGCAGTTGGCGGCGGCGCACCAGTAGCAATGGATTACGGTAAAGGTGCATATTTTTATGATATCGACGGCAACCGTTACATCGACTATTTAGCAGCGTACGGTCCGATCGTAACAGGTCATGGTCATCCACATATCGCAAAAGCAATCGCGCATGCAGCAGAAACAGGATTACTGTTCGGTACACCGACGAAGCATGAAGTGAAATTTGCAAAAATGTTAAAGGACGTCTTCCCATCAATGGATAAAGTGCGCTTTAACAACTCAGGAACAGAGGCAGTCATGACGACGGTGCGTGTGGCGCGTGCTTACACAGGTCGCACGAAAATTATGAAGTTTGAAGGGTGCTACCACGGACATTTCGACCAAGTACTTGTAGCAGCAGGCTCAGGTCCGGCAACGCTCGGCTCACCTGACTCAGCAGGCGTACCAGAATCAGTCGCAATCGAAGTCATTACAGTACCGTTTAACGACGAGAACGCATTCGTTGCAGCGATGGATAAATGGGATGGGCAAATTGCTGGCATTTTAGTTGAACCAATCGTCGGCAACTTCGGCATCGTTGAACCGAAAAAAGGCTTCCTTGAAACGGTTCACCGCATCGCAAAGGAAAAAGGCTCTTTAGTCATTTACGATGAAGTCATTACTGCATTCCGCTTCCACTACGGCGGCGCGCAAACGCTACTTGGTCTTGAGCCAGATTTAACGGCGCTTGGAAAAGTAATCGGCGGCGGCTTACCGATTGGCGCATACGGGGGGAAGAAAGAAATTATGGAAACGGTCGCGCCACTTGGACCTGCGTATCAAGCAGGAACGATGGCAGGCAACCCAGCGAGCATGCAAGCTGGAATCGCGTGTTTAGAAGTGCTTGCACAAGACGGCGTGTACGAGGAAATGGATCGCTTAGGTGCGATTTTAGAAAAAGGGTTAGTGGAAGCGGCGGCAAAGCATAACGTCCCTGTTACAGTAAACCGTTTAAAAGGTGCGCTTGCGGTGTACTTCGTTAAGGAAGCTGGGCAAGTTGTTGAAAACTACAAGCAGGCGGAAAATACGGACGGCGAAAAGTTCGGGCGTTTCTTCAAGCTCATGTTAAGTAAAGGCATTAACTTAGCACCGTCAAAATACGAAGCGTGGTTTTTAACGACAGAGCATACAGAAGCAGACGTGCTTGAGACGATTGCAGCGGCGGATTATGCATTTTCGCAATTGTAACTAACTTAAACTGTTGGTAATTGCTTTGTGCGGCTCTTCATATCGAAGTAGGCTTTTCACAGGCGTGGAGGCTCACGTTTTTCTACTGAAGTCCGCCTTTTACTACGAGTAACACTTTCCGATTCCACTCGTTTCAAATAATGTTAAATGAATGATTGTAAAAGCGTGTGCCGATATTGGCATGCGCTTTTTCTCTCAATAGTTGACGCTGTAGGCAATTATCGTATAAAGTGAACACACTATTATTTGTGAAAGGGGTGACTGCTGCTATGAAAGTTGGGGCTCGCGTCTTAAAAACAGGTGTCGCCATCGTTCTTGCATTGTTTATCGCACAGACGTTGAATGTGCCAACGCCAGTGTTTGCCGGCATCGCTGCTGTGTTTGCTATTCAGCCATCCATTTACCGCTCATACTTAACAATTTTAGAGCAAATACAAGGGAATTTGATCGGTGCAATTATTGCAGTCATTTTTGCGCTATTGTTTGGACATCAAATTGTCGCAATTGGGATGGCCGCGATTATCGTCATTAGCATTATGATTAAGCTCAAGCTCGAAAAGGCGATTTCCCTTGCGCTTGTAACCGTCATCGCCATTATGGAAATACAAGGTGATGATTTTTTAATGTTTGCTGTCGTGCGCTTTGGAACGGTGATGATCGGTGTGTTTGCGGCATTTTTCGTCAACTTAGCGTTTTTACCACCGCGCTATGAAGTAAAGCTATTTAAAAACATTTACGTGCTGCAAGATGACATTATTCGATGGACGCGTCTTGCAGTTCGCCAAGCGTCAGAGCATACGTCAACGAAAATGGCACTTACAAAGCTTGAAACGCGCTTGTCTGAGGTGACGACACTGTATGATTTCTTTAAAGAGGAGCGCAATTACCATCGCAATAAAAAATTTGTGAAAGCACGCAAGCTCGTCATGTATCGCCAAATGATTTTAACGACGCGCAAAAGCTTAGAACTACTGCATCGTTTGCATAAGCATGAAAATGAGCTCGCGACGCTACCCGATCAATTTAATCTACTCATTCAAACGCGGCTCGATTCACTGTTGACGTATCACGAGCAGCTGTTGTTGAAGTTTACAGGTAAATTAAAGCCGGAGCATTCGAAGTGGACGCGTGAAGAGGAGTATTTACGCGGTAATGAGGTGATGGAGGAGTTCATTAACCAAATTATTTTGTCTCGTGAAAACATTGAAGAGGAAGAGTTTTCGAGTTATCACTTGCTGTACATTTTATCGCGCATTTTAGATTACGAGGAAAACTTAGAGCATTTAGATACGCTCATCGTGTCGTATCGCAGCTATCATAGTAAGGAAATTAACATTGATTTAGAGCAAGATTTTTACTAACCTTCTATCGCACTTCACGTCGAGGTAGCCTTTCCATGACACATCTTGTTGCGAACAATACTGTTTCCTTGCTATAGAGGCGGCATTTGAAAATGATAGTTAGGCTAAAACGTGTACTATATACGATTCGCGCTACCGCCTATGCTGCGAGACTTTCTAGGCAAGAGCAATGCGGTAGATTAAAGAAGGTGATCACGCGCCATCGCCTTCATAAAAAACGTCGTGTTTGCCGCCGAAGCTTAGAATTATTTGCGAACCGCCATATGCTCCTGCTGATTGACCGGCTAATGAACATGCTTGATCCAATACAATTTGCTGCATTTTTGCATGCTTCATAAAATAATCTGAACCTGATATGAATTCATGTCGTCTATATAAGGAATTGTTTGATATAATGTTGAAGTTAGTACATTGTTTCACTTTTTATTTTAAGGCAGTTGTTCTATACTGATAGCTGATACAACATACGAACACCTATTTTACTAATCAAGGAGATTTCACATGCTTACTCGTAATAAGTTAGTACCTATTTTTTTGGTCTTTTTATTACTTCAACCTGTACTTGATGTGCTAACGAACTTGCTGATGAACACGTTTGGCATTAACTTGTCACTCGGTATTATTGTTCGTACGCTTGTCATGCTAGTCTTCATGTTATTTGTTTTGAAAGAAGTATTTACAAACAAAGATCACTCACTCATGTTCCATATTGCAGCGATCACCTTCCTTGCAGCGATGCAATTGATCGTGACACTGCTGTTCAAAGAAGGTGCGAGCCTCGGGAGCGAAATTACGTTTCTCGTAAAATCGGTTTATCCGGTCGTCTTAATTTTTGCGCTGTTTTATTTAATGCGCTCAAAGGAAGAGCTGCATCGCCTCGCAAATGTTGTGATGATCAACGGGATTGTCATTTCAGCATTTATTTTAGTGCCAACTTGGTTAAACTTCTCGTTTGATAGTTATGACCACGGCTTAAAAGGAAGCTTAGGCTTTTACTCATCAGGTAACGAAATTAGTGCGGTATTAATGTTCGCCTATTTCTTCTCGGTATATACGTTGTTCTTCCGTAAAGGGAAACAAACGATTTTACCGTTCCTATCTGTCTTTTTAATTACATGGTCATCATTTTACGTCGGAACGAAAGTAGCAATCGGGGCCATTTTAGTTATTGCTATACTGTTTGCTTTAGCCATTTTCATTTTCCGTATGAAAGAAGTAAAGAAAACGAACGCGGCATTTTTAGCTGTGCCATTCATTTTCTCACTGCTGTTCTTTAACGGTGTACCTGCTGCCGAAAATAGTCAAATGGCAGAGGAGCAACAAGCCGCACGTAATCAAAAGTATGAAACGCCGGAACTGTTTTACGCAGCAGACGACGTAGCACGTATTTCAGAAGTTGTTCGTTTACGTGAAAAAGTAAACCCAATCATTACGAAAATCGTATCGTCGCGTGACATTTACGCGATTGAAACATATGAAGACTACGAGCGCGCCCACGTTATGCGCAAGCTGTTCGGTTTAGGCTATGCTGGCGATTATTACGATGATGTCGATGTAAAAATTATCGAGATGGACTTCATCGACTACATTTTCTCATTCGGTATTGTCGGAACGGTTTATTTCTTACTTGTGTTCGTATCATTCCTCGTGTTTACGGTCAAAGCGGTGTTCTCAACACGTGGCGTAACGCGCGGGAAAATTTTATATGCGCTCTTTGCGTTCTTACTAGCAATGTCAGTATCACTGCTTGCCGGACACATTTGGTTCGCACCAGCAGTTAGCATTTATTTAGCCGCGATGGTCATTATGCTCTATCGCGTCACACAGCTTGATACGATGGTAGAGAGTAATAGTTAATATGCAAAAAGCACCTGAAGGACGAAACTTCAGGTGCTTTTTATGTGATTTACTTAAATTTATTCTCCTTATTTATTGACATAAAAAAATAAAGGTGATAAATTTGATTACAGATACAAGAATATATTTCGTTGTGTCGACCCTCGCAGATAAATTCTGGCGAGTTTTTTTTTGCCTATTTTTATTACGTATGGTCAATTGCTCTACACAAAATGAGCTTTTCATTTAAAAGTTCTTTAAAATCCACACCATCTACATCTTGATCCTCATACTCAATAAATTTGAAGTTAACGTAATCATTAATTGTTACACTTTTCTCATCAATAAACCCTCGTGCTTTTAAAAATTCATATCTTGTTAACGTACAGACTAACGAACAAATAAAGTCAACAACCTCACTTCCACAATGAGGGGGCGTATATTCACTGCCGACTTCTTCCTTACGTATGAAACGAATTTCATCTAACAATTTCACAGCAGTCTCTTGTAAAAATCGTTCTGTACCGATCGTAAGTGATTCATTAAATGCCGCCTTCAAATCATTTTTCGCATCAAAGTTTTTCCCATCAGCATCGAATCTAATTTTTATGTACCGCTCAGACGTTAAGTTTTGATTCAAATACAATTGCCCTTCAATTTCTTCTGTTAACAAATGCTCAATAATCAAATCGAGTTGCTGTTTAAACGTAATGCGTGGTGCTAGTTTTGCGATGTTTTCTGGTGGGTTCGATTTCTTTTTCGTTAATCCTTTCGTTCCTTTGTTCACATATTGTCTTTTAGTATTTACATAATCTGTGTTAATGATCGTAAATTCCGCGGACGACAATAATTGTTTTAAATCGTTGAAGAAGCTCTTCAAATCACTTTTCGATTGTTCCTCCGAACGCTCTTCATCGTAAAATGTCGAATATGCTGACAAATCCGAATCATCTAAACTTAATGACTTCTTTACTTTAGTTAGAAATGTAGCTACATTAGGTGAGTCAACGTTTAATAAATATTTAGCTATAATCGTTTCCATATCCATCGTTTTGAAATCACCTTCTACGCACTTATATTTTTGAATGTTTTGTATATGTGTCTTCGAAAACAACTTCTTGAACTCCGCAAAATGTAAACATTCATTTTTAGGAATATTATATTTAGCTCGCAATGCTCTCCATTCATCTTCAAATTGATTTTTATAATAATTCGACTCAAAAATGACACTAGAAATTGAATAGTAGTTCAATTCTTTACATGCTGGAAACTGCACATTTAATGAATTGGTGAAGTAATTTGTTTTACACTCATCTGAATATGAGTAAAATAAGCCTTTTTCCAAAATGAAAACAACCTTTCTAAAATAACGTATTCTCGTATGTTCCATCATAAACAAGTTTTTTCGACCATACAAGTAAAAGCCGAATAGTAGCCACTTCTGTAAGTGGCTACTATTCGGCTCTTCATTAATCTAAATGCTGAATTTGGAACAGATCATAATACGCACCTTGCTTTTTCATAAGCTCTGCGTGCGTGCCGTATTCCTTCACACGTCCGTGGTCGATAACGTAAATTGTATCGGCATGTGTAATTGTCGATAAACGGTGTGCAATGACAATCGTCGTGCGGTCGTGCGCTAGTCGCTCAAGCGAATCTTGAATGAGCGCTTCACTTTCTAAATCGAGTGCAGACGTCGCTTCATCGAGCACAAGCACAGGCGGATTTTTTAAAAACACGCGTGCAATCGCAACACGTTGCTTTTGCCCACCTGATAGTTTCACGCCACGCTCGCCAACTTTCGTATCATATCCTTGTGGCAGCGACATAATGAAGTCGTGTGCGTTCGCTGCTTTTGCCGCTTCGATCATGTCTTCTTCGCTCGCGTGTGGGTTCCCCATTAAAATGTTTTGGCGTACCGAGTCGCTAAACAAAATGTTGTCTTGCAGCACGATGCCGATTTGTGAGCGCACCGACTCCATCGTCGCATCACGCACATCGACATCATCAATTGTAACTGAGCCGCTCGTCGCATCGTAAAAGCGTGGAATTAAACTAACGATTGTCGATTTGCCGCCGCCGCTCATGCCGACAAATGCGACTGTCTTCCCTGGTTCAATCGTAAAGCTTACGTCATCGAGCACGTTTTTGCCGCCATTTTCATACGCGAAGCTAACGTTGCTAAACGCCACTTTCCCTTGAATCGCTGGCAGCTGCTTTGCATTCATTTTATCTTCAATGTCGTACGCCTCATCCATTAGCTCAAACATGCGGTCCATTGATGCAATCGCCTGTGTAAGTGTCGTCGATGAGCTCATTAAACGACGAAGCGGTGAATACAGTCGCTCAATGTATGCGATAAACGCCGCCATGACCCCGATCGTTAAGTTGCCTTGAATAACTTCGTAGCCGGCATACGCAATGACGAGAAGCGGTGCAATGTCGGTAATCGTGTTGACGACCGCAAATGATTTCGCGTTCCAACGCGTTTGGTCAAGTGACTTTTCTAAAAACTCATCGTTCGTGCTATCGAAAATCGTTTGCTCGTGCTTTTCAAGTGTAAAGCTTTTAATGATGCTCATGCCGCTTACTCGCTCATGCAAATAACTTTGTACGCCTGCAAGTGCTTGCGAGCGTTTTCGTGTTAAGTCGCGCAGCTTGCTAAAGAAATATTTGACGCTAATCGCATAAAGCGGCAGCGTAATGAGTGCGACGATTGTTAGCTTGACGTTTAGCGTTAACATAATCGCCACTGCAATTAAAATTGTCGCTAAATCTAGCCACATGTTCATTAAACCGATCATGACGAAGTTTTTCGTTTGCTCGACGTCGTTAATGACGCGCGAAATGACTTCACCTGCTCGCGTGTTCGAATAATATTTCATGCTGAGCTTTTGTAAATGCCCATAAATTTCTTGACGAATATCGTATAAAATTTTATTCGATAAGTGCTGTGCGTAATATTGACGGTAATACTCAACCGGCGGACGAATGATGAAGAACAGCACAATCGTTCCACCAATCCAATACGCAAGCTGTGTCGTCTTCTCCTCGATCGACATATCGCCACCAATAATATCATCAATAATAATTTGAATTAATAACGGCGTGAACAACGGGATGGCAAATTTCAAAATCCCAATCGCCATCGTTAAAATTAACATTCCCCAATACGGCTTCACAAACCGCATATAACGCTTCATACTATCCAACGTATCACCCTCATTCTGTAGTTGAAAGACAAGATTTAATTATGGCATTTTTTGCGGGAAAAATCCATTTCGCTGTTTGGGCGTGTGCTTAACTGTTGCCTTGCTATCATCTTTCTACCACGCTCATTTGATCTTTAACTATAGTTACTTTTCACGACGAAGCAGGCTTTCCGCGGGCTCGGCGGCGAACACGATGTTGGTCATGAGGCACGTGCTTTTCCCGTAGGAGTCCGCCTCTTGTTACAAGCAACTTTTACGCGTCAACCTTCAGCTTATGGTGATGTACTACTAGGCTAGAACAAATGTAAAATTCAATCGTGTAAGAGATACGCTTACACATAAAAAGAGAGCTATGCTTCAGTCAATACAACTGAAACATAGCCCTAGCTTTTTGTCATTCCGATGAATAAATATCCTTTAGCAGCTTGTACCTGCTCGTCCACGCCTCGATAAAATCTGGTGCGAATGGTCCGCGTCGTTGGTGAATCCAACTAATGAGCTTGTCGACGTTACGCTTTAAAATTTTATCGATGACCTCTGGATATGCCATTTCTTTACGGTGTTGCTCGTACTCATCCTCATCTAACAGAGTATAGCTCATATCAGGGAATACTTTCACATCTAAATCGTAATCAATGTACTTCAATGCATGATTATCAAATACAAATGGTGAACTAATGTTGCAATAATAATACACACCATCGTTGCGCAGCATACAAATAATGTTAAACCAATGCTCCGCGTGAAAATAGCAAATTGACGGCTCTCGCGTTAACCACGTGCGACCATCAGATTCTGTAACAAGCGTACGTTCATTTGCGCCAATTACGATATTTCTTGTCCCTTTTAAAACCATTGTTTCTTGCCAGACGCGGTGGATACGACCGTTATGCTTATAGCTGTGGATTTGTATCGTTTCTCCTTCTACTGGTACTGCCATATTGAAGCCCACCTTTTCGTCTTACACGTTTATATAGTAATCTTCTCTATTATAACAATGTCATTCCGAAACGTGTAGAGTGAAACACCGTTTTGTAAAACTTTCTATCCCAAACTATTTTCATACGCTTTTAAAATTTTCAGCATCGACACAGGCATTGGATACTTTTTCATTTCCTCAAATGTTACCCAATGTTGTTGTACCCCGGCAACATCGACGACAAACACGTCCATATGCCACACTAAATGCGAAAATATGTGCTTTAGCGTTGTTAAGTTTTCCTTCGTCGTAATCGTCACATCGTATTGCTGCTCCAGTAACGTCGGTGTAAATACGTCGTCGCCACGCTCAATCATCGGGAACTGCCACATGCTCGCTAGTAAACCGCTTGCATCGCGCTGCTCGACTTTCAAATTGCCCGCTTCATCACGCATGACGTACACGTCGTAATAAAGCGGCTTCGTCTTCACCTTTTTCGTTTTCACCGGTAGCTTCTCCGGCTCACCTTCATGAAACGCTGTGCAATACTCGCGCACTGGGCAAAGTAAGCATTTCGGTGACGTCGGCGTACAAATGAGCGCCCCTAGCTCCATTAAACCTTGGTTAAACGACGACGCATTGTCGCGGTCAATGAGCATATCGACTGCCGCTTCGAACACCTTTTTCGTCTTCGGCAACGCGATGTCGTCATGAATGTTCAGCACACGACTGAGCACGCGCATGACGTTCCCATCAACCGCATGCTCTGGCACACCGTACGCAATCGATAGCACCGCGCCTGCTGTGTACGGACCGACACCTTTTAGCTTGGAAATTTCCTCGCGCGTGTTCGGCACGACCCCGCCGTATACTTCAACGACTTCGCGCACACCGGCTTGTAAATTGCGCGCACGTGAATAGTAGCCAAGCCCTTCCCATTGTTTCAGTAACAATTCTTCTTCCGCATTCGCTAAAGCGTCCATCGTCGGAAAATGCTCTAAAAAACGGGTATAATACGGTATGACCGTATCGACGCGCGTTTGCTGGAGCATCACTTCAGACACCCAAATTTTGTATGGATCTTTCGTATGTCGCCACGGTAAATCGCGCTTTTCTTGCTCAAACCATGTGACAAGTGCTTTGCGAAATTGTTCGGCATATGCGTAATGCATGAAAAACACCTCTCTCATATTTCATTTTATTGGAAAACAATGTACACTAAAGGTATACATCCGTTTTAGTTGTACGTCACCTTGTAAGGAGTGGATACTTTTGGATACTGCAACCCACGTCGTCATGGGTGTGGCACTGAGCGGTTTAGCACTCGCTGATCCTGTCACTGCCCAACCTACTACGTATACAGCGATCGTCGCAGCTGTTATGCTCGGCTCGCAAGCACCTGATATTGATACTGTTTTAAAATTACGCAACAACGCTGTTTACATTCGCAACCACCGCGGCATCACGCATTCTGTGCCAGCCGTGCTGCTTTGGCCGATTGCCATTACAGCTGTTTTATATGGTTTCTTACCCGAAATGAATGTGTTACATGTGTGGCTTTGGGCATTTTTAGCCGTTTTCCTACACGTGTTCGTCGATATTTTCAACGCGTACGGCACACAAGCATTGCGCCCATTTTCAAACAAATGGGTCGCGCTCGGCGTCATTAACACGTTCGATCCGTTCATCTTTATCGCGCACTGCATCGGTATTGCCGCATGGGCTTTCGGCGCGAATCCGGTCATTACGTTTAGCATCATGTACGTCATCATCGTCGGCTATTATATTGTACGCTTTGGTGTGCAAAATGCAATTAAAACAGCCGTCGCCCACACGCTACAAGACGAGGAGTTCATCATCGTTGCTCCGACGATGCGCTTTTGGTATTGGCGCATTGCCGCTCGTTCAAAAACGCATTATTACGTCGGGCGCGCATACGGTCGCTCGATTACGATTTACGATAAATTCCCGATTGAGCCGATTCCGAAAACGCCGATCGTCGAAGCAGCACTTGCCGATTCGAACTTATGTGCGTTCACGTCGTTTTCATCGATTTATCGCTGGGATATGTCTGAGCTAGAAAATGGCTTAACGGAAGTGCGCTTAATCGACTTGCGCTACCGCAGTAACGAGCGCTATCCGTTCGTTGCGATCGCGCACGTAACCGAAGATGCGAAAGTCGTGTCGTCATATACAGGGTGGATTTATCAAGAGGATAAGCTTCAGCAAAAACTACTGATTGGGGCAGGCAATATGCCAACTTCATTTGAGAAAATGAAAAGCCGTATTTTAAAGCCGACAGAAAAAAACTAGCCGCGCGCGTGCGGCTAGTTTTTTTGCTGTTTATACAGTTGCTGTTAGCTTCGTTAGCGCTTCTTTATACTCGCGCTCTAGCTGCTGTGCAATTTGTGCGATCGTTTGCTTATGCTTCACGCTACCGACACCTTGCCCCGCTGACCAAATGTCCTTCCATGCTTTCGCGTCGGTCATTACCGAAAAGTCGAGCTTGCCTTTTGACTGCAAGTTTTTCGGGTCTAATCCGTTTGCGACGATCGACGGCACTAAGTAGTTCGCATGCACACCGCTAAATGCGTCCGTATATACGATATCCTCAATATCACTTTCAATGAGCATATCTTTTAGCGGCTCTGGTGAATTGCTCTCGGCTGCTGTCATAAAGCGCGTGCCGACATACGCGTAATCCGCCCCGATCAGCTTTGCCGCTGCAACGTGCGCCCCTGTAGAAATTGCCCCTGACAAGCAAATGATGCCATCGAAAAATTCGCGCACTTCCGAAACGAATGCAAACGGGTTTAATTGACCGCCGTGACCACCTGCACCCGCACAAACGAGAATGAGCCCGTCCACTCCGGCTGCCGCTGCCTTTTTCGCATGCTTCACGTAAATGACGTCGCTATACACTTTGCCGCCGTATGCATGCACCGCTTCGACAACAGGTGCTGGGTTACCGAGCGACGTAATGACGATCGGTGGCTCGTACTGTTGAATGAGCGCAAAGTCCTCTGCATAGCGCACATTTTCACGCTCATGGCAAATGAAGTTCACTCCCCACGGCTCGGTCGGTAATGCCGATTTCACTTCCTTTAGCCATTTTGCACATTCTGATGCAGGGCGCGCATTCAGTAGCGGAAACGTGCCAATCATTCCTGCCTTGCTCGATTCAATGACCATTTGCGGTGTTGAAATTAAAAACATCGGTGCAACAATTACTGGTAACATAAAACATCCCCCTTTAGTTTATCGCAGTCGGGCGCAACGTATGCTTTAACACTTTGCCCGATGCGTTGCGTGGTAGTTCGTTCAAATATTCAATGACAGCAGGTACTTTATAGCTTGCGAGGCGCGTTTTGCAATGGGCGATAATGTCGTCGTCCGTAAGCGCTACCCCTTCTTTTAAGACGACGTACGCTTTTGGCACTTCACCGTAAATTTCATGCGGGATGCCGACGACTGCCGCCTCTAAAATTTCGGGCATTTCGTACAACGCTTCTTCGACTTCGATCGGATACACATTTTCACCGCCGCGCAAAATCATATCTTTTTTACGGTCGACGATATATAAAAACCCTTCGTCATCGAATCGTCCTAAATCTCCGCTCAGCAGCCAACCGTCACGTAGCGCACGTGCCGTTTCTTCTTCGTTGCGCAAATAGCCGAGCATCACTTGTGGACCTTTCACCGCAATTTCGCCGACTGCCCCGACTCGTAATGGCTGTCCGTACTCATCAACAATTTGAATGTGCGTCTTCGGTAGCGGCTTGCCGACTGAACCGATTTTTGTAAGCGCATCTTCATCAAGCAGTGACGACGCAGCTGGTGAATTTTCCGTTTGCCCGTATAAGTTTTGTACGCGCACGTTCGGAAACGTATCTTTTAGCTTACGTACCATTTCGTATGGCATTGGCGCCGCTCCGTAGCAAAATAAACGAAGATGCGGGAACGACAACGTTTTCGTATCGTCACGACTAAGCAAAATCATATACATCGCTGGCACGCCGAAAAAAATCGTCGCGTCCGTATCAACGAGCTCCTGCAACGTACTTTCTGGTGAAAACGCCTCAGAAATGACGACCGTACCACCTGCATGTAACGTCGGCACCGCAAACACTTGCAAGCCAGCACAATGAAAGAGCGGTGTACAAATGAACATGCGATCGTGCTCAGTCATTTGCATCGACTGCGACCAAATCGCCGCCGCTTCGTACACGTTGCGCTGTGACAACATGACCCCTTTTGGCTTGCCGGTCGTGCCAGATGTATACATGACGACCGCCATTTCATCTGGGTCCATGTCGTACGGCTCATACGTTAATTGTTCATCGTCCAAAATCGCTTGCAATTCATTCACACCGCCTCGCACAATCGTCTCATCAAACATATGTGTCGTTGCGAGTGCTTTGTCACGGAGCGCTTCATCATATATGAGTACACGCGCTTGCGAATGCTCAAAAATATAGGCAATTTCAGGCACCGCTAGCTTCGTGTTTACCGGCATAACGGTTAAGCCCGCAAGCTGAATGCCGTAATACGCTACGAGTAAGTCGTCGGAGTTTATTAAAAATAACGCAACAATATCTCCTTTTTTGTAGCGCTTTTGTAAATGTGCCGCTAAACGCTGTGCGCGCGTCCAAAGCTGCTCGTATGTGAGTTCATTGCCGTTATAAACCGTCGCTACGTGCTGACTTGCCGCTTCTGCTCGCTGTTTCAAATCGTTCGTTACTAACATGCTCGCCACCCCTTTGTCATGTGTATACATTCAGTGTAATTGAATAACGATTCAGTTGTAAAGTGCACAGAAGAGAAAATAAAAGAATAAAAGAGAATTAAACAACAAAAACCTCCAATCAACAGAAAAAAGCTGTTCGAAATCAACGCTTCGAACAGCTTCCTTCTACTTATTGAAAATCATCGCTTTCTTCTAGCAAATGAATGTACTTCGGATTGCGTCCTGCAAACTCGTGCAGCTCTGCGCCGTACGCTTGAATCCATTGCTTAATAATGTTTTCGACAACGTCTTTGTTTGCTGGGCCGTAGCCTGCGCGTGCTGAGCTTGATTCAAAATCAGACCATAATAGCTCCATCCATGTGCGTGCTTTCGCGACCGATAAGTTTTTATTTTTCGCAAGCAGCGCATTCGTTAAGCTTTCAATGCGATCGTTCATGTTACTTCCCTACCTTTAATGGCGCAAGCAGTGCAACTGGTAATGCTTCCTCATGACGATTGCCGCCTAAACGATAGCCCCATGCAAAGCGCCCTTTTAAATATTCTACTTGGAAAAATTCACCCGGTGTTCCGTCAATGCGGTATAGCTCACCCGGAATAATTGTATCTAAATCAACTAAATAAGATGCTGCCATTAACATGCGGCGCTCGTAAACAGCGAACTCGTTAATGATGCCGAGTGACTCTGCTTTTCGTGCTTTTTCACGTAAGTTCGCAACCTCTTGACGCAGCTCCTGCTCGGTCATGCTTGCATAATTCGTTTCATTCATGTTCCTCGTACTCCTTCTGTTCAATAAACGCATCAATAACTTCGCTCGGGAAACCTTTTTGGTACAGCGCTTGCTTCGTGCGCATACGCAAATCGTAGCCTTCGTACTTCGCCGCGTATTTGCGCCATACTTTGTCACCCTGCACCGCGATGAGCGCATCCCAGTCGTCGTCTTGACGCTCTAATTTTATATTTTCTACCACTGACGTAATAATCGCAAATGAATAGCCTTTACGCAAGAGCAAGTCTTGAATTTTTTGCTTTAGCTGCATCGGCGTTTTTTTCGTTTCGCTGCGCACAAGCTTTTCCGCAAGCTGCATCGCCACGTCGATTTGCTCTTGCTCGCTATACTGCTGTAGCACTTGCTGCTGTAGCTCCTTGTCGATGCCTTTTTTATGCATGTCTTGCGCGATGGCACGCGGACCTTTTTTTTGCGTTTTCTTTTTCGTCTCGAGCAGCGCCTTTGAATACGCCGCATCGTCTAAAAACTTATAATGGTACAGCTTTTGAATCGCCTCTAAAATGACTGCCTCGCCAAAGCCTTGTGCGAGCAGCTTCTCCTTCACCTCGTGCTCACTGCGCATTTGAAATCCAAGAAATTGAAGCGCCTTGTTAAACGCCTTACGAATTTCCTCCTCGTACGTAATGTCGCCGATTTCGAATTCGTCGAGCACTTTGCCTTTTTTTAATTCAAACTGCACGAGCACTGCTTCATCGACCGCAAAGGCATATTGCTCGTCTAGAAATATGTTGTAGCGCTGCTCATTATTTTTTTGGCGCGTAATTTTCGTAATTTTTTTCATAATGCTAGCCCTCCTTTTTGGCTTTCTATGTGAAACATACGTATGATGTAGATAGCAAGATATATTCGTTGATAATCGCTTCATTCGGCTCGCTTTCCTGGGGCGTGGCTTGAGCCTCCTCGCCGCTCCTACGTCGCGTCTGCGGGGTCTCAAGTCTCACGCTTTTCCCCAAGGAGTCTCGCCAATTACGCTCTATCAACGTTAATGAATCAACACACATGATGCAAGTACAAACAAACGATGAGGTGATGAAAGTGAACATTGCAATTACAGGCGGAACGGGACTTGTCGGGCGCGCGCTCACAAAGCTTCTCCAACAAAACGAACATACTGTATACATTTTAACACGCGGTGAGCAAAAGGTTGAAAACGGCATTCATTACATTCACTACTTATCTGAACATGCAGCACCTGAACAACATTTACAAGCGATCGATGCGTTCGTCAATTTAGCCGGCGTGTCACTCAATAGCGGACGTTGGACAGACGAAACGAAGGACGCCATTTACAGCAGCCGCATCGATGCAACGCGAGAAGTCATTCGCATTATGAAGGCGATGGAGCAAAAGCCAAAAGTACTCATAAACGCTTCGGCTGTCGGCATTTACCCTACATCAAAAACGAACGAATATACAGAGCAAGAAACGAATTTAGCAAACGACTTTTTAGGGACGACGGTGCGCCACTGGGAGGCAGAAGCTGAGCGTGCAAACGAGCTTGGTGTGCGCGTAGCAATCGGACGCTTCGGTGTCATTTTACATGAGGACGCGGATTCGTTAAAGCTCATGGCAATGCCGTATAAATTCGGTGTTGGTGGGCGTATCGGCAGCGGCAAGCAATGGCTGTCGTGGGTGCATGTAGATGATGTTGCACGGGCGCTATACTTTGCGATCACGCATAACATCGTCGGACCGTTCAACGTCGTGAGCCCAAAACCGATGACGATGCATGCATTTGGCGCTACGCTTGCACAAGTGTTGACGTCTCCGCACTGGCTACCGGTACCCGCATTTGCGCTCAAGCTTGCACTCGGTGAGAAAAGCACGCTCGTTGTCGACGGGCAGTTCGTCAAGCCGACCGTTTTACTCGAGCATGGCTTTACGTTCGACTACCCCGATGCAAAACGAGCGCTTCAGCACATTTTCCATAGCGCGCCTTAGTTGTTTGACGTAGCTTTTTTTCACGGTATAATGGTGAGATGACTAAATTGAAGGACGTGGCAAAATGAATCAACAAGCTGTAATGGAAGTCGGTCAAAAGTTTCCATTAACAATTAAACGTCTCGGCATTAACGGTGAGGGCGTTGGCTTTTTTAAGCGCAACGTCGTGTTCGTCAAAGGTGCGCTTCCTGGAGAAGAAGTAACAGCACAAGTAACGAACATTTCACGTAATTTCGCCGAGGCGAGCGTATTAAACATTCGCAAAGCGTCACCGTACCGCCAAGAAGCACCTTGCCCTGTATATGAGGAGTGTGGCGGTTGCCAGCTGCAGCACATGACGTACGAAGGGCAATTAAACGAAAAGCGCGACATCGTCATGCAGGCACTTGAAAAATACGTGCGCAACGTTGCTGAAACGACAGACGTTCGCCCGACGCTCGGCATGGAAAACCCGTGGAACTACCGCAACAAATCCCAGTTCCAAGTACGTCAAGAAGGCAAGCGCGTTTATGCTGGTCTATTTGCAGAAGGCTCAAACAAGCTGCTAAACATTAACGACTGCCTCGTGCAACAAGAAGTAACTTCAAAGGTGACAGTCGCTACGCGTAAAGCGCTACAAAAACTTAATATTCCAATTTATGATGGCAAAACGTTAAGCGGCTTAGTACGCACAATCGTCGTTCGCACTGGAGTTCGCACAGGTGAGACGCAAGTGTGCTTAGTAACGACGCGCAACGAGCTTCCAAAGAAAGAGGAGCTGTTAGAGCGCATTCGCAAAGTCGACCCGTCAATCGTATCGATTACACAAAACGTCAACCGCAGTAAAACGTCGCTTATTTTCGGTGAGGAGACGTTCACGCTATGGGGTAAGGACACGATTCACGAGGAGCTTGGTGAACTAGCATTCGACTTATCGTCACGCGCATTTTTCCAGCTCAACCCGATCCAAACGGTGCATTTATACGATGAAATTAAAAAAGCAGCCGAGCTAACAGGTAACGAATCGGTAGTTGATGCATATTGCGGCGTCGGCACAATCGGCTTATGGCTCGCAAAAGATGCAAAAGAAATTCGTGGTATGGACATTATCGCTGAATCGATTGACGATGCGAAAGCAAACGCGAAAGCACATGGCATCGAGCATGCACGTTACTTTACTGGCAAGGCAGAGGACTGGTTCGGACGTTGGCATAAATCAGGCTACGTGCCAGACGTTGTAACGGTAGACCCACCGCGTACAGGATTAGACGACCGCTTCATTCAATCCGTTTTACAAGTAAAACCGAAGCGCTTCGTATACACGTCTTGTAATCCGTCAACACTTGCAAAAGATTTACAGCAGCTAACGAAAATTTACGACGTTGAGTACATTCAGCCAGTCGATATGTTCCCGCATACGGCACATGTCGAGGCAGTTTGTAAACTCGTATTAAAGCAATAAATGAAGCGAGATGCTCTTTACTGAGGGCGTCTCGTTTTCACATTTTCACGAAAGAGCAACGCGTGTTATTTGAACTTTTTCATGGTATGCTGAACGTATTGATTTAGGAGGTTTTTCAACGATGGCAACAATTCAAGAAATTAATGAGCAAGCCCGCACATTAAAACGTGAAGGCAAATATGACGAAGCTTTATCACTTTATTCAGAAGGCTTAAAGGCGTTAAACAATGCGCTTGAGCAATTCGAAGCAACAGGTGAAGCACAAGTCGTTGTAGAAGGCACAGAGCCCGCAACGCTTGATTTCATACTATTCCAGCTGCAATCAACGTATTACAACTTAGCAAAAATTGCATACTTAAAAGAAGATCCAAGCTATGCTATTCGCGCGTATTTAGCAGCAATGCATATTGAAATTTCAAAAGTAGCAAGCGACATTCGTACAGGTCAATTAAGCGAGGACTATAAAAAAGCATTCCGCCAAATTCCACAAGAAGCAGTTGCACAGCTGCCACACCCTGCTGCTGCTTATATTTATTTTGAGCGCGACAAGCCTCGTCACATCGCCCATGCGTTTATGGATTACAATGAGGATTTTTTAAAGAGCGCTGAGGCAAACCCAAAATACGTAGCAGCATATAAGGCGAAACTTCGCGGCGACGGCTCGTATGAAGATGTACTAAAGGAGCAAGGCATTACAGAGGAAGAATCAAACGCGGCAGAGCTTCAGTTTTACTGGCCGTTCGGTGCGCGCTTCTTCATGAAAAATGGGCTTGACTGGTCACGCATCGACGCGACGAACGTTTTTGAAATTTATTTCGAATCAGAAGAACGTCAAACACGATAAAAAAGGCATGTGCGAAAATTTTCGCACACGCCTTTTTTTATACTAACTGCTCAAAGCCATACGTATATAAACGAATATGCTCGTCATCAATGACTGCATCTTGCACATCAATTGGCTGTCCGCCGAGCTTTTCAAAAAACGACAAGCTCGCTGCATCGTCAATGACACGTAAATACACTTTATGCGCCCCTTGCTCGTTCATTAACGTTAAAAAATGTTTCAATAAATCGCGCCCATGCCCTAAGCCGTTATGTTCTGGCTTTACGTATAAACTAAGCAGCTCCGCATCGTAGCCTGGATAGTTTTCCTTACGTACGAGCCCGCCGCTAACGAAGCCAAAAAGCTGCCCGTCCTTTTCTAACACGAACGTATGCATTTTTTCATTCGCTACATTATCTTCCCATAAATATGTTCGCTTTTTATGTGACAGCGACTGTAAAAATTGCTCGCTCACATGCTCTGTATATGTCGCCTGCCAGCATTGAATTTGTAACGTTGCAATGGCCGCGGCGTCATGTGCTGTTGCTAATCGAATCATTTGCTCTGCCCCCTTTATGTGTACTCTTTATTATTTCACGTTTACAAAGAGGTTGAAAACAAAAAACTCTCAATTTCTCAACAACTATTCCTATTTCGTTCATTGCAATGCTCCATCATTCCATATATTATGGAGGAAATAACGAATGAGGTGCTTTCAAATGAAACCAATTTCAGATAAAGATCAGCAAGTAACCTACTTAAAAGAGCGTCTCCAAATTTTTTTACAAGTGCTAGATGCCATTGATCCTGAAACGACAGAGCTTGACGATATCGACCGCTTAATTCAAATGATGGACGATTTAGAGCAAAAGATGGATCAGTTCAACAATCGATAAAGAAAGAGGCTATGCTAAAAATCTACATTTTAGCATAGCCTCTTTTCGCTCACCCGCAATCCCAGTTATACAACACGCGGCTGAAATCGCGATTTTTCAGTTGCTCCTCTGTCACAAAAAAGTTTGCGATGCCAACGTCACCCCATAGTAAATCGAGATCCATTTGCGAATCGATTTGTAAAAGCATAACAGTATAATCGCTATATTCGTACTCACGAGGGTCCGTTTGTGTAAAAAAGCTGTATCCACCAACTTGATGAAGCGGCTCGTTGTAATGTAACTTGATGTAGTCGTCCCATGCATCGTATTGCTCGGCTACTTCATTAGGTAAATGCTGCGCGCGAAAATCCTCTAAGCTAATCGGCTGCGTTTTTTGTGTGAAATGCATTTTCACTTCCTGCACTCCTGGCATCATTAATTCACTCTCATCGTATGTCGGAAGCTCCTGTTCTGCCATCATCTGCTCAACTGCTTCATGATAAATGACACGAAATCCTGCTTGATTCGTACCGTCGTCAAAGTCCATGCCATGTATGTCATCATATGGATCAATAAAAAACTGCAATATGCCGGTCGTTGGGAAATAAGAAAAATTCGGCATTTGCGCGAAGTTTAACTGTGCGAGTAGCTTTAACGGACGATTATCTTTATTCGTTGGAAACGGCATATTTAACGGGAAATACGGCACACCAAACAACTTGCTATCTGTGCGAGAAATCGACTCATCTTTTTGCAGCGTAATGTGTATATACGGCTGAACGCTTTGCTCAAAAAATGCTCGTGCAGGTTCGAAAGCTTGCGGTAACATTAATTTTCCGGTCATTTATTGTCCACACCTTCCTTTTCAAGTTACGTTAATTATAAAACATATGTTCGTATTTATCAATTAAAAATGCAAAAATTCTAACTAAAGCGCTTACTTTTCACCTTTTATTCACGACGGCAAAAGGGTATAATGAACGTTGGAATTACCTAATACATTTTTATTTTTCTGGGGGGAAAAATAGTATGGCATACTTACAAAACTTAGAGAAAAGCCTTTACAATTTAGTAACAGAAACTTCTACAAACTTACCTAAAGACGTTCGTCGCGCAATTAAAGCAGCGAAGGAAGCAGAAAACGCGGGTACTCGTGCTGCAATGTCTTTAGACACAATTACAACGAACATCGTCATGGCGGAAGATAACGTATCTCCAATTTGCCAAGACACTGGTTTACCAACATTCAAAGTGTACACTCCAGTTGGCGTAAACCAAATCGAAATCCGCAAAGCGATCGAAACAGCAATTGCGGCTGCTACAGGCGACGCAAAATTACGTCCAAACTCAGTAGACTCATTAACTGGTAAAAACTCTGGTACGAATATCGGCGCTGGCTTACCAGTTGTGAAATTCGAACAATGGGAAAACGACTACATTACAATTAAACTAATTCTTAAAGGTGGCGGCTGTGAAAACAAAAACATCCAATACTCTTTACCGACAGAATTAGAAGGTTTAGGTCGCGCTGGTCGTGATTTAGACGGTATTCGTAAATGTATTTTACACTCAGTTTGGCAAGCACAAGGTCAAGGCTGTTCAGCAGGCTTCATCGGTGTTGGTATCGGTGGTGACCGCTCTTCTGGTTACGATTTAGCAAAAGAGCAATTATTCCGTCACGTTGACGACGTAAACCCAATTGAAGACTTAGCGAAGTTAGAACAATACATCGTTGAGAAATCAAACACATTCGGCGTAGGTACGATGGGCTTCGGTGGTGAAGCAACATTACTTGGCTGTAAAATCGGCGTAATGGACCGCTTACCAGCATCATTCTTCGTATCAGTAGCGTACAACTGTTGGGCATACCGCCGCATGGCAATCGACATCAACCCTGAAACAGGCGAGATCATCAACTGGCACTACCAAGAAGGCGAAAAAATTACGTTCCGCGACGAAGAAAAGGAAGAAGCTGGCGACAACAAAGTAGTAGAATTAACAGCTCCTATTTCTGAAGAGCAAATCCGTTCATTAAAAGTGGGCGACGTTGTAAAAATTACTGGTCGTATGTACACTGGCCGTGACGCAATCCACCACCACTTAATCGGTGAAGGCGTTGAAGCTCCAGTAGACTTAAACGGTCAAATTATTTACCACTGTGGTCCAGTAATGGCGAAAGACGAAAACGATAACTGGGTAGTAAAAGCTGCTGGCCCAACAACTTCAATTCGTGAGGAGCCATACCAAGGCGACATTATGAAAAAATTCGGTATCCGCGCAGTTATGGGTAAAGGCGGCATGGGTCCAAAAACATTAAAAGCATTAGAAGAGCACGGCGGCGTTTACTTAAACGCAATCGGTGGTGCTGCACAATACTACGCAGACTGCATCAAGTCAGTTGACGGCGTAGACTTAATGGAATTCGGTATTCCAGAAGCAATGTGGCACTTATCTGTTGAAGGCTTCACAGCAGTTGTAACGATGGACTCTCACGGGAACTCATTACACGCAGACGTTGAGAAATCATCATTAGATAAATTAGCTCAACACGCTGAGCGCGTATTCTAATCACCTAACGAGCACGAGCGAGAAAATTCTCGCTCGTGCTTTTTTACGTTTATCGCTAATGTCATTCTTTACGATCGAGGCAGGCTTTCCGCGGGCTCGGCTCAAGCCTCCTCGATACTCGTTCCTCGTATCTGCGGGGTCTTTCGACGCGAGCTATTCCCGCTGGAGTCCGCCTCTCTCGTTACGAGCAAACGATTACACCCTAAAATATATTCATTACAAACATTGTTACCGCTTATCGCAACTACTGTGTACTATAATGGAATAAAACATGTGTTGAGCGTTCATGTTATTCGGCGATGTAGCGTCTAGAAGCATGGCGGCGAGACTCCTTGGGGAAAAGCACGAAACTTGAGACCCCACAGCCACGAAGCATGAGTGGCGAGGATGTCTCAAGCCGTGCCCCAAGAACGCGAGCCGCCTAGAGCAACTGGACGCAATAAATTGGAGGGATCATATGACCACTACTCAACAGCTAAAAAAAGAGCACATACTCGTCACGACGTTAAAGGCATACGGTGAGCTATTGCTTGCAATCATCGTCGGCGTACTCATTTTATTCGCCTGGCGCATGGATCTCGTCGGCTTAGAAACAGCAGCCATTTTAACGTACATCGCCGCCTTTTTCCTCGGAGGCTACACGAAAGCAAAAAGCGGCATTTTAAAAGGCGTGCGCGAGCGTAAATTAAACGTCGAAATTTTAATGATTCTCGCAGCAGTTGGCGCAAGTCTCACAGGTTACTGGACAGAAGGGGCGCTCCTCATTTTCATCTTTGCGATTAGCGGTGCATTTGAAACGCTCATTTTACGCAAAAGTCAAAAAGATTTATCTGCACTCATTCAATTACAGCCACAAGAAGCGGCACTCGTACGCGGTGGTTTTGCGCCGATTATGATTCCAGTAAAAGACTTAACGATTGGCGATCACATTTTAGTAAAGCCTGGCGAGCGCATTCCCGTTGACGGTCATATTTTTAAAGGCTACGCGACGATTGATGAATCTGCACTAAGCGGTGAATCGATGCCGCTTCATAAAGAAACAGGCGATGCAGTATTCGCCGGTACGATGAACTTGCACAATGCGGTGACGGTCGTCGTTTCTAAAAAAGCAGACGACACTGTATTTCAACAAATTTTAACGTTAATGGAGCGCGCGAAAAACGACAAAGCACCTGCCCAATTGCTGCTTGAGCGCATTGAGCAACGTTACGTGCAAGTCGTGTTACTCGTCGTCGGCATTATGATGTTTTTACCAATATTACTGCTCGACTGGTCGTTTGAGACGTCCTTTTATCGCGCGATGGTGCTGCTCGTCATTGCATCACCGAGCGCACTTGTCGCATCGATTATGCCCGCAACGCTTGCCGCTATTTCCGTAAGCGCGAAGCAAGGTATTTTATTTAAAGGTGGCAGTCATTTCGATACGTTAAGTCGCGTGCGCCAAATCGTCTTTGATAAAACAGGCACGCTGACGATGAGCGCACCGAAAGTTGTTGATGTCGTCGTTGCAAAAGGCGAAAATAAAGATGACACGCTGCGACTGCTCGGGGCAATTGAAAGTAAATCGAATCACCCACTCGCTGAAGCACTCGTGAAGGAGCTATCGATTCGCTACACATTAACGTATGAAGCATTAACAGTTGAGGAAATTGCAGGGCAAGGGTTGATCGCTCATACGACGACGCGCTCGTTTCGTGTCGGCAATGAAGCATTCGTCGGCGAGCACGCAGCTGAGGCATTTTTAAAGCAGCATAACATCGATGCGCGCGGTAAAACATTCGTCTTTTTAGAGGAGGACGGTGTATTACTCGCCGTTGCATCGCTACAAGACCCGATTCGACCGGAAGCAACGATGGCGATTTCACAGTTAAAAGCACTTGGCATTAAGCCTGTCATGCTTACCGGTGACAATGAGCATGCTGCACAAAGCGTCGCTGAAATGGTTGGCATCGCGCACATCGAAGCAAATAAACGCCCAGAGGAAAAAGCGGCATACATCGAGGCACAGCAGCACGTCGCAATGGTCGGTGACGGCATTAATGACGCCCCTGCCCTGGCGCTTGCGGACGTCGGCATTGCGATGGGTAAAGGTACGGCAGTCGCACTCGAAACAGCGAACGTTGCGTTAATGGAAAACGATTTGCGCAAGCTCGTCCAAGCGATCACACTGAGCCGCAAATTACAGCGCATCATTACGCAAAATCTCGCTGTATCGGTCATCGTCATTACGCTTTTAATTGGCACGAACTATTTACAACTGTTAAATTTACCGTTTAGCGTATTACTACATGAGCTAAGCGTGCTGTTCGTCATTTTAAACGGCTTACGCATGCTGAAATAAATATATGAGGAGATGTGTGTAACGCACATCTCCTTTTTTCGTTCGGCAAAGACACTAAAAAATAATACATAATCCTTCCATTTCACTGTTAACTAGATTATAATAATTATAAATTAAAAATAACTATAATAAAGGATAATGATAATCATTTACAATGAAATGGAGGGTTTACATGCAATTACATAATCGAGAATACTTATCATTAAATGAGAATATAAAAGCGTACGGTGAATTGCTCGCCGCAGCTGTTTCTGGCATTTTAATCGTCGTTGCTTGGCTATTACAAACAAATGGTGTTGAACAATTATCGATTTTCACGTACATCGCCGCCTTTTTAATCGGTGGCTATGCAAAAGCGAAGGAAGGTATTACCGAAACGTTTCGTGAAAAAAAATTAAACGTCGAAATGCTCATGATCTTCGCTGCACTTGGCGCATGTATTACTGGCTACTGGGCAGAAGGTGCACTGCTCATTTTCATTTTTGCCGTAAGTGGTGGCTTAGAGGCGTACGCACTGAGCAAAAGTGAAAAGGAATTATCCGCGCTTGTCGAGCTACAGCCACAGGAGGCGACGCGCGTTATTGGCGACATGCACAAAACAGTTGCTGTAAGCACGCTACACATTGGCGATATCGTTCTCGTAAAGCCTGGTGAACGCGTGCCAATTGACGGTGAAGTACTAACAGGTCGCTCGTCTATCGATGAAGCAGCACTAAGCGGTGAAGCTGTACCGATTGTGAAGGAAGTCGGCGATGCGGTATTTGCTGGCACGATGAACATTAACGGTGCGCTAACGATTCGCGTAACAGCAGAAGCAAGTAATACCGTATTCCAGCAAATTGTCACGCTCGTTGAACAAGCACAGCACGACAAAGCACCGACGCAGCAGTTCATCGAAAAATTTGAAGAACGCTACGTGCAAGCGGTGTTAATCATCGTCGGCGTCATGATGTTTTTACCGGTGTTTTTATTTGATTGGTCGTATGAAACCGCGTTTTACCGTGCGATGGTATTACTCGTTGTTGCGTCACCGTGTGCACTCGTTGCCGCAGTTATGCCTGCAACACTTGCCGCTATTTCATCAGGCGCAAAGCAAGGCATTTTATTTAAAGGTGGGCAGCATTTCGAACAGCTTAGTCGCATTGAGCGCATCGTTTTCGATAAAACTGGCACGCTGACGATCGGGCAACCTGTCGTTGTTGACTTTGCCGTTGATGCGAGCGCAAATGAGCTTGATATGCTTCAGCTGCTCGGCACGATCGAAAAACAGTCGCACCACCCGCTCGCTCAAGCAATTGTGAACTACGCAGAGGAACGAACTACGCTGCACATGAGCGACGTAACGATGGAAGACATTCCAGGATTCGGCTTACGCGCAACGCATGATGGACACACATACGACGTCGGCAAAGCAGATTTCGTCGGCAGAGACAACGCGATGAGCTTTTTACAAACATATGGTATTGATCCAACAGGTAAAACACTCGTCTTTTTAGCGAATGAGCAGCGCATTTTAGCAGCCGCTGCCCTGCAAGATACGGTGCGTGATGAAGCGGCTGACGCAATCGCCGCACTAAAGAAACACAAAATTACACCGGTCATGCTTACAGGCGATAACGAGCTTGCCGCAGCAGCTGTTGCGAAAGAGCTCGGCTTAACGGAAGTTGTTGCAAACTGTTTGCCACAAACGAAGGCGGAATACATTCAAGCGCACGAGCATATCGCAATGGTCGGTGACGGCATTAATGACGCTCCTGCACTTGCGCTTGCAGACGTCGGCATTGCGATGGGCAAAGGCACAGCGGTAGCCCTGCAAACAGCTGACGTTGCACTTATGCAAAACGACTTACGCAAAATCGAGCGTGCTGTGCGCATGAGTAAAAAATTACAGCGCATCGTGAAGCAGAACATTATTTTTTCAGTGACTGTCATTGCACTGCTCGTGTTGTCGAACTTTTTACAAATCGTCAATTTACCACTCGGCGTTATCGGACATGAAGGTAGCACCATTTTAGTTATTTTAAATGGACTGCGCATGCTTCGAACAAATTAACAAATAAAGAAGGAATCCCCCTTTGTGCAGTCGAATAATTGCATAAAGGGGGATGTTTTTTATGAATGAACGTTTTAACAAAGGGATGGAGACGATGCGTCAATACGTCTCAGAGGAAGAATTACAGCAAATGGTATCAAATGATGCACTCGCTCATATCGCGCCAGATTTGCGTAAACTGATTGTCGAATATGCATACGGCGATATTTATAGCCGCGGTGAGCTTGATGCGAAGGAGCGCGCACTCGTTGTCATTTCAACAGTCGTGACGCAAGGGGCTGCTCCGCAAACGAAAACGCATATTAAACGTGGTTTATACGCGGGCTTAACAGAGGCACAAATTGTCGAGGCGATTTTACAGCTCGCTCCGTACATCGGCTTCCCGCGCGTACAAAATGCCTTAACGCTCGCTTCAGAAGTATTCGCCGCGCAGCAACAAAACGTATAAAAAAAGGGAGCGTGCTGCAATGAGCATGCTCCCTTTCATATTAATAAAACGTTGGTGATTTACTGTCAGCTCGTACTTCTTTTACGTTTTTACGCTTTTGCATCGTCGCGTTAATGATGCCGCCGATAATTAAAATCATGCCCGTAAAATATAGCCAAAGCATGAGAACAATTACACCACCGATACTGCCGTAAGTCGCCGTATAATTACCAAAGTTGCTAATGTAAATTGAGAAGCCGTACGTTAACGCAAACCATGCGACTGTCGCAAATGTCGCGCCAATGAAAACACTCGTCACACGAATGCGCGGGTTTGTGTTCGGCACAATCCAATACATTAAGTTCATGACAACGAAAATGAGGACGATCGGTAACACGAAGCGTACGACGTTCCAAATTTCATTAAAGCGCTCGCTCAAATTAAATGTCGTTACCATGAAGTCACCAATTTGCTGACCGAATACTGGTAGTACGAGCGCTACTAATATAATCGCGACGAACGACACGGTGAAAATAAGCGACCATACACGATTCATTATGCCAGGCTTCGCTTTTACGTCATATGCTTTGTTCAATGCTTTCATGAGCGCATCGACACCTTTAGACGCCGACCAAATCGTCCCTAAAATACCGATTGACAGTAAGCCGCCACTTTGGTTCGTTAACACTTCCTGTAGCACACCTGAAATGAGCGAATACACTTCTGGCGGCATGACGTCATCTAAAAACTCATACATTGCTTGTTCATCTAAATTTAAAAACGGTAATAATGTAACTAAAAAAATGAGAAGCGGGAAGAAGGATAATAGGAAAAAGTAAGCTAGCTGTGCGCCGAGTGAGCCGATATCTACCGCTTTGACGCGCAAAATGAAGTCTTGAATGACACCTTTTGTCGTCGTAATATCTATTTTCGCTTCATCTGGTGCTGCAATTTCCATCACCGTTGCAACGATGCCTTGTTTCTTCTGTGCCATATACCTTCCACCCTTCTAACGCGTTTAGTTTGCTCCGTTTGTCGTTTCATCTTTTGCGAATGCTTTTTGCGTATCGCCGACCATCGCTTGAATTGTTTCTGGCAAACCTTTTAACTGATCTGCATTTTCAACAAGCTTCGTAATGCTCGTTTGCGCTGTGTCGTATAACGATTGCGCTTGTTCAATTTTACCTTCGACCATTTGCATTAACTCGTCGCGATTTTGCGCATAATATTTCACGCGCTCTGACGTCGTTTTCACCGTCGCCACTGTTGATTCACGTGTCGCACGGTCAAACATACTCACAATCCCACCAATAATCGCACCTGCAATAACTGCTTTGAAAAGTTTATTTTGCCCCATAGTCATCTTCTCCTCCTGCTTCTAATAAAAGCTATTCCCTAAAATATGCGGCAATAACCGCCTACAATTCCATTTTATCGAAAAACTTCCAAAGTGCAAAGTCGCATACCCGTTCAGTAGTTGACTTTTCAACATGAAAATGAAAAGATGGAAGTATTCTGGTTCAATTATCTTTTATAAAAAGCAAAAAGCAGGGAAATCCTGCCTCGACGCAAAGAGCAACATAAGCCAGTATTCTAGCAAACGGAGGGAACTATCGTATGGATTTAACAACACCATCAAAAGAAAATGTCATTTACATGATCGACCAAATGAAAGATAAATTACGTATGGTAAACGTAGATGCGATGAAGTCTGAAAATTTCAGCGAAGAGCAATACGAGGACTTACTTTATTTATACAACATGGTAATGAAGCGCGATACGTTTAGCCCAAGCGAAATGCAAGCAATTGTCGCAGAGCTTGGTTCATTACGTAAATAACATGCATAAAAAAACGCTAGAGCAGACGAATCATTTCGCCGTTGCTCTAGCGTTTTTACATGTTTTGCTTTCATTCGTTACGGGCGCTACTTTTCGCTAGCTCGCGATACGCATATTCGAGCTTATTTTTGTAACGCTACTGCGATCGCCGCGCCAATTTTCGCATTGTTTTTCACTAATGCGATGTTCGCGTCTAGCGATTTTCCTTCTGTTAACTCTTTTACTTTGCCTAGCAAAAACGGTGTGACATTTTTGCCTGTAATACCTTGTGCGTCCGCTTCGGCAAGTGCTTTTTGAATAATGTCGTTTATAAACGTCGCGTCCATTGCATCTGCTTGTGGAATTGGATTTGCAATTACCGCACCACCACGTAAGTTTAAATCCCATTTCGCACGCATCATGCTCGCCACTTCTTCAGCTGAATCAGCGCGGAAATTAACAGTGAAGTCCGACTCACGCGTGTAAAACGCTGGCAATACGTCCGTACCGTAGCCAATTACTGGCACACCTTTCGTTTCTAAATATTCAAGCGTTAAACCGATATCTAAAATTGATTTTGCCCCCGCACATACGACCGCTACGTTCGTCATCGACAACTCCTCTAAATCCGCTGAAATGTCCATCGTCGTTTCTGCCCCGCGGTGAACGCCACCGATACCACCTGTTACGAACAGTTCAATGCCAGCAAGCTCTGCACAAATCATCGTCGCTGCAACAGTTGTCGCACCGATTTTTTTCGTCGCCAGTAAGTAGCCGATATCACGGCGAGATGCTTTTGCGACGTTTGCTGCGTTGCCGAACATTTCTAATTCGTCTTCTGATAAACCGATTTTAATTTTGCCGTCGATCAATGCGATTGTTGCTGGCACTGCGCCATTATCGCGAATAATTTGCTCGACCTCGCGCGCTGTTTGTACGTTTTGTGGGTAAGGCATGCCGTGTGAAATAATTGTTGACTCAAGCGCAACGACCGGTAGCCCTTGCTCCTTTGCTTGCTGTACTTCCTCTGAATAAACGATGTATTGTTGCATATTAGTTTGCCTCCGTATGAAGTTGATTTTTCGTAATATTTTTTCGCACTGTATGCGTTGATTGAATCGTTTCACGTGCGTTCGTCATTGCTAACTGCAGCGTTTCGTCTAGCGTTTGTTCTGCTAAAATGCCGTAAATGAATGCCGCAACAAACGCATCACCTGCACCTGTTACATCGACGACTTGCTCGACTGCTTCAATATCCTTCGTTAGCACATCACCACTCGCAGCTCGCAGCCATACTTTTTCGCTGCCGTTTGTAATGACGACATTTTCGACGCCGCGCTGCTGAATGTGCTGCAACGCCTGTTCAAACTGCGCGTCTTCATACAAACTGTAGCCAACAAGAGATTCCGCCTCATCTCGATTGCACATAAGCCACGTAATGCCGGTGAAATCATCTGGCAAATTCGCCATTTTCGGTGACGATACTGGCACGGCAATGAGCGGTATGCGATGCACTGTCGCAACTTGCTGCAAATACGCAATCGTTTCTTTCGGACAGTTTAAATCCGCAACGATATATTTTGCATGGATAAATAGCTGCTCATGCTTTTGTACTAGCGCTTCTGTTAACATGTCGTAAATGTCCATATCGGCCGCTGCTAGCACTAAGTCACCTGCTTCATTTAAAACGGCTGTGTACGTGCCTGTTTGATGCGTCGATAATTTTTCGACAGCTGCAACATTCATATATGGCTTACTTTGCTCTTCAATCATTGCCCACGCCGCATCGTCACCCGCGACGGTTATGAGACGCACGGATTCACCTAAACGTCCTAAGTTTTCCGCAATGTTTCGTGCGACACCGCCGACTGTTTCTTCAGACGTTGCCGGGTTCGACGTCGCCATATGCAATGCGCCGCGAATATGAATTTTACGATCGACGTTTGCCCCGCCAATACATACGATATGTTTTGCCTCCGGGAATACGTAAGCGCGCCCGAGTAGCTTGCCATCTTTCATGCACGCTGACAAAATGTTTGCTACTGCTGGGCGCGACATGTTGAGCTGCTGTGCCATTTCCTGCTGAGATAAAAATGGATTTTGACGCAGTAGCTCGAGTACGCGCTGCTCTTTTTCATTCATCATCCACCAGCTCCATAAACTTTTGTTTAACACTTTAAACTTTTGTTTGGAAAATGTCAAGTAAACGTGAAAAAACACGATACAAAGCAGCTGCTTTGTATCGTGTTTTTTAGTTCGTTGCCGGTGGTGTCGTATCGCTTTCAACTTCGATTTGTGTACCATCTTCTAAGACGCGTTGTTGAACTAATACTTCTACACGACGGTTTTTCGAACGCCCTTCTGCTGTGCCATTATCTGCAATCGGGTGGTATTCACCATATCCTTTTGCACTAAAATGTAACGGATCCAGCGCCGGGTTTGAATCAATTAATAATTTCAAGAAGTTTACTGCACGCATTACACTTAACTCCCAGTTTGATTCAAATGCTGGAGAGTTAATTGGCACGTTGTCAGTATGCCCCGTAATGACAACATTACGTGCTGGGTCAAACACAAGTAATTCCGACAATTCATTTGCAAGCTGTCTATTATCAGCTGCAATCGTCGCAGAGGCTGGAGCGAATAATACGCCATCTCGAATCGTCACAAGTAAGCCTTCGTCAGTCATCGTCGTTTCCAATGAACCTTCTAATTCATTTACGGCAATAAAATTATCAACGTTTGCTTGGATTTCTTGTAATTCTTTTTGGTCCATATTATACGCTGCTTGCGAATTTTCTTGCTTCTTTATTGTTGTGTCAGTCTCCATCGGTTCAACAGGTGATGGATACTCCATAACACTTTCTCCACCCATGAAAATCGAGTTGAACACCGTTGACATTTCGTTCAACTTTTTTTGATCAACTGTACTCGACGCAAATAATACAATGAAAAGTGCTAATAATAAAGTTAAAATATCAGCGTAAGGAACTAGCCAGGATTCATCGACGTGATCCTCATGCTTATGCTTTTTATGACGTTTAGCCAAGGTCGCCTCCCTCGCTTCCCTTTCCTGTAATTTGCTTACGTTCTGATGCTGGTAAATATGATGCTAATTTTTGTTGGATGACTTTTGCTGATTCACCTTCTAATACAGATAAAACGCCTTCAATCATCATACGTTTTTGTTTTGATTCTACCGCTGATTTACGTTTCATTTTGTTCGCAAATGGATGCCATAATACGTAACCAGTGAAGATCCCTAATAATGTCGCAACGAATGCCGCTGAGATGGCATGACCTAACTTGTCGATATCAGACATGTCGGCTAATGCCGCGATTAAACCTACTACCGCTCCTAGTACCCCAAGAGTCGGTGCATATGTACCTGCTTGTGTGAAAATCGCAGCTCCAGATGCATGTCGATCTTCCATCGCTTCTACTTCTTCTGTTAAAACGTCGCGAATGTAATCCGCATTTTGACCATCAATCGCTAATGTTAAGCCGCTTTTTAAGAAATCGTCCTCAATTTCACTAACTGGGCCTTCTAGCGCTAATAAGCCTTCACGACGAGCTAGCTCGCCCCATTTCCCAAACAGCTCAATAATTTCAGCGTTTTCAGGCAATTTTGTTTCCGTGAATAAAATTTTGAAAATGCTTGGAATTCGCTTTAACTCTTTCATTGGGAATGCAATGATTACTGTCGCTAACGTACCACCGATAATGATTAATAATGCGGCTGGTACGAATAAGTTCGTAATCGGTACACCTTTCATTACAATCCCTGCGAGTAAAGTAACGAAGCCAAACACTACACCAACAACTGATGATATATCCATTTCTCTACCTCCAACAACTTACTCATTCTCTTTTATTTCGACACGTATGCGCTATGCTTAAACACAGTATATAAATATTCCCGTATTTTTTCGATGTAAATGTACTGAATTAGTCACTGTCTCGTAACATTTGATTATTTCGAATTAATATTGTTACTATAGGGGATGAACATATTGAGAGGAGTTAAGAAAATGGACTTAACATTTGAACAAAAATTATCGAACTACGCTGAATTAGCTGTAAAAGTAGGTGTAAATATCCAAAAAAATCAGTTTCTTTACATTACAGCCGCTGTCGACAACATGGACTTTGTGCGCCTCGTAACGAAAAAAGCATATGAGGCGGGCGCTCGCCAAGTGTTCGTTGATTTAGTAGACGACGAGCTAACACGTTTACGCTACGAGCTCGCACCAGACGATTCATTCGACTTCTTCCCTGAGTGGAAAAAGCTTGAGCGCGAATCACTTGCTGAGCAAAACTGCGCGTTCATGAGCATCGTGTCACAAAGCCCTGACTTATTAAAAGGCATCGACGGCACGCGCATTGCTGCGGCGCAAAAAGCAGCGGCGCAAGCATTGTATAAATACCGCGAGTACGCACAGTCAGACAAAATTAGCTGGACTGTAATTGCCGCACCGTCACAAGCTTGGGCTGCAAAAGTATTCCCTGAACTTCCAGCGAGCGAGCAAGTTGCGGCGCTATGGGAAGCAATCTTTAAAGCAACACGCGCTGACTTACAAGCACCAATCGACGCATGGGTAACGCATAACGACACGCTACACGAAAAAGTTGAATATTTAAATGCTAAAAAGTATGCGAAGCTTCATTATCAAGCACCAGGCACAAATTTAACGGTCGCACTACCAGACGGACATTTATGGTGTGGTGCAGGAAGCGTCAACGTAAACGGCACACAATTTATGGCAAACATGCCGACAGAGGAAGTGTTCACAACCCCTCATCGCGACGGTGTGGACGGCTACGTATCGAGCTCGAAGCCACTTAGCTACGGCGGCAACATTATCGACAACTTTAAATTAACATTTGAGAGCGGTCGCATCGTGGACGTTACAGCCGAGCAAGGCGAGGACATTTTAAAATCGCTCGTTGAAACAGATGAAGGCTCGCACTATTTAGGTGAAGTTGCACTCGTGCCGCATGAATCACCAATTTCAGCATCTGGCTTACTTTTTTACAACACGCTATTTGACGAAAATGCATCCAACCACTTCGCACTCGGCAGCGCGTATGCATTTTGCTTAGAAGGCGGCAAAGAAATGTCTCAAGAAGAATTAGCAGCGCACGGACTAAACCGTTCATTAACGCACGTTGATTTCATGGTCGGCTCTGCGCAAATGGACATTGACGGCATTACAGCGGACGGACAAGTCGAGCCAATTTTCCGCGCAGGCAATTGGGCATTTTAAGTTATAAATGATTATTTTTTCTACAAAAATACATTTTTTTGTTATACAATAGATAGAATACATCGTTTCTAAAGGAGTGAATTGTAAATGGATGTTGGCACGTTCGCTGAATACTTAACGACAGTTTTAGGCTACACTATACTCATTTTAGTTGCACTCGGTTATTTTATTTTTGTATTATTCCAAGGGTTAAATACGAACGATGCGCTCATTATTGATCACAAACCTGTGACAAATGAGCATGTTGCACAAACAAAGCATTAAGGTAAGGCGAGCAGCACGAGCACGGCATTTAACTGCCTATACTTATGCTGCTCGCTTTATCGTTGCTCTCAACAGCTTTCATGCAGACGGTAGCTCGTGTAATAGCGTTTGCTGTCTTTCTTAATTCTCACCGTTAAATTAAAGTCTCCGTCATTAGTACTCGCAGCACCGAACTGAAACTAAAGTAGCAATTACGACCATTTATAACTTTTTCGTTATATCTTTATAAAAAATAAATATATGAATTTTTCGACAACACGCTCACTTCCCTCTATATTTCGTTAAAAAATTTTTGAAAATTGCTAGTATTACACTAATTGTTCCTTATATCAAGTAAAATATAAGAAAAGGATGGTGCAAACAAATGTCAATGTTAGACGAAATTTTAAAATTTAACGACTCATTCGTTGAGTACAAAATGTATGAGCCATATATTACAACGAAATACCCTGACAAACGAATTGTTATTTTATCGTGTATGGATACACGTTTAGTAGAATTATTACCGAAAGCGATGAACTTACGTAACGGCGATGTGAAAATCGTTAAAAGTGCAGGTGCATTAGTTGCACATCCATTCGGCTCGATTATGCGTAGTTTACTTGTGGCGGTATACGCACTCCAAGCAGACGAAGTATATGTAATCGGACATTACGACTGCGGCATGAGCTCAGTCGATCCAATTGCTTTAATCGATGAAATGAAAGCACGTGGCATTACGGAAGAAACATTAAACATCGTCAACTACTCAGGTGTTGATTTAAAAGGTTGGTTACGCGGCTTCGGTGACGTAGCGACGAGCGTAACGAAAAGCTGTGACGTCATTCGCAATCACCCATTAATGGTGCCTGACATTCCAGTTCACGGTTTAATTATCGATCCAAGCTCTGGGAAACTCGATTTAATCGTCGATGGCAACAAACCAAACGGCGCATTAAACAAACCAATTACAGAACGCGCAGAATAACAAACAAGTAGACACAAAACAAAGCGTTATCAGGAAATGTACTTTCCCGATAACGCTTTTACTGTTCTCCGTTGAACCTCATCCATCGAACGCTTGCAATTCACTTTTGCTTCCCACTTTTTTATTCCTCGTTCATTGCATTGTAGTCATCCACAAGTAACGCATATAAATAATGATCTTGCCATGTGCCATTAATGAATAATAGCTGACGAAGCAGTCCTTCACGCACGAAGCCATTTTTCTCTAGCACGCGAATCGAGCCGATATTGTTTGGTGACACGTATGCCTCTAATCGATGAAGTTTCGCCGTTTGAAATGCGAATTGAATCGCAAGTGATAGCGCCTCTGATGCGATTCCTCGCCCGACAAACTTCTCGTCGATTGAGTAGCCAATCAATCCACTTGCGTACGGCAGCCGCTTCATCGAAAAAAGCGACACTTGCCCGATTAACTGCGTCGTCTCCTGATCAAAAATGCCGAACACATACTCGCGATTTGCACGCATTAAATTGAGACTTTCAACAATTTTACGATATTGCGTGTCATACGTATAAAAATGATCATGGTGCAGCGGCTCAAACTGCGACCAATGATATTTATTGCGCGCGACAAGCTGCGTTACTTGCTGCGCGTCATTTACAGTAAACGTCCGTAATATAACCTTTTTCCCCGTTACGATGACCACGTCGTCATCCTTGCTGAATAAGTTGAATAAACGCTTCCACATCGGCTACGCATAACGCGATTCCTTTTTCCCAAAAATCGAGCGTCGTAATGTCCTCACCTAAATGCTTCATCGCCAGCTCCTCGACCGTCATGACAGCTGTGTCGCGCAGCAACGCCATATACTTTTGTTCAAAGCTTGTACCTTGCTGCTGTGCATGGGCATAAATGCTAAGTGAGAATAAATAGCCGAACGTGTATGGGAAGTTATAAAACGGCACGCCTGTAATGTAAAAGTGCATTTTCGACGCCCAAAAATGCGGATGTGCCTCGCCTAATGCCTCACCGAATGCCTCATGTTGCGCCTCATACATTAGCTCATTTAAACGCTTCGCCGATACGATGCCAGCTTTGCGCTCCTCGTAAAAGCGCGTCTCGAATAAAAAGCGTGCATGAATGTTCATGAAAAATGCAACCGAGCGCTGAATTTTATCTTCAAGTAAGTTGAGCTTTTCCACTTTCGTCGTTGCTGCTTGCACAGCGGCGTCTGACACGATCATTTCCGCAAATGTCGATGCTGTTTCCGCAACGTTCATCGCGTAGCTGCGGTTTAACACATGCACTGGTCGTAGCGCATATGAGTGGAATGCATGCCCTAGCTCATGTGCAAGCGTTGAAATGTTTGACATCGTGCCTGAATACGTCATGAAAATGCGCGACTGCTGTGACATTGGCAGCCCTGTACAAAAGCCGCCTGGACGTTTATTATCGCGGTTTTCCGCTTCAATCCAGCCGTCCTCAAACGCAGTGCGCGCAAAGTTTGCTAGCTCTGGTCCAAACTTCTCAAACTGCGTTAAAATAAACTGCGCCCCTTCTGAATACGGCATTGTTGAAACGCTTTCTGTAATCGGTGCATCGAAATTGTACCAATCCATTTTGTTTGTGCCAAATAGTTTTGCCTTCTTTTGTAAAAAGTCGATAAATGGTTGCTTGTTGTTACAAATTGCTTGCCACATCGCATCGAGCGTTTTTTGCTGCATGCGATTAATGCGCAGCGGCTCATCTAACACATTGTCCCAGCCGCGCTTTTCGTACGTCGCTAAGCGGAAACCTCCTAAATGGTTGAGCACTTTTGCAAAAAATTCCTCGCGCTCTGTAAACACTTGCTCAAGCGCTTCAAATGCCGCTTTACGCACGTTTACATCTGGATGCGAGCTTAAATTGTTCGCCTGTCCAATCGATAACGTTTGCGCTTGCCCGTCCACTTCGACTTCCACTTTTAAATCGCTAATGAGCAAGTTATAATATTGCCCCCATGCCTCGTAGCCGTCTACTTGCAGCGCTGAAATGAGTGCTTCCTCTTTCGGTGATAGCTCAAGCTTTGCCGTGTCGCGCATTTCCGTCAAAATAAACGTAAATTCGGCTAGTGGCGACTGCGCAAGTAACGATTCAAACAACGCATCGTCTAGCTCTGTTAAACGCTGCTGTAGCGTTAAATGCACGGGCGCAAATGTCGCACGCATCGATGATAACTGCCCTTGTAATACGAGCGCTTCTTTGTCTTGCGTATTTTGTGCCGTTAAGCAAGAGATGAATCCTGCTGCTTGGCGCATTTGAAGCGATACGTGCGCGATGTCCTCTAGCACTTGACGTAACGTAGGCGCATCGTTCTCTGATGTTAATTGTAGCTGCTGTAAAGTTTCGGCTAGTGTGTCAATCTGATTCGGTAATGCATCAAGATGTGCCCGAAAAGCAGGTGAGGCACTTCCCCCTTCAAAAAACACATCTAAATCCCACACTTCTGGATAATGCGTCGTCATGTCAATCGCTCCTTTTATTGTTTCGTTTCTTTATCGATAATGTTCGTTAATTGTAAGCCGCGCTTTTTCGCTTCTTTTTCAAGCTGCTTTAACGTCTCACGCAATACTTTCACACGCGCGTATTGCTTGTTGTTTCCTTCAACTAAAATCCACGGAGCGTTTTTCTTATCCGTTTTTTCAAACATATCGTCTGCTGCTTCGCGGTATTTCGGGAATTTTTCACGGTTGCGCCAATCTTCATCCGTTAGCTTCCACGATTTGTACGGATCATTTTTACGTTGCTCAAAGCGCTGTAGCTGCTCATCCTCCGATACGTGTAACCAAAACTTTAAGACGATGTAGTTTTCATCTGTTAATTGACGCTCGAACTCGTTAATTTCGTCGTATGCGCGCGTCCATTGCTCTGTGCGTGCGAAGCCTTCAATGCGCTCTACTAACACACGTCCGTACCATGAGCGATCAAAAATAGCGATTTGGCCGTATTGTGGTAAGCGCGTCCAGAAGCGGTATAAGTAGTGATATTCTTTTTCGTGTGGACGTGGCGCAGCGATTGGATGTACGACGTAGCCACGTGGGTCTAAGCGCTCTGTTAAACGTTTAATTGCGCCACCTTTACCTGCTGCGTCCATCCCTTCAAACACGAGCACGAGACTTAAATTGTTGTGGCGTAAAAATTGCTGTGCGTTGAGCATTTCGTATTGTAGCTTTTTAATTTCTTTTTTATATTTTGATTTTTCGATCGTTTTGTCGAGCTGTAAATCTGCTAATTGTTGAACCATGTAAACATCTCCCTTTTTGTTATGTAGGCTCTTAATGCGCTACGTTGCTTCACGTCGAGGTGGACTCTATTTCCCGCGATGAACTGTGCTATTATGTTGATTAGCCATTCAATTTGGCAGTGCGCGTATTGCGGCTCGTGGTGCTCCTGCGGTTACTCGTCGCAAATAAATCTCCTGGGGCTCACCGCCCGCGCTCTGCCATGACAAAGCCACATTGATCTCAGTTTTGTAGCTGAAAACAACCGACTTAGCTGTATAAAAGTGGCTTATCAACAGACATAGAACCTATCTTTATTGTACTTGACTAGGCTAAAAATTGGTATTTATAAAAAGCCCCTTGAAAATAAATTCAAGCGGCTTCGCGTGCATGTTACCACACATTCTCTTTATATTTTTTGTAATAGTTCACTTGACGCATCGCTAAGTACAGCTTGCGTTTGAAGTGCTTATCCTTTTTGTAAAACAGCGGATTCACGAGCTTCTTTTGTTTAATGAGGCGCTGAATGTCTTGCTTCACTTGTGGATCGTCGACGAACTTCTTTAAGACGATTTTCGGCACGACTGAAAATAATACTTCACCATCTAAATATGTGCAGTCCTTTACTTTATTGCCGATTAAATCGTCGACAAAGTAGCGTGCCATATTATGACCGAGCGCTGTTACGTAATAGCTTGAGCGTCCTTGTCGAATGTTTACTTCGAACACTTTAAACTTACCGTCGCGCTCGTCATATTTTAAATCGAAGTTCGCAAAGCCAACGTAGCCGACCGCTTCTAAAAATCCGACTAGCTTTTTCATCATGTCCTCGTTGTAGCGAGAAATGACCGCTGTGTAATTGCCGATTGCCGTTACAGTGTGCTCCTGTAACACAACTTGCCCAAACGATACGAGCTGCGGCTTCCCTTTAGAGCTCATGTACACAACCGAATCCCACATCGCTGTATCGTCACCTGGAATGTAATCTTGAATAATGAGCTCGTCCGTATAGCCACTTTCACGAATCATGTTAATGACGCGTGTTAGCTCTGCCTCGTCTTGCACTTTGTATACTTTTTGCTGCCCAGTAAACTTATGCTTGCTATACATAATGCCGTTGCTTGGCTTTACGATTACCGGGAACATCATGCGCTCGTTAAACGGTTCGTCGCTTGCACAGCTATAAAACTTCGTCGTCGGTGCGTCGATGCCGTAGCGCTCACATAGCTTGTAAAAGTTCGCCTTATATTGCAAGTCGTTCATAAGCTGCTCGTTTAAATAGTTAAACGTAAAATGCTCTTGTAGCACGTCACGATTTTCGACGATTAGGCGCACGTATAAGTCATTTGTGCCGACAAGCAGCAGCTGATTTGCTTTATTTTTATACTTTTTCGCAACGTTCGTTAAAATATTCGCAAATTGTTCTGGGTCTGCTAAGTTTTCGTCATATTCAATTTTTTGTGGAATATTGCTATAATTCGTAAATGGTAAAACACCTTTACCGACTAAAATCGGTTGGATATTATATTCTTCATGAAAAGAAATTGCCATGTTGTACGCATTAATATCCGTTCCAACAATGATTGGCAAAAATGGCTGTCGCTTCATAAAAATTCTTCCTCTCAAACTTAATGATACGTGTATGCTCACTAAGTAATATCATACACTAGGAATTCGAACATGTCTTAACAAAGTCTCGTATTATTTTTTTGTTGAAATGCATTCGTTTTTATTCCCAAAATGAAAACAATCTCGTAAACTAAACTATATGGCTAAAATGAAATCGCACATGAAATAGACAATTTGAAAGATAAGGAGGTTTTGTCATGGTATTCGCCGATTTAATTCCCTCAAAAGAGCAATATATGACTACACTAATTAAAGACTTATTACATTTACGTGTTCTTCGATTATTTGAGGGAAAACTGATCTCTTCTCGTAAAATGGCGGATGAAGATTCAATGTACTTTGAAACAGAAGATGGACTTTGCCGAGAATGGCTAAATGCAATTTATGACAGCTATCATTTTTATGAAGGCTTCGAGACGAAAGAAGCGTGTGAGCAGTATATTCATTCTTCGCATTACGATGAGGATAAATATGTCATCATTTGTTTTTTGAATATGTTTTATGCAGTCGTCTACGAAAATACACAACACCAACAAGTTATCGGTAAAGAAATTTCCTACTACACAAAAAACAATTTATTTTTAGTATCTGAGCGACCACCAAACAACTTAACGATGAAAGATCGTGAGCGTTTGCCCGTTATTCCACTCATTTATTATGAGCTATTGTCATTTGATACAAATATTGTTTTTTATCATTACGTAAAAGAAACACGCTCTTATACGCTAGCGAAAGCAGAAGACTATTTAGAGTATGCCGTACTACTTGGCATTACGTTTAAAGATTGCTGGTATTTATGCAACACGCCATATGCTATTGCACATAACCGTCAAATTTTAAATATGTACTTTAATAAAGGGCATGGCTTTACCGTTTTTGGTAAGTACGCAAACGCCATCGCAATCAACCCGTTCCAACGTCTGCTATATATGCCTAAGGAACGCTTCGAGCATTATCAAATGGATATTGATAATCATCGGGCGCCGCATCGTGCGTTGCCATACCGCGAAGTGCGTCGCTACCAAGATTATATGCGCACGCGTCCTGTTGAGTTTACAGAGCCACTACAATAAAAAAGATGTGCTACACGTCATGTACGACACGTAGCACATCTTTTTTATTGTTCGTCTAATGACGTTAAAATAATTGGCTTATCTTTCGTCACGATAATTGAATGCTCAATTTGTGCAACGAGTGATTTGTCTGGCGTAATGAATGTCCAGCCATCACCTGATTCTACGATATGCTCTGCCGCGGCTGAAATGAATGGCTCAACTGCAAGCACCATTCCTTCTTTCATAATCGTCGCATCCCATGCATCGTAATAGTTTAAAATATGGTCTGGTGCTTCGTGTAACGATTTCCCTAAACCATGCCCTGTTAAGTTCATAATTACTGTTAAGCCGTGGTCGTTTGCTTCGCGCTCTACCGCTTTACCGATTTGGTTTAAGCGTGAGCCGGCTTTTACTTTCGTCATGGCGCGGTCAAACGCTGATTTCGCCACTGCACATAGCTTTTCTTTATCTTCGTAGCCATCGCCGACAACGAATGAAATGCCTGTGTCTGCAAAATAACCATTTAAAGAGCCTGATACGTCAATGTTTACAAGGTCGCCTTCTTGAATGACTTTATCGCCTGGAATACCGTGTGCTACTTCATGGTTTACTGAAATACATGTAAAGCCTGGGAAGTCATATTCGCCTTTTGGTCCAGAAATCGCACCAACTTCTTCAAACATACGCCCAGCAATTTCGTCTAATTCCTTCGTTGTAACACCTGGCTTTGTCGCAGCTTTCATTTCTTCACGAATTTCGGCAACGATGCGCCCAATTTTTTTAAACGCTTCGATTTCCTCTTGAGTTGTAACAATCATTTCAAAATCCCTCACTTATCGTTAAATTATCATTCCTTACTATATCATAACGTCGTGCAATGACACTAAAAAAATAAGCGCCACCGAAAAATTTCGGTGACGCGTCACTTATCGTTGAATTAAACGTGGCGCTGATGTAAATAACAATACCGCCACAATTGCCGTGAAAATAATTGCTGGAATCATGTACGTGCCATTATATACAATCGTATACAGCCATACGTTTTGATCACCTGCATATTCGGCAAAAAATACAGCGCCCGCTACGCTATGTGCGACGTAACGAAGCATGCCACCAATTACCGTTCCAAGCACGATATAGCCCGCTAGCTTTTTCATTTGACGTGCCTCAATTGCTGCAAGCACTGGCTTACGCACGAGCGCAATAAAGCCGACAACAGTAAACGCGATACCGTAATCAATTGCCGCTTGTAGCCAATGTAAAATGTACGCCCCAAACGCCATTTGCAGCACGCCGACAATGAACCCTGTCGTCAGCCCTGCTTGTAGCCCCCAGCGTAGCGCCATACACGCAATCGGCACCATCACTAAGCTGATTGAGCCACCTTGAGGCCAAAGTTTAAACGATAGTTGGTCGAGCACTAACGCAATTGCCGCAAAAATCGCAATTTCCATTAGCATTAACAGTTTTTTGTTCTTCATCTTATTCACTCCTTTGTCGTATAGACAATAGACATGTAAGTGAAGGAATGACGCAAACTGACTTCCTAGCAATATAAAAAAGATGCCAAGACAGAGCCTGACATCTTTGAAAAGTCGGTTTCTATCCACATTCCTACGCAAGTGTTAACTTACAGGTTCAAAGAGTTCGTGCAATGCGTGCACATCTCAGCTGACTTGATCAGCGCCCCTTGTGGTCTACTGTTTAATTGGACTAAGTATAGCGCATCAAAAATGTTTTCTCAATGTATTTTGAATCTTTTTTCAAATGTATGCGTATGAATAAGAAAGGGATGGTGACCGTTGTGAAAAATGAACAGCTATTAAGTGCTTTTAGTTATATTAGTATTTTATTTTGTCCACTCATTGTACCGATTGTCGTCTATTTTGCACAAAAGGATGATTTCGTGCGCTTTCATGCAAAACGTGCAATCATCGGTCAAAGCATCGTCGTCGTAAGCGCACTGTTTGCGATTTTTGCGATGCTAATTGGTGGTGTAACAGGTATGATTGAGCAAGTTCCCAACATGCTGCTTGTTATCGGCTTTGGCATAACAACGTTCATTTCGATCGTCGTGTCAATTTGGAGCATCGTTATGACTGTCCGTGTGTTCCATTAACGTTTTAAACTTGCTAAAAATAGGTATAAGTAACACTATATACATTGTAATGAAAAGGAGCGCTTCTGTATGAAACTAAATGTTAAAAAAATCGTAAACTTCGCTGTAAAGGTAGGCCCAGTCGTTTACCCGATGATTAAAAAGTTTTTAGATAAGAAAAAGAACAACCCAACGACGCGTCGTTAATGAAAAAACCGCCTGCTTGCATAATGCGAGCAGGCGGTTTTTTTACGTTGTCACGACTACTTCAATAAAAATTCCGTCGTGCTGTAGCCTTCCTTCGACTTCGTTACTTGCAGCACGGCTGGCATCGCGGCTTTTAGCTCCTGCACGTGCGAAATAATACCGATCATGCGTCCTGATTGCTGTAAGTCGACGAGCGTATCAATCGCCTTTGCGAGCGTTTCCTCATCAAGCGAGCCGAACCCTTCATCAATAAACATCGTCTCGATTTGAATGTTGCCTTGGAAGCTTTGAATAACGTCTGCCATGCCAAGTGATAAAGCGAGCGAGGCGTTAAACTTCTCACCGCCCGACAACGTTTTCACGTCGCGTAGTAACCCTGTATACGCATCGTACACGTCTAAACTTAAACCGCTTTGCTTGCCGCCACTTTCTAAACGATCAGAGCATTGCAGCGTAAATTGCCCGTTCGATAAATAGCGCAGGCGAATGTTTGCCGCTTCTGTAATTTGTTCAAGGAAGCCAATTTGGACGTAGCGCTCAAACGATACTTTTTTTGCATTTTTCCCGCGCATTAAATCATACAATGTCGTTAACTCCTGCTCTTCCTTTAACAGCTCCTCATTTTGCTCATGCGCTGTTTTTAACGTATCGTGCATCGTTTCGCAATGTTGTAGCGCGTGCTTACATTGCTCGTGCTGTTGGCTAACCGCTTGTAGCACGTCGCTTTGTGTCGCAATTTGCTCGTGCAATGCTGCAACGTCTACTCGCTCTGTCGTCGCTAGCTGCTCACCGCTATCAATGATTGCCTTTGCACGTTGTAATTCATCGCGGTAACGCTCTAGCTGCTCCTTCATCTCTTCGCGCACTTCTGCTGACTGAAGTGCTGCTTCAAATTCCGCAATCGTTGTGAAGCCTGCATTCGTTAATTGCTGCTGCCACACTTGCTCGGCTTGCTCGCGCTGCTTCGTTACTTGTGCATTTACTTGCTCAGTTAATGCGATGCGCTCCTTCGCCGTACCGTACTGCTTGTCAGTTGCCTGGTAAAGCTGCTGAATGTGCTGCCATGCGTCGATTGCTTCTTTATATGCTTGCTGTAGCTGCAACAGTTCGCGCTGTAACTCCTCGCTCGTTGCGATGTGCTTTGGCATGCGTTCGTTTAATTGCTGCAACGATGTCGTCGTAACGGCGAGCGTCGTTTGTAGTTGCTGTAACGCGTCCTTTTTTTGACGTTCATTTTGCTGCTCGGCAACTAGCTTTTGTTCTGCATTATCGATGACGATGCGCAGCTTCTTCACAGCTTCTGCTGCATCATACGCCGTCGCTACTGCTTGTTCGGTCGTTAAAACGTCCGCTTGAAGCGATGCGATATTTTGCAGCGGCACATGTAGCTCCTCACATGCTGTTACGTAGCTTGCTTGTAGCTGCTGTGCTTGCGTATATGTAGCTTGCGCTTGATTGTATGCTTGCTGCGCTCGTTCAGCTTGTTGACGAAGTGCGTCGAGCTGTACTTTCGTTGCAACGCCTTGCTGATGCGTCGCGCGATTTGGGTGCTCGGTGCTGCCACATACGTTACACGGCTCGCCGTCACGCAGTAAATCCGCAAGCTGCGCCGCCTCATTTTGTAGCCATTTATCGTACGCCTCACGATACGTGCTGTCGCTCGCTACGTATTCTTCGTGCTGCTTCGTCGCTACGCTAAAACTTTGCTGCACTGCCTCATTTTGACGCTGTAGTTGCTCGTACGCCTGCCATTGTGCCTGTAAAATTTGTAGCTTTTGGCGCTGCTCCTCTAACGGTTCTGCTGCAAGCTGTAAATCATGCAGCTTCTTTTTTTCGTCTTGCAGGCGGTCGCTAAACTGCGCAAGTCGCTTTACGTGGTCGTCGTAGCTTTGCTGTGCGTCTTGTAGCGCAGTCGTATCGCTACGTAACTGCTCAGTTAAACGGCGCTGCTCCGCAAATAACGGCTTGAGCTGCTCTAATCGGTCAATCGCGAGTCGCTGCTCCTCACGCTGTTGCTGCTGTACGGCAAGCTCGTCGTATTGCTTTTTCACTTCAACTAGCTGTGCTGCGATCGTTTGCTCGTGCGCGTTCGCCGCTTCAACATCTGCTCTCGCTCGCTGCTCATGTTGAACAGCTTGCTGTAGCTGCGCAAAATACGGTTGAACGGTTGCGGCGATGTCAGCACGCTGCCACGTTGTACGAAGTGCTATCATATCGTCACGGCGCTCTTCTAATGACGCATAATGAGCTTTTGCGTGCTCAAACTGCGCAAGCTGCTCATTTAAACGTTCCGCTGCTCCGAGTTGTTGCTGAAGTGTGTCGTGTTGCTGCTTTGCGCCTTGTAGCTGCTGCGCTAATGTCGGCAGCTGCTCGCGATAAAAGCTCGCCTCCTCTAGTAGCGCCTCTAGCAGCTGATACACATTGTGCTGCCCTTGTAGTAGCGTAAATAATGCCGAGTCACGCGTCGGTAACACCGCAAGTTGCTGCACGTTCGCCTCAAACGTCGCCTTCGCTGCTGCTGTGTCCTTTGCAAGTGCTGTACGCTTTACGTCGAGCTGTTTTACAAGTTGGTCGAGTGGCTCCGTCTTAAAAATTTTACGTAAAATTTCTTCCTTTTCTTTTGAATCAGACGTTAATAGCTTGCGAAACTCTCCTTGTGGCAGCATGACGATTTGCTTAAACTGCTGCTGCGTTAAGCCGATTAGCTCCTCGATTTTTTTGTTAATGTCTGACACTTTTTGACGGTCGACTGCCGGCGTTTCCGTTTCGTCTGCGTGCACTTCAAAAAATTCGTAGCGCTCGCCAGTTGCTGTTTTATTGCCTTTTTTAATATGTCCGAGCTGGCGCAACACACGATACGTTTTGCCATGCAGCTCAAATAATAGCTCGACTGCTGTGTAATCTTTGTCGTCCGCGAAGTCGCTGCGCATCGACTTCGTATCTTTTCGGTCTTCACCGCTCCCACTGCCGTACAACGCAAACGAAATACCGTCAAAAATCGTCGTCTTCCCTGCACCTGTTTGTCCTGAAATGGCGAATAAACGGTGCTGCTGTAGCTGTCGAAAATCGATCGTTTCAGTTGATTTGTACGGACCAAATGCTGTCATCGTCAAACGTAATGGTTTCATGCTTCCACCTCTCGTTCTTGTAACATCGTTTGCTGTAACAATTCGTTAAATAATTGCGCTGCTTCTGGACGCACTGGCTGCCCTGTCATTTCCTCAATAAATGCCGAAAATAGCTCCGTCGTCGATCGCTTCGCACGTGTTGATCGCTCCAACTGCTCTGTTTGCATTGCCGGCATGACGCGCTCGACGTGCAGGGCGTTCGGAAATACAGTGCGCACTTGTTCCATCGGGGATTGTACTGCCTGCTCGTCTAACAGCTTTACAAACACGTAATCGTCACTGCGCGGCATATGTAAAAGTTCATTCAATGTCGTCTCCACCGTGCGCATATCTCGTCTTGGTGCGAGCAGTACTTTTTCAACGCGCACGTCCCCTTTATCGCGCAGTTCGACGTGTAAATAGCCTTTTTTATGATGCTGCTCAGAAACTGAATATTTCAGCGGCGAGCCTGCATATTGAATCGACTCGCGCAGCACGTAATGCGCCTCATGCAAATGCCCGAGCGCGACGTAATCAAATGCTTGAAACAGTTCTGCACTCACACAATCGGACCCACCGACTGATAACGTACGCTCTGAGTCGCTCGTATTTTGCGCTTCCTCGCCGTGCTTTGTGACGAACGCATGGGCAACAAGCACATTGCGTACGTCTCGCTGCAACACCGTATCGTAATGTGCCATCATACGTGCCATCGCCGTTTGCTGCGACGTTACCGCATCATCTTTAAAAAAATGCTTCACTTGCGCAGGATCAACGTACGGCAATAAATATGTATGCACAACGCCAAATGCATCTTCTGTCACAACGGGTGTAAACGCGCTTTCTAGCTGACCGACGACGTGTAAACCTGCTTTTTTTAGTAGCTTACTGCCGTAATGAATGCGCGCGGGGCTATCGTGGTTACCTGCAATTGCAAGCACCGGTACGTTGAGCTCAAGTACGATTTTTTCAAACACTTCATCTAATAGCTTTACCGCTTCAACTGGCGGCAATGCACGGTCGTATAAATCACCTGCCACGATAACGACATCTGGCTTTTCGCGCTCTACATGTTGCATAAACTGCTCCAATATAAACTGCTGATCCTCGGTCATATACATGCCTTGGACGAGCTTTCCTAAATGCCAATCAGCTGTATGAAAAATGTTCATGTCGTTCCCTCCTTTTTTTCTTTATTTTACCATACAATAAAAAACAGACGCTCTCGGTTTTCGGAAAATGAAAAAACGCACGACAAGTCCAATTTCGACTCGTCGTGCGCTCGTTAACGTAATACGTATATACGTTTTAGTGCTGCTACACCATGAAGTGGCACGTATCGTTCAATTGTTTTAATAGACGTCGCCTCAGCGGTCACCTTCGTTTGTGCTGCTTGTAGCTGCTGCAATACTTCCTCAAACGTTTTCGAATTTTCAGCCGGTAGCTCCGCGCGCGTTAACGAGCTTATGCCAGCGTCACTTAAAAACGCATTCGCCATCGCCATGTAGCCGTCAAAGTTCGGGTGTACGTCGGTTGGATTTGGCAAGTAATGCGTCGCGTCAAGTCCGAATGCCTCGTCGACTGACACAAACGTCGCACCGTTGCTCTCTGCTTGCTGCTGTAAAATCGTATTGAGTGTCGCAAGCTGCGCACTAAGCCCTTCCTTTTGCGCGTTATGCACATGAGGGTACGGGAAATAATAACCGATGATCGCAACGCTTGCATTCGGTGCACGTAGCTTAAGCTCTTTTAATATGGCGTCTGTATTTTCACGCACGTTATTGAGTGCAAAGTCCGCCGCAAATTGGTCAAACGTTACGTCACCTGTTACGTTGTTTGCATTCACAAGGCGCAGTAAATCATTCGCACCAGCTGAAATCGTAATGAGCGTCGCATCACGCAAAATCGGCTGTGCGAACGGCTCCTTTACGCGCTGTAGCACTTGCTCTGTCGTAAATCCTGAAAACGCGAGCTCCTTCGTAAAATGCGCTAACTCCCCGCGCGATGCAAGACGCAATGCAATGAAATCGCTATAGCCAGCGTCAATCATGCTGTTTGGTGTTTGCCCCGCCGCTAATGAGTCTCCAAGCGAAACGTAACGCTCCGCTGCTTGTATCGGAAATGCTAATAACATGAACATACTTACAATCATTACAACACGCTTCATTTTGTCACGCTCCTAAAAAGCATCGTTATGTCATTTAATGCGCTGTTCCTTCGTCAGTAATCGGCTGAGCGCACATTGCAACTCACATTCCTCGAGCGTGACGTAAGCTTTTAGTTTGTCGCTCACGCTTTTCTCGCTGGAGTCCGCCTCTTGTTTCGAGCCTCGTTCACATTCTACATTTCAATCTCTTTGTATATAGAAATGATTAATTATCGCTTTTTCGCAAATGTTTTTCCTTTTGCTGGTGCTTTTTTCGGCGTTGGGGCGCTCACTGTTTTTGAGTTCCCTTCAATTAATGCGCCGTCATGCCAAATTTTTTGCACTGGCTTTTTCGGTAAATCACGCGTTAATTTTTTATAGTCCTTCTCGTCGTGATACGATAAAAATGCGATGACTTCACCATCTGCACCGGCACGACCTGTACGACCAGAGCGATGTAAATACTGCTCTACCGTGCGCGGTACGTCTACGTGAATAACGTGCGTTAAGCCGTCGATGTCTAACCCACGTGCTGCGATGTCTGTTGCGATTAAAATTTTCGCCTCGCCTTTACGGAACGCTTGTAACGTTTTTTGACGCTCTTCTTTTTTCATTTCTGAGTGTAGCGTTACAACTTTTGCATCGCGGAACTTTAATTTGTTTTCCTTCATGATCACTTGGTCGATGTTGTTGACGAACGCTAACGCCTGCAGCCCGTCTTGATACGATAGACGGCGCAGTAAATCCGTTTTGTCACGTTCATCCACTTTCACGAATGAATGCACAACTTTTCCACCTGCTGGCATATCCTCTGGGCGAATGACGATGCGCGCTGGCTCAAACATTAAGCGCTCTGCTACTAACTCAATTTCCTCTGTCACCGTCGCAGATACAACGACAATTTGACGACCGAATGCCGATGCATCGATAAATGATTTTACGACAACGCGGTATTCTCGGCTAAGCAATTGATCGCACTCATCTAATACGATTGTTTCCACTTCTTTTAGCTTTAGTTTACCTGCGCGTGCTAGCTCATTTAAACGCCCTGGTGTCCCAACGACAATCGTCGGCTTTTTCTTTAATTTTTCGATTTGACGCGCTGAGTTCGCCCCGCCGATTAGTTGCTGCACTGTAATGTTTGTTCCTTCTGTCCAGTCGCGAATAACATTGACAATTTGCATTGCAAGTTCTTGTGATGGTGCAACAATAAGTGCTTGCGTTTGCTTTTTGCTGCCGTCTACTTTATTTAAAATTGGTAATGTGTACGCAAGTGTTTTACCAGAACCTGTTGGCGACTGTGCAACAACGTCCTTTCCTTCTAACATTAAAGGAATGAGCTCCTCTTGAACTTTCATCGGCGCTTCAAAGCTCCACTTCGCTTGTAACTGCTCGTTTAATAATTGTACTACTGACATAATCGTCCACCTTCTATTCGTATAATTAAAAAAGGAGGGCTATATGACCCCCCTTAAAATATGCACTATTTGCTTTGTAGTATAGCATGTTTTTCGTTTATTTTCGAATGACAACCGCTTGTGCGCCGAGCTGCGTAAAGCGCTCTAAAAATAATGCCTCGTCGTAATGCTTTTGCGTCTCATCCGATATTACGTGAAATTGTTTGCGACTATGCCCGATAATAACGACTGACTCCATGTTGCGCGCAATTGAAAACGTCTCAACTTGCCCTTGAAGCTGCCATACTGTAGTTTGAGGATCCGCTAAATCGTTCGTCACCCATGCGATGACCGGCACACCACTTTTTACGATTTGTAGTAGCTCCGAATGTGTGCTACCGGTTGCATCAAACACCGACAATAAAACGTCGTGCTTTTTCGCTAAAGTTACAGCCGCTTCCGCAATCGGTTTGGCGAGCACGTAGCTTTCATCGCTATATACATCCCCAACAAGTGCCGCGTTCGGATTTCCACCAACGACATTATCAATAAATGGCTGCTGCGGCAATGCTCCGAGCACGTCCGTTACCGTTACATCGATGCCATAATATTGTAGTACTGACGTTAATGCAACGACCGCTTCACCTGACTTCATTTTTTCGGGTTGCTCAAGCGTCGGCACCGCTAACCCACGCAAATTGTTCGGAAAATGCGTCTCAAACAGTAAATATGTCATGTCCTTCTCGTACGTAAAACGCTCTGAGTCCACGATGACAGATTCCTCCATCGATACGTTGCTGACGATATATTCACGGTTATACTTCAAGCCTTCAAATACAACTCGCCCTTCATCATCGCTTATTTTCGTCGCAATCACTTTTTCTTTTTTTGCATCGATAAGCTCAACCTTTACGTTTGGCACGACCGCACCGCTCGTAAACTCAACCGTTAATACGTGTAGCGTTCGTTCGCTACAGCCTGCTAGTACCATTACTAGTAGGCATAAAAAAATGCTCTTTTTGAACATGTGTGTCATTCCTCATACTTTTCATTTAACCGCTCCCCATTATACGTCTTTCGCTCACTTATAGCTATGCGGCGTTTCGGCTCATTTTCAGCAAAAATAGAGGAAGCTAAGCGATCTGTCTACGCCAAACCACTCATATTATGCTAAAATATCCTTTGCAATAATGCCTTTCATAACCTCGTTCGTACCTGCATAAATGGCCGCTACCGGAATATCTCGGAAGCGTCGTGCAATTTCGTATTCCTCCATATAACCGTAACCACCATGCAGCTGCATGCACTGCGCCGATACACGCTTCGCTAAATCGCTAATCCACCATTTGGCCATTGATACTTGCTTAACAATGTCCTCACCAGCAATGTGACGTCTCGTTAACTCATGAATATACGTACGACCGATATCAATTTCAGTCGCCATTTCAGCTAGCTTAAACTGCGTATTTTGAAAGTCCGCAATACGCTTATTAAACGCTTGTCGCGACTTAACGTAATCAATCGTTATTTCTAAACAGCACTCCGCCTCTGTTTGCGTTTCAATCGCAACAAGCAAGCGCTCCTGCTGCAACTTTTCCATCAAATAATAAAAGCCGCGCCCTTCCTCACCAAGCAAATTCGTAACAGGCACTTTCGCATCGGCAAAAATGAGCTCACCCGTATCGCTGCTATGCATACCGACTTTTTTTAGCTGCTTGCCGCGCGTAAAGCCTGGCGTATCCGCGTCGACAATAAGCAAGCTAATTCCTTTATATGCAGGTGTTGCACTCGGATCGGTTTTGCATACGACGACGATATAATCGGCACAAATCGCATTCGTAATAAACGTTTTTTCGCCGTTTAAAATATAATAGTCACCGTCTCGCTTTGCCGTCGTTTGAATGCCAGCTAAATCCGACCCCGCACCTGGCTCGGTCATCGCAATCGCTGAGATCCATTCGCCACTCACGCTTTTTCGCAAATATTTTTCCTTTTGCGCCTCATTGCCATATGCCGTTATGTACGGCGTTACAATATCTGAATGTAATACGATTCCTGCTGCAACGCCTGCACTTACTCGCTCTAGTTCCTCAGCTAAAATGCGTGCGTAGCTAAAGTTTAAGCTTAATCCACCGTATTGCTCGTCCACCATCGGACATAAAAAACCATTTTCCCCTAGCTTTCGCCAAAACGCCCGTGGAATCGCGCGTGCCTCCTCCCATTCGTCAACGAACGGATATGCCTCCTTAGTTAACATTTTACGTAATGCTTGCCGAAACATATGCTGCTCATCTGTCCACATAAAACATCACCCCTTTTATCCATTATACGCCAAATACAATATTTATCGTACATGAAGCATGATTTTCCGAACAAATTCTACAACGAAGCAGCACATCCGTTGCTACAAAAATAAAAGTGACAGTGCTATGATAAACAAATCAAAGCTGTTGACTCGTACCTATTTACAGCTGGTCGCTTTCCTGAAAGCCAGCTCAAGCTTCTTCACCGATCGTTCCATTCAATAGCTACTATTTAGCAAAAGGAGACTTCCCGCATGCAAATTGCCATCATTAGCGATTTACATTCCAACACAAAAGCATTAAAGAAAGTACTGCGCCACATTCGTGATGTTGCACCGCAAGCGCCAATCGTTTGCTTAGGTGACTTGTACGAATGCACCGTCAGTAAAAAGAAAGCTGCATTCATACGTGACATGTCGCTTCAAGATGCAGCGATTACGTCACAAAAATTCGAGCAGCATCTTCAATTTTTAACGGTGCGCGGCAATCAAGAAGAGCGCATCGCAAAGGTGACGGGGCTTGCGCAATTCACCTCTTATCCTGAAACAATTGAAATCGACAACGCGCTATTCATTCATGGGCATCAGTTCAGCTGGACACCGGAATGGACAGCGATTTTTCCTAAATATGCACATGAAATTATTTTCTTCGGGCATTCACATCAAGCTGCGTACTACGTCGACGGTGAACGTCACGTCGTAAAGCATGGGACGACGATTACAGTCGAGAAGAAGCAGCTATTTATTAACGTCGGCTCCGTCGTCGATCATTACGAATGGGCGCTATATGACACCGGCATTAAAACGGTCACATTCCAAAAAGCACACGCATAAAAAACGTAGCGCCAAGCGATTTGCTGACGCTACGTTTTTATTTCATATGTCCATTTTTTTCCTTCACTAAAATTTCTTTTAGCTCCTGTAACTTCTCAATTACAATTTTCGATACGCTCGTAATATCTTCTAAATAACGCTCTGCCTCATCTTTACGATTTGCATTGTATGCCGATACTGCTTTGCGCGCAATATCATACACTTGTAAATGTGGTTGCTCAAGCTCCTTGTATGCACGTTCATTTTGTAAAATCATTTTGCCTTTACCGTAATACCATTCACCTAAGCGTGATTCTCTCGCTGTGCCGACTTCTGCTTCAGTCATTTGCTCAAAGCCAAGCAATAAGTTGTAAATGCGCCAACGCCATAATAAATGGTCGGTAATCGTCAGCTCTACAATATCCTCTTGGCTAATGATGAAGTTACGTGAAATCGTTTCCGTACGATAACGGTCAATCATTTTACTTAACGTGTAGATGGCATTTCCCGTATTAAACGCGATTTCTTTACTATACTTACTATTTTCTGCGATAACCTCGTTACGACTTGTAATATCTGATGCCGCCTGCGCTTGTCCGCTCGTCGTCTGCGAAATGCCTTCAAAGCGCGCGCCCTGCTCCTGAAGCTTTTTATTTAACTCTGAAAGCGTAGCCGAAATTTGCATCGTATCGCTTACACCTTCGTGCAGCTCATGCGCTGACTTTTTCGTCATCTCCTGAATATTTTGTGTAATGTGTAGCAGCTCCTGAATGTCGTTATTGATCGACGTCACCGAGCGCTTCGTATCGTCAGCGAGCTTTCGTACTTCCTCCGCTACGACCGCAAACCCTTTTCCTGCATCGCCTGCACGTGCTGCTTCAATCGATGCATTAAGCGCTAGCAAATTCGTTTGATCCGCAATGCCTGTAATAAGTTCAATTAGTTTCGCAACCGAATTAACACGTTCTACTAAACGAGCAACGTCATCGATCATCATGTGCTGTCCTTCATCGGTACGCTGTAGCATCTCACTCACATGATTAAGCGATTCAATGTCTGAGTTTAGCTCTTCAAGCTGCTGCTGTGTGCTGCCTGAAATATGCGCAATCGTCTCTGCTACTTCCTCGATGCTTGAATCGAGCTGCTGCATCGAGTCACTTGCTGACATAACCTCTTCCTCCTGCACATCTTGGAACTGCAGAAGCTGCTTAATTTGATCAAGCTGCGTATTGTATTTAATAATTTCACCTAAACCGTTTACGATTGAGCCCGCTTGGATTTCAATATACGTTTCCACAATAATTTGCTGATCAATCGTTACAAGACTATCATACGCTAATAACACGTCCATTAAATGCTTTTTGTTACGTCCATATTCTTGAATAATAAGTGGAATAATGAGCTGATTAATTAACGTATACGCCGAAATCATCCAGTTCGGTAGCACGCCAATTCGCGCATGTGTGTACGCGATTTTACGACGCTTGAAGACGTACGCTAAATCAAGCTCATCTTCAAATAAACTAATAAAATGCCCATCAAATAATTTTTTTAAACGGTCTACAGAGGAATGTGTGTTAATCACTTCATTAAATTCTGGAATTTCCAATAGACGATTATAGAAATTATCTAAAATGTAATTTCGATTATCTACATAAATTTCACGTAAAAACGTTACAGACTCACGACGAATTTGCGACAGCGCCAAAAAGTCTAGCTTCTCCTTAAATCGCTCGTTCGCTTTAATGTCTGAACGATCCATTTCCGAGAAGTAGTCGTATTTAATCTCTTTCTTTTTTTTAAATATCATGCTTTTTTCCTCCAATAGATGTCTCTGTGCACCGTTATTACCTTTTATTCTCGAATATCAATATTATAAACATACTATTAGAGAAATAAAGCTCAAAAATATCACTTTTCCTTCATAAACAATCCGTTAACTATATTTTCCGCAAAAATATTATAATCCTCATATACTTGAGTGGCATAATAATGCGCATGAAGTGATACGTAGTCGATAAATTGCTCTACATCTCTAATGGCGTCTAAAATTTCTTCTTCGCTTTCATTTGGCACGATGTCATTTAGTGCAATACCTGCTCGGCTATGATTTTTTGCCGTAATCGCACCCATGATTGTTAATGTTTTTTCATAGTCTTCAACCGATTTATAATGTTTTTGCTTTACTTTCTTTTTGTACGGCGAACGTTCACGCACGTAAAATTGCTGATCATCGATTGTTAAGTAACCTAAATATGGGTCCTCTAAATGATGCATGGCCTTTTGTGTTGCGACAACTCGATGCCCTTGATGACGATATTTCTTCCAAAAATCTTCACGGTAGTTTAAAAAGTAAGCCGGTATTGCAGCACGTACTTCTTTAATTTCAAGCACTAAATCTTCAAGTTCTGCCGCATCTCGCTCACCTTCCACAAGTGCATAATAACGTTTTAGGCCTATAGACGCCGTACCTGTACCGTACTTTTTAACAATATCATGTAGGTCATAAAATGTAATGGTTCTTTGGTCTCTCTCATCTAAAGAACTATAATAGTCGTTTGCTACAGCTTGAATTTTAGCAGCCTCTTCCCCGCTAACTCGCTCAATTTCTTCACTTTCAATAAATTGTCGCTTACCTTGCTCATCTACTGTCGTAATATCTTGTAGTAAATGGTTTTCCTTGCGCTGTTCAAGCTTCTTGAGCACGCGCTTAATCGGTCCACGCGTATTGTCCTTCGTGAAAATAAGTGTCATCGGATCGTCCTTACCCGACACAAAGCGCTTCAATTGCTTCACGTAACCTTCGATATATTGGCGAATAAAGCGGTTTTGCTCTTCATTCGTATAGCCTTCCTCCTCTGTGTATAACACGATGCTAATGCTCATGCGCAAAATGTCGTACAAATACGAGCCGATATAGCCTTCATCAAAGTCGTTAATGTCGTATACGATGTCGCCATCTTCATTTTGAAACGCACCGAAGTTATCCATATGCAAATCACCTTGAATCCAAATCGGTGCATTCTCAGCTGTATGGTATGGCGACGGAACATTCGCATGGTCAAAGTAAAATAAATACGCACTGCCACGGAAGAAGCGAAACGGACTTTCTACCATTTTGCGATATTTCTCCTGTCGTCCCTCTTCACTTAATCGTAACGTTTCAACATCAAATTCATGAAAAATCTGCTCCAGTAAATGTTTTCGTATGCTTTTTCTCGTTTCTTTTACACGCTCTTCATAATGCTTCATTCGTTTTCCCTCTTTCGTTATCATATCGTAAACAATATAAACAGAAGCCACTTCATTATTTTTGGCTTCTTTAACATTTCGCTATATTTTGTATAACATCCTTCACAAATGCACGCTTTATTTTTTTAATAAATTGAAAAATGGTGGCGTCTCTCTTCCTTCACCTTATAAAGCGCTCTGGCTGCCTCTTGGATGAGCTTTTCAACATCATGTGGTCTCTCACGATGAAACGTCGCTAATTTGTAATCGCTTATTTTGCTTATACGTTTGCGCATGTACTAGAAATTTTTCAAAAGCTCCGCTAGCTGCTCGTCGCTTTCCGCGGGCGTCGGTTTGTTTTGAAGGAAATGGGCGCTCATTGCCTTCCTTGTTCCTTTCGTGTCACGCTCAAGCCTTCTCGTCGTTCGTGCCTCACGACTGCGGGGTCTTGAGGCTCGCGCTTTTCCCGCTGGAGTCCGCCTCTCGTTTCAAGCGACTTTTATACGTCAACCCCAGCTTACGGTGATGAACCATAATTTACTTAAAAGCTCGTTATATATAATGAACTTAATATATTAACCGTTGTTTTGTTTCGGCGGACGCTTTTCGCGGAGGGCAACATGATGTTGGTCACAAAGGCGTTGTCGCATGGACGCGACGAATTGAGCCTTTTGTTCCACGATTTTCGGCTCGAGTGCCTCTGCGGTTACTCGAGGCAGAAAGGATTTTGCTCCTGCGATTACTCGTCGCAAAAGAACTTTTGCTTGTCCCGCAGAAGTCGCCGCCTCCACGTCAGAACGATCCTTTCCTCATGTACTATTCAAAAGTTCAATCTCTATATACAAAAACAGAAGCCACTTTATCGCTGTGGCTTCTGTAACATTTCACTATATTTCACGTAGCACGCTTCACAAATGCACGCTTTATGTTTGTATTGTTCTGGTATTTGCGATAGTACCCATTCGTCAAACTGCTTGTTCATGCACCAGCAAGATGAGACATTTGGCGTGCCTGCTAAACATGCATTAGCTAACTTGCAAATTGGGCATTCCATTACCAGTCCATCTCCATTCCGAACTTTTGACGATAACCACATTTACGACATAGCTCCTCGACCGCTTCACGACGCGAAAATCCTTCGACTAAATTTGTCGCACGCTCACCTTCGACAATATCACCGAACTTTTGCTCATGAATGTTCCCTAAATTAATAACTCCTTCACCATCTAAGCAGCACGGCACGACCGTTCCATCGACTAAAATCGCCGCGTGACTGCGCAGTGCATGACAGAAACCTTTTCCTTTATCTTCTGGTGCAAGTAAGCTCGGCCAACGGAATTCATGATCTTGATTTAAGTAAACGTTTTTCGCAATTTTTACGCCTTTACCTGGTTCAACACGCTCTTCAATTTTGAAATCTAAATCATATTCATTTTCTAAAATATCAAGCGTTTCGCGGTTTTTACGACGATCTAGATCGGTTTGCTCGTCACGTTGTAAATTCCATAAGCGATAACTAATGATCGTATTGTACTCGCGTGAATCACGCACGAACTGTAAAATATCCTCTAAATATTTTTCGCGGTTTTCTGAGCCTTCGTGACCGTCGAAGCTATGCAGAGAAAAGTTCACTTGGCGAAGCGCTGGCTTACCGAGCAGCTTATGGCTATTTTTTTTAATGAGCGTCCCGTTCGTCGTAATATTTACTTTGAAGCCGCGCTCATGTGCCGCATCAAGCAGCTGATCGATACGGTTATGCAGCAGCGGCTCGCCTTTTACATGCAAGTAAATGTATTTCGTATGCCCAACAAGCTGATCGAGCGTTTTTTCAAATTGCTCGACTTTAATCATACCTTTTGTGCGAAGCGTTGGCGGGCAAAAGCTGCACGCTAAGTTACAGACGCTCGTAATTTCAATATATACTTTTTTAAATGTTTTCAACGTTCTTCACCATTCCTAGTTTTTTCGTAAAAGAGTATTGTAGCAAACTTTTACGATGAACGTACAATGTCACGCTTACTCAGCTGCTCGCATAAATCGAAAAGCGATGACGTCCATCTTGCTTTACAGAATAAAGCGCCTTATCTGCCTCGTGAATGAGCTGATTTAAATGATACGGTCGTTCATCATGAAATGTTGCACCGATGCTAATTTGTAACGTTTCATGTTTGGCGTAACTTTGCGCATGCATCATACTTTGAAACGTTTGTAGTAGCAATATAAGCTTGTCTTCATTTTCAATAGGGCATAACGCGAGAAATTCATCGCCTCCGTACCGTACAAATAGCGCCTTATGCTTATCAAAAAAGGCCGCGGCACATTTTGCCATTAAGCAAATAACCTCATCGCCAACATCGTGCCCGTAAGTATCATTAATTTTTTTAAAATGATCCGCATCAAATATAATGGCAGCAACCGGCGTAGTCACCTCATTTAGCCAATCGCTTGCACGGTCTTGTAAATAACGACGATTTTTAATTTGCGTCAGCGCATCTAGCCACGTAAGCTCCTCTAAATGGTCAACTTTAAAGTACATATCAATGCGCTCTGCCCGCTGTTGTTGCTGCTGCTTTTGCTGCTCTAAAATGTACTCGTAATATGTTTCGAGTGTTTTGATATATTGCTCTAGCGGCTCGACATGCTCTGCTACGTCGATAAACTGCTCGTAAAAATAATCATACATCCGTTCATTTTGTGCAAAGCGCTGCATTTCTTTTTGAAGACGTATATACGCACGCTCGTATTGCTGTAAAGCACATTCATACACAACGACTGCCTTAACGAAATATTTGTAATACGATTGCTTTTCTATGTTCGAATAACTTTCTATATAAGCGATGCGCGCGCCTGCTTCTTCAAACTTTTTTTGCTCGACACAAATACTAATGTAACGTGCATGCAGCGACACATACGGCTGCTTGCGCTCATAATTAATTTGCTCACAAATAACAAAAGCTCGCTCTAAATGAACGAGCGCTTCATCATAACGCGCTTTTTCAAAAAAGTAATGCGTAATATTCGCTTCAATGACCATTAAAATTTCAAAGCTTTGCTGTTCCTCCGCGAGCGTTTTAGCATCACATAAATACCGGTAACACGACTCTAAATCATTTAGCGCTCCGTACACCGCCGCCTTTAAATTCATATAGCGAATGCGTGCCTCATCCGATTGATCATCGATTGAGCTCTCTAAATCTTTCAACGCCTGAATCGCAATTTCATAATCAGAAAAATGGAAATAAGCAGCTGCTTTTTTTAACGTAAAATCAACGACTGTTTCCATATCGCCCTCTTGCTCTGCTAACAAAAGGGCACTATCAATTAACTCAAAAAATTGTGGATATTGCTGCGCCTCATAATGCGTATTCACCTTTTGAAATAACACATCTGTATGTCGCTTCACTACACAACAACCTCCTCTTGACTAATCGGCTTTATAACGTAATACGCTCGTCCGTTACGCTTCACTTCATACATCGCACAGTCAGCTAACGATACTAGCTTCTCTACCGGGCACGTTTCGTTTCTCATTACGTAGACGACCCCCATCGTTAGCGTTACCGGAATCGTCACGTCATTGTATGAGAAAACCGTTTGTCGTAGCTCCGCATACAATGTCTCTACTTTATTAGTAATGCGCTGCTCATCATTTTCTAAAAACGTTAAAATAAATTCATCGCCGCCGTACCGCGCACATACAAAACCAGACTGCTCATACTTCTTCAACAATGCCGCCACTTGGCAAATGACTTGATCCCCTGCTAAATGACCGTATTGATCGTTAATTTGCTTAAAGTAATCAATATCAAGCATCGCACATGCTACATACGTCGCATCACGATTAGCGCGCTTCACCTGCTCCGTTCGATGAATAAAGCCACGGCGATTCCATAGTTTCGTAAGCGGATCACATTGTGAAACTTCGATTAACTCATGACGTGCTGACTGATGCGTACTTTGCATAATGAGCTGAAGTAGGCGGTCTTGCTTACTTTTCTTTTGAATCGCAATAAGCTGTTTATATACTTCCTTTTGTCGCTGCAAGTCTCCGCTATTTTTCGCAATTAAGTTTTCACATTGTAATGTCTCTAATTTATACATTGATTTTGTTGGATCTGCATCAATTTCAGCTTGTAGTAGCGTAAGTCGTCGCTGTGCCTCGGTAAATTCATTCGTCGCTGCGTAGTATTTTGCTACGTTCGTACGATAAAGCATATCATAGCGCGGGTAACATTTTTTGAACGGCTCCTCTAAATGTAAATAACGCGCCGCCGACTGAAAATCACTCATTCGCAAATACGTCGCGAATAAATTGTTAATAATTAAATAATGATTATTATACATTTTCATATCCGCGTCCTTCATCGGAAGCGTAATGTCATACGCCTCAAAAAAGTAAGGCAATGCATCCGTATGCTGCTCTGTATGAACTTTCAACATTCCGATATTCGTAAGCGCGTTTACAACTAATAATTCGTTGCCATGTGCTTCTCCGTACTCTTTTATTTCCATCATTTGCTCGTAAAAGCCATCATAATACCCGTTCATCTCTAAAGCAATGGTACGTGCATTTTTGTAGCGCATAAAATCTTCATCACTCGCATATTTACGAAATAATGTGAAGTGCTTTGATAGAAATTTCACCAATTCTTCAATATCGCTAAGTTGATAGTACATTAAAGCACGTAACATATAAATTTTCGTTAACAACTCATATTCTTTTTCTGCAATTAATAGCTGTTCAACTGATGGATACAACTCTTCAAATTGCTGATGCTTTCTAGAATTAAAAAGCTCGTCTAGCGTTTTTACATATTCTTCATTACCTATAGACACTTTGTCACCTTCTTTCATTTCGAACTGTTAGATATATTCTATCAAAAAAAGCTTATTTAAGATAATCATCTTAAATAAGCTTCATCATTAGTCGTTGCGGTATTTTAACGTTAACCCTTTTAAAAAGTTACGTGCAAAGTTATCGCCACATTCCTTATAGTTGCGATGATCCGCTTTACGCATAATCGCTCCTAGCTCACCTTTTGATACGTTTAAGCCTGCATCATAAAAAATTTCAATCATATCCTCCGTCGTCAAGCTAAGCGCGATTTTGATACGCTTCAATAAGATATTATTTGGATGATCTTTTTTCTTCGGTGCTGGTGGTGGCATTTGCCCAGGCTTCATTTCCTGCTTGCCACGCTTATATGTCACAAAACCGTTCATAAACTTTTCAAACAGCGCATCATTGCACGCAATGTAATCGTCAGTTGGCACAACCTCGCCTTCTTCATCAAGCGTCGGCTTCGCTAAATATTTTGGCAGCTTCTCTGGTGACATATTGTAGCCACCTAAGCTAAAAATTTCAACCATTTCTCGATTTTTTAAATCTAATGCATAACGTAAGCGAATTAATAAATCATTATTTGTCATGTTTTGCTCCTTTAATTATCATCTAATATTTCATTGTAATAGAAATTGTTGAAGGTGTCACTTTTTACAAATCGAGTAGGAGGGAGTGATTAACTCCCGACCTCTCACACCACAGTACGTACGGATCCGTATACGGCGGTTCAATTAAGATGAATAACGCAAAGTTTCATAACGAACTT
>NZ_MATO01000030.1 GCF_001700325.1 Caryophanon latum
TTGAAGAAATGAATCGAATGGGTAAACTTGATGGCTATGGGACAGCCCCCTTTGTTTTGCTCTAGCGGTCGTTATTCTACTGTGACATCCGGACCTAAAACGCCACGAACCCAGTCTAAATTGCGAGGTGCATATTGTTGTACGTCTGCTAGTGGATAAATGTTATAGCGTCCATTTTCTAAAATCATAGATGTTGCTTTGAAATGTGGTGAATGGACGTCGATGTTATTACCGGTTTTTGTGATTTTTAAGCTTGCAGCGCCTCCGATAAATGTGTCAGGAGCTGATGTAATCGTAGCGAAAAAGTTACCGATTGAGTAAAAGATATGTGTTTCTTCACCTTGGTCGTTCGTTAATAATGTGTAAGGTTGTAAAATATGCGGATGGCTACCGAACACAATTTCAACGCCAGCGTCATTTAATACTTTTGCTAGGCGACGTTGCTCTTCATTTTCTGTTGTAACATATTCTGGTCCCCAATGCATACTGACAACTACGACATCGACAAGTGACTCTAAGTTTTTAATATCTGTGAGCATTTTATTTTCGACGATGTAGTTAACGTTGTATGGAGAATTTTTAGGTAAATAAAAGCCATTTGTGTCATATGTGTAGCCGAGAAGCCCGACTGTAATACCGTTTAAATCAATAATGCGCGGCGTGTAACGATCCTCATCAGATTTATACGCACCGAAGTATGGCATATCGTGTTTCTCTAAGTTTTCAAATAATGTTTGAACGCCTTCTTCGCCCCAGTCAACTGTATGATTGTTTGCTAAGTTGACGATATCGACTCCGACATAATGTAAAGTATCTAAAATACGTGGCGGACTAGAGAATCGCGGATAGCCAATGACTCCGAATTTATTGGCAATGGGAGCTGATTCTTGATTGGCGATTAAATAGTCGTATTGTGTGAGCATGTCTTTTACGGGCTCGAATGATGGCGTGTAGTCATCATAAAGCGCGATGCCACGGTGAAGCAAAATGTCGCCAATCATTGCGATGTCTGTTGTAACGGTTGGTGGCGCTTCCTCGGTTGTGTCAGATGTAGTTGTATCATTATTGTTTAGTTCTTTTCCGTCACTACAGCCTGCAAGTAGTAGCATAGATAATGTGAGTGATGTAAGTAAACGTTTCAAATTTATTCTCCTTTTCCAATTGAATGGCTCTTCACCATAACGTAGGGTTGCTTTCCACGTCGAGGTAGGTTTTTCGTGAGAGTGGAGGCGAACACGACATTCAGTGCCTACATAGACGTGGCGCCTATTGTCTTTCTTGAGCCACCTCGCGACTTCTTTGTCGTGTCTGCAAGGTCTCAAGGCTCACGCTTTTCTCGCTGGAGTCCGCCTCTTGTTTCAAGCAACTTTTATGCGTTATCCCTAGCTTACAGTGATGAACCAATTGAATCCATACTTAGCGTATCGAATAATGGATGACATAGCAAGAGATTTTAGAACTCTAAAACTTTTCGAACATTTGGTACGTATGACTGGCTTACAGGTAGCTCTAAGCCATTTTTAAGTACGATAATTAAGTTCGATGTAAAGTCGCGTTTAATGCGCTGTATGAACGTAATATTGACGATATATGAGCGATGAATGCGCATGAATGAATGCGGAAGTCGCGTTTGTAGTTCCTTCAATGTAATGTTCGTTTTGTATGCTTCGCGCGCTACGTAAAACCACGTATGCTTTTGTAAGCTTTCAATATGTGAAATTGTCTCGATCGGTACTGGGATCCAATCGTCGTCGTGCTTGCCTGTAATGAACGCTAAGCTTTTTTGCGTTGTTGGAATGAATGATGCGTCGAGTACAATCATTAATGCAGCGGCGCGTCCGTTTAAGCAAATTGGGTATCCGAGGCAATAGTAAGGCGTACCAAAAATCGTTTCATCCATTAACGCCTCTGTTTTCTTATGTGTAGATAGTACGCGTGCTGCAATGCTGTTTGGATGAATGAGTGCGCCAACTTCTAAATGAATTGGCATTGTGTTTGAGGCACAATAAATGTACTGACCATCCTGTGCGACTACGATTGTTGCGTTTTTCGGCATCCAGTCTCCGAGCATTTGCGTATATTGCTCAATTTCTGCTTTTAGTACCGTTTCAGCTGTTGTATTCATGTTTTATCCCCCTAATGTTTTATATAACAGCGAAGTTCCCCCATCTATCCGCCATATTTCCGACTCGTCGTCTTTAAAAGTGTATTTATCGAGAAATATAGCGCAAATTTCTTCCCTGTTATATATTAATTTACAACAAAACAAACTGTTATGGAACAGTTTAGGGGTGAATAGTTTCAAGTTTGTTTTAAATACATACACACATTGGGAGGAATTGTTCATGGTAACACGTCAAGAACGCATTGAAGCAATTGAGAAAGATTGGAAAGAAAATCCACGTTGGGCTGGTATTGAGCGCTCATACACAGCTGAGGACGTTGTAAAATTACAAGGTTCATTCGTAATCGAGCAAACTTTAGCAAAGCGCGGAGCTAAACGTTTATGGAACTCATTACACACAGAGCCATTCATTAACGCATTAGGTGCTTTAACAGGTAACCAAGCAATGCAACAAGTAAAAGCAGGTTTACAAGCAATTTACTTATCAGGTTGGCAAGTAGCGGCTGACGCTAACTTAGCAGGTCAAATGTACCCAGACCAATCTTTATACCCAGCAAACTCAGTACCACAAGTAATCAAACGCATTAACCAAACGTTTAAGCGTGCAGATGAAATCGATCAAGCTGAAGGTAACGAAGGATTCGACTGGTTCGCACCAATCGTAGCTGACGCTGAAGCTGGTTTCGGTGGTCCATTAAACGTATTCGAATTAGTAAAAGGTATGATCGAAGCTGGTACTGCAGGTATCCACTTAGAAGACCAATTAGCTTCTGAGAAAAAATGCGGTCACTTAGGTGGTAAAGTATTATTACCAACTCAAAACGCAGTACGTAACTTAACAGCAGCTCGTTTAGCAGCAGACGTAATGGGTGTTGACACAATCATCATCGCTCGTACAGACGCAGATGCAGCTGACATGGTTACTTCTGATATCGACCCACGTGATGCAGAATTCTTAACTGGTGAACGTACTCCAGAAGGCTTCTACCGCACAAATCCAGGTCTTAAACAAGCAATCGCTCGTGGTTTAGCATACGCTCCATACGCAGACTTAATCTGGTGCGAAACTTCACACCCATCATTAGATGAAGCTCGTGAATTCGCTGCTGCAATCCATGCAGAGTTCCCAGGCAAAATGTTAGCGTACAACTGCTCACCTTCATTCAATTGGAAAGCTAAACTTTCTGATGAAGAGATCGCAGAGTACCAACGTGAATTAGGTAAGCTTGGTTACAAGTTCCAATTCATCACACTTGCTGGTTTCCACAGCTTAAACTACTCTATGTTCGAGCTTGCGCATGACTACAAAGATAACGGTATGGCTGCATACTCTAAGTTACAACAAGCTGAGTTCGGTGCAGAGTCTAAAGGCTACACTGCAACTCGTCACCAACGCGAAGTAGGTACTGGTTACTTTGACGAAGTATCACAAATCGTATCTGGTGGTACATCTTCAACAACTGCAATGTCTGGTTCTACTGAGACTGAGCAATTCGTATAAGAGACACGCGAACTCTCTTCAATAAGCGTCTGTGCATTTGTGCCGAATTTGCACAGACGTCATAAATATATTTTGTTGTACAAGGGCGTATACGAATGCCGTAGCTATACGTTCAGCTTCCGTCAATCGCTTACAAGAGTTCTGTTCCTCCATAATAACGAACGTTGATAGGCGGAAAACAAAGCTAAATTGATAATATTTGCCATAAAAAAGGCGCTCCGAAATGCCGATTCGGAGCGCTTTTTTCTTTTGCGTTCAAAAGAAAAAGCGGCACAACATATATGTGCCACTTTGTCGTTATTTCAGTGATAAGTTGAGCCAGCGCTGTGCTTCCTTATAGTCTTGCGGTACGCCATTGCCTTTTGTGTAAAGCATCCCGAGCTGGTGCTGTGATTTTTTATGCCCTGCAATTGCGGCGCGGCGGTAATAGCGAGCTGCTGCTTCGAAGTTTTTCGGCACGCCCTCACCTTTTGCGTGCATTTGCGCGAGCTGATATTGCGCTTTCGTATGTCCTTTTTCAGCAGCTTGAACAATCCATTTCGCAGCCTCTGTAAAGTCTTGCTCCACGCCAAGCCCTTTGTCGTATAAGTTGCCGAGCTGGTATTGCGCGCCGACGTGACCAGCTGTAGCAGCTAGTCTATAGCAGCGACGAGCTTCCTCATAATCGACTGGCATGCCAAGCCCTCCCTCATACATAAGTCCAAGCTCGTATTCTGCTTCAACGTGCGTTTGATCCGTTGCGGCGCGTAGCCAGTGACGAGCCGTTGTGTAGCTTTGTTCCACACCAAGCCCATGTAGATACAATAAACCTATTTCATATTGTGCTTGTGCATGCCCTCTTTTAGCAGCGCGTGAAAATGCTTTGAACGCTTGCTTATATAGGTTGTTTTCTTTGTAATATTTTCCAAGTTCATTTGATGCGCTTAAATGCCCTTGTGCGGCTGCGAGCTGGAACCAGTGTAGCGATAGCTCGATTTGGTTTTGCCCTTTGTATAAGAAGCCGAGGGAGTACTGAGCATTCGTGTGCCCTGCATTTGCGGCAAGCTTGAACCATTTTAATGCTTCTGCTTCATTTTTAGTAATGCCCGTGCCGCTGTAGTAGTTCATTGCAAGCTGAAACTGTGCATTCGTATGGTGCTGAAGCGCGGCTGCATGGAACCATTCATTTGCTTTTTCCATATGTGGCTTCGTGCCGCGCCCTTTGCTTAACATGTAGCCTAAATTGTATTGAGCGCTCGCATCGCCCATTTTGGCAGCTTCTTCAAACCAATAAAGCGCCTGCTCATAGCTTTGTGGAACGCCTGTGCCATCGTGATAAAGAAAGCCTAAGTTATTTTGAGCGCTCGTATTACCTTGAGCAGCTGAGCGACGATACCAAGCGGCCGCTTCTTTGTAGTCTTTGTCGACACCGAAGCCATTTGTGTAAAGTACGCCGAGATGATATTGTGCTTCGGCATTGCCAGCTTGAGCAGCTTTTTTGTAAAGTGATGCAGCTTTCTCGTAGTTTTGCTCGCCAGCTTGACCTGTATGATAAAGAAGCCCAAGTGTCGTCAATGCTTGAGAGTCGTTTTGTGCTGCAGCAAGCTCGTACCAGTACATTGCTTCCTTCATACTTTTTTCGACACCATGCCCGTGCTGATAGAGCGCTCCTAAATTGTACTGAGCGCTTGCGTTACCCGATTGAGCAGCATATAAAAACCATTTAGCGGCCTCTTTGTAATCTTCGTCAGAGTATTCTTGCTCTGGGTGCAAAATTGGCATCGGAATAGATAGCTTTTCGTTTTGCTGTTTGTAGCTATTATGGTCGATTTCGAAATCAGGGTCTTTGCGCTGGATGAACCATTCGATTAAGTCTGTTAAATAGTCGAATGTCAGCTGAAGTGATTTTTGATCGAGTAATTCGACATTGCGAATGACGCTTTGTTTACGAACTAAATCCATTAATAAAAAAATGCGTCGAGGCTGTATTTTATCTGTAAATGATGTCGTTTTGAGGAACGCCAGCAATGAGCGTTGTTTCGGTACGGCTCCCATTTCATCTTCGTATACAGAGCGAACAATTTGCTCTAGCACTTCTGCACATCGTTGTAAGCGTGTAGCTGTTGGAAGTGTTAATGTTACTGCCGCTTCAAGTGTGTTCGCAATTTGTTCATAGCCTTGATGACGAAGCGGTTCGTTCGCTTGGCGTAAAATTGCCTCATGCATGACTCCCACCACCTTCTATTTAAATTGTATGTATTAGTGTATATATCGAATTATTCGATATGTTGTAAAGGGAACGAGTATAAAATTTTATCGAATAAGGGTAAATACTTGTCATAGCGATTGCTAATCTGATAACATTCGAGGAATTTAGATGTAGTGGAGGAAACAACATGATAAAAAATTTACAACAGCAAATACATGCATCACAAACAGGAAAGGTCGAGCTTGTGCTGCGCAATGCGAAAGTAGCAGACGTGTTTTCACGCACGTGGCTCGATGCGGACGTCGGCATTACAGCGGGGAAAATTGTCGCTGTTGATTATACGAGAAGTTTAGTAGGGAAAACAGAGCGAGATGTAGAGGGACAGTACGTTGTGCCTGGTTTTATTGATGGGCATATTCATATTGAGTCGTCGATGTTAACGCCGTCTGAGTTTAGTCGCATTTTATTGCCACACGGGATTACGAGCGTCGTGACAGACCCGCACGAAATTGCGAACGTGAACGGCGCAGAAGGCATTCAATTTATGCTAGACGATGCAGCGAAAGCGGATATGGACATTTTCGTCATGCTGCCGTCGAGCGTGCCAGGAACGTCGCTTGAAAATGCAGGAGCGGTATTACATGCGAAAGATTTAGCGCCGTTTATGACGCATGAATCGGTACTCGGCTTAGCGGAAGTGATGGATTATCCTGCTGTATTAAACGGTGACGAAACGATGCTAGAAAAATTGTTGCTTGCACGAGCGCATAACTTAATCATTGATGGACATGGGGCAGGATTGCAGCATATGCAAATTCGCGGCTATCGTACAGCAGGCATTCATACAGATCACGAATGCGTTACAGCAGACGAGGCGCGCGATCGTGTAACGCAAGGAATGTACGTGCTTATTCGTGAAGGCTCGGCGGCGAAAAATTTACGCGACGTGCTAGCTGCTGTGACGGATGCAAACGCTCATCGCTTTGCATTTTGTACGGACGATAAGCATTTAGATGAATTAATCGAAGAAGGAAGTATTAACTATGCGGTGCAGCTTGCGATTGAGGAAGGAATGGATCCACTGCTTGCCATTACGCTCGGTACATTTAATGCGGCGCAGTGCTACCGTCTATATGAAAAGGGCGCAGTTGCACCAGGGTATGATGCCGATATCGTCGTATTGCCAAGCTTAACGACGATTGCTCCGATTGCTGTATTTAAAAACGGACAGCTCGTTGCACAAAACGGAGAGCTATTAGTAGCGCGTACTGAACGTGTTGAGCCGTCTGTTGCGATTACACAATCGGTGCGTATTCCGACTGTGACGAACGCCGATTTACAAATTGCGTTTCCAGTAAGCAATCGTGCGAACGTTATTGAAATTATTCCGAATCAAATTATGACGAAAAAGCTTGTGACCGAAGTGCCGGTCGAAAACGGTTATTTCGTGCCGTCTGTTGAACAAGATTTACTGAAGCTTGCGATTGTCGAGCGTCATCACAATTTAGGGAACATTCAAGCAGCAATTGTAAAAGGCTTTGGCTTACAAAGTGGGGCGGTGGCGACGACGGTTGCGCACGATTCGCATAACGCGCTCGTGCTCGGAACGAACGATGATGATATGATTGTCGCACTGGAAGCATTGCAGCGTATGCAAGGTGGATTTGTAATCGTAAATGAAGGGAAAGTAATCGGTGAGTTGGCATTGCCTGTAAGTGGCTTAATGACGCTACTTGATGCGGACGAGGCGTGCGAGCAACTACATGCGTTACATGATGCGCTACATGTCATTCACCCGCCGATTGATTTTCATTTATTTTTAACGCTATCTTTTATTGCGCTACCGGTTATTCCACAGCTGAAAATTACCGACATTGGCTTGTTTGACGTTGATTTATTTGAGCATATTGCGATTCAAATCGATAAATGATAGAGGAATTTTTGCTTGTTGCGTCGTATGAAGTGAGTAAGGAGTGAGAACATGCATCAAGTAGTAGCTATTTTACCAGTGCACAATCCAACTGATAACTTTGAAGCGGATATAGAGCAGCTGCTGTCTCTACAATTTGCACAAATTGTCGTTGTGAACGATGGCAGCAATGCGCGGCACTATCCGTTGTTTGAGCGACTGCAAAAAATGCCGAATATTACGCTATTGACGCACAGGGAAAAGCTCGGCAAAAGTGCGGCAGTGAAAACGGCAGTATCGTATGTGCAGCGACATTTGCCGCGCTGTAAAGGCATTTTACTAATCGGTGCGTACGGTCAGCACAAACTGCGTGATATTGAGCAAGTGCTGCATGTGTCGCGCATTTACAACGACGGCATCGTGCTCGGTGTGCGCAGTTTTCGTTCAAGGGAACTGCCGGCATTTAGTCGCATCGGCAATTTTTTCGTAACGCTTTGCTTTGAGTTACGCTGTAAAAAACGCATTGTAGACGTTCAGACGGCGCTTCGTTACATTGCAATGCCGCACGTGTCGATGCTGCAGCGCATTAGCGGCGATCAATTTGATTTAGATGTGTATATGTTGATGGAGGCGGTGAAGCGTCGCGTACCGTTATATGAGGTGTATATCGGGAAGGCAAATATTAAAAAAAATACGTTCATTCAATATGACGAGACGTTTCGTTTCCACAACGTAGGGATGAAAATATGGCAGTACAAGTATTTGCAATGACGAAACTTTTTGCTTGGCGTCACGTATTGTGTATAGAGAGCTGAAATACTTATAAAATATCAAGCGTGTTGATTAGCCATTAAACTGGCATTTCGCGTATGGTGGCTCGCTTTCCTGGGGCTCGGCTCAAGCCTCCGCGCCTCTCCTATGTCGAGGCTTACGGGGTCTTGAGGCACGAGCTAAGCAATTCAGCTGTATAAAAATAGCTAATCAACAGACCTGATAAAATATATGTAGCATCGTAGTAGCGAGCCGGAATACGCGCTTTGCTCATTTAAATGATTTATAATTTTGAGAAGGACGATACACAAACGGAGGGATTTCAATGACAGAACAACAGCCGCAGCAAGTCGCCAACGAAGCACAAAAGCATTATTCAGATGAAAAATTCGTCGCAAAAATTCAGCGCGTCGGTATCGATTTAGGTTTTAAGGCGTTGCACGCAGCGACGACGTTATTTGTCGCATTAAAAAGCCCGAACATGCCGAATGCACAAAAGCTCATTATCGTCGGAGCGCTCGGCTATTTAATTTTACCGATTGACGTCGTGGCGGATTTTTTACCGGTCGTTGGTTTAGCAGACGACGCATTTGTCATTATTAAAGCGGTCATGTCCGTGTATAAGCAAGTCGATGAGGATATGGAGCAAGAAGCACACGATTTATTGAAAAAGTGGTTTGGTGACCGATACAATTATGAAGGAAGCTTGCAACAAATTGTTGAGCAGCAATCGGATGAGCAAATGAATAAGTAATGGAGATGAAGACGTGATTCGAACACTATTTTCTGTCGTCATCGTCGCAATGTGTAGCTGGGTTATTTACGGGCTAGTTGAAGATTATAAAGAAGATGCATTGTCGCTATATGAAAGTGCAAAAAGTGAAATGAATGAAGCAAAAAACGCGGTGTTAAGCGGCAATCCAATCGAGGTGATGCCACCTGAGGAAGAAGCGGCACTACAAGGCGCAACGACGAATGTAAAAGAGCTAGCCGAAGCGTTTTACAGTCATATGCGCAACTGGGAAACGAAATTTACGATTGAATACGTTGGCGACACGACGTATTTAGGTGAAATGTTAGATGAGGCGTACGCTATTGCGAAAAATCATGACGGCTACGTGCTCGGGCATTTAGATCGCATGGATTTAACGTATGAGTACACGACGAAAAAAGCGACGATTACGGTACTACAAAAATATTTAACCGATCCGCATCAAGAGGAGTTCGTCGATAAGCAAGTGCGTCATATTTTGCGCACGATCGTAACAGATACAATGACCGACGAGGAAAAAGTATTAGCGGTGAATGATTACATCGTGCGCAATTCAGTGTACGGTACGAATACGACGGCAAGCCCGCATAGTGCGTTTGCGTTGTTAATGGAAGGGCAAGCTGTATGCCAAGGCTATGCGCTCGTAGCGTACAAAATGATTGATTTACTCGGCATCGACGTAGAGTACGTAACCGGCGAAGCAGACGGTGTCGGGCATGCGTGGAATTTAGTAAATGTTAACGGTGTATGGCGGCATTTAGATACGACGTGGAACGATCCAATGCCAGACCGCGGTGATAAAGTGTCACGTGACTATGCGCTTTTAACAGATGAAGAAATGCGCAAAACTCATACGTGGCTACGTGCGGACTATCCGCAAGCGAAATAATATAAAAAAGCATCGGAATGATTTTCGATGTTTTTTCTTTTGCATATTATAGTAAGCAAAATGTATCGTAAACATGCACTTCTGTTTGTAACAAGCATGAGGGTGGACCGATTTCTCATAGTATGTTAGTATCTTGTAAGAGGTGTTAATATGAACAATATTATTTCGTTTTTTGCTGGAGCAGGCGGTATGGATTTAGGATTTGAACAAGCAGGCTTTGACATTAAACTGGCGGTCGAAATTGATCCGATTATGTGTCAAACACTTGAGTTAAATCGGAAAAACGACACGTTGACGATTTATGAAAAAAATATTTTAGACGCAACGGCTGAAGAAGTATTACAGCAGGCAAAGCTTCGTAAAGGTGAAGTAGCGGGCATGATTGGCGGTAGTCCGTGCCAGTCGTTTTCAACAGCAGGCAATCGCGGTGCATTTTCAGATGAACGTGGACAAGCGATGATTAAATACATTGATTTAATTAATGCAATTCGCCCAAAATTTTTCGTGTTGGAAAATGTAAAAGGGCTTTTATCGGCGGCACTGGAGCATGTGAGCATTGAAGACCGAAAGAAAAATAAAGATGAGGGCATTGTGCTACGTGCAGAACAGCAACCAGGCAGTGCATTTTCATTTATTTTAAATCGCATTCAAGGTTACGAGGTGCATTATAAGCTGCTCAACTCAGCAGACTACGGCGTGCCGCAAAAGCGTGAGCGTGTGTTTGTTATCGGTATTTTAAAGGAAGATGACGAGCCGTTATTTCCATATGCCTTTCCTAAAAAAACGCATAGTAAGTCGGCGAAAATAAAAGAAACGTTATTTGATTACGCTGACGATGCTGAAGGATTCGAACCGTGGATTACATTTGAGCAGGCGACGGCACATTTAAAAGGCACGACGATGAATTATCAATCGTATTCTGAAAAGCGAATGCACTATATGAAGATGATTCCAGTAGGTGGCGGCAATTGGCGAGATTTAGAAAAGTTTGGTGATGATGTTGTACGTCAAGCGATGGGCGGGGCATACAATTCAGGCGGTGGTAAAGTCGGCTTTTTCCGACGCATTAAAGCAAGTGAGCCTGCACCGACGCTTTTAACGTCACCGGCACAAAACAGCACGAACTTAGGGCATCCATTTGAAGATAGACCGCTATCGATTGAGGAATATTTAGCGATTCAGCAATTTCCGAAAAACTATAAAGTAGCAGGAAAGTTAATGGATCAATATAAACAAATTGGCAATGCGGTTCCAGTTGGTCTAGCGTATGCGGTGGCGAAGTCGATTAAAGAAGGGTTGCAAACTATTTTATAGCAATAAAGGGTGTGCCGAATGATGTTGGCGCACCCTTTGTTTTTTTATAAGCTAATTAATTTAGGATTTGTATGTAATGTATCACTTAAAAATTGTAAATAGTCTTCCTCACTTAGCTCTGATGAATGCCCTGTTACTATTTCTACTTTAGCATTTAATTCATGCCATTTGTAATCAGGCACGTTTAGACGGTTAACCTTTTTCTTACCAAGTCGATACCATTTCTCGATTTCGACATGTTTACCATCACGTACTGTAACACTCGAGCTGTTTTCTGTGTTGTATTTATTTTTAATTTGTAGCAGCTTTAGCGTATTAGTAGAAGCGTCATAATGTGCAAAATCTGCAGCACGAACAATTTCACCTTCGAGCCAAATAAAGTTGAATGGTGGCTGACAAAGATTTTTCGCAATGTATGCTTCTAGCAAATGACCTTGAATGTTTTCAATCGACATTAATAAATCGTGGCTATCAATAGCGAGTGAAATGTCATCTGTACTAACATCCATGTCATTTTCGATATAGTAACGATTTAAGACATGAGCAAGCGCAGGGTCGCGTATAGTATCTCGTTCGCGTAATGGAGTTGCTTCTTTTAAAAGAGTAGGTTGAATGTGCGCAGCAACTAGTTTTTTTAACCAATTTGCCGTATAAAGCATGACGCGTTTTCTTTGATCCAATTCACGATCAATTGTTTTAGAACTTTTTAAGCTGTTAATAATACCGAATGTCATACAAATATGCGCAATGGAAACGATGTCGTCTCGTGTCCCTTCGCATATGTATAAGTTTTTAATTGTACTGTTTAAAGAGTTGATTGCATCGTTAATGAGCAGAGCAAATTCTTCCTCATTGAACTTCGCTAATTCTTCGTTTAAATCCATCGTACATTTCTCCTTTGTGCTGAAGTATATGTTTATTATGCCGCATATAAATTCAAAAAAATAGCACGCTCACCATAAAGATGAGCGCACTATTTATTACAGTAACTTTTGCTTTTTCGACGTCAAATACGTCGGCAGCACCATGCCACAAAGGACGAGCGCAATGCCAGCAATTTGCAACACTGTTAACGTCTCATGTAGCACGATGACCGATACGCAAATGGCAACAGGTAGCTCCATCGCGCTTAAAATCGATGTGAGTGCACCGCCAACTTTTGGTGCGGCAATGCCAAATAATAAAATAGGCACGATAATGCCGAACATGCCTAAAATGAGCCCGAACTTCCATAACCCTTCGTTAAATAGCGTGCCATTCCATACAATTTCAGGTGCAAGGAAGAAGCTTGTCATGACGAGCGCAACGAACGACATAATCGTCATGCGTGAAATCGTCGTTACCCCGTCTACTTGTCGAGAGTTTACTTGAATGAATACTGCAAATGACAGGGCAGACAGTAAGCCAAACACCCAGCCTTGCCAAGCGATGCGACTTAAATCGGTATCAATGACGCCTGCTGCTAAAATCGTTCCGGCAAATAGCACGACCAATGCGATTGCCTCGATGCGTGTAATGAATCGGCGTTTCAATATGCAGTCGAGCAGCGTGCCAATCCATGTAAATTGAAATAGCATAACGACTGCAAGCGATGCAGGTAAATAGTTGAGCGAATGTCCATACACGATGCCGGTGAAGCCAATAAGCATACCGCCGAGCACTAAAATGCGCCAGCCACGTGCGTTAAGCTTCGGCAATGTGCGCTGTGTGCAAACGAATAATACGACAGCGAGCAGAAACCCAATGACGTATTGGCTCGTAATCGCTTCAGCTGATGTGAAGCCTGCGTTCATCGCCACTTTTACAATCGTTGATAAAATACCGTAGCTGCTCGATGCGATAATAATTAATAATGGATAAAACAACGTACCTTTCAATACAATCCCTCAATTTCTATAATGATTTAACCATATGATGAAACGGCTCATCAATAATTTGCCAATGTTCGGTTACGACGAAGCCAAGACGCTCGTACAGCTGACGTGCGCGTACTTTTTCAACTTCGACGTTGAGCGAAATTTTCGAAAAGCCTCGGCGCTGTGCCTCGCGTTCGGCAAACTGTAGTAGCTTTGTGCCGACACCTTGCCCTTGTGCCGCTTCGTCAACGCTAACGGTATCGATGTAAAATTCATCGTCATGTGCTTCGACGTCGATCGTTACGTCGCGTCCTTGCGCGTGCAGCCATTGTTCTAGCTGACGGTCGAGCAGTCGCCCTGTTTTGCCATCGTATAGCACCGCAATGCCGACGATTGTTTCGCCGTTACGCGCGACGAATGTATGCTCAAACGAATGGCGGTTGTTCGTGTTTCTAATGAGCGTACAAAGCGTTTGAATCACTTCTGCATGCTCGTTTTGTGCTGTTAAGCGGTTCGCAATGTCACCAATTGCGGAAACAATTAGCGGGGCGATGAACGGCGCATCGTCCTTCGTTGCTTGTGTAATTGAAATCATTTGAATCCCTCGCTTATATGTGTGAAATGAGTCGTTTTTTGTACAACGTGAAAATTTAACTGATAGTAGAAAAACAAGCTGTTCACAAGTATATCAAACTTGTGAACAGCTTGCGTGAAATTGATTTTTCCAATAAGTCTAAATTTTTATATTTGCAGTCATTTCATGGTAACCTAGAAAATAACTATATTTTCGGAGGGACACAACCAGTTATGACTCAGTCGGATAGAGATTTCATTCTCGTATACGGAGATGCATTTGTTGATTTTATTGCAAAGGATTACACGAACACGGAGTTTGTCACATATTTAGGCGGGGCGACGATCAACGTTGCAGCAGGCATTAGCCGCATTGGCGCACCGTCTGCATTAATTACGATTACAGGTGACGATGAGACGTCGGAGTTTGTACGTAATGAAATCGCAAAGGAAGGCGTTAATTTACAATATTCGATTTTTGACCCAGCAAAGCGTGTGAGCGGTGTGTATGTGCATTTAACGGAAAACTGCGAGCGCATTTTTAAAGACTATATTGATGAAACGCCAGACTTACAAGTAACGGCAGATCAATTAGATGAGCAAGCGTTTAAGCGTGCGTCTGTATTAAATGTTTGTTCAGGCACAATGTTCCACGAAACAGCGCTTGAGACGACGCGTCGTGCAGTAGAGCTTGCGAAAGATAACGGTGTCATTGTCGCAATCGATGCGAACATTCGCCCGTTACGTTGGCCGAGCGAGGACGTTTGCCGCGAGACGATTTCGTCATTTTTTGAGGAAGCGGACATTTTAAAGCTGACGGACGAGGAGCTATTTTTCTTAACGGAAACGACGACGTTAGAAGATGGTATCGCAGCGTTAAATGATTTACTTGTGCCAATCGTGCTCATTACAGTCGGAGCAGACGGTGCATACGCGGTGCTAAACGGCGAAACGATGCACGTGCCAGTCGAAAAGGTTGAGCCAGTAGATACGACAGGTGCAGGTGATGCGTTCATGTCAGGCGTGTTGCGTTACGTGCATTACAACAGCTTGCCGACGACGGAAGAAGAACTGATGAAATGTGTATCATTTGGCAATGAGCTAGGTGCGCGCGCGGCGACGAAACCAGGTGCGTTAACCGCATTGCCACATTACGATGAGATTAAGCATTTACTGTAATCGCTACGAGCAGGCAATTTCACAATAAGTAAAGACGAAAAACAGGTGATGTCGTACAAAAGTATTGTATATTGTCGACACTCATGTTTAAATAAAGCAGAAGCTTTGTTCAATGACAAATTGAGGGTCATTCGTTGAGTGGCTATGTATGATATGGAAGTTGTAATTGCTGTTAGGTGATACGTGAGGAGAACACGTACCGCTGTTGCAGTAATTCATTTTCATGAAACGCTAGTGGAGACTCGCGCATGCTAGCTATCTGGAGAAACAACGGATTTTTGAATAAAGCAAGAAACGTAAGGCGTATTTATAGGCAACTATAAGTACGCTTTTTTTATTTTGGCATTAAAAAAAGAATGTATATATATACAAGGTGATTGAAATTTAGAATGTAAACGAGGCTCGAAACAAGAGGCGGACTCCTGCGGGAAAAGCGTGAGCAGAGCCGACGAACAAAACGCTAAAATACATTCACCGTCTATATACACTGAACTTAATGATGTAACTGTTCTTTTGTTTCGTCGTGCGCTTTTCCGCGGAAAGACGACTATCCAAAAATTACTTACAACTCGTATAAGAAGTTTTATACTAATATTTAGGAAGTCGAAACGAGGTGAACATATGGAAACAATTACAACCGACATGCTATTAATGCTCGCGCCGCTATTTGTCGTGCAGCTTATTTTGCTCGTCGTGGCGCTACTCGATTTACGACGTGTTGCGGATACGCGCGGACCGAAGTGGCTATGGCTCATCATCATTTTATTCGTCAATATCGTCGGACCAATCGTGTACTTTATCGTAGGGAGGAAACAATAATGCTACAAGTAGAGCAGTTAACGAAACGATTTGGAAAAAAGGCTGTTGTGAGCGATGTGACGTTTGAGCTCGTGCCGAATACGATTACGGCGCTTATCGGACCAAATGGCGCGGGCAAGACGACGACGTTATCGATGCTTGCAGGGCTATTAACACCAACGTCCGGCATTATTCGGCTAGACAATCCGCGACCTGTGCAGCAGCAAGTCGGCTTTTTGCCACAATACCCGAAGTTTTTTGAATGGATGACGGCGTTTGAATACGTTAATATGATGGGCAAACTAAGCGGCTTATCGACAGTCGATGCGTTACAGCGTGCGAACGACGTGCTGCGCTTTGTCGGATTATATGACGAGCGCACGCAACGCATTAGTGGATTTTCTGGTGGTATGAAGCAGCGTCTTGGCATTGCGCAGGCGATTTTACATCGACCGAAGCTGCTTCTTCTTGATGAGCCTGTTTCGGCGCTTGATCCGATTGGGCGAAGCGACATGATGAAGCTATTACGCGAGCTAGCGGAAACGACGACGATTTTGTATTCGACGCACATTTTGCACGACGCTGAGAGCATGACAGAATACGTGCTATTTATGAAGGATGGGTGCTTAGTTGAGCAAGGGCATATTGATGAAGTGCAGCAAAAATACGACGCGCCACATATTGCAATTACGTTCGTACAAGAAACGGACGCCTTGCAATTTGCGAGCCAGTCTGAGCTGCACGTTAGCGTAAGTGAGCGTGTTGTGACGGTCGAAGTACATAACAATAAGCCGACGATGCAGCACATTATGTCGCGCTTAGCTGCGTCACCGTTTCAAGTGGAGCAAGTAGCATATGCGAAAATGACGCTTGAGCAAATGTTTATGAAGGTGGTCGGTGAGGATGCGTAATTTTACCGTGTTGCTTCAAAAGGAATGGCGCGAGCATGTGCGCAATTATCGCATTCTTTGGCTACCGCTCGTTTTTTTACTGCTCGGCATGATGGACCCGCTAACGTATTATTTTATGGATGATTTATTACAGGCGGTCGGTAACTTACCAGAAGGCATGCAAATTACAATTCCAAAGGTGAGCGCGGTCGATATGATCGTTGCGACGGCAGGGCAGCTATTATCAATCGGCACAATTGTTTTTATCGCACTATATTGCGGCAGCATTAGCGGTGAGCGTAAAAATGGCACAGCGACGTTACTATACGTGCGACCTGTTCACGGCGGCGTCATCTTTATGAGCAAGTGGGTAATGGCGGCGTTTATGGGAGCATTGACGACGTTTTGTGCAATCGCAGCAAGCGGCTATTATGCGGAAATTTTTTACGGGCAGCTGCCGATTGTACGAGTGGCGCTATTTGTCGGTATTTACTTCGTATTTTTACTTGCAGTCATTACGTTTACGTTAATGCTGAGCGCGTGGACGACGACTGCGATTGCGGCGGCAACTTCAATCGTTGTAATAATTGTCGGCATGATGCTCGATTCAATTATTGGTACGTACTGGGTGTATTCGCCGTTTAAGCTATCGGCATATGGCTTGCAGTACGTTGAAAGCGGCATCGTACCAGAGCAGCTCATGATGACGATGCTCGTAACAGGGGCGTTCATCGTCGTAAGCGGATTGCTCGGCATCGTGCTGACGCAACTGAATAAGCGCCAAACGAATGTGTAAATAAAACGAGGCATGTGCGATTTTTGCACATGCCTCGTTCGTTTACACGAATAAAATTTTCACTTTAGCTGGAATATTTTCAGGGTCTGTTACGAGCCCTTCTGCGATGTCGAGCTCATACGTTTTATTTTCAAACATAAATTTAAAAATACCGTTGTCAAAGTCGGTGCCGATCTCTTTAAAGAAAATCCCTTCGACTGATGTATGCTTCGGACAAGTGAATCCGATTTTAAACAGCTCGTCCGCTTGCTTCACTAAGTAAGCGTGCACGCCTTTTTCGTAGCGTTCGAACGGTTCGTGTGTGCCAGGGCGCTGCACCGAGACGATGTGGAAATCGACGAACGGCACTTCACGTAGTAATACGTTAATGAAGGAGCCTTTCGTAATTTCCTCCCAGCGAGTTTGGGCGCTTTGACCGACGATAATTTGTGTAATGTTATGCTTTTTTGCGACCTCACCGATTACTTTTGGCGTCGGGCGCTTTTCGTTATCTACAATGATAAATTCCTCTACTTGTAACTCCTCTGAAAGCTCTTTCCAGCGTTCAATGTAGCGTGACTTTTCCTCATCAAAATTATCTAGCGGGCTTGGGTCTACTGTTAAAATATACAGCGGACAATCTGCCATCGTCGCCATTTTATGACCACGGCGTATTAAACGTTCACCATTTGCACCGTAATACACACATACTAAAATGGCTTCATCAATGCGACCTTTTGCAAACTTCATCGCTTTGCACCTCTTTTTATATTGATTAAAAAATATCAAGCGTGTTCATTAGCTGTGCGATTATTCATATATATAGACGGTGAATGTATTTTAGCATTTTGTTCGTCGGCTCTCCACATCGAGGCAGGCTTTCCGCGGGCGTGGCTCGAGCTTGTAGTCTCTCGCTCACGCTTTTCCCGCAGGAGTCCGCCTCTTGTTTCGAGCCTCTTTCACATTCTAAATTTCAATCACCTTGTATATAGCTAATAAACACGAGTGAAAAAACAGATAATATGTCTTCTTTTGTCATGCGGCGTTCGTCATGAACTGTTGTACTGTTAGTGTACCTTTAAAGTGTCGTTTTTCATACTTAAAGCAATTGTAAGCTAAAAATGCTGCTTAAATTTAGCATTTTTCGAAATGATTCGTGGGAAAAATGGTGTTTTTTAGAGGATTATGACGTAATACAGCTGTTCAATGCGGATTGCATGAATTATGCAAAAATCACATGTTATACTATTTGTAGAGAATGAACTTAGCAATTTTGATTTTAGTATAGCAATTTTGAGTAATTCCGCGCTGATTTTGTTAATTTTTTTTGCGCAATTGTTTGTGAAATATTTCGTCGGTATTTCACAAACCCCCATTACAAAACGGTATATGGCTACTTATTATGCCAATCAGCGTTTCGTTAGTCAAGCTCCTAAAATTCATCTTTAGCAATCGATTCAATGTTAGGAGGAAAAAAATTATGATAATTAAATTGGCAGTGCTGTTGCCATTTTTTGCAGCAGCACTGATCCCGCTTGTGCATAAATTCATTAAGCGCGAGCAAATTGGTTGGTTTGTTTTAGCTGTGCCAATCATATTATTTGCATTGATTAGTTCGTACATCCCTCATACAGCTAACGGAAAAACATTCATCCATACGTTGGAGTGGATTCCGAGTCTCTCCATTAATTTCACCACATATTTAGATGGTTTAAGCATGATTTTCGGTTTACTCATTACCGGTGTTGGTAGCTTAGTTATTTTGTATTCAAATTTCTATTTATCAGCGAAAGAATCATTGCATCACTTTTATTGTTACTTACTATTGTTTATGGGTGCGATGCTCGGAGTTGTGTTCTCTGACAACTTGCTCGTACTATATACGTTTTGGGAGCTAACAAGTGTTTCATCCTTCTTATTAATTGCGTTTTGGCATCACCGTAAAGCTTCTCGTGCAGGTGCGCGTAAGGCGATGGTTATTACCGTTTCAGGCGGCGTAGCGATGCTTGTCGGTTTTTTAATGTTATATGCGATGACGAATACGTTTAGCATTCGTGAGCTAGTCGCACAGGTTGATGTCATTCAGCAGCACGAGCTATTTATTCCGGCACTGCTTTGCGTATTGCTAGGGGCATTTACGAAATCCGCGCAGTTCCCGTTCCATATTTGGCTGCCTGATGCAATGGAAGCACCGACGCCAGTTAGTGCGTACTTACATTCGGCGACGATGGTGAAGGCGGGGATTTATTTAGTTGCGCGTATGACGCCGATTTTTGGCGGGGCAGAAACGTGGTTTTGGCTCGTGACGTCGGTCGGGCTATTGACGCTCATTTGGGGCTCATTCAATGCGGTGCGTCAAAACGATTTAAAGGCGTTGCTTGCGTATTCGACGGTCAGTCAGCTCGGCTTAATTATGAGCTTGTTTGGCATAGGTTCGCTCGCACTAGCATTTGACTTTTCGGAAGAGCTCACACCGGTTTTTGCGCTAGCAGGGTTTACGGCGCTGTTTCATTTAATGAATCACTCGACGTTTAAAGGTGCGTTATTTATGATGGTCGGTATTGTGGATCATGAAGTTGGTACGCGTGATTTACGTCGACTCGGTGGGCTGTTGCCATTTATGCCATTAACGTTTTCGATTGCATTAATTGGCGCATTTGCGATGGCAGGCTTGCCACCATTTAACGGCTTTTTAAGCAAGGAAATGTTCTTTACCGCGGTGACGAGCTTGCAGCATTTTGACGTGTTTTCACTTGAGAGCGCGGTCGTTTGGATGCCGATTGTGGCATGGCTTGCGAGTGTGTTCACATTTGTGTATTCGATGATTATTATTTTCAAAACGTTTTTCGGGAAATATCACCCCGAGCGTTTAGATAAAGAGCCGCACGAAGCCCCGTTTGGTATGCTTGTATCACCGTTTATTTTATGTGCGCTTGTCGTGCTTATTTTCTTCTTCCCGAACGTGCTTGCACATTACGTGTTACAGCCGGCGCTTGCGAGTGTGTATCCGACGTTGCCACTAGATGCGATTACGCCGCACATTTCTCCGTGGCACGGCTTTAATTTAGAGCTGTTTATGACGCTTGGTGTCATTGTGCTTGGCATTGTGCTGTACAAAACGAAACGTTACTGGTCGTACGTATATACGTTTTTGCAGCCGCGACATTCGTTTAACGCGCTGTATGAATGGATTGTAACGACGACTGAAAACACATCACAGCGCGTGACGAACAAATATATGAACGGTTATTTAGTGCATTATTTTACGTATATTTACATCATCTTTTTAGCGGTTATTGGCGGCTATTTCGTCATGTCTGGCGCATTTAACTTTGATCCGTCTACTGATTCAAAGGTTGAAACGTATGAGCTAATGCTTGTATGTATCGTCGCGTGTGCTGCGGTGTCGCTACTATTTGCGAAGTCGCGCTTATCATCTGTATTGATTACCGGCTTAATTGGCTATAGTGTAGGCTTCTTCTTCATTATTTTCCGCGCTCCGGATTTAGCGTTAACACAACTCGTTGTGGAATCGGTAACGACTGCGCTGTTTTTAGTATCGTTTAAATATTTACCGAACATTAAGCCAGAGCCATCAGCGGCGAGTACAAAATGGCGCAATGCAATCATTTCTGTGGCGGTCGGTAGCTTAGTAACAATCATCGGCTTAACGATCGTGAACTACGACAAGTTCGAACCAATTTCGAAGTACTTTGAAAATTCGTATGAGCTAGCAGGCGGTAAAAATATCGTAAACGCCATTTTAGGTGACTTCCGTGCGTTCGATACGATGCTTGAAGTCGTCGTGCTATTTATTGCGGGCTTAGGTGTGTATACGCTCATTAAGCTGCGCGGACGAAAGGAGGCGGCGGACATTGAAAATAAATGATGTCATTTTACGTACAGTCGTAAAAGCAGTCGTCTTCATCGTATTAACGCTCGGCATTTATTTATTTTTTGCTGGGCATAATGCTCCAGGGGGCGGCTTTATCGGCGGCCTTGTGCTTGCGTCGGCAGTCGTGCTCATGTATTTAGCGTACGACATCGAAACGGTACAAAAGACGATGCCGTTTGACTTTAAAAAAATAGCGGCTATTGGGGTGCTGCTGGCGACAGGTACGGCGATTGGTTCAGTGCTATTTGATGTGCCGTTTTTATCGCATACAGATGCGTACTACAACTTGCCGCTTCTTGGCAAAACGCATTTAACGACTGTAACCATTTTTGAAGCGGGCGTAGCACTTACTGTTGTCGGTGTCGTCGTAACGATTATTTTAAGTATTAGTGAAGAGGGGGAGGAGCAATAATGGAATCGGTTATGGTCATTTTAGTCGGTGTACTTGTCGCCGTTGCAACGTATTTAATTCTCTCCCGTAATATGATTCGCGTCATTTTAGGAACGGCGCTATTATCTCATGCGGTGCACTTGCTCATTTTAACGATGGGTAGCTTGAAAAAAGGGAACGTGCCATTGCTGAGTGATTCGGATGGACCGTACACTGATGCGTTGCCACAGGCGCTTATTTTAACTGCAATCGTCATTAGCTTTGCTGTAACGGCGTTCGTGCTCGTGCTCGCTTTCCGCACGTACGGCACGAATAAGACGGACGATTTGCAAGAACTGCGAGGTAATGCAGATGAGTAATTTATTAATCGCGCCGATGATCCTGCCGATTATGACGGCGGTTATTTTAGTATTTTTGCGTGGCAATGTACGCGTGCAACGTTTAATGACGCTCGTGACGCTTATTGTCGTGCTCATCATTAGTTTATTTTTATTAATGGAAGTAGAAGCATACGGCATTATGCGCTTAGATTTTAGTGGTTGGCTACCGCCGTACGGAATTTTATTTGTCGGTGATGCATTTGCATTGCTGCTTGTAACGGTTGCAACAGTTGTGACGATTGCGTGCTCTATTTATGCGTTTTCGACAATTGGCGAGGCGCATGAAAACATGTTCTTTTACTCGTTTGTGCTCATGCTTGTCGCAGGAGTGAACGGCTCATTTTTAACGGGGGATATTTTCAATTTGTTCGTCTGTTTTGAGGTGATGCTGCTTGCGTCATACGTGTTAGTGGCGCTTGGCGGTGGGAAACGTCAGCTACGCGAATCGTTAAAGTACGTGCTCATTAACGTCGTGGCGTCTTGGATGTTTTTAGTGGCGCTTGCGTATTTATACGGCGCGATTGGCACGCTGAACATGGCACATATTGCGACGCGTGTAGCGGAAGTTGGGCAAGACCCAGTGCTGACGACGATTTCACTCGTATTTTTAATTGTATTTAGCTTAAAGGCGGGGTTACTGCTCTTCTTCTGGTTACCGGGCTCGTACAGTGTGCCACCGACGTCAGTAGCAGCACTGTTTGCGGCGCTCCTTACGAAAGTCGGCATGTACGCGATTATTCGTACGTTTACGCTTATGTTCCCGCATAATCAAGAAGTGACACATGCGATTATTGCAATCATGGCGGTGTTAACGCTTATCGCAGGCATGGCAGGAGCGATGGGTGGACGCGACGTCAAGACGATTGCGACATATAACGTGTTGATTGGCGTTGGCTTCATTATGCTCGGGCTTGCGATTGCGAATGAGCAGGCGTTTATGGGCGTTGTGTATTACTTAATGCATGATATGGTCGCAAAGGCGATGCTGTTTTTATGTGTTGGCATGATGATTTATTTAACAGGTGAGACGGTCGTGAAAAATATGTCCGGCTTAATTCGAAACTATCCGGTATTTGGCTGGCTATATTTTGTCGCGTTATGTGCGCTCGTTGGCATTCCGCCGCTTAGTGGCTTCGTCGGTAAAATTTTAATTGGTCAAGGGGCGATTACAAGCGGCGATTACGTGCTGCTAGCGGTCGGATTTATTTCAAGCATTGCGGTGCTATATTCATTACTGCGCATTTTCTTAGCTTCATTTTTTGGCGAGACGATTATCGTGCTAGAGGATGAAGTGCCAATTCGTAAAGGGATGATGGGCTCGTTAATAATGTTAACAGCGTGCATGATCTTTTTAGGGCTAGGCGCCAACTATATGATGCCGTTTGTCGAAGCTGCAGCGGCTGTCCTTGTAGACCCATCGATTTATATTGATGCGGTATTACGAGGCAACGAATGATGAGGTGAGCGCATGGTACAATTTATTTTAAATTTAGTGATCGCCTTGCTTTGGGTGTTGCTAAAAGATGAAGATTATTTCAAAGTATCGACGTTTATTGCAGGCTACTTAGTCGGCATCGTCATTTTATATATTATGCATCGCTTTTACGGCACGCGCTTTTATTTACGCCGCGTGTGGTGCATCATCTCGCTTATTTGGATGTTCATTGCGGAGTTGTTGTCATCGAGCGTGTCGGTTATGCGCCAAGTCGTGACGCCGAACTTAAACATTAAGCCGGGCATTTTCACGTATGAGACGAGTTTGCGAGGTGACTGGGAAATTACGGCACTGGCGTTGCTGCTGACGCTTACGCCGGGATCGGTTGTGATGGAAGTGTCAGAGGAGGGCAATGTGTTTTACATTCACGCTATGGATATGGAAGAGACGAAAGATCAAGTGCTGCGTTCGATTGCGCGCTTTGAACGAGCGATTTTGGAGGTGACGCGTTAATGATGGAAAAAGTATTATTGCTTGCACTTGTATTATTTATTGTGGCAATTGCATTGTCGTTATATCGTCTAGTCATTGGACCGTCACAGCCAGACCGTGCGATTGCGCTCGATACAGTCGGTGTAAACTTGCTGTCGGCTATTGCAATTGTATCGGTATTACTCAGCACGAAAGCGTTTTTAGATGCGATTTTAATTTTAGGCATTTTATCGTTTATCGGCACAATTTCCTTCTCGAAATATATCGAAAGGGGTGTGCTAATTGAGCGTAAACGAAATGATTGAATGGATTGCAGTTGGCATGATTTTGCTTGCGTCGATCGTTGCGGTGCTTAGTGCAATCGGTATGATTCGCTTGCCGGACGTGTACACACGCTCGCATGCGGCAACGAAAAGCGCCACGCTATCTGTATTAATGTGCTTGCTCGGGGCGTTCATTCACTTTTGGTTAACGGACGGTTACATTAGTATTCGTTTGCTGCTTGGCATTATTTTCGTCTTTATGACGGCGCCAGTTGCAGGGCATTTAGTATGTCGAGCGGCGTATCGTTCGCGCGTGCCACTTGCTGAGGAGTCAGAAGAGGACGAATTAAAGAGCGTATTATTTAAAGATGAACGTTAAAACTGTGGATAACTTTTGAAAAACGCATTGCGGGCTTGCTCGTAATGCGTTTTTTGCTGTGGATAATGCAAAAAGCTGTGCATAATGGGGATAACTTTGTGGATAACAGAAAATTCACGCAAAAAAATTCGGTGCAACATTGTGGATAACTGACGCGTCACAAAATTGTAATGCACTTGACGCATTTATGTACTTGCGAGCGTCGAATGAAATGCCTATTATTAAGTACATTGCGAAACATATCGAACAGAAAAGAGCGGTTCTTAGTGAAAAAAATAATGAGGCTCGTGCTGCTGATCATCGCCGGATATCTTTTTTTATATATCAACAATGAATGGCTTATCACAACCGAGCACGTGTATGAAACAAATAATATACCACAAAGTTTTGATGGCTTTCGCATCGTGCAAATATCAGATTTACATGATGCGACATTTGGCGAAGGGCAGGAGCGTTTAATTGAAAACGTCGCAAGCGCTAGACCAGATGCGATTTTTTTAACAGGCGATTTAATCGACAGCAATCGCTACAATTTAGAGCGTAGTTTACAGGCAGTGCGCGGCTTTATTGACATCGCACCAGTGTATTACGTGTTAGGCAATCACGAGGTAGCAACGAATTACGTCGGCGATATTTATGCATCGCTTGAGGCGCTCGGTGTTCATACGTTAAAAAACGAAGCGGTCACATTCGAGCGCGGTGATGCGAAGATGACGATTGCTGGCATTGAAGATCCGCTTATGAATACACCGACGAAGGATATGTTAAATGAGGCGCTGCAATATGTACGAGACGATGAGTTTACGCTGTTGCTTGCACATCGCCCGGAAATGGTTGAGCATTATGCAAACGCCGCAGTTGATGTCGTATTTTCAGGGCATGCACACGGTGGACAAATTCGCATTCCGTTCGTCGGTGGGCTTGTAGCACCAGGGCAAGGCTTGTTCCCGAAATATACGAGTGGGCGCTACGATGAGCTAAATACGTCGATGTATTTAAGTCGAGGTTTAGGCAATAGCAGCATGCCGTTTCGTGTGTTAAATTTACCGGAAATACTCGTTGTCGAGCTGAAAAAAACAAAGTAAAAGGCATAGGACGTATTAAACGTTCTATGCCTTACATTTTTTATTTAAAATTTTTCTCGCTACGCTCGAAAAACTAAGCTTGTTGCATCGCCTCGATAACTTGTGCCGCTGTCAGTAACGGTTCGCCACCACCTTGCACAAACTGGTCATTGCCGCCGCCTTTTCCGTTAATGAGCGGTAATACATGTGCGGTAATATCCTTCATGCTGCGGGTCACATTTTCGCCACGTGCTGCGACAATTTGAATTTTGCCATCGACGTGCGACGCAAGGAATACTTGTGTATCGGCATTTTGCGTAACGACCGCGCGCGCAATCTTTTGAAGCTGCTGCATCGACAAATCGTCAAACGCTTGAGTGGCAATCGTATTTGTCACAAGCTGCGCTACAATTGAATCAAGCTGTGCATCAAGTAACGCCTGTAGCTTTTTATCTGTTTGCTTCGCGCTATTCATCACTTTTTGCAATGCAGTCGCAGCGTCAATTTCAGGAACGCTTAGCTGACGTGCCACATCACTTAACACGCGTTTACGCATCGCTAGCTCGTGTAATACGCGCTGACCGCATACGAAATGAATGCGCGTTTGCTTTTTCATTTTTTCGACGTGTAAAATTTTCACCATTTGTACTTGCCCTGTAGAAGATGGGTGCGTGCCACCACAGCCATTGTAGTCGAAGTCCGGAATGATAACTAAACGAATGTCCCCTTCGACCGCGACATCTTTACGCAAGCTGTAGTCGCCAAGCTCATTTGCTGTAATCCATTTCGTTTCAATCGGGCGGTTTTGTAAAATGATGTCGTTTGCGCGCGATTCTGCTTGTGCGAGCTGTTCGTCAGTTACTGCTGCGACGTCTACATCGATCGTCACCGTTTCAGAGCCAAGATGAAAACTCGTCGTTTGAATATCGAAAAGCTCAACAAACGCGGCAGTTAATATGTGCTGACCGGCGTGTTGCTGCATGAAGTCGAAGCGGCGCGTCCAATCAATTTGTCCGGTAACGTCTCCAGTGACTGGGGCGCTAACGTAATGGCGAATGTCGTCTCCTACTTTTTCGACGTCCGTCACTGCGACGCCATTTAACGTACCGATGTCGTGTGGCTGCCCGCCGCCTGTTGGGTAAAAAGCTGTGTTCGATAGCACGACGAATGCGCGACCGTCGTGTTCACCAAAGTTTGTGACCGTTGCTTCGAATTGCTGAATGTATGCGTCGTTATAATAAAGTAAATGTTTCAAAGAGATACCTCCTAATAATTGTTTTATTAGAGACGATGAATGTATTTGAGAGTGGTGTTATTCGGCTCTTCACATCGAGGCAGGCTTTCCGCGGGCGTGGCGTGAGCCTGTAGTCTCACGCCCACGCTTTTCCCGCAGGAGTCCGCCTCTTGTTTCGAGCCGGTTTTCAGCAGCATTCTCAATCACCGAATATATATGATACGTGTTGGCTAGCTATGTTACGACGCCATAACTGGACGCGTGAGCCGAGCCCCAGGAAAGCGAAGCCGCACGCGTCCAAATTGTCAATGAACATATGCATATCCAGTATAACGCAAATAGTTGACCGCGCGCCGTTTTGCGTTATGATTAAAGAAAGACAACGAAGGAGCTTGACGCATGGACATTACACAATACTCAGTAGATGAAATTAAAGACCCGACAAATATTATTGAAGGTAAGCGCTACGAATTTTTAATCGACGTAGACATCGACGAAGAGGACGAGCTATACCGTGAGCAAGGTATCGAAATTCGCGCAATCATCGGCGAGCTAAACGGCGAGTACAGCTTAAAGAGCTACTTTTTAATCGACAAAGCGGATCAAAGCTACTTAGACTTCGCATTAGATGAAGACGAGGAAGCGGACATTTTAGCATTTTGTCAGCAAGAGTTAACAGAGCCAGCACCGGAAAGTTTTGAATAAATAATGAAATGTCTTTGTTGATGTATAATCGGCAAAGACATTTTTTTATGATGAACTGGATAACTATATACAAGGTGATTGAAATTTAGAATGTGAACGAGGCTCGAAACAAGAGGCGGACTCCTGCGGGAAAAGCGTGAGCGAGAGACTACAGGCTCGAGCCACGCCCGCGGAAAGCCTGCCTCGATGTGGAGAGCCGACGAACAAAACGCTAAAATACATTCACCGTCTATATACATAGATATAATTCGAATCATTAATATAAAAGTAAATTATATTTTAAATAAAGTTAAAAAATAATTGAATAATATTTAAAATTAAGTTAATATAAATGTAAGGAAAGTTGAGGTGGAACGATACGATGGACATGAAGGACATTCCAGATTGGGTGTTAGCTTTAGAAAAGGAAGATATCGAGTTTATTAAAAAGTTCGTCATCAATTCCGGCTCGCTAAAGGAAGTTGCTAAGTTGTACGATGTGTCTTACCCGACTGTTCGGCTAAAGCTCGACCGTCTCATTGAGAAGATCAAGCTAAGTGTCGAAGCGGAAAATGGCGACTTCATTCAATTTGTGAAGCAGCTCGTCATTGACGACCGCATTGAATTAGAGGAAGCAAAACTCATTATTGAAAAATATAAACATGAAAAGGGGCAAGCGTAATGTTTGGATTGGGAGATATTTCGAGTGTGTTATTATTCACAGTTTTATTAGGGGTGCAGTACGTATTAGCAAGTCAAAAAAGCGTATATTGGGGTGCGATTTTACCGGTTGCATTTGCAGGCTGGGGGACTTACGTGATGGCGACGACGAACGGTCATGTTGTTGGACAAGGAACAATCGTGCTGTTAGGGGTAGCATTCCTTTGTGGGCAATGGGTGAGCGGTCGCAAATCATTAAAAGCGAAGCAACAAAAAGAATTGCGCAAAATGCAAGTGCAAGATATTTAACTAGTGAAGCTGTCCGAGAAATGACTCGGGCAGCTTTTAAGCTTTTCGTAAGGTTCATGTACGTTTACGTTCAGCGAATTCGTGTAAGCTATAAGTATAGATTAATTTAGGGAGGAGTTTGTTGATGGATGTATACGTACAGCCGATTTTAACGGCAGGCATCGTGTTTGTCGTGCTAACGTTTTTACTGTTCGTACCGTGGTGCATTTACACGTTTCGCAAATACGGCTTTTTATCATTTTCGAAATCACTCATTATGTTTTCATTTATTTTTTACTTTTTCGCAGCGCTGTTTTTAGTGTTGCTGCCGCTGCCGGAGACGACAAATTACTGCGCACAAATTAAGCCAGACACGGTATTTTACAATTTGCGTCCGTTCCAGTTCGTATCGGACATTTTATACAAAAGTGGCATTACGATCAATCCGGCGACGTGGGTACAAACGTTTAAGCAGCCGTCATTTTATCAAGCGTTTTTCAACTTCTTGCTGCTCATGCCGCTTGGTGTTTATTTGCGCTATTTTTTAGAGGAAAAGACATATTGGAAGCGCGCATTTTTCATTGGGTTTGGCATGACGTTGTTTTATGAAGTGACGCAGGTGACGGGCATTTACGGCATTTACGATTGTCCGTACCGCATTTTTGACGTCGATGATTTATTGTTAAATAGTACAGGGGCGCTAATTGGTTTCTTCATTGCGCCAGTTGTGTTAGCGTTGCTGCCGTCGCACGATGATGTTGTCGAGCATGCAGAAGAGGTGAAAAGGCGCGATGAAGTCGGCCCGCTTATGAAGCTGTTTGCAGTGCTTCTCGATGTGGCGATCATTAATTATTCGTGGGATTTACTCGTGTTATTAAGCGGTGAGGCGAGCACGTCATTTGAATTCATTTATAAGTCGATGATGTATGCAGTCGTCTTTGCGATTGTGCCGATTGCGACAAATGGTGCGACCGTCATGATGCTCCTATTACGCTTCCGCATGAAACCTGAACGCGAGACGAATTTCGTGACAGCGACAGTGCGCAGATGGATTGCGCTATATGTGACGTACTGTATTTTCGAAGTCGCACGCGTTATGAGCCGCTTCGACGTACCGATGGAGAGCGATTTTTACGTCTTTACGATTTTGGCGAGCGTCGGAACGTGGGCAATTGCGATGGTGACGCTACTTGTGTTATTCATTCACGGCATCATCGTATTACTCGGTCGTGGCAAACGTCGATTTTACTTTGACCGCGCTGCACGATTAGTGGCGACGCGCAAAGTGAAAAAATAAATTTTTCGTGCTAGTGGACATGTCGCCACTAGCATTTTTTACGTGGAAAAGGGGAATAGTATGAAGAGAGTGAGACAAAGAAAAAGGGGGCAACAAGATGAAAGTAGTCATTATCGGTGGCGACGCAGCAGGTATGAGCGCAGCGATGGAAATGGTGCGCAGTGAAGTGGACGTCAATATTACCGTGTTAGAAAAGGGCGACATTTATTCGTACGGGCAATGCGGGCTGCCGTACGTTATTGATGGGACGATTGCCGACACGGACGAGCTTATCGCAAAATCGGTCGAGGCGTTTCGTGAAAAAGGAATCGATGCACGCACGCGACATGAAGTAACATACGTCGACATTGATGAACAGCTTGTGGAAGGAACGGACGGGCATACAGGTGAGCCGTTTTCAATTCCGTATGACAAGCTCATTATCGCAAGCGGGGCGAGTCCGACGATGCCACGATGGAACAACAAACAGCTCGACGGCATTCATACGATTAAAACGATTCCACAAATGGAGGCGCTGCTACACGATTTAGAAGGTAAGGAGCACGTCACTGTTATCGGGGCGGGCTACATCGCACTTGAAGCGGCAGAAACACTCGTGTCGCGCGGCTTGCAAGTACGCATCATTCAGCGCGGTGCACAGCTAATGAGTACGATCGATGCGGAGCTTGCCGAGCATATTTTAGCGGAGGCACAAAAGCAAGGTGTCGAAGTATTACTGAATACGAATACGCTCGGCTTTATCGGTACGTCACACGTCGAAGCAGTCGAGACGGAAAACGGTACGTACGAAACAGATGTAGTAATCGTCGCAACAGGTGTCCGTCCGAATACGCAGTTTATTGAACATACGCATATGCATACGCTCGCGAACGGGGCGATTATCGTTAACGGGCAAATGGAGACGAATGTGTCGAATATTTATGCGGCAGGTGATTGTGCAGCGCATTATTTACGCCACATTAATCGCTATGCGTACATTCCACTTGGCACGACGGCGAATAAGCAAGGGCGCATCGCTGGGAAAAACATCGTCGGGGAACTGCTCGACTTTAAAGGTATTCTCGGGACATCGGTGCTGAAATTTTTCGACGTAACGATTGGGCAAACGGGTATGAATAATAGCTCGGTCGATGAAGTAAATGCGGACGTGCGCGTTATTCGTTATACAGCGAACAATCATGCGTCGTATTACCCGAACGTGCAGCCGATGCATTTATGTATGTTCGTGCATGCGCGTACACAGCAGTTGCTCGGCTTACAAATCGTCGGTGGTGACGGTGTCGATAAGCGCATCGATGTATTTGCGACGGCGATGACTGCGAACATGAGCTTGAAAGATTTATCGGATTTAGATTTAAGCTATGCGCCACCATACAACGGTGTGTGGGACCCGCTGCAGCAAATGGCAAACCGCTTTAGTTTGTAAACGAAAGGACGACTAGTTTTATGCTAGTCGTCTTTTTATTCGTTAAAAGCCGACGATGCCGACGTTAAACATCGTTCCAAAAGCAAAGGACAGTGACAGCAAAGCACGAATGAATCGATTCATGATGAAAGCCCTCCTTTACAAAGTTAAAGTAACCATCTATTCCCACATTGCATGGACATTAATCTTTTGCTCGTCGACTTTCGCCATATACGTTTCAACTTGCATATCGTACATTGCATGGACATTAATCTTTTGCTCGTTTGCGTAAATTAGATTTGTTGATACGCCATTTTCCTACAGCTGAATCGCTTTTTTGAACCGTAAAATCGAAATCAATGCTGCATTATGATAGCAGAGCGCGTGCGCCGAGCCCGAGGAAAGCGAGCCGCAAACCGCGCACTGCTAATTTAATGGCGAAACGTTAAACGTAAGGTTGCTGTAAGGTTGCGCTAATTTTAACGTAAGCTACGCGGGGTATAGTAAGTGTAATAGCAAGTGCGAAAGGGGTTCACATACATGAAAGCACTATTACACGTGAAACAATTAAATAAAATATACGGCAAAGGCACGCAGCAATTTCATGCACTACAGGACATATCATTTAAAATTGAAGAAGGTGAGTTCGTTGGTGTCATGGGCTCATCAGGTGCGGGGAAGTCGACGCTCCTTAATTTGCTCGCAACGATTGATACACCGACGACGGGCGACATCGTCATTGCAGGGCAAACGGTGTCAACGATGAACGCCGATCAACTAACCGATTTTCGCCGCGACCATTTAGGCTTCATTTTCCAAGATTACAATTTGCTCGATTCATTGACGGTGCAAGAAAACATTTTACTGCCGCTTGCGATTGCGAAAAAGCCAGCGAAAGTGATCGCTAAAAAAGTCGAGGAAATTGCACAGCTATTTGGCATTGAGCAGCTGCTGCATAAATACCCGTACGAAATTTCAGGTGGGCAAAAGCAACGAACTGCCGCTTCCCGTGCGCTTGTAACCGAGCCGAAGTTAATTTTTGCGGACGAGCCAACAGGTGCGCTCGATTCGAAATCGGCAACGGAACTACTGCATAGCTTCTTGCGACTGAACGAGGAAAAAGAGGCGACAATTATGATGGTAACGCACGATGCATACGCCGCGAGTTTTTGTCGCCGCATTATTTTCATACAAGACGGCAAGCTCGCTCTTGAAATTGTTAAAGGGACGAAAACACGTCAGCAATTTTTAGAGCAAATTTTACAAACGATTGCACAAATGGGCGGTGACCGTCATGACGTTATTTAGTTTAGCGCGTAAAAACGTCATGCGAAATGTATCGAGTTACAGCTTGTACATCGCCTCGATGATGTTTGCAATCGTCATTTACTTCACGTTCGTCACACTTAAATATAGCGACGACATTTACATGTTAACGAAAACGAATACGCGCATCGACGGCATTATGAACGCATCATCCATCGTCTTAATTTGCTTCGTAGCTATTTTCATTTTTTATTCGAACAGCTTCTTTATGAAAAAGCGTAAAAAGGAAGTCGCGCTCTATTCATTGCTCGGTGTGCGCAAACGAAAAATCGGCATGATGCTATTTTTGGAAAATATGATCATAGGGCTGCTTGCGCTCGTTGCGGGCATGCTCATTGGCTTTTTATTATCGAAAGGGCTGCTGACGATTTTAGTGCAGTTGATGGGCTATTCGGTCGTTGCAGATTTCGTATTTTCACCTGAAGCGGTGAAGCAAACGGTCATCGTCTTTATGCTGTTATTTACGGTGACGTCGCTACAAGGCTACCGCGTCATTTATCAATTTTCATTAATCGACTTATTCCACGCATCGAAAAAGGGCGAACCGCTACCGAGTGCATCAGCGTTTTCTGCATTTACCGGCGTCGTATTACTAGCGATTGCGTATTACTTATCGCTCACAAACATTTTCACATCGAAGCTTTGGCAACTGATGGGCTATTTAACAGTGCCAATCGTCGTCATCGCATTAACGATACTTGGCACGTTTTTACTTTTTAATAGTGTGACGGTGTATGCGTTACTGCTGCTAAAAAAGATGCACAACTGGTCATGGAAAGGTTTAAACGCCGTAACGACTTCACAGCTGCTATATCGCATTCGTGCAAACGCGAAGTCGCTCACAATTATTTCGATTTTAAGTGCGACGACGATTACAGCAGGTGGTGCAGTGTACAGCATTTATTACATGACGGGTGAGACGACGAAAAGTGCGAACCCGAATACGTTCATGTCTGTTGGCGAGCCGCTCGACGTACCGAATGAAGAAAAAGTGTATGAGGCGGACGTACCGTATGCCGAGCTAGAGCTAATCGGTGAAGACGGTCAAACTTACCGCTACACGGTGATTAGCCGCAGTGAATACGAGCAATTAGCGACGCTTCAGCAAAAGGAAGCAGTAGACGGGGAATACGTATTACTGAGCGCGTATTACAGCGAAGATTTTTCGGACATGAAAGCGGGCGTAACGTTTACGAACGCATCAGAAACGATCACGATTGATGCGATTACGACGGAGCAAGTTTTAAACGGCTTCGTTGGTATGGCGATGCTTGTCGTACCAGATGAGCAGTTTGCCGATATGGAAGTGATGAATATAGTGTACGTTTACACGTATGAAAACGAAAAAGAGCAGCAGGAGCTTTCAGAGCAGCTTGCCACACAGCTTGATGACGAGGCGAACTTTGCGAGCTTCCCGCGAGATTACGCAGCAAGTATTGCAGGTGCAGGTTCATTGTTATTCGTCGGCAGTTTTTTAGGGCTCGTCTTTTTAACAGCAACGGGCTCAATCATTTATTTCAAAGTGTTAACAGAGGCAGAGGAAGACCGTGACAAATACGCGGTATTGCGTAAAATTGGTGTTAGTAAGCGCATGATGCTTAAAACGATTGCACAGCAAGTTGGCTTTACGTTCATGTTGCCACTTATTGCAGCGCTTGCACACGGCGCCGCAGCATTATCGGCATTTAGTCAGCTGTTTATGATGGACGTGATGAAGCCGGTGCTCGTATGGATGGCATTGTATGTCGCTGTGTATGCATTATATTACGTGTTCACTGTATGGAACTTTTATAAATTAACGAAAAGAGGGATTGTATGAAAAAGTTTTTAATTAGCATACTTGCGTTTTTCATCGTATTAGTCGGCGTTGGTTTTGCGCTTATTTCAATCGATTGGAATCGTTTAAATAAAGAGCATTATTACGTACAAATTACGGAGCGACCAGCAATTGATGAGTTTATTGATGCGAAAGGAGCGGTATACGAAAATTTCTCGTATACGTTGCCAGCATATGATGAGGAAGATAACATGCAGCTGTTAGATTTTTCAGCGCATAAGGAGCTTCGTGCGAATGCCTACTTAATGCTGTATGTAAAAGATAGTGATGTTGTAACGTCGTATGATGAAGTGCAGTTAGACGATATGCCAGCAAATGTGAAGAAACATTTCGAGCAATAAACAACTCCCGAGTAGGTGACATGTCGCACACTCGGGATTTTGACGTTATAGTGTAATCGTAACTGTTGTGCCGACACCTTGTTCGCTATGCAGTAATACCGAGCCATCGTGCGCCTCGATAATATCGCGTGCAATCGCCATGCCGAGCCCTGTTCCTTCGATTGTCGCCGTATTCGTACCGCGGTAATATCGCTCAAAAATATGCTCGACATCGTGTGCGGCAATGCCTTTTCCATCGTCCGCAATCGTTAGCTGCCCTGCATCATCAATCGTAATGCGCAGCGTCACGTTCGCGTCGTTATGTGTAATGGCGTTGTACAAAAAGTTTAATAGTGCACGACGCATGTAATGAGCATCAATGTGCTTTTCAATTGCTTTATCGGGCGCATCAAACTCGATGTTGTATGAAGCGGCGTTCGGATCGTTTAATAAATCGATGACGAGTTCTCGTACGAATGATACGAAGTTGACGGGAATACGCTCCATCGGCAATTGCTGGTTGCGTAAGCGCATCGTTAAATTAAAGTCATCGAGCAAATTTTTCATATGATTCGCTTGGCGCTCAATCGTTTGTGCATAATCAAGTCGCTCGTCCGCCGTTAGCTCATACGTATTAAGTAGCTCCGCATAGCCGCGAATCGAGGCGAGCGGTGTTTTTAAATCGTGCGACACGTTGCTAATCCATTCCTCGCGCATACGCTCCAGCTTCAGTCGCTCTGCCTCTGCTTGTGCTAAATTGTGCGACACGCTTTGTAAGTTGTTAAACACGGGCGCATACAAGCCTGATTTTTTTTGTACAGGTAGCGGCTGCTTCGTCTCTAGCAGTTGAATTGCATCAATAATACGTGCAATTGGCTTCGTGAGTGGGCGGCTGAAAACCCAGCCTGCGATGACAATGATTGCGACATTTATAATCGCGATGATAATAAATAATTTGCGCATCACATCAAGCAAGTTTGTCGTTTCATATGTCAAAACGATGCGTTCTAAATCGGCATTGACGACACCGACAATGTAGTTGTATTGCGCACCGTCACCGAAAAACGTCGTCGTATCGAACTGTTCTTGATAGCGATACGATTGTACGATATCGACAGGGCGATACGTAGTTAGTATGTCGTCCGGTACGTTAAAGCTCGACACGACGTTGCCAGAAAAATCGAGCACTTGCAGCCATGCGTTAAACGACGTTAGCTGCTCCGTCACCGCTTTTGGAAACGTCACACCGTCGTCGCTTATGATTGCGTGTTCGTCGAGTTGGCGCGTAAATTGCTCAATCGTCGGTGATTGTAGCGTGTCGATCGATTGCGTATTTTGTTGAAACAGTAAATATAAAAAAATGAGCGCGTTCATGAATAAAAGTACGCTAAAGACGGCGAGCACAATTAATAGAAATCGGCGCGTTAATTTAAGCTGCATACAAACCTCCTACTGCACGACGAATTTATAGCCGAGCCCTTTAACGGTCGTAATGAATTTCGGGTTGGACGGGTCGATTTCGATTTTTTCACGGAGGCGGCGAATGTGTACCATGACCGTGTTGTCCGAGCCAAAAAATGCCTCGCCCCATACACGTTCAAATAGCGTTTCTTTACTTAAAATACGGTTTGGGTTCGTCAAAAATAGCGCGAGTAGGCCGACTTCCTTTGCCGTTAGTTCAAGCAGCTTGCCATCATACGTAATTTCCGTTTCGTCGCTGTTCATTTCGAATGCACCGACACGCGTCGTCGCAGCAAGTGGAGCGGGTATTGGAGCAGCAGCTGAAAAGGCGGCGCGTCGCAGCTGTGCTTTAATGCGAAAGGCGACTTCCTTTGGGCTAAACGGCTTTGAAATGTAATCGTCGCCACCGATTGCGAGCCCTAAAATTTTATCGATTTCTTCCGTTTTTGCGGACATAAATAAGACAGGCACATTCGAGACGGCGCGAATTTGCTTGCATAGCTCGTACCCTTCACCGTCTGGCAGCATCACGTCGAGCAATACGATGTCGGGATTTTGTCGCTCAAACGTATGCCAACCTTGTGCAAGCGTATGAGCAAGCTCGATTTGCGTATAGCCTTCACGCTGCAACGTCGCCTTCATCAGTTTAGCGATATCGATCTCATCATCGACAATTAAAATTTTTTCTTGCATAAAAACTCCTCCTAACGTGAAACTTTTTGGAATGCTGTGCGTATACTAACTATATCACTTTAAGGGGGATTTCTATGTTCAAAAAAATGGCTTCAGATGCGTTAGGTTTATCCGATATTGGTGTTGTTGTACCGCGTGACCAGTTTGATCAAACAGAGGCAGACGATTTTACGTTTAACGAAATTGATGAGAAAATTTACTTTTTAATTAAAACGAAAGCGGACGAGTATTGCTTTACGAACTACGCGCTCATTCACGTAGATGGTGCGAATGCGATGAGCAAAAAACGCGCGCTTCGTCGTTATGATTACGAGTACAACAAAATTGATAACGTAGAGCTAGAAACAGCCGGTACAATCGATTTGGACGTAGAAATTAAATTAACAATTGGCAACACACCGTTATCACTCGACATTCATAAAAAGTTTGCGGCGGAAATTAAAGATTTATACAAGGCGCTGCATGCGATTTCATTAGAGCAAAAGCAAGACGCGTACAATTTAGAAGCGGCAAACCAAGGCATTCAAGTGGCAGCAACAGCGCTTGGACGCATCGGCAATGACAACATTTCGCCGGCTGCATCGTTTAAAGAAATTACAAGCTTTACACAGCGCTGGTTAATGGAGCAACGTACAGCTCACGTGAAAAAAGATTTCGGTCATGTGTTTGAGCTATATATTCAAAATTAATAAAAAAAGTACGAGGAACGTTTTAGGCTCCTCGTACTTTTTTATGCATACAATCCTGCGATATAAAAATGTGAGATTAAGCTCGCGGACATTGTAGCATCGCAGTCGTCTTGGGAAATGCAATCCCACAATGCCTTTTCATTTAATGAAAACCACAATTTTGCAACATCTTGTGCATCAAAAAGACGGCTCGCTAAATTATGTTCCTGTGCATAACGTACGTCGCGAGCAATGCTGCTTTCAAAGAAATGGCGTGCTTGCTGCCACTTTTTTGCAATAATTGTTGAACAGCCAATCGCCTCATGGACGACGCGCAACATTTCTTTTTGGCGTAGCCCTTCCTCAATGAATAAAGTGGCTTGCTTTTCAATTATTGCAATTGCTTCTTCTTTTGAACGTGGTGTGAACTGCATCGACCCCACTTGCTGCAACCCTAAAATTGTTTCTTCTATGATGACATAAAATAAATCATCTTTATTTTTAAAATAGACGTAAGCGGTACCATAACCAACACCAGCTTCTTTAATCACTTGTGTCATCGTGGCGTTTGCGAAGCCATTTTTTAAGAAAATGACGCGCCCAGCACGAATTAATTTGTTGCGTGTTTCGATTGAGCGTTCTTGTTTCATAACTGTCCCCTTTAATCGTTTTGTAGTCAACGCTTTGCATATACATTCATTTTAACAAATAGTTAAATAATTTGTGCAATATTACGGCTTACATATTATTGGGGAATGAAGAGATAATTTTTGCATTAAATAATGGGAAATGCGATCTCGTCGTGAAACGCATTGTTTTTTAGAGGCTTTAACGATGAATGAAAGTGAATGTAACGTAAGCTGGCAACGTTTTTTTGCTAGTTCTGTCACTTCATACATACTTGTGAAGAAATAAATTGGATCAGGTGCGGCTTCCATTACATATTGATGAATGACTTGTTGTGTAATTGGTGCATAAAGTGGAATGTTTTTGCTGAAGTTATAAAGCACGCGGGCACTTTCACGACTACCGATAATCGAGGTGCCTTGTAAGTATAAAAACTGTTCAACGAATGATGTCGTCTCTAAGCAAGTGAAGTTTTCCATTACAGAACCATTTTGTGTGTACGTATAAATAACGCTCTTTGTATTGGTATTGTAATGCGGAGCGACGACTAAAATAACATCGTTTAAGTTAGGTTGATAACTCATCTTTACAGACAATTAAAAACGCCCCCTTAAACAGTAAGCAATAAATAAGCGTATAAACGAATAAGCTTAATCTCACTACATTTATTGTATAAAAGGACATATAAAAAAAACAACTCCTAGTTTAGCCCGTTTAAAAAATACCGTTAAATAACTACAAGCTTTATGTAACTTTTTTTGAAGAACGTATACATGTTATACGCCGTGCTATTTTATAAATAGCGCCGTGCATTTGAATAATAGCATATGTGAGAAAATGCGTCTCGCTCGTTATAGTAAACGTACCTAGGAATACAGCCGTTACATGTAGCGAGTAAGGAAATGTTATGGAACAGCATATCATTCATTATTTTAAAGCGGGAGAGCGCACCGACTGGCATGATCGCTATTACTTTAACAAAGCACTTCAGCAATTCCGTCCGCTATTATATACGCTCGTCAACCGATATATTGCGAAAAATCGTCGCTATGAGTACATGGTATATGCAGAAGTCGCATTGTTTGAAGCGCTCGAGGCGTACGACGAACAAAAGGGTACGCTCGTCACATGCATTTATACGCACGTGAAATATGCATTGCTGAATGAGCTTAAAAAGGATCAGCAATTTTTAGGAAGACAAATTCCAGTGGATGACACGGCGCTGACGATTTTATGCGAGCGTGGCACACAACTGCATGACGTTAGTGATTATTTTGACGAGCATATCGTACAAAAGGTGACACGAGCTGAGCTACAGTTGTTAATCGCACTGTATATTGACGGTTATTCGTATGATGAGCTGAGCGAACAAACAGGCATCGCTGTTGAAACGTTAAAAAAACGTCGTCAACGCTTAGTTGCAAGACTTAGGGCGGCGCGACGTGTATAATGAGCAAATACAATAGAAATGAGGAACGGCATGAAACAATTTGAATTAAGCGCACCAATTATGCGTGCATTACACGATTTACAATATAGCGAGCCAACGCCAGTGCAGCAGGAAGTTATTCCACATGTGCTAGACGGTCGAGACGTGCGAGCTCGAGCGCAAACTGGCAGCGGGAAAACAGCAGCGTATGTTATTCCGTTATGCGAGCGCATCGTGTGGGAAGAAAACAAACCACAAGTGCTCGTGTTAACACCGACGCGCGAGCTAGCGGTACAAGTGCAGGAAGACTTTACAGCGATCGGGCGTTTCAAGCGTATTAAAGCTGCAGCGGTTTACGGCAAACAACCGATTCGCTATCAAATTGGCGAGCTACGTCAAAAAACACATGTTGTTGTCGGCACACCAGGGCGCGTACAAGACCATATTGACCGCGGCACGCTAAAGCTAGACGAAATTCGTTACGTCGTGCTAGATGAAGCGGACGAAATGTTGAATATGGGCTTTATCGACCAAGTGCAAGGCATTTTAGCAAACTTACCGAAAGAGCGCGTGACGATGCTATTTTCTGCAACGTTCCCAGACGCAGTAACACGCCTAGCGAATAAATTTTTAAACGCACCTGTGCAAATAGAAATTGAGTCGCAAGGATTTACAGCACAAAACATCGAGCATATGTGGATGAACGTTGTAGAGGATGAAAAAAATCGTACGCTGCATCGCGTGCTCGTAAAGCAAAATCCAGATAGCTGTATCCTGTTTTGCCGCACGAAAGACCGCGTCGACGCACTATATGACTATTTAGATGAATACGGCTATAGCTGTGACCTACTGCACGGTGGTATGAATCAGCAAGACCGTCTTGACGTTATTCGTGACTTTAAGCGCGGTGAGTTCCGTTACTTAGTTGCAACAGACGTAGCAGCGCGCGGGCTTGATATTGAAGAAGTATCGCTCATTGTGAACTTTGATATTCCGCTAGAGCTTGAAGCGTACGTCCACAGAACCGGTCGTACAGGACGCGCCGGCAATAAAGGAACGGCGATTACGTTTGTGACGCCACATGAGAACCGCTTCTTAGCACAAATTGAGGAGTTTATCGGCTTTACGATTTCGCAGCACGACGCACCAGCTAGCTATACGAATGAAGAGGAAGATGCGTTTGAGGAGAAAAAGCGCACGCTGCCACCACGTCGCAAGCTAAAAACAGAAGCGGTAAACGAAGGCATTTTAAAGCTGTACTTCAACGGTGGTAAAAAGAAAAAGCTGCGCGCTATCGATTTTGTCGGCACGCTTTGTCGCATTGACGGTATTGATGCAAGCGATATCGGCATCATTTCGATTCAAGAAACGTGCACGTATATCGACATTTTAAATGGTAAAGGCGACCGCGTCATGAAAGCGATGAAAAATACGACTGTAAAAGGTAAAACATTAAAAGTACACAAGGCGAAAAAATAATATTCATACTTTCAGCGAGCGATGAGACGTGCTGCGCCAATTACAAATGATCCGCATAACATCACGTCTGTTCATTAGCCACTTTGATAAAGCTAAATCTGTTGTTTTCAGCAGCAAAACTGACATGAATGCAGCATTGTAGTGGCATGGAGCGAGCCGCAATACGCGAACGGCCAGTTGAATAGCTAATCAACACGCTTGGCATAACATTTTGTAACAATTGTTACGAAACGTTATGCTTTTTTTATAAGTTTTTGCGTAGGTAGATAAAATCGTCGTCATAAATGCTAAAAAACATTCAAAATGGGTATGGGCACGAAACGGAATAAAATAAAAAATGCCACGCACGTAATGAATTTGTTATGAAAATGACATTCACAAGTAACCGTTTTACAATGGTATTTTTGTATAATGTAAGTTCAGGAAGACAACAATAACGACGACCACAATAGGAGAGCTTCCGTAAATGGCATCGCCTTCATGACAAATGCTGAGCTTTGCTGTCGATTTGGAGAGGAATATGACGAATAATTGCTAACACGTATAGCAGTGAAAAATGATGGAAAAGGATGATGCAACATGAAACAACTAATAGCAGTAATAACCGCGTTCGCGCTTGCTTTTACATTAGCAATGCCAGCAAGCGCCGCAAAATTTAAGGACGTATCAGATGGCTATTCGCTCGCTATTGAAATTAATTACTTAGCGGAAAAAGGCATTATTGGCGGTTATGAGGACGGTACATTTCGCCCGAGCAACACGATCGCAAAAAAACACATTGCACGCATGGTCGTAAAAGCATTGAATTTACCGAAGGACAACTTGAAAAAGCCGAGCTATAAAGATATTCCGACGACGCATTTGTACTACGAGGATATTGCCGCTGCGTACACAGCAGGACTGTTTGACGACGCATCATACTTCCAACCAGATGCGACGATTACACGCGCGTTTATGGCACAAATTTTAGCGAAAGCATTTAATTTAAAATCGATTGCCGCAAATTCCGTTTCGTATAAAGACGTACCAGCTTCATCGCCATATTACACGCCGATTCAGCTAGTGACGATGAACAATATCGCAAAAGGATACACAGAAGACGGCACATTCCGTCCAGACAAAGTGATTACACGTGCGCATTTCTCCGCGTTTTTAGCCCGCGCGTTATCGCTTAGCGGCGGTGATTTTACGCCGGAAGTAGGCTACAAATATTTTTATGAAGATGCAGGGAAGTACGCATATCGCATGGAGCTTGACGGGCAAAATACGACAGGTGGCATGACGTATAAATATTGGAACTTGTTTGATAACGCATCGAATGAGAAAATGGATTACTTAATGTATGTTACAAGTCCAAGCCATTATTACGAAGGTGTGCCACAATCGGACGTAGGAACGACGATTGAGTTTCCGTTCACGATTGGTCGTAAAGGTGAATCACCGGGCTATTTATCGCGCAACGTGTTAAATACGAAAGTGACGATTGAAATTGCAGGCAAGACATATGACGATGTTGTAATCGTTGAAGAAACGATGCCTAATGGAGGTGGCGGTACCGAAAAAATTACGACATATTACGCTAAAGGGCATGGCATTATCGCATACAAAAATACAGACGGCTACTTCACATATTGGTTAACAGATCGCGTAGCTGCTCAATAAACGAAACAGAAGTGTGTAAATATTACGCACTTCTGTTTTTTTATCTATATAGACGGTGAATGTATTTTAGCGTTTTGTTCGTCGGCTCTCCACATCGAGGCAGGCTTTCCGCGGGCGTGGCTCGAGCCTGTAGTCTCTCGCTCACGCTTTTCCCGCAGGAGTCCGCCTCTTGTTTCGAGCCTCGTTCACATTCTACATTTCAATCACCTTGTATATAGTATAAAAAGCGCATTTCCTTGAAAATCCGCTATTTTGCTATAAATGTTCTGAATATTTAGTTAAAATAGTAGAAAAGGAGCGATTTGCATGAAAAAAATCGTAACAACAGCATTGGCTTTCGCATTGACCGTTTCACTTACAATGCCAGCAAGCGCTGCGAAGTTTAAAGATGTAAGCGAACAGCACTCGTTACAAGTTGAAATTGAATATTTAGCGAACGAAGGTATTATTAACGGCTATAGCGACGGCACGTTTAAGCCGAACGCACCGATTGCAAAAAAGCATATTGCCGCGATGCTTGTCAAGGTGCTTGAGTTACCGACGACGAATGTGCAAAATCCAGGCTATGCGGACGTACCGACGACGCATCAATATTATAAAGAAATTGCGGCGGTGTACACGGCAGGCATTTTTGGTAAGGCGACACATTTCAAACCGGAATCAAGCATTTCACGCGCGTTTATGGCGAAAATTTTATCGACGAGCTTTAATTTGAAATCGATTGCTCAAAATGCGGTGACGTACCGCGACGTAGCGAAAACGTACGAATTTTACACACCGATTCAGCTCGTGACGATGAACAATGTCGCACAAGGCTATCGAGATGTAGAAGGGCAACTCCCAGATTTCAAGCCGAATACGCTATTAACACGCGCGCATTTTTCAGCGTTTTTAGCGCGTGCGATGTCATTAAAAGGCGGTAATTATAAGCCCGATACGAACTACTCGTATTATTACAAAACGGTCGATGATGAAAATTATATGATGACGTATGATTACAGCGACGTTAATGCAAATGGTGTAACGGACTATTGGAATTTGTATAACGCTGATACAGGCGAGCTTGCATCAAAGGACTTGTACATTATGGAGTCAGGCTCTTGGGTGCAAGGTGTACAAAGCTCAGACGTTGCGACATTTTCACCGTATCCATTTACAGTTGGCACGAAGCACAATTCATTAAATGATGAAGAAGGCATTGCGCAGCGTACACGTGTATTAAATACGAACGAGGAAGTGCGTGTAGGTGGTGTGAACTATAGTGAAGTTGTCGTCATCGAGGAGGCGTGGCCAGTGCATAACGACCGCGGACAATTTGTGAAAATCGATACGTCAACATTATATGTCGCAAAAGATTACGGCGTTATTGGTGTGAAGGATACGCGCGGTTACTGGACGACGTGGCTATCAAAGCGCGTGGCACGATAAACGCAAAAAAAGAGTTAGATAGGGCGAACCTATCTAACTCTTTCGTTATTAATGCGTATAGTTATCGAAGTACCCTTGGATGTAGATCATCGGCGTACCTTTGTCACCAGAACCAGACGTTAAATCAGATAATGAACCGATTAAGTCTGTTAATTGGCGAGGTGTTGTACCTTGTGCTTCCATCGCACCAACTAAGTCTTCGTTTTTGTTTTTAATATGGTCTTGAATAGCTGATTTTAAATCTTCCCCGCGTAAGTGAGAGAAGTTGTTGTCTGCTAAATATTTTAATTTCACTTCGTTTGGCGTACCACCTAAGCCAGCTGTGAACGCTGGAGATACAACTGGGTCAGCAAGCTCCCAAATTTTGCCCACTGGATCTTTAAATGCGCCGTCACCGTAAATCATCACTTCGATATCTTTACCAGTAGCTGCTTTTAATTTTTCAGCGATGCCGTCAACGATTGGTTGGCAAGTATGAGGGAATAGTTTTACTGATTCCTCTGTCGCTTTGTTAGAGCCTAATAAGCCGTATTGCTCGTTGAAGCCAGAGCCGTTAATTGATTCAGATAAAATGTTGTCTAATGAATACACTGTCGTCGCACCAGCAGCTTTTACTAAACGCTGTGTACGGAAGCGAGAGTGAATGTCACAAGCTAACACTGATTTTGTATAGTCAACGATCGTTTTTGCATTGTTCGAGAAAATTACTTCTACTTCAGCGTTTTCAGCAGTAATTAATTCTTTGTAATACTCGATGTAGTCAACGCCTGTGAACGTATGTTTTTTGTAGCCAAAGTGTGCACGGAATTCAGCTTCTGTTAACGTATCTGTCCAAGGGTTTACACCTTTTACGTCTAACTCATCGATATCTACTAAATGGTTCCCAACTTCATCAGAAGGATAGCTTAACATTAAAATGACTTTTTTCGCGCCGCGTGCAATACCGCGTAATACGTTTGCGAAGCGGTTACGAGAAAGAATTGGGAAAATGACACCGATTGGCTCATCACCGAATTTTGCCGCTACGTCTTGTGCGATGTGATCGATTGATGCGTAGTTACCTTGTGCACGAGCTACAACTGACTCTGTAATTGTAATGATATCTTTATCTTGAATTTCATAGCCTTCTACTTTTGCAGCGTTTAAAACTGTTTCAACAACGATTTGCTCGATGTCGTCACCTTCGTTAATGATTGGACCGCGAAGACCGCGAACTACTGTACCTACTACACGTGTCAAAATGATTCTCTCCTCTGTATGTAAAATCGACATATTCATGTTAATTTCGTTCATTTACTCAATATAGTTTTACTATACTAAAAAATATGTTATAAGTGAAATTAATAAAATTGATAATGGATATAAGGTGGGCTTATATGGTTAGTAAATTAGATTTGTATCGTATTTTTCATACAGTAAGTAGGCACGAAAGCTTTTCAAAGGCGGCAAAGGAGCTGTACATGACGCAACCAGCAGTGAGTCAGTCGATTGCGAACTTAGAAAAAGATTTAAAAACGTATTTATTTACGCGCACGTCAAAAGGGGTTCAACTGACGAATGAAGGGCAGTTATTACACGAATACGTCACGTCTGCACTAAGCTTGCTCGAAACAGCTGAGCTGAAAATGGACGAGTTTCAAAATTTAATGACGGGGGAGCTGCGCATCGGTGTAGGAGATACGATTGCGCGCTATTATTTATTAACGTATTTAGAAAAGTTCCATATGCGTTATCCAGGCATTAAGCTGACAATTAAAAATGGGACGACGCACGAAATCGTGACAGCGTTAAAGGCAGGTGAGGTAGACGTTGGCATTTGCAATTTACCGATTGAAGACCCACAGCTACATTTGCTGCCATGTGGAGAAATTCAAGATATATTCGTTTGTGGCGATAAATATAAAAACTTGACGATTCAGCCAATTGCACTGCGGACGTTGCTACGCATGCCGCTCATTTTTTTAGAGAAGGGCTCGAATTCTCGTCAATACGTCGAGGAATATTTGCAGCAGCAAGGATACGAACTAGCACCGGAATTTGATTTAGGTTCACACGATTTATTGTTAGAGTTTGCGCGCATTAATTTAGGTATTGCATGTGTGACGAAGGAATTTGCAAAAGATTATTTGTCGCGCGGCATTTTGCACGAAATACCGTTAGAAGAGCCAATCCCACCGCGCAGCTTAGGAATTTGCACGTTTAAAAACATTCCGATGTCACGCGCCACAAAGAAGTTTATTAAAATTATTGATGCGCGTTTTGCTTAAATGTATGCGCATCATTTATAATAAGGGAACGAACGGTTGGAAGTCCATAATACAGTGTATAAAAGGACGTATAATGTCTATGAATACATGGCATAATGAAAGAAAGTGTAGATGAGGTGTGAAGCGGTGAAAATGAATGAAATATCATTAAATATGATTGCAAATTTAAAAGTTGCGAAGCCCATTTATGCGGAATCATTTCTTTATGCGACACCGATTACATCAAGAGAGCAATTATTATATTGCAATTGGTTCGAAAAAAGCGGTGAAAGAAGTAAAGCCGTATTTACTTGAAGAGGAGTCGTTTGCATTCGCGCTTAAAGTGCTACAAGGCATCGCAACAGATAAGGCGATTGAGGCGATCGTTGAAGCGTATGACGAGCTTTCAAAAGACGAGCAGGCGATGGCATTAGAAGCATTGACGTTCATGCTTGCCGAAGAAGCAGTGCCATTATTACAACAATATGAACAATCAGGGCATGACCCAGTGTTTTTAGATATGACGTGCTATTACTACAATGCTTACCGTTACTACGATGTGAAGCATCCGAAGCTAGAAGAGTGGCGCGATCAGTTTGAGGAGCAGGAAGATGCAGCGGCGATTGAGCGTGAAAATGCACGACAAGAGCTTATTTTGCGCTTAAAGCCAGGACGCAATGAAAAATGCATTTGCGGCAGCGGCAAAAAGTTCAAAAAGTGCTGCGGCGCGCCGTACGATGAAAAGTTATACGTATTTAGCTAATGAAAAGAAAAAATCATTCGAGACTATTTTCTCGAATGATTTTTTTATTTATCGGTCATATGGATTGTTGTTGCGTAGACGCTGGAATAAAAGCAGCAAGATAATGAATAAAATTGTACCACCGGCAATGACAAACAGCCAAAAATTGTTCGATTGCTCGATAACGATGTCTTGCTCGTCGCCGTCAGCAGACGTTGTCGTGTCGTTGCTTGTAGCATCTGTTTGCGGTGTTTCTTCCACAATTGATTGTACATCTTCTGTAGCATCTACTTGAGGTGCTTCCTCTACTTGATCTACTTGCTCTGTTAGTTCAGGCTGCACTTGCGGTGTCGTTACATTTTCGTTGTTCGTTGTCGACGCATTCGCATTTTCTTGTTCAGCTTGTGCTGCTGGTGTTTCGATCTGTGCAGCAGGCTGCTCTTCTGTTGTGACAAGCGGCGGCAAAATTTCCGGTGGTGCAGCTGGATCTGATTCAATTATTTCGCCTGTATCTTCTTGAGCAGGCGTTGCGTATACATCCTCCTCCAGTGCATCGTCAGGCTTTTGAAATTCGCTGTTCATCGCGAATGTAGCAGGCGTAATCGAAAATAAACTAATGAAGCATGCGATTATGAATACTTTTTTCATAAAATGACCCCCTTTAACAAATAGTATAAAGCGTTTATTTGTGAAAATGTAGCGATATCGTCATTAAGACAGTATATGTCACGATAATTATCGCTTTTTAAAAAAAGATACAAAAAGAAGATTATAAAAAATACTTCAGGGTAATATAAATGTAAGCACAACATATGTACTTCTATACTTCAGAAAGTAGACGATGCAATGGGCGCGAAGTTTCCCCCTTTTCTTCCGACGCTCTCATCGTTTAGGAAGTATAGGTATTGTACAACCAAGTGACTATTTTTCGTCACTTGGTTTTTTTGTTGTCCTTTGTTCTACGATTCTATGTGAAATGACCGATATAAAACGTACGAAAGCGATCATTGTATCGTTTTTTTATGAAGCGATGATTGTGTGTTGCAGCGTGCAATATACTTGTATACATGGAACTTTTACGGAGAAAGGAAGCACAACTATGGATCGACAAAAAATTACGAAAGCTTTCGCTGCATCTACATTGGCAGTCGGTAGTGTAGCGATGGTAGCACCTGCTACGTACGCCTCTGTTTTTACGGATGTGAGTGAAACAAATTCACATTATAAAAGCATTATTGAATTATATGAACGCGGGGTTATTTCAGGCTATCCGCAGCAAAACGGCACGAAGCAATTTAAACCGAATGATTCGTTAACGCGTGCACATGCGGCAAAAATGCTCGCAAACGCAATCGGCTTAAATACGCAGCCGGAAAATTTACGCAACCCAGGATTTTCAGACGTACCAACAACGCATGTGTATTATCCGTACATTGCGGCATTAGCGAATGCAGGTGTCATTAGCGGTTATCAAGACGGCACATTCCGCCCAGGCGCTCAAATTTTACGTCAGCAAATGGCGAAAATTTTAACGCTCGGTTACGGCTTAGATAAGTCAACGAAGCTAAACCACCATTTTACGGACGTATCAAACAATACAGAATCGTCATATTACATTCAAACACTTTGGGATTATGACATTACAAAAGGAAATTCACCGACGACATTTGGTCCGACGAAAAACTTAACGCGCGGACAAATGGCGACATTTATTGTGCGCACAGAGGAAGTTGCAAAGACGATTTCGGTGCAACATACAATTACGAGCGTGCCATCAACAGGTACAGTCATTATTAACGGCAATTCATATACAGTAGATCCGAAATTTAATATGCTGTTTTCAACGGCGAATGCCGCAGCATTAAAAGGTGCAGTAATTGAAGGGCGCGTATCAAATGGCAAAGTGCAAGACATTACGAAGCTTGTGTTAAAAGCGAGTGGCAATGCGCGCACAAACGTCGTATTAGATGCAAAGTCGTTAACGCTTGATGCGGATTTAGAAATTCAAAGCAATCATATTATTGTGCGCAATTTGCATGTAAACGGCACGATTTCAGTTCCATCTACAGATTTGCGTCGTTTAACGTCAAGCATCGTCGAAAATCAATTAACACGTTATACAAGTGCGAGTGTCGCAAACGATTACGGTATTCGTACGACGTCGACAATTTTAACGAACGTATCACGCAACATTAAGTTTGAAAACGTGACGAGCAACAAAATGGTCGTTGCACAAAATCGCTTAAAGTTTGAATCGGATAGTGAAATTCGTCGACTAGAGCTTATTGACGATGTAGAGCAAATCGAAATTCACGCAAACGTACGTGACGTTTATGTATATACGAATGGCTCAACAGCAATTTACGGTAAAAGCCAAGTACGTACGTTAACGAAGGAAAACTTCGGTAACTTAATGCTTTACTTTACAGGCATTGTCAATCGCTACATCGTCAACAAAGACGAAGGTGGCACGAACTTAGCGACGATGGTGGATTCAAACGGTAAAGCAGCACAAGGCTTTGATTTATGGATTGATACAGCGGTGTTAACGAATAACGAAAATCCAAACATCATCTTTAACGATTATCGTAACGACAGTGCGAACATTTCATTAATTGTCGATAAAGATGGCAATGAAATCGATAAGACGGTTGATGAAAATACGTTAGTACCAGACCGTATCGCACCGTTATTAACAGGCTTACGCGTTATTCCGACAGATAGCCACTCAGCGAAAGTAGACTTCAACTCAAATGAGGCAGGGAAGTATTACTACGTATTGTTAGAATCGTCGCAATCACCACCGACGAAGCGCCAAATTTTATCGCAAAGTGTCGGGGATTTCCAAGGTACGGGCGGTATGATGGAAGGTGCGAACTCGTTTAATATGACGGGTTTACACTCAGCGAAAGAATATACAATTTACATGGTCATTGAGGATAATGCGGGGAATACGTCAACGCGTGTTGAATCGTTCACATTTGACATGAAAGATGCACCAGATACAATTCCGCCGCGTATATCGAACGTCCAAGTTGTGCCGCACCAAAGCGGTCAAAAGGCGCGATTAACGTTTACTGCAACGGAAGCGGGTATGTTCTACATCGTCGTGACGGAGGGGCATGGGAATAAAGGCTACGAAGCACAGACGATCATTAACATTTCGATGAACGATACGACGAAATATAAAGAAATGGTAGAAGGCGAAAATACAATTGAAATGGAAGGCTTAGACCCATTAACGGATTATTCCGTAGCGCTTGTCGGTGTCGATACAGCAGAAAACCGTTCATCTGTAACAGAAACACCGTTTACGACATTAGCGCTAGATGATGTGAAGCCATACGTAATGGATAGCAAAATTGTGTTCACGAACTCAGCGCGCACGCAGTTTTACTTATATTTCAGCGAGGAGCTTAACCAAGAAACAGCTGAAAATGTACTGAACTACGAGTTAACAGGTTCGGGGATTATTAACATTACAGGGCAAGAAAAAATTAATCCGATTAAAGCGGAATATTCACGTCACTCAAGCGGAACATCACGCGTATTAATTACGTTACCGGCATTAACCGGCTTAGTACAAAACGATACAATTATCGCGCGTGCATTGCCAGGCGTAACCGATTTAGCCGACAACCCAGTCGTAACGGATAAGGATGAGGACAACCCTCGTAACTACGCATCGTACCGTCACGAAGATGTTGTCATTCCGTCATTAACGGTGACAAGTTTCGAAAAGCTAGAATCTGAAACGCATGCGAAGCTTATGTTAAATACGACAGAAGCCGGAACGTTCTACTACGTTATTTTACCTGAAGGACTGGACGTGCAAATGTTAAACGACCATAAGCGCGACATTATGGACCGTGTGCCGTTTGAAGTGAAGGATGCGCAAGATATTACGCGTACACCAATTTATCCAGGGGACAATCCACCACTTGATTTAGGTGAGCAACAATTAGATATTGCCATTCCGACAACATTATCAGAGTTAATTAGCTGGTCGATGTACGCGTTCATGGTAGACCGTTCTGGTAATTTATCAGCAAACGTCATTGAAATTCCGATGATTATGGATAAGCTACCACCGAGCATTACAGCTGTGAATGCAAATGCGGAACCAGGAAGTAACACAGCCGGACGACTGAACTTCGCATCAGACGAGCTAGGGGTTATCGAGTATATCGCCTTCCCGACAAACGCAACAGGTTTACCGAACAGCGGTGTGCTAACAACGCGCGAGCAATTTGAGGCAGTGAAAGCGATGACAAATATTTCAGGCATGGTAACAGGTTCAGCCGGTATGATTCGTACGGATAACCGCATACTGATTGAAGGGTTACAGCCGCATACAGATTACACAGTGTATTTCATCGCGCGTGATACGTCACAAAATACGACGCCGAACTTACACAAAGCAGAGCTATACACGGATGGTATTAAGCCAGAATTAAATCCAATTTTAGTACGTCAGCTCGATGATATTAGCTACGTATTAACGTTTAACGAGGCGATTAAGCGTGACACAGCGGACGACATTATTCCGTTAACGACGGATGATTTCATCGTACGATTAAACGACGGACGTATCGTTGTGCCGACGACGGTCGAAACACAAACTTCACCGACGACGCCGACATACAATCCGTACGAAGTAAAGTTAACGTTCGCTGAGCAGTTCTCACAAGACTTCACAGTAACGATGAACGAATCAGTAGTCGATTCCGTGAAAGTAAATCATGTATTCGAAGAAGCGGTACAAAAAGGGGATTACAAATTCCAAGACTTCCGCCCGAATATCGAACTTGTCGAGCTTGTTCGCGATACGCATTACGAAGTATCGTCTAACCCAGATGCAAATGGTCTGTACTTAGAACAAAGTAAAACGATTAAAGTTAACTACACAGCGAACTACAACGCTTACAACGTGAAGTACTACTTCGTTGGTATTGCGCGTGGTCAAGAAGGTAACATTACACCACCGACGAAGCTTGACGTAATGTTAGGTGAAACGAACCCGAACTACACAGTTTACGGTTCAGGCGATTCACCAAGTACAAGTAGCTCGATTAACATGCCGGTTAAGAGCCAAGATCCGACAGCCGTATTCATGAACGAAGGTACTATATACTTAGTATTACAAGACCAATACGGTAACACGTCGAACGTTATTGTAAACCGCATTTTAGGTATCGACCCACGTAATGTAGGTAGACAATAATATGAATAAAAAAGCGCGGTGCAACTTTTTGCATCGTGCTTTTTTTTCGGTGGTATAATGTAAAACAAAAAAAGAAGGTTACGCAACATGATGTACTTATCGATGATATTCTTTCAAATCGTCGCGCCGATTCTCGTCTTAATGGCAGTCGGTGTGTTTTTACAGCGAAAGTTTACATTTAATTTAAAAACGATGTCGCAGCTCATTACGTATTGCTTCATGCCTGCTGCGGTGTTCGTTAGCATTTACGAAACGTCCGTCAACAAAGAGGTGCTCGGACAAATTACGATATTTATCGTGCTGTTTATCGGCAGTCAAATGCTGCTTAGCTCGCTGCTTGCGAAAGTAATGGGGCTGAATCGATTAGAGGGAGCGGTATTTAAAAATAGTGTCGTCCTCATTAACTCAGGCAACTACGGTATTCCGGTTGCGCAAATGATTTTCGTCACGCAGCCGATCGGGGTTGCGATTCAAGTCATTCTCGTCATTTTCCAAAACATGACGACGTATACGTACGGGCTATACAATTTAATTTCGTCAACGAAGTCTGGCATGGCAATTGTGCGAGATTTCCTCAAGATGCCGATTGTACATGCGCTTATTTTAGGTGCGATGTTGAATATGCTCAATGTGCCGATTCCACAAATGATTCGCATACCACTTGATTACATTGCAGGTGGCTTCGTTGCGGTGGCGCTGCTCATTTTAGGGATGCAGCTGTCGCAAATTCAAGTGCGCACAATGTTCAACCGTTTAATTATCGTCAGCTGCTTTACGCGTCTTGTGCTAGGACCAGCTGTAGCGCTTGGCATTATTTATATGCTTGGGCTTGATGGCGTTGTCGCACAGTCGCTACTCATTGCAAGTGCGTTCCCGACGTCGCGCAATAGCTCAAGCTTAGCGCTAGAGTACGATATTGAATCGGACACAGCGGCACAAACCGTATTATTCTCGACGGTCGTGAGCTGTATTACGGTAACGTTCGTCATTTACGCGGCGACGATGTTATTCCCAATTTAACGACAAAAGGCGATGCACCTGTCAACTCGACAGAAGCATCGCCTTTTTTCTATTGAATATACGGACGAACCGCTTGTAGTTTTGTTTGTAAAATTGTAGGTCCCGTCGTCATGTACAGTTTCTTTTTGAAATATGTAATGATTTCACGAGATTCCAGTGCCGCACGTTCATGCATGTAGCGTTCGACTAATTCACCGAGTGTATATAATTCCACTCCTGATAAATCATTTGCGTCTAAACGCTCATAGTAGGAGGTCAGTTGTGTATTCAAAGTGCTAGTGCGACGTGATGCGCATAGCGTAGTTGTATGACGTGCTGTTGGCTGTTTTTGCTTATGAAATGTGGACCGTAATTTATGAAATAATGCTTGCATTGACCATCCCTCCTACTGCATATAATAAAACATCTATGTTAGTGGCACATTGCAACTATATTACATTCGTGTAACAAATTTTAGCGTTGATTGCCAATCGCGACAGTACAACGCGATACGCATAGAAGCTTGCCTGTTTCATCCGTAAGTTGAATGTCCCATATAATCGTTGTACGGCCGATATGAAGCGGGATTGCCGTCGCTGTAACAATACCGTCTTTTTTCCCACGTACGTGATTAGCGTTAATTTCAAGTCCTGCAGCGAATTGTGTGTTCGGATCGATATGTAAAAACGAACCGATGCTCGCTGCTGTTTCGGCTAGTGCGACTGAAGCCCCGCCGTGCAATAACCCGAACGGCTGACGCGTGCGACCGTCCACCGGCATTGTACAAACGACGCGCTCTTTCGTAATTTCGATAAACTCCATGCCGAGCGTGCCAATTAACGTTTCCTCTAGTGGTACGGGTAAATATTGTAATAGCTGTTCGTTCGTCATCATATCATCAACCTCCATATTTTTGTTTAATTTCAAGTATTTGCGCCTCTGTTAGCTTCGTCGCATGCATAATAATGTCGATATCGACGTTTTCATTTAGTAGCGTCGTCACAATGCTTTCCTTTGACGCCATTAACGTGCGTGCGGCGTCCTCGAGTGCTTTTTGAATTTTTTTCGCTTTCTTTTGTTGTTTCTCGAAATGTTCGTGCGGTAGTTGGTCGGTCATTGGGTAGTAGCTCCTTTCATTTGTTTAGCATGTATTCTAGAGCAGCAAACGATGTGACCGCTCAATGAGTAGATTAGCTATATATATAGACGGTGAATGTATTTTAGCATTTTGTTCGTCGGCTCTCCACATCGAGGCAGGCTTTCCGCGGGCGTGGCTCGAGCCTGTAGTCTCTCGCTCACGCTTTTCCCGCAGGAGTCCGCCTCTTGTTTCGAGCCTCGTTCACATTCTAAATTTCAATCACCTTGTATATAGATTGAACGTTTGAATAGAACATCAGGAAAGAATCGTTCTGACGTGTAGGCGGCGACTTCTGCAGGACAAGCAAAAGTTCTTTTGCGACGAGTAATCGCAGGAGCAAAATCTTTTCTGCCTCGAGTAATCGCAGAGACAAAGCGAGCCGCAATACGCGAAATGCCAGTTGAATGGCTAATCAACACGTTTGGGTTAATAGATTAAGTTCATTATATATAGCTTTGTAGAGTGCGAGTTTTTATTTCATCTGAACGCAACAGCTGGCTGGAAGCGCCGCGGCGAGAAGCCGACAGTCAAGAGGCTAGTCAACACATACTTGTCCTTTCCATATTCCCATATTTTACAATGATAAGCGATACGCTGCATAAAAAAAGAGCCTGCTTCGCAAATCGCGAGGCAGGCTCTAATGGATTGGATATCAAAATAAGTGTTACGGATTATTTCGTGTACGGGTTTGATAAATCCATACCGTCTAATGAAAGACCCATTGCTTTTGCAACACCTTCACCGTACGCTGGATCAGCTAAGTAGCAGTGTAAAATGTGGCGACGCTTAATGAACTCTTCTACACCGTTCATTTCAGCAGCAGTCGTTTCGAATAAACGTTGTTGCTGTTCTGGTGTTTGAAGACGGAATAATTTACCTGGTTGCTCGAAGTAGTTGTTGTCATCTTCGCGGAAGTCGTAGATGTCAGCTGCTCCGTCTAATGCTAATGCAGGCTCTTTGTATTCTGGTTGAGCTTGTAATGCATTGTAGCTATTTGGGTAGTACGTTAAGTCTGAACCGTTGTTGCCGTCAGCACGCATTGCGCCATCGCGGTGGTATACCATGAATGGGCAACGTGGTTTGTTTACCGGAATTTGGTGTAAGTTTACGCCTAAACGGTAACGAGTTGCATCTTGGTATGCGAATAAACGAGCTTGTAACATACGGTCAGGAGAGAAGCCGATACCAGGTACGATGTTTGATGGAGCGAATGCTGCTTGCTCAACGTCTGCAAAGTAGTTTTCTGGGTTGCGGTTTAACTCTAACTCACCAACTTCGATTAATGGGTACTCTGATTTGTACCAAACTTTTGTTAAGTCGAATGGGTTGTCTTTAGAGTTACGCGCTTGCTCTTCTGTCATTACTTGAATGTACATAGTCCATTTTGGGAAATCGCCTTTTTCGATTGATTCGAATAAGTCGCGTTGTGAAGATTCACGGTCTTTCCCGATTACTTCAGCAGCTTCTGCGCCAGTGAAGTTTTTAATGCCTTGTTGTGTACGGAAGTGGAACTTCACATATACGCGCTCGCCAGCTTCGTTAATCATTGAGTAAGTATGTGAACCGAAACCGTGCATTTGACGGTAGTTTGCTGGAATACCACGGTCAGACATTACGATTGTTACTTGGTGTAATGCTTCAGGTAATGAAGTCCAGAAATCCCAGTTTGAGTTGCCGTTATGCATGTTCGTTTTTGGATCACGCTTAACAACGTGGTTTAAGTCTGGGAAGTGTAATGGGTCACGGAAGAAGAATACAGGCGTGTTGTTACCAACCATATCCCAGTTACCTTCTTCAGTGTAAAACTTCACAGCGAAACCGCGGATGTCACGTTCTGCGTCAGCCGCACCACGCTCACCTGCTACTGTAGAGAAACGTAAAAATAATTCAGTTTCTTTACCGATTTCAGAGAAGATTTTTGCTTTTGTATATTTTGTAATATCGTGCGTTACAGTAAATTTACCGAATGCACCAGAACCTTTTGCGTGCATGCGACGCTCAGGAATAACTTCACGGTTAAAGTTTGCTAATTTTTCAATTAAGAAAACGTCTTGTAATAAAATTGGACCACGACGACCAGCTGTTAATACGTCATCGTGTGACACTACTGGAGCACCAGCAGTAGTTGTTAGTTTACGACTTTTATCCATTGCCATAGTTATTGCCCCCCATAATTAAAATTCTCTTCACCAACTACTATAACAAATCCAAATAAGAATTGCTAGCAGATTATAATAATTCTTTTTAAGGAATTCGTATTATAGCAAAATAAGAATAAAGAGAAGTTTTTCACTAGCTCAATTATAACATTTACCCGTTCAGTAATATGTTGAAACGTATGTACGCTAACTTTTTATACATGTTTTCCACTATCCTTATAGTAATAACTAGGTGAAATATGACAGTTTAATTGAGAATGTTAACATTAAATGAGAATAATTAATTTTTCGTCAAAGTTGTGTCAATGTATGTAAAATACATGTTTGTTAAAAGAGGTGATGTTCGAGAATGCGTAAAAAAAGCGCTACGATGAACATATGTAAGGAGGAACGGCGATGAATAAAACGATCGATTTTTTGCAGCTGTTCGTAAAGGAGACGGCAAAATCACCGCAATGGTTCGAGCAGCGAAAACAACAAATAGCACAGCACGGCTTTGTAGCGACGACGGAGGAGTTAACGTTCGCCGCAAAAGTTGCATGGCGCAATAGTAATAAATGTATCGGCAGGTTGTTTTGGCAATCGCTCCACGTCGTCGATGCACGGCATTGTGTCGATGAGCATACTATATTTGAGCAGCTGCTGCACCATATTGCGTACGCGACGAACGATGGCAAAATTCGCCCGACCGTCACCGTATTTAATGATAAGCGTGTGCGTATTTGGAATCATCAGCTTATTCGTTATGCAGGGTATGAGCAGGACGGCGGAATAATCGGTGATCCGAGCTCGGTGCAGTTTACGAAGCAATGTATCGCGCTCGGTTGGCAGCCGCGCTACGGTAAGTTTGATGTGTTGCCGCTCGTCGTTCAAGTGGACGAACGCCCGCCGCAATGGTTTCATATTCCGAGCGACTACATACTCGAAGTGCCGATTACACATCCTGAGTACGATTTTTCGCCGCTTCAACTGAAGTGGTATGCGGTGCCAATCATTTCAAATATGCGCTTTGAAGTAGGTGAGCAGTCGTTTCATGCGGCACCGTTTAATGGTTGGTATATGGGAACGGAAATTGGCGCGCGCAACTTTGCGGACGAATCGCGCTACAATGTGTTGCCGCAAGTAGCGAAATTGTTAAAGCTTGATACGTCGAAGCAGGCGACACTTTGGAAGGACCGCGCACTTGTCGAATTAAACGTCGCAGTGCTGCATTCATTTAAAGCAAACGGGGTGAGCATCGTCGACCATCATACAGCAGCGATGCAATTTCAATTGTTTGAGGAGCGTGAAAAAGAAGCAGGGCGTGACGTGACCGGGAATTGGGCGTGGCTTATTCCACCGATGAGCCCCGCGACGACGCACGTGTTTCACCAGCCGTACGACAATGCGATAAAGACGCCGAATTACTTTTATACGACCGACGTGCTCAATATAGACGCAATGAAAGCGGTGCATGAAACGATGTAAATCTATGCATAATGAAAGGGTTTGTTCGACGTCAACAAGTCGAACAAACCCTTCTGTTTTTATTAGCGCGACTGTTGAATCATTTGCAGGAGCTCGTCGCGATCAATTAAGCGAACGTCATTATGTGCTGCGAGCGTTTTTGCCTGCTTTGTGAAATAGCTGTTCGTCACTACCCACGCATCATCTGCATCATACATGCGAATGGCGGCAATAATTTCTTGCACCGCTTTGACGCCAACTGATGATTTATAGCGCTTTGCTTGTACGACAACGGTTTTGCCGTTACCTTTTACGACTAAATCAGCACCGAAGTCACCAGATGATTTTGTCATCGATGCACGGTAGCCTTGACGCTTAAAAAGGCGCACTAAAAATTCCTCAAATTCGACGCCAGTCATATCATCAATGTGATGTGTGCTAGCCGTCGCAGTCGGTTGTTGAACGCGCACCTTTTTCCAAACAAAGGATACGATAAATGCGAAGCCTGTACCGATGACCGCATACAACGTGACGTCCGCATTGCGCGTGAAGTAATACGTTATAGCAGCGATGATGAGCAGCAATATTACTTGCCACGGGAGTTTGCGCTGCTGTTTCTTTTTTTGTTTACGCTTTGTCACGATTGAACCCCTTTACATCGTCAGTTTTTTCGCTATTATATCATATTTTTAGCACGTATGTTTGCTGTCGAATGATTGTTCAATCGTTTTGTTGCGCGATGCATACAAGCCGCTTATAAGTATGACAATCGTACATAGCATGAACGCAAAAATTGTTGCGCTCCAGCTGTTTGTAACGTCGTGCAGCCAACCGAACGTAATCGGACCAATTGCCGCGAGTAAATAGCCAGTCGATTGTGCAAAGCCCGACAGCTCAGCCGACGTGTAAATGCTTTCGGTGCGCATCGTAAACAGCATCATCACTAAGCTAAACGATGCACCACCAGCGAGCCCGATGCAAATCATTGAAAGCGGTGCGAGCGACGTCCAACCGAAATAGAGCACGATAAAGCCAAGCATGTAGCTTGCACAAAAGCTAATTGTAATCGGCATGTGCATCGACTTGCGACTTGCTAACATTGGTACGATAAACGTCATCGGTAGCTGTGCGATGAGCATGAGTGAGCTTAGCCACCCAGCTTCACTTGCACTAAAGCCTTGCGTCGCTAAAATGTCGGGTACCCATGAGGACGTTGAGTAAAATAATAAGCTTTGAATGCCCATCATCGCCGCAATTGCCCACGCAAGCAGCGACTTTGATAGCGGCAGCGAACGGCTCGTCGTCGGTGCGTGCATCGATGCTTTTTGCTTTAACTGTGGCAGCCAAATGATGATGGCCGCGATGACGAAAATGAGCGCAAAGCTAAGGGAGCCGCGCCAACTCCAAGACGTTTCAGCAATCGGGAAACTAATACCTGCTGCCATACTTGCAGAAATGTTCATCGACATCGAATAAACAGCCATCATGACACCAACTTTTAGCGGCATGCGTAGCTTCATATAGCTTGGCATAAGTACGTTGCCAAATGCGATCGCGACACCGATAAAAAATGTGCCGAGCAAAATGCCGTTAATGTCGGTAAAAGCGCGAAGTACGATGCCCGATGCGATGAGCAGCAGCGCAAAAAATAGCGTACGTTCGATAGAAAACTTTCGTGCAATGCGCGCGACGAATGGCGAAATGATCGCAAACGCAAGGAGCGGAATCGTCGTTAAAAAACCTGCAAGCACGTTTGAAATGCCGAGGTCATCGCGAATAAGTGGAATGACCGGACCGACTGCAGTAAGTGGCGTGCGCAGCGTCATCGCAATAAATATAACGCTAATAATAAATAATGCAGTGGCGACGGTTGTTTGTTGTTTTGTCATAGTGCATGCTCTTTTCATTTTAAATTCAATACTGTTTGTCAGGTTTGTTGATACACTGCCATTTTAAAGGATAATCAACATAGTTAAATGGAATATACCACCTTTTATCATAACATACGGTCGAAAAATCGCTAATTTTGTCTGAATAGTGAGAAAAAACAAATTAATTAAAGTTGCTTGAAAATAAAACGAAAGACATGTTACACTCTTAGGCATTAACAATTTAATGATACATTACCTCTTAAAAAGGAGGTAGAGGTCGCGAACATGAATAAGTACATTGCTTGAAGATCGAGTCTAGTGAGAGCAATGGAAAGGTCATATTCGCCGAAGTGTGCAGCAAACATCGATATGCGGCGCGCTGGGGCTGGGGCTGAAGAAGACCAGAACTGGCACATAGAAATATGTGTTGTGCTATCTTTTTTTACATGGGGTTTTACGGATAAGTCGTTACTTCAATGTAGCGACTTTTTTATTTTTGTGAACGCGCCGAAATAAAGTGAAACATACACATGTAAATAATCAAAACATGAAGGAGACTTTTTTATGAGTAGGCAAAACAACGAGCCTCCGCAATTACAGCGTGGCTTGAAAAGTCGTCACATTACAATGATTAGTCTTGGCGGAACGATCGGTACAGGATTATTTTTAGCAAGTGGCGGAACAATCGCACAAGCAGGTCCAGGTGGCGCATTACTTGCATATGCGTTAATCGGGATTATGGTTTATTTTTTAATGACGAGCTTAGGGGAAATGGCGGCATATATGCCATCAGCCGGTTCATTTAGTACGTACGCAACGAAATTCGTTGACCCAGCACTTGGCTTTGCGCTCGGCTGGAATTATTGGTACAACTGGGCAATTACGATTGCAGCAGAAATCGCTGCTGTATCGCTCATTATGAAATATTGGTTCCCAGATAGCTCATCAGCACTGTGGACGATTATGTTTATCGTTGTCGTATTAACGTTTAACTTTTTATCAGTAAAAGCGTACGGGGAAGCAGAATATTGGTTTGCGATGATTAAAGTCGCAACGGTCATCGTCTTTATCGTCGTATCGTTCTTAATGATTTTCGGTATTTTAAAAGGGGAAGACCCAATCGGCTTTGAAAACTTCTTCGCAGGCGATGCACCGTTTAACGGCGGCTTTTTAGCACTGTTTGGTATTTTCTTAGCAGCTGGCTTCTCATTCCAAGGGACGGAGCTTTTAGGGGTAACAGCTGCTGAAACAGACGACCCAGCCAAAAGCATTCCAAAGGCAGTAAAATCAGTGTTTTGGCGCATTTTAATTTTTTACATTTTAGCGATTTTAGCGATCGGGTTAATTATTCCTTATAACGACCCACGCTTATTATCAGATGACATTGCAACGTCACCATTTACGCTCGTATTTGACCGTTTAGGGATCGCATTTGCGGCATCACTGATGAATGCGATTATTTTAACGGCGATGCTTTCAGCTGGTAACTCAGGACTTTATGCGGCGAGCCGTATGCTGTACCAATTAGCGGTCGAAGGTAAAGCACCGAAAATGTTTATGAAATTAAACAAACGTGGCGTACCTATCATGGCGTTACTTGCCACATTAGCAGTTGGTTCTTTAGCGTTTTTATCATCGTTTTACGGTGATGGTGTCGTATACATTTGGCTACTGAACGCTTCAGGTTTATCCGGCTTTATCGCATGGTTAGGTATTGCCATTTCGCATTACCGCTTCCGTAAAGCGTACGAGCTACAAGGGCGCGACATGAGCAAGCTACCGTATAAAGCAAAATGGTATCCATTTGGACCGCTATTTGCGTTTATCGTCTGCTTAATCGTTATTTTAGGTCAAAACTATACAGCATTTTTCGGTGGCATCGATTGGGAAGGTATTCTCGTATCGTACATCGGCATTCCATTATTTATCGCGCTTTGGTTAGGTTATAAAATTAAATACAAAACAAAAATTGTGCCTTTAAAGGATGCAGATTTAGATTAATAATGAGACTGTGCATCGAGCTGAAATACGCTTATGCACAGTCTTTTTTTATAGCAAAGCAAAATGACGTCCGTATATTGTGAGAAAAATGAAGAAGCATCAAAAAAATTCGTGCATATTTTTGCTTAAAACCGAACGTTCATCTTTTAGAAATGTATGAATTTACGTCGTTTACGAATGATGAGTGACTTTTAGTATGAGGGAACGTATTGTAAATGCTGAAAATTCATGTTTTAATAAGTTCATTCTGAAAGAAGTATTACTCACTCATATAACCGCGATAATATGGTTCGCAAGTTTCTACCGGTTCACCGTAAATGGATCGACTATGAGGGCTCATAAACTTAGGAATTGACCTAAACTTTTTCGAACATAGCGCTCGGGAAGTATGACCCACTCATAAAAGTGAGGTTATACTTTTCGAGTTTTTTATTTGTGCTTATGAAACAACAAACTTAGGAGGATTCATTCCAATGGACGCATTAAAAGAAAAGATTCACGCAGTAGGTCGCGTGCTATCAGAAGACGTACTAAAAGTTGATTCATTTTTAAATCACCAAATCGACCCACTGTTAATGAAGCAAGTTGGCGAAGAGTTCGCAAACCGCTTCTCAGACGAGGTCATCACAAAAGTATTAACGATTGAATCGTCAGGCATTGCGCCTTCGACATTCCTTGGCTTAACGATTGGCGCACCGGTCGTATTTGCACGCAAGAAAAAATCGTTAACGTTAACGAATAACACATATACATCACAAGTATATTCATTTACGAAGCAAGAAACGAACGATATTTCTGTATCGCGCGACTTTTTATCAGCGGACGACAACGTTATTATTATCGATGACTTTTTAGCGAACGGTGAAGCGGTAAAAGGATTAGTTGATATCGTTAATCAATCTGGCGCACATTTAGTCGGTGTCGGCATCGTTATTGAAAAAGGCTTCCAGCAAGGCGGCAAAATTTTACGTGAGCAAGGGCTACGCATTGAATCACTTGCACGCATTAAATCACTGAAGGACGGAAAGGTCGAATTTTTCGAAGAAGGTGAGTTTTAATGGATAAGGTAAAAGCGCTTGCATTTGGTTTTCAGCATTTACTAGCAATGTATACAGGTGCGATTTTAGTACCGCTTATTATCGGTTACGGTATCGGTATGACGCCGGAACAAATTACGTATTTAGTCGCAATCGATTTATTCATGTGTGGTGTCGCGACGATTTTCCAAGTATGGCGCGGTAAAGTCATCGGCATCGGCTTACCCGTTGTACTCGGCTGTACGTTTACAGCAGTGCCAGCGATCATTTCAATCGGTAACGGCGCAGGCATCGGGGCAATTTATGGTGCGATCATCGCATCAGGTGCAATCGTCATTGTGATCGCTGGATTCTTCGGCAAAATCGTCAAGTTTTTCCCACCAGTTGTAACAGGCTCAGTCGTAACAATTATCGGAATTAGCTTATTATCGACAGCAGTAACGAACATCGGTGGCGGTGATGCGGCAGCAGAAGGCTTTGCATCAGGCATGAACTTATTGTTAGCATTCATTACGTTAGCGGTTATTATTATCGTATACCGCTTCACAACAGGCTTCATGCGTGCCATCGCAATTTTAGCAGGTATGGTTGCCGGAACAGTTGTTGCATTAGCAATGGGCGTTGTTAACTTTGACCCAGTAAATGAAGCAGGCTGGTTCCATATGATACAACCGTTTTACTTCGGTATGCCAGAGTTTCATTTAGAAGCAATCGTGACAATGACGTTAATCGCCATCGTATCACTTGTTGAATCAACAGGTGTTTACTACGCACTTAGCGACATTACGAAAAAGCCAATTGGTGAAAAAGATTTAGCGCGTGGCTACCGTGCAGAAGGTTTAGCATCAGTAATCGGCGGTATTTTCAACGCATTCCCGTACACAACATACTCGCAAAACGTAGGTCTTGTAAAAATGACAGGCGTAACAGATCGCGTCGTTATTTACATTACAGGTGGCTTATTAATCGTATTAGGTTTCTTACCGAAGTTTGCAGCGTTAACGCAAATCATTCCAACACCCGTATTAGGTGCTGCGATGGTGGCAATGTTCGGTTTAGTTATTACACAAGGGATGCAAATGCTTGCACCAGAAATTAATAAATCAATGGAAAACGGTTTAATCGTTGCATGCGCAGTCGGCTTAGGTGTCGGCGTATCAGTTGTGCCAGGATTATTCGTATCACTTCCAGATATGCTTGAAACACTTTTCTCAAACGGGATCGTAACCGGTTCTGTGACAGCGATTGTGTTAAACATCGTGTTTAATATGATTGGCAAGAAGAAAGAAGCATAAAATGAAAACCACTTACTCATTTGGGTAGGTGGTTTTTTATATCAGGTCTGTTGATTAGCTATTTTTATACAGCTGAATTGCTTGTTTTTAGTAGCAAGACGGAGATGAACGCTGCATTTTTGTGGCATGGAGCGGGTGGCGAGACTCCTTGGGGAATAGCTCGTGCCTCAAGACCCCGTAAGCCTCGACATAGGAGAGGCGCGGAGGCTTGAGGAAGGTGATGAGCGCCACGTCCATGTGGCATCGCCTTCATGACCAACATCGTGTTCGCCGCCGAGCCCCAGGAATTTATCTGCGACGAGTAACCGCAGGAGCACATGTTTTTCTGTCTCGAGTAATCGCAGAGACAAAGCGAGCCACCATACGCGAAATGCCAGTTGAATGGCTAATCAACACGCTTGTTTTTATATGAAACTATAGGTCGTTGTTCGCGTTTAGTAGCTTGTCCGACAAACATTAGTTGAGGCTGTGCCCGCGGAAAAAGCCTGCCTCGATGTGGAGAGCCGACGAACAAAACGCTAACATACATTCACCGTCTATATAGATGTGAATCTTTTCAAGTTGGAAAAGGTTTATAGTGACTGTATTATAAGAGTAATATATAAGTGAAATTCAGAAATAACACGGAAAAGGGAAGTGATTTAATGGGTAAATTTTATGCTGTAAGATCGGGACGGAAAACGGGTGTATTTATGACATGGGCAGAATGTGAGGCACAAGTAAAGGGATTTAGTGGGGCGAGCTATAAATCTTTTGCCACAAAAGAAGAAGCGGAGGCATTTGTACAAAGCAAACCGGTTTCCAAACAAACAAAACCAATGATGAACGATGGCTTGAGTATTTATGTAGACGGTAGCTATTCAAAAGCGTTAAAAAAAGCAGGATTTGGTTGCGTCATTATTTTGAATGGAGAGGTTATGCAGACGGTCGCTAAGGAAGTTTTAATAGAAGAAGATTTATGGAATGTGTCTGCGGAAATTGCAGGTGTATTATATGCAGTAGAATGGGCTATAGAAAACAAATATACATCAGTAAATATATTTTACGATTATGAAGGGTTGGAAAAATGGTATACGAAAGAATGGAAAGCGAATAAAAAAACAACGCAAAATTATGTATCACAATTAAATGAATTGGCAACAAAAATTACGATACAGTTTATTAAAGTAAAAGCACATGCAGGAGATACATTTAATGAAATGGCAGATCAACTAGCGAAGGCTGCTATCAATAATACAGTTCATAGAGTAAAAGATGACGTAAACGTAACGGTTGAAGACACTTCAAGTGACAAAACTACCGATGTAATGAAGTTAAAGGATTACTATGAAATCGTTGGTCCAATGGATGCAGCCAAAGTGAAAATACAATATAAAGATTTCATCCTTAATGACAGTGCGATTACGAAGATTGCTAAGTACTTTTGGAAAAACGAAAAAAGAAAAGTAGCTGATTTAATAGTTGACGCAAATTTCGACTTAAATACGTTAACATTAGCGCTAAATTTAAGTGAAAAAGGATCCGACTACACATTGAATAAAGTAATAAAAATAGAGGAGGAATAAGAAGATGGCAAAGAAACCGAAATATGGAGCTCACGACCTTCCTCAAGCCTCCGCGCCTTTCCTACGTCGAGGCTTACGGGGTGTTTCGGCACGAGCTGTTCCTATAGGAGTCTCGTCGCTCGCATTTTGCCACGACAATCGATGCATCCTCTCGTAAATCAAATAATTATATGAAGAGCTGATAAACCTATTATTTCGTTGACAGCCCTCATTTGTTCGAAATGATACAGTTTTTAGACACGTACTAATTTTTTATAAGCAGCAACGTTACATCTCCTACCAAATCCACCTCAAAAAAGGTTCATCACCGTAAGCTGGGATTGACGTATAAAAGTTGCTTGAAACGAGCCCGCGGAAAGCCTGCCTCGACGTGAAAAGCAACCCCAAGTTATGGGGAAGAGCCTCAAAAAAAACTTTTTAAATTTTTTTTAGAAAATTTGAAACTATTTCGCAACTGCTCCGTCTGTACGGCAACTAAAAAAAAGGAGGAGTTTGTTATGAAAAAGATTTTACTTTCACTTGTACTGTTAATCCCGATGTTATTTTCAGGAATGTTATCACCAGTACAAGCAGCATCAGATGAGGACGTATTAGAAATTCGTTTAGTTAAAGTAATTGGAGCGCCGTTAAAGTCAGCAGCGAGCCCGAGTGCTACGACGATTCGTACATTAAAGCAAGGTGAAGCATTAAAGCTAACAGAAACAGTTATTGCAGGTTGGCGTAAAGTGCAGTTAGATGCGTATACATACGCATACGTAAACAACAGCTTTTTAGAGCAAGTAGCAGGTTACACAATAGACATTCCAGCAAACGGTAAAATGCGTTTAGCAGCGAAAGATACGGCGTTTAAAACAGAGCCAAGCAAAGTAAACACATCATTTAAGAAAAACGAAATTATTGTACAACGCAGTGCAACAGCAGCGAGCGTATTAATCGAAACGTTAAGTGGTCATAAAGGTTATGTGCCATCAAACAGCTTCGTAACGTTAGAGCCAACAATTCGTAAAGTAAACTTAAAAGACGGCATTGTCGTTCGTGAAAATCCATCACCAAAAGCAAAAGTGATGTACACATTATTCCCGAACACAGCAGTTGAATCATACGGTCAACTTCCAGGTGGCTGGCGCGTAATTTTCCACCGTACAAAAGTAGGTTACGTAGCGGCGGAGCCAATGGTAGCAGCGAAAGCAGAGAAGCGTTGGATCAATGCGGCGAACGTTGAAGTACGTAGTGTAGATAGTAAATCAGTAGATGCAGTAACAGACGTTTTATATTACGGTGTTGAAGTGAGTGCGTACCCATCATCAAATGGCTGGTCATACATTCAAAACGGATCGGTAACAGGTTATGTACCGACATCGCAATTAACAGCGAAAAAACCGACACGCTAAAACAGGGGGAGTAGCTCGCAGTGGCATATGCGAGCTGCTTCCTTTTTGTACTTCGAACTGTTCATGAAGCAAATGCTAATATATGTTAAACTATTCCTAAAAAGGCTATTCACCAACAATCGAGGAACGGTCGCCAATTCATCTAGATGACCTCGGTTGTACGATACCGGTGAAAACCGACAAAAGGTAAGGAAGGTTAACGAGTACATGACACAATTAGATGCCATAATGAAAGAGCATAGCCAGCACCTTGTACGTATCGCTTACTTGTATGTGAAGGACTGGGCAACTGCGGAGGACATTGTACAAGATGTTTTCATTAAATTTTTCCAAACGTCCGACCAATTTCGACAAGAGGCGTCATTAAAGACGTATTTAACGAAAATGACCGTAAACCGTGCGAAAGATCATTTACGTTCGTGGAAATATAAGAAACAAGTGTTGTTTGATAACGTCTTTAGTCAAGTACGTGGTGTAGATGAGCACGTTGTCGAGAAGGAAGAATTAAAAATGCTTGGAAAATTGCTGTTTGAGCTTCCGTTAAAGTATCGCGAACCACTCATTTTGTATTATTATAATGAACAGTCCATTGCAGAAATTGCCGAGGATTTATCGTTAAATGAAAATACGGTCAAAACGAGGCTGCGACGAGCAAAGCAGCAAATGAAAGGATTTTTTGCGCAACAGGAGGCGACCGAGTATGACGGAATTTAAACGTAAGCTTGATGATATGTTCGGTGATACGTCTGCTTCAGAGCAACGCATACAACAGCAAGTAAGAGCCGCTTTAGCAACACCACAAAAGAAAAAGCGCGCGTGGCAAGTACCGACGATTGCTTCGCTTGCGACAGCTGTAGCATTGTTTTTAATGATGACGACAGTTGGTTCACCTTTGTTTTCATCTCAAGACGGGCGCGGTGTTCCGTACGATCCGCTTGATGATTTATATGCAATCGGGCTACAAAAAGGAAATGACGAGCTATCATCGATTGATGAGGCAACATTATTAGGGCTACCAACTCTTAACATACAATCACGCCTTCAATATATCGATGCACAAACGTTTACGCACGACGGCAAAACATACGCACCAATCGTCGAGCGAAAAGAGCAGCTATATGACAAAACGGTTTACGACCAAGGCGACATTGTGCGCACGAAAACGTATAGCGGCAGTCATTTACCTGTATATAAAGAGGAATATTACGAAATTATTGCGGTGCCAGGTGACCGCATTTATTTACGCGACGGTGAGCTACGCATTAACGGCGAACGTGTCGACATGCCGCTTATCGAGCAATATGAAAAGCTCGGTGTTAGCATTGCGGGTGGCTACGAGCAAGTGTTAAACGCACGTGAATATATGGTGCTTAACCGCTTCCCAGCAAGCGATTCACTACAAGGTGCCGCCATCATTCCGGTGCATAAAATTTACGGTGAAGTAGTCGGCATTACGACCGACGAGCAAGCATTTGATCCGTTCGACGCAGAGCAAGCATTCGATGCGCTACTATATAATTTAGCATTCGAAAACGGTGACAATGCACAAGCGTGGTTACATGACGGCTATACATTCCCGTACGAGAGCCGCGTCGGTGAATTTTTCTTAGAGGCGAGTTACCGTACAGCCGAACAACAAGGTGACCGCGTCGTGCTGCGCTATGATTTTGAGCGCGAGCATGGCATTGTGTACGTCTTTACGATGTATAAAACGGCAACAGGCTGGAAGTTAGGAAGCAATTAAACAATGGGGAGGTGCTAACGTGACGTTAGTGCCTCCCCATTTTTGTTATTCCGTAATGTGAATGTAAAAATCTTGACCGTCAATCAGCTCATGTAACGTCATACCGTGCTGCTTAAAATGATGGAACGCGGCAACGGCAAAGCTTGCATGCCCGTTTAAATAGCTGCCGATCGTAATAGCGTGTGCCGGGTTGTTATGAAAGAAAAAGTAGCTACGTGCATGTGCATCGAGCGCATTAAAAATCGTTTGGAACGTATCGTTACTTAAATGAATGCCGCGCGAATAGCGAATTAAACGTCCGTATACGTCATGGCGTACATATATGAAATCTTCTTGTTGAACGATGGTTGGAGCGATAGCTTGCATGAATAATCCGTCCTTTCGTTAATAAAAATCGTCCCATGTGCTTTGTTGCATTTCTTCTGCAACGGTTTGTAAATCATACGCATTAATGAGGTGTAGTTCATAATGTTCTACATGCTCCTCATATTGGCGAGCAAGGCGGAGTAAAAACTTCGGTGATGCTTCATTTTCTTCGTCATAGACGAGTAATAATCCTTCTGTATTGTCTAAAATAAATTTGTCTTTTTCGACAAATTGCCACGGTGCTTCGTACGGTTTTTTCGACGTTGCTGATACGAAATCCGCTTCGCTACAAATGTAATGAAACGTTTGCTTTTTATCGTCCTTCCAGTTCTCGTCCATATTTAAAAACGGAGTGATGATCGCGAGTTTTAGCTGTTCATACTGCTGTTTCAGCTCAATGACGATTTCAGCTGCCCACGTTTCGACGCCAGGCTGCCCGCTAATGATGACCCATTCAAGCCCATCGTCAATAAACAGCTCAAGCCGCTCTGCAATCGCTTTTTTAATAATACCGACGCCTGGGTGTGTGCTATTAAAAATGCCGAGCTCGTGTGGACGATAGCCGGAAACGTATACACTTTTCATGATGCAATCATCCTTTCTATAGAAAAAGTATATAAAAAAAGCGCCGTGATGCTGTACCACGACGCATAAAAAACGAGCAATTAAATTGTAAATTTTTCGATTGTGTGACGAAGCTGCTCCACTTCGCTTGAGAGCATATGTGTCGAGTTCACTACGACGTGCATCGCTCTTTGTTGCTCTTGGATCGAAGCGGCAACTTCCTCAGCAGAAGCGGCATTTTGCGTACTAATCGCAGCGATGTTGGCAATCGCAAGCGTCATCGTATCTTTTGCATCTGTTAAATCATGTAAGTACGTCGACATTTGCTCAACTGTTGCAACAACGTCATCTGTACATGTGCGAATTGTCGCAAATGCTTGTGCTGTTTGTGTTACTGCTTCGTGCTGTGTTTCAACAATTTCGTGTGTGCGTGCAATTTCTTTCGTCACCGCTTGCGTTTCTTGTGTAATGCCGCTTAACGTTTCATGAACGGAATTCGTTGCATCAGCTGTTTGCTCGGCAAGCTTACGAACTTCCTCTGCTACGACTGCAAAGCCTTTGCCGTGCTCGCCTGCTCGTGCTGCCTCAATCGATGCGTTCAATGCAAGTAAGTTCGTTTGTGCGGAGATACTCGTAATTGTTTGAATGATCGAATCGATGTTTTGAATTTTCGTCGCTAATCCTTCAAATACGGCATGAATATTTGAGACGACTTCATACGTTTCTTCGGACTGTTTACGTAACGTATGTAGCTGTGTTGAGCCGTCGTTGTTTGCTTCTTGCATTACGAGTGATTGCGACAGCATTTGCTCGTTTTGTTTATCGAGCGTATCGATATATGTCGATAACGTTTGAGCGGATTGCGCTGTCGTTTCAGTATCGATTGCTTGATTGTTCGCACCGTCTGCTACGTTCTCAATCGCCGCCGCAATTTCGTTACTTGAAGCGGTCGTTTGCTCTGACACGTTCGATAAATTATGTGACGTATGTTCAATTTGTTCAATTGATTGCTCGACGTTTTGAATAAGCTCCTTTAAATGTGTCACCATGTGCGAGAAATGATTATGAAGCTGTCCAACCTCATCTGTACGATTCGTTAACTCCGTCGAAATATTTAAATTTCCTTTAGCCACTTGCTCTGTTAAGCGAGATAAGTTTTGAAGTGGTGATGAAATGTCGCGAGCTAAGTAAAATGTCATAATAGAGCCAATCGCTAATGCAATAAGGAGCGAAATAATGAGCGTACGAATAATGGCCATCGCACCGCTATTAAATTCAAATACGTACGTGCTAGAAACAATTACCCAATCCCACTCTGGAATGTACGTTGTGTAAGATGTTTTCATTTCAATTTTATTTGGATCATCAGGAAGTGGGAATTCGTAATTGATAAAGCCGCCACCTGATAAAGCAAGATCAACCGTTTCACGCATGAAATAGCGACCGTCTGCATCTTGATAATCGTACGTGTCCTCACCTTCTAAGTTCGGGTGTAAAATAACGTTCGCCTTTGAGTCGACGATGTATACGTAGCCTGAATCACCTAGTTTCATCATGTTGTGCTGAACACGCGTGCCATCATCTTGCAATGGACCGTACGCCTGTGCTTTGACAATTTCTTGTGCTTCCTCTTTTGTAAGCACACCTTCTTCGACTTGTTGTAGCATTTCATTGACGAGCGCTTCTGTCGACGTTACGCTATTTTGTATTAAATTTTGTCCAAGAGCATCTAACTCGGTCGTTGCTTGTATATAGTTGAACGTGCCAATCGTCAAGCAAGGAATGAGTATAAGTAACAGTGAAGTAACGATAATTTTTGTGCGAACAGAAATGTAATAACCTTTCATTTCTAAGCCCTCCCTCTATACGTAGCTACATAATGCTGGAATTCTGTTGAAATAACGAGCGAAAAAACGTATAAAATAGCATTATTTGTATTTATTATGACATTTCCAATTCTTTTTGCCAATAAAAATATAGGAGAAAAGTATTTTTATTTCCTATTGACAAATAAGCTATTTCGCCCATCTATGTATCGTGGTAGTATATTGAGCGCTTTTAACATAAAAGTGACGACCGCTGCGAAATGAAATAGACAGTTTTGTACGATAGTCACTAAATGCGGTATAGTGGACAATGAAAAAAGAGATACCATTTGCATGATATCCCTCGTTGCACAAACGTTAAGTTGTTACGCAGAAATGATCGCTTTTACGACTTTCGAAATGACTGCGCCCTCTGCTTTACCGTTTAATAAAGGCTTTGCAATTTTCATCGCATCCCCCATATTCATTCCTGCTGCTACGCCTGCTTCTTTTAATGCTGCTGCAATTTCTTCTTCTGTTAATTGCTTAGGTAAAAAGCTTTTTAACAATGTTAATTTTGCTTCTTCTTTTTCGATTAAGTCGTCACGACCGGCAGATTTTGCACCGTCTAACGCTTGGTTCGTTTGTTTTACTTCACGGTTAATGACTGCGATTTCTTCCTCTTGTGTTAGTTCGCTGCCTTTTTCCTTCTCAGCTGCATCAAGTGCCGCCTTCACAAGTGTTAAAACGCCCTTTGCAAGCACGTCTTTATTTTTCATCGCCGTTTTTAATTGGCTAAATACTTCTGTTTTTAACATACGAAACGCTCCATTCTTATTATGAGGTGTAGCCATTATAGCACGGCAACTAACTCAAGCGAAATAACGCTGCTTCTGTGTCGAGCGAGCTTGCAACAATCGCTAAACGTTCTGAAGCGTCTGTAATTTGTGCTGTCGTTTTTTTCTGCACTTGCATATGCTCGCGCGTATCTTTCGAGTGAGCAGCGCATTGTACCGATAATTCAAGCAGCGCATGGAAGTTGTGCGTCACCGTATTCGTTAGCTGCAGCATGTCGTTTACGAACGCGCTCGTTTTCGTTGTGCGTTCTGTCACGGAGCGGTTCGCCTCAGCAATTTTAAAGAACAGCGTATGCGTTTCATCGATGCTTTGGACGCCACTTTCGACGAAGCTATGCATGTGCTGTAGCTGTGATGCAGTCGTGCTTACGGCTTGCTGCACGGCTATCATCGTGTTAGCAACGGATTGTGCAGATTGCTGCGACTGCTCGGCTAATTTTCGAACTTCGGTTGCTACAACTTCAAAGCCTTTGCCATGTTCACCTGCCCGCGCTGCCTCAATTGAAGCATTTAATGCAAGCAAATGCGTTTGTGCAGCAATTTCTTCAATCGTGCTTGTAAAGTGAACGATCGCATCGGCCGTGTTTTCTAAATGATGCATCGCTTCCTCTACACGATCCATCGCAAATGCCATATGATGGATCGTCGCCGAAGTATTTTCGACTTGTGTAATAGCGTGATCGACGACAGTGTTTGCCTCAATGGATGTTTGTGAAATTGTCGAGGCGTGCGATGCAATTGATTGTAGCTGCTCCGTTACGTTGTTTACGTCGTACATGCTTTTGTGCAATAGGGATTGCTGCATTTCCGCACTTTCATGGACGCGAATTGCCGCATTGTATGACGCGTCAACGGCATCACTTGCTTCTGTAATCGTTGCGACAAGCTCCTGTGACGAGGCTGCGACGTTTGTGCTTGCTTGCGACACGCTACCGATAACATGCTGGAAATTGTGCAGCATGCGGTTAAAGGCATTCGCTACGTCGCGCACTTCATCAGCTGGCATAGTCGTCGTTTGAAGCGGCATAATCGTTAAGTCGTTGTCACTTAATGCGTGGAAGCGCTCCTTCATAAGTTGAAGCGGTCGTAGCTTTTTCGCCAATACAATCATTAAAATCGCAATATGCACAATGAAAATCATCGCGATGCATGCAGTTAAATTCAACAGCCCTAATAGCTTTTGCTCAAGTACATCATGCTCTTTTTTTGACCATGCATCGACGGCTGTTTGTAGTTCGGTCAAATACGTTAAAATTTCCTTTTCATTGGCAATGTAATCGTCGCTATACAGCACCGACAATGCGTTTTTTTGTTCATCCATCGCCACTAAATTAAACGCCCACGCATTTAGTTCATGCGTGCGTGTCGACATATCAATAATCGTTTGCAAAATTGTTTGTGCTTCCTTTGGCAACGTTTCTTCTTGGAACGCTGACGTCATTTGTTCAGCCTGGGTTAACTGCTCATCATAGTTTTTCAAATCGTGCTCGTCCTCTGATTGAACGTACACACGTGCTAATGACGATAAATGCGCCGTCATCGTTTGCAACTCGCTATTTAACTGCGAAATCGCTGTTTGTTGCTCGTAGCTTTTCTCCTGTTGTTGAATTGTTATATGTAAAAAGATAAAAGCCGTAATGAGTGCGACGCTAAGTATTAACGTGCTGATCGTTGTAAAACGTATCATCCGTTGAAATGACATTGTATTACACTCCATTCTATGGATGTATTTTCACTAAGTGTACGTTTGTTATGTTAAGTAGGTGTGAAGCAAACATAGTATTCTCGTAAAAAAGCAGGCAAGTATTCATAACATACACACTTTATCGAGGAAAAAATAATGTAATATAATATAGGAAGAGAGTTTTCTATTTTCGATAAGTCAAAAAAATATATAGAAAAGTGTTGACGTTATACATTGTAAGATGTTATTATTTGTGAAGTCGCTAAGGTGACGCAAACGAAACAACATATTGAAAACGAGTTAAAAAAACTTTTTGAAAATAGTTGTTGACAAAAACTTAGTAGAAATGCTAAGATATAGAAGTTCGCTT
>NZ_MATO01000031.1 GCF_001700325.1 Caryophanon latum
AATGCCTGAAAATCCTAAATGAAAATGCACCAGCCACCATGTAAAACGGCTCGTGAAACCGTTGGGAGAGTAAGGGCGAAAAACGGTACTGTGTAAATGGGAAACCTTGAGTAAGAGGATTAACACGAATAAGATTGTAGTAGTCTACCTAGTTTTGCATTTGTGTAAATGGGAAACCTTGAGTAAGAGGATTAACACTTCGTGATTTAACTTCACGTGCAGCGCGTTGAATTGAGTTCGTGTAAATGGGAAACCTTGAGTAAGAGGATTAACACTAGCAACCACTTAAAACTGTCACGGTAAATAACGATGTGTAAATGGGAGACCTTGATTTAGAGGATTAACACATTTTGTGACAAAGCCTTCTCGACAATCGTAATTAAGTGTAAATGGGAGACCTTGATTTAGAGGATTAACACAATAAGTTAAGCGTCGCGTCTTCATGTGTGCCATCAATGCGGTGTAAATGGGAGACCTTGATTTAGAGGATTAACACCCTTCTGTACGAAGTTGCTCTTTCAGGTAACAATGTTCGTGTAAATGGATAACCTTGAGTAAGAGGATTAACACAATTGCGCCGCTAGCTCACAAAGTACTTTGTCTACGATAAGTGTAAATGGATAACCTTGATTAAGAGGATCACTTTATTCTTTCCACTGAACTAGTATGCAAAAAAACAGCAGCTTATCATCTAAATACCATTAGTTCGTAATGCTTACTTATCGTGAGTTTCGCGAATGAATTTTAACCGACTTATATACATAAGTCGGTCTTTTTTATATTTTTTTATGAATTTATTGGTAGAAATGTTATGAAAAATAATTTCTTTATGTTACCATTAACTTGTATTTTTAAGAGATGTTGAGTTTAAAGGAGAAATAATGACAATGCAGCGACCTATACATAATGAAATACCGTTAAGCGAAATACCGTTAACATATATTCGCCTGCATTTTTCGATTCGTGCAGTTGATAGCATGCAGCTAGGAAAATATCCAGCGATGACGATTCGCGGAGGGCTTGGCTATGCGATGCAACAGCTGGCGTGCGAATGTCGCAGCAAGCAGCACGATGCGGATTGTTTATATGCGAAAATGTATGAGGAGAAGCAAGGTGAAACAGTGGAAGATACGTACATTCCATATGTGCGCCCATTCGTTATTCATACAGGTGTGAATGAGCTTCATACATATACGAAACATATGACGTATCAATTTTCGATTACGCTGTTTGGACAGGCGACAAAAGCGTATGACTTATTTATTTTAGCGATGCAGCATTTCGGTGAAGCAGGTATTGGTGAGAAGAAAAGTCCGTTTACGGTAGTAGAAGTAAAGGCGGAGCAACACCATATGTCGCAACTTGTCTTCCATCAAAATCGCTTATTGCGTATTCCGGCACCACAGCGTATTGCGGATCAGCCGCTATTGCCTGCTGATGTGTATGTGCGTTTTACGACACCGCTTCGTTTACAAGTACAAGGGAAAAACCAGCATGTCGTGACGTTGCCAGAGTTGTTTCAAAACATTGTGCGACGTTTGCGCAGCTTATTGTATTTCCATTGTGAAGGCTATTATTTACCGTCGAGCGTAGAGGAAGTGTTGCTACGTTATGCAGAACGAGCGACGATTGAAGAGGCGGACTTTTATTATGTGCAGTACAAGCGTTTTTCGACGCGTCAAAAAAATATGCAGCGTATTGATGGTACAGAAGGGTCATTTTATGCGTACGATTTGCATGAAGTGCTTGTGCAGCTATTGCTAATCGGGCAAGTGATGCATGTCGGTAAGCAGACGGTGTTTGGTTTAGGGCGCTATGAAGTGAGCGTATTTTAGGAGGGATTAGGTGACGACGATTATTACAACAGTAGGCACGTCATTTATTGGTGGCTGCATGCGCAACAAAATGGATTTTTCACAAACGGAGGACGTGCTGTTTGAGCAAATGATGCAAGTTGATCGTGTACAAGCGTTTAGTGCGGAAATGGCATCGACCCATTCGCTCATGAAGCAATATCCGAATGCGGCGTCGCTTCATTTGCTCGTGTCCGATACAGCGGAAGGGTATAAAATCGGTGCTCTGTTGCAGCGCTATTTTGAAACGTTTGTGGCAACGGTAAGCGTACACGTAATTGACGGTTTAAACGGTAGTGCACCGGAGACGTTTCGCCAGCAAGGGTTGCGCAATTTAGTGAACGTGTTGTTAACGATTTTAACGGAGCATGATGACTGTGTGTTAAATGCGACAGGCGGCTACAAAGCACAAGTGGCGTTTGCAGGAATTGTCGGGCAAGTATTTCACATTCCTGTGCTGTACCAGTTTGAAGGGTTTGATGATGTCATTCAGCTACCGACGATGCCGCTACGATTAAATACCGCGTTGTTTGCGAAGTTTGAGCAAACGTTTCAGTGTGTCGCGAGCGGACAATACGTAGCCGAAATCCCGTTAGAATTATCGGAATATATAGAAAATATTAACGGTGAGAGTAAGCTGACGGCAATTGGCTTATGTTTGTACGAATACGCAAAAATGAACGAACGAGGGGTGTAATGTATGTATAACCGAGTAGTCATGACATGTGGTATTTCTTTATTATCACCAGCGAATGTATTTAATCATGCGACAGCGCAAAAGCTCACATCATCTTTTAACGAAGTGTATTGTGATGAACAATCGCAGCAACAGCAAATTACGCAATATGTGGAATACGTTCGTCAGCATTTACATCATATTGAAGATAGCGAAAAGGTGAGTGCAGAATACTCATTAATTAGCGCGTTGTTAAAGCGAAAAAAGCTACACAATTCAGCACATATTACGCTAATTGCGACGAATACGATCGGTGGCGTAGCATGTAGTGCGGCATTATGTGAAATCATTAATAAAAAATTTGGCATGACGGTAAAGCGACAAATTGTACAAATGACGGTAAGCAATCAACAGCAATTTCAGGAGCAACAGGCGAAATATATGCATGTGTTAGCGAATGCGTTAAGTGAAGGGGAGCCTCGTTCGACATGTTTCGCTCCACTTGGCGGCTACAAAGTGATGACGTCGCTCGGTTACATCGTCGGTTCGTTTTTACATTATCCAACGACGTACTTACATGAAGAGCAACAGTTTTTAATCGAAGTGCCGCCCGTACCGCTTGATATTGATGAAGCGTTCGTAAAAGGCAATATGGATTTATTGCGTCGTTGTCAGCGTGAGTTCATTCCATTTGAAGAGCTAACGGCACAGGAGCAGGCGCTTGTCGAGCAACATACAGCTATTTTCACGATTGATGAGGAGCATGTGACGTTAACGGTGTTCGGTGCGTTTTTATTTGAGCGTGAGAAGTATAAGCAAATTTTCCAAACGCATTATTATTTGTCGGAGCAAGTACGAAATGAGATGGCAAAAAATAAAGCGTTTGTCGAGCAGGAGCTAGAGCGTCTTGTGATGAACTTGAAACTGAGAGCGGGTGCGTATGAATCGCATGAGCGTGAAATTAAAGGGTTAAAAAGTAAGCCTGTATACAAGCTCGCAAAAGCAGCGTATGGACAATCGGTGTTCCGTTTAACGTATTTATACGATGAGGAAAAAGACGAGCTGCAAGCAAATTATTTATGGCTCGATCATGACTTATATGAGCGCGACATTGCAAAAGGTGTCGGCTTAATGAAGGAAGAAAAAAATATGCAGCAATACGTCATAGGGGGCTGAGTGTGATGCGTCACGTATTATTTTCTTTTTTAGGAACAGGTAAATATAAAAACTGCATTTACAGTTGGAATGAACAAGCATTAACGGAAACGCGCTACGTTCAAACTGCTATTTACGAATATTTACAAACGATTGAGCACCCTTTAACGGTCATCGTGTTTACGACCGATGATGCATACGAGAAAAATTGGCTAGATGGAGAAGAAGAAGGGCTTGCGAGTACGTTTCAACGTTTAGCACCAGAGGCGACGCTACAAATGGTGCGCATCGACAACCCAGAAGGTGAAGCGGAAAACTGGAAATTATTTGATGCGATTTTAAATGAAATTCAAGAGGGCGATCATATTTATTTCGATATGACGCATAGCTTCCGCGCCATTCCAATCGTCTCACTCATCGTAATGAATTACGCACGTTTCATTAAAAAGGCGACGCTTGAAAAATTAGTGTACGGGCAGTTCAACGGTGATACGGGTACGATTTTGGATATGACGAACATGCTTGAGCTGCTGTCTTGGACAAACGGTGTAGACCAATTCATTCGCACAGGTGATGCAACACAAATTGGGGAGCTCGTACAAACGATTGCGAAAGATAGCTTTAAAAATAAAGAAATGTCTAGCGAAAGTCGCAGCAGCTTACTCGATTTGAAAAAAGTAGCGGAGCAGCTAGAAAATGTGAGCTTAGCCATTCAAACGTGTCGCAGTACCGAAATTGTCAAAGAAATCGAGCTGTTACAAAAGCATATTGCGACAGCGAAGGAAAAGAAATCAAACTTCATTCAGCCGCTCGTGCCATTGCTTGACGAAATCGAATCGAAATATGCACATTTTTCAGAAGGTGCAGGCTACGAGGCAGCACGATGGAGCGCGGAGCATGGGCTTATTCAAATTGGCTATACGTTATTGCAGGAAAATTTCGTTACGGCGTTAAGCGAATATTTGCAGTTTAATCCGACGAACAAGGAGCAGCGTACGTTAATTAATTCAGCGATTAAAATTGTAGCCGATCAGTTGCCAAAGGAGCAGTGGCATGGTGATGAGCAGCGAAAGGAACAGCTCGCCAATATCGTCGAGCAACTTCCATTTAACCGAGAGCAACTGTTGAAGTATAGCAAGCTAACGGATTATCGTAACGACATTAACCATGCGGGCATGCGTCCGAATGCAACAAAGGCGGCGAATTTAAAGCGCGAGTTGCATAGTGCAGTAGAACAAATGGAAGAGCTGTTTCAACTATTGCAAACGCAAAAAATAGGAGGGTGAGCGATGGAATTACTAAATGTTTTTGAAACAGGCAGTGCCATAGATGTGAAGTCGTATGATGTTACATTTGTGACACCGATTGCCGTTCATGGCGTCGATTCAAAAAATACAGCGGAATTTCGCGCGTCGTCACTAAAAGGTATTTACCGTTATTGGTGGCGCACGTTGCAAACCGATTCGAAAAATTTATTAGCACGAGAAGAAGCGTATTTCGGTGGTACGAGCGTCAATAAACGAAAATCGCCCGTAACGATTGTCGTAAAAAAAGCACCGTCATATAACGTAGTGAGAACGAATGTCCGTCCACATAATACAGAAAAGCGTGTCATGATTCCGACGCTTCAGAAAGGGCAGCAAGCAACAATTGAGCTGCGTGCGAAAAAAGGGCAGCTGGACGATAGCTACATTCACTACTGGGAATACGTGCTGCACGTTGGTAACTTCGGGCAACGTGCGCGTCGAGGCTTCGGTGCATGTCAAACGCATACGTGGGATAGTGTAGCGGATTATGTGGCATCATTGAAAAACGTATTTGAAAGGTTGCAAGTAGCAGATGCGTTTGAATGGTCGTCATCAGCGCTTATTGTGAAGCGTCGTCGTCCTGAGCGTGTCGATCACCCAATCGTTGAAAATATTTACATCGGCGCACCGAAAAAGACAGCAGATGAAGTGACGTACGCAATCGGTGTGGCGACGCATGAAGCAAATGGTGACGGTACACTCGGCTCTGCGAAACAACGCTGGGGATCACCGCTTCATTGTACGGTGCGTAAAATTGGCGAGCAATATTACCCAATCGTTACCGAAGTTACACCGCCAAAAGCGAAACAAGGGAAACGCTATGAGGAAAAACGTCGAGACTTTTTAGCACAGTTAGGGGTGCAACTATGACAGAGCAATATTTAGTAACATTTACAGTCGGACCGGTGCAATCGTTTATCGCTTCTGCACGAAAGGTCGAGGATTTTTGGAGTGGCAGCTACATTTTGTCACATTTAGTACGTGAAGCGCTGCGCATCTTTTTTGATAAAGAGCAAGAGATGAATTTAGAGCTCGTATTCCCAGTCGTGAAAAAGCGCGACATTATCGAGCCAAATTTAGAGGAGCTGCACATTGCGTCGTTACCGAACCGTATTACAGCGATTGTAACGGGCGATGAAGCGGAAGTCGTTTCTCTTTTACGCAATGTCGAGAAGCATGTGCGCAGTGAATTTTATAACATTGCATACGCAGCGATTGATCGTGTGTTCGCGGATGCAACGGCGCAGGAGCAAAACGCATTGCAGCAGCAAACGACAGCACAGCTTGATAACTTGCTTGAAATGTATTGGGTAGCGCAGCCGTTAAACAAAGCGGAATTTAGTGACACACGTTTACAGCTAGAGCGACGTTTAGGAGCGCTCAAAAATGAAAAGCAGTTCGGGCAAATTGACGAGCATGGCTTAACGTGTAGCGTATGTAAATCGAAGGAAGCATTAACGATTGAGCGAGTAGAAGCGGCGCATAGCTATAAGGAAATGAAAGAGCAGCTCGCGTCCACTTGGGCAAAGCGTACAAAAGCGTATCAAGGCAAGCGCATTAAAGACAATGAATTTTTATGCGGCGTTTGCTTAATGAAGCGACATGCGCGTGACTATTTCAAGGAGCATTTCAACGTGAAAATGGCACAAGGCTTCAAACGCTTTGATGCGATTGCCGACATTGTCGATGAAGACGAAGGGTATTATGCGATTTTAATGCTCGATGGCGATAATATGGGGCAACATTTAACAGGTAATGACGTGACGACGTATCAAGATGTGAGTAAAAAGCTTGCGAAATTTGCAGGAAGAAAAGTGCCTGAAATTGTAGAGAAAAACAATAAAGGTGTGCTCGTTTATGCAGGTGGAGACGACGTGCTTGCGTTTATGCCAGTACCTGAAGCGCTACAGATTGCGCAGCAGCTACGATTTGCGTTTAGCGATGAGCAAGGTGGCTTAGGAAAAAATGCGACCGCTTCAGCTGGGCTTGTTGTAGCGCATGTAAAAGCACCGTTACAGCTACTGCTTGACGAAGTACGCAAGCTAGAGAAAAAAGCAAAAGCATATCCGAATAAAAATGCACTAGCGATCGGTGTGCATACACGTTCGGGAGAGATTTCGGAGACGGTGTTACCTTGGACGACATCGACTCAGCATGCGACCGTTGATTTATTACAGCGCGTCATTACGCTATTGAAAGAAGATGTATCGACAACATTTATTCATCGATTTACCGAAGCGTTTTTACCGTTACTTGATGCGGAGCAATACAAAAAAGTGCCGAAATATCTTGTCGAAACGGAGCTGCGTCGATTAATGAAGCGAGCGCGTAAAACGGACTTGCGCGACGAACAGCTAGAAGACGTGTTGCAGCAATTAATTACGCTACATGAAGAGCAAAACTCAACGAAAGACTTCATTTATTTACTAAAAATTATGCGCTTTTTCGAGCGAAAGGATGGTGTCAATGGCGACGTTACAGCTACAACCAATTGATACATTTTTCTTCAAAGACCATCAAGCAACAGAAACAGGTGCAAATAGCTTTATGCAAGGTATTTTCCCACCGCGTCCGAGCACGATTTACGGCAGCCTGCGCTCTGCGTACATACACGCTAACGAATCGTTTGAAGCATATGCACAAGGAACAGATGGCGACGTAAAAAAGTGGATGGGCACACCTGAACAGCTTGGTGAATTTGCGATTCAATACGTGTCGCTATTTCATAATGAGCAGGAGCTTTTACCGTTACCGCTTGATTATCAGGCGTACGAAAAAGACGGGACGCTCGTTGCCGCACCGTTAACGTTAACGGAAGATACTGCACCGTCGTCAGCTGCTTCACCGTGGCGATTGCAGTCAAGCTTAACGGAAAAAACGAAAGGGGCAAGCAACGTTTTCGTCACGAAGGAAGCGTGGAAACAAGCATTGCTACATACGCAAGCGATCGATACGTTAACCCCGTTATCGCAGCTGCTTGTGCCAGAGCAAAAGCTAGGCATTGCACTAGAGCATACGACACGCACGACGAAGGATCAGCACTTGTATCAACTGACAAAGCTGCGATTTAAAGAGCGTGGTGGCTTCAACGTGTATACGACGAGCAGCCCAAGCTTTGCGCAAATCGAATTTACGAAAGTCGGCGGCGAAAACCGTCCGTGGACGATTAGCGAACAAAAGCAGTCGTTTTCATTATGGAACGAGCAAGAGCTGAAGACGTTACGTGAGACGATTACGCGTACAAACATTGTAAAATTCGTTTTATTATCACCGGCGATTTGGCAAAACGGCGCGAAGCCAGCTAGCTTTGCGGACGGTCGCTTTACAGTCGGCGGCGCAACGTTCGAATGGTTAACCGGTGCGATTGGTCGCCCAAGCATTTACGGTGGCTGGGACATGGTGCAAAATCGTCCGAAATCGCGTGCGTACATGATTCCAGAAGGCAGTGTCGTTTATGCGAAACTGTGCGACGGTACATCAATTGACGACGTATTAGCACTTGCAAATGGTTGTCATTTTACAGATGAAGGTCAACAACAAGGATTCGGCTTCGCAATTTTAGCGGCCGTACAATAAAAAGGAGCGTTTAACTATGTACACTACAGCAAAACCGTTTTTATTACATGCCATTACAGCTGTGCATGCAGGCAGTGGAAGTGAAATTGGGCTAGTTGATTTACCGATTCAACGCGAGCAGCACACGTCGTTTCCAAAAATCGAAAGCTCGTCGTTAAAAGGAGCGATTCGTCATACGTTAGAAAACGTATTGCAAGAGGATAACCGTCAAGCGTTTGAATTAACGTTTGGTATGACAGGCTCAAAAGATGATACATCACAAGCAAGTGCCATTGCGTTTAGCGATGCGCGTACATTACTGTTCCCAATTCGCTCAATGCGTGGCGTGTTCGTTTGGGTAACGTGCCCGCAAGTGATTGCACGTTTTAACGATGACATGAAATTAAACAACGTCAACGTCGCATTAACAGTACCAAAGGAAAATACGATTTCATCGAAGGAATTAATCGTATCAAACGATCAAATCATTTTAGAGGAATATGCGTTTAACGTAACAGTAGACGACAATACAGTGCAGCTAGCAAAGCAGTTAAGTAGCTTCATTAAACAAGATTTAAGCGTCAACATCGAAAACCGCATCGTCGTTGTAGAGGATGATACGTTCCGTGACTTCGTTCGTTTATCAACAGAGGTGAACGCCCGCATTCGAATGGATCCGGTGACAGGTACAGCGGCAGGTAAAGCACTATGGTATGAGGAAAATGTACCGCCAGAAACGGTATTTTATAGTACGCTTTACATCGGCAACGTTCGCGGTAACGGCTCTGATCAATTTGAAACAGCACAGCATGTGGAATCATATTTAACAGGTGATGCAGGTATTCCGAACGTATTCCAACTCGGTGGTAACAGTACACTCGGTCGCGGAATGCTGCGCAAAATTTGGCTATAGGGGGAATGGGAAATGAGTAACGTCAACAACAGTCGAATCGGTATTGAAAACGGACGTGCAGCATTTGCATTCCGCGTAGTTGAAACAGCAGTAAATGATAAAAATGTAACAAGTTCAGAATACCGTTCATACGTAAAAAAGCTACCAACGTTAATTCAAGTAAACGGGCTAGGGCAGGCGTTAGCGTTTTGCTACCAAAAGGGGAAAACGTACCGCGTCATTTACGATCAGCTGCATGAATGGTTAAAGCAATCAAAACCGCAATACTTTAAAAATGATGGCAAGTCGTTCATCGAAGTAGTCATTAACTTAGATAGCCAAAGCTACCGCGAAGTGACGGTCGAGGTAATGGCGTTTTTAAACTGGATGCGTAAATTTGTTGAAGGTATGGTGAAGGAGGACGATGCATAATGCATTTTCATCCGAAAGATACAACGAGCGCATATTCAACGACAAATAAAGAAAAAATTGCGCATTTAGCGTATCACGTGCACTACAATCAGCTATGGCAAAATGATAAAAATGGCAAGTTTGAAGCGAAGGACATTAAAACGAAGCCGATTTATTCAAAGGAGTTATTACAAGTTGCTGAGAAGGTTGAGCAGCAGCGTCAGGCGTCGTTAGTCGAGCTACAAAACGTGCTGCATGTTCGTCAGCTTCGTGCAAAGGCAGCGTCAAACATCATTCACGGCTTAGGGGCGGCACATGTGCGTGAAACGGCATTAACGATTCACGGTGTGTACGGCATTCCATACATTCCAGCATCGAGCATGAAAGGAATTGTACGCGCATGGTTTATTGAGGCGTTTTGTAACGGTGATGAGGCACAGCTAGCGTCGCACCCGATCGGTAGCTTCGTATTCGGTACGCAGGAGCATAGCGGCATCGCACAGTTTTACGATGTGTTTTTACATACCGATTTATCGCTACAGCCGGACATTTTAACGACGCATTATCCTGAATATTACCAAAGTAAGCGCAGTGCGACTGACGACCAAAAGCTGAACATCGTGAAGTTTTGGACTGTATCAGTGCGTGAGGCGACGGTGTTCGTGTCGTTACAAAAGCAGTTGCCAGCTGCGCTACAGCAAGCAATTGCGCCAAAAACGAGCGAGCAGCTAGCCGAAGCGGTGGCGAACTGGACAGCGCAGGCGTTAACCGAGTTTGGTGTTGGCTCGAAAACGTCGTCAGGCTACGGCTTGTTCGATCATGTTGAGGACGTAACGACGAGCGAGCTACAGGAAGTATCAGCACGCGTTGAGGAACAGCGTCAACGTGCCGAAAAGAAACGCCAGCAAGAAGCGGAAGCAGCCGCAAAGCGTGAGGAAGAAGCACAAAAGCAAAAGGCGCTTGAGGCAATGACACCAGAGGAGCGACTCGTTGCCGAAATTACCGCACTTGACCCGACGAAACAGGTGGATAAAGACGAAAGTAAAAACCTATTTGTTGAAGTGAAGGAAAGTGGCATTAAAGCCGCAGCCGAAGCGTTAAAGGCGTATTGGGAGCAGACAGGCGAGTGGAGAGTACCGAGAGCGAAGAGAAAGCAATTCGAGCGTGTTGAAGCATTAAAGCAATTGTTAACGTAATGACTGGAGGTGTGGCGAATGTGCCGCATCTCTTTTTTGTGAAATTTTTTACATATAAACAAGTATTTGTGCTAAAATAATCAGTAGCAAGTGGTGCATTTTGTACCGCAAAACATGGTGCACTTTTTCGCTAAAAACGACGGTCACCATACATATGTCAATATAATAACATTTACACGAAAAACGCTTTGGACTACGTGTTACATGCTCATTTCACTATATCGATATAATCCCTGAAAATCCCAATAAGAAAAGCAACACGTGTCATGTAAATCGGCGTGTGAAACCGTTGGGGCAGTAAGGGGGAAAAACGGTACTGGTGTAAATGGCTAACCTTGAGTAAGAGGATTAACACAAAGGGAATAGTTTTTTTGAAAACTCATTCCCAGTGGTGTAAATGGCTAACCTTGAGTAAGAGGATTAACACGCTTCCTCGAAAGCCCCTCCGTGTTTCTTTCGATCTAGTGTAAATGGCTAACCTTGAGTAAGAGGATTAACACCGACATTTCCAGCGCATGTGTCGACAACGTGATAGGGTGTAAATGGCTAACCTTGAGTAAGAGGATCAAAACACATTCATTCGATTTTGGTCGTAGAAAGATAAGTTTTGTGCAAAGCTCAACCTCGACTTAGAGGATCAGCATCGCTACGGTTTCTTTTATTTAGATATGCGGTGATGTCATAGTATGGATTGCGAACAGGGAGTGAAGTGTATGTATATAGCGGTTACGGAGCAAGGGGCGTATTTGAAAAAAGAAGGGGAGCGCATCGTCGTCGAGAAGGCGGGGGAGCGTTTGCGCGTCATTCACTTGCAGGACGTGGCGGGCATTCAGCTGTTTGGCAACATTCAACTCTCGACACCGCTGTTACAGCTTTGCATGCAGCGAGGAATTGCGGTGCATTACTTGAGCAAAAATGGTTTCTTTTACGGAGCATGTATTGGGCAACAGGCGTTCAATTATGAGGTGAAAATGGCGCAGCTGCACGCGATGCAGGATGCGCCTTTTTTGCTGAACATGGCAAAATATACGGTGATGTATAAGGTGAAAGCACAGCAGCTTGCTCTTCAAATGCGTCGGCATAACGTCGAGCTTGTCAACATTCGACGGGCGCATGAACGGCTCAATCGTTTCGTGCAGCAATGCGATGATGTGGCGTCGATTCATGAGCTGCTCGGCATTGAAGGAGCGAGTACGCGGCTATATTTTCGACAGTTTGATGTGTTATTGCCAGACGCGATGCCGTTTCAGCGACGCTCGCAACGACCGGCGCATAACGAAATGAATACGTTGCTCAATTATAGCTACGGTGTGCTGAAATCCGAGGTCATCTTTCAGCTACAAAAAAGCGGCTTAGATGTGTATTTAGGGTATTTGCATCAGCAACGGCATGGGCGCATGAGCTTAGTGTTTGATGTAATGGAGCTGTTTCGCCCGCTCATTGATCAGCAAATCATTACGGCGGTGCGCCAACGAAAGCTCACGCCGCATCATTTTGAAGTGTGCGACGGTGATATTCGCTTGCACGATGCCGGTCGAAAGCAGCTGCTCGCGCTATGGTATGGGTGGAAAGATGAGCTACAGTTAGCGGCGCGTATTGAATGCGTCGTCAAAGGGTTACAAGCAAGCTATGTGAAAAAGGATGTGACGCATTTTCATGTCAACGCGCAAAAGGCATTATATTATTTGTTATGACATATCGGACGGTAAAAAGCGCCAGCGTGTGTCGAAGCTGTTGTTAAACTACGGAACGCGCGTGCAAAAAAGCGTGTTCGAACTGTATGTGACGGATGCGCGGCTTACGCAATGTGTCGGCGAGCTGCGCACACACATTACTGACGTCGATTCAGTGCGTATTTACAATTTAGGTGTAGCAGGCGCCGAGCAAACGTTACTGCTTGGCAATGCAAAGGCGATTCCAACACCGACGACGCATCTCATTATTTAGCTGTACAAGGAAGGTAGTATTTGGTAACATAAAGGAAGAATCAGTGGTGCATTTTGTGCCGCAAAACATGGTGCACTTTTCCGCTAAAAACAGCGGTCACCATACATATATCACTATAATAACATTTACACGAAAAAGGCTTTGGACTATGTGTTACATGCTCATTTCACTATATCGAAATAATCCCTGAAAATCCCAAACGAAAATGCACCAGTCACCATGTAAAACGGCTGTTGAAACCGTTGGGGCAGTAGGGGTGAAAAACGGTACTGTGTAAATGGCTAACTTTGAGTAAGAGGATTAACACCACAACTCGCCCCAATTAGCAGGGAATAATACGTTAGTGTAAATGGCTAACTTTGAGTAAGAGGATTAACACTTCTGGTTCATTCAGTTTTACGTACAGACAAAGCTGATTGTGTAAATGGCTAACTTTGAGTAAGAGGATTAACACGAGCGTATTTCGCAAGCAGCTGCATCACTGCCTCTAACTTCGTGTAAATGGCTAACTTTGAGTAAGAGGATTAACACAATCTTTCCCCGTTGCAGCGTGGTGTTGTACAACTTGTGTAAATGGCTAACTTTGAGTAAGAGGATTAACACATATCGTTACGCGCATTGATTTCTGCCATCGCATCTTTATGTGTAAATGGCTAACTTTGAGTAAGAGGATTAACACCTTCCAGTTACTTCTGATACTGTTGAAATAAAACAACCCCATGTGTAAATGGCTAACCTTGAGTAAGAGGATTAACACATTCAGACACGATTGTGTCTATTTCATTCTTAGAGTGTAAATGGCTAACCTTGAGTAAGAGGATTAACACTGATGAAATTTCTTTTTCCTGACGACCTTTATTTCGCCCGTGTAAATGACTAACCTTGAGTAAGAGGATTAACACATCTAACTTCACTAATTCACGACCAGATTTCTTATCGTGTAAATGACTAACCTTGAGTAAGAGGATTAACACCGTTAACTGAAACCACATGCCCTTTATCGTTTCGAACAGTGTAAATGACTAACCTTGAGTAAGAGGATTAACACTCCCTCCAGCATATCTAACGGCTTTTCTAGCACCGGTGTAAATGACTAACCTTGAGTAAGAGGATTAACACATGTTAGTTTCGATACCGCCCGTGTGCTTACTACCGAGTGTAAATGACTAACCTTGAGTAAGAGGATTAACACAAAATCTCAACGTCTAGGATTCGAAAGCGGTATTTCAGTGTAAATGACCAACCTTGAGTAAGAGAATAAAAAAGACGACTGCTTCGTATTGCCCCGAAGTTGTCGTCTTTTTTGCGTATATCCTATAATGTGGCGACTGCGATGTGCACAAAAAAGCCGCCTCGAATCGTTTCAGGCGGCTACAAAATTTACATATGTCGTTTTAATTTTTCGAGCTCGTCGATAGACAGACCCGTTGCTTGTTGAATTGTTTCAAAATCGACGTGTAATGCAAGGAAGTTTTTCGCTAGCTGTAGTCGTTCCTCATGGCGACCTGCTGCTTTTCCTTTTTCAATCCCAATTTCAATCCCTTTCTCTACGCCACGTATTTCACCTAACTCGATGCCTTCCTCAATTCCTTTATCTTTTGCATCACTCAATCTCGCCTCATCGTCAATGATCGCCTTCAGTCGCATCTCATACGCAAACCGTGTCTCCGGCGTCTGACTAAGCTCTTCCCATGTCCCAAACGCATCAATTAAGTTTTCGTCCTTCATCGCGAGTTCCTCCAATTCCTCATAAATTTCGGTATACACTTTTTCTTTCCGCGCGTCGACCATGCCAAGCAGCAGTAACCATCTAGCTAAAATATCGTCCAGTGGCTGTAATTTTTTGTCGTGCCACGCTTTCAAAAATTTATTCATCTCGATAAAATGCACTTCCAACACGTCATCGATTGGTCGCAAACGCTTCAACTCCGCGTCCTCATACAAATGATACGTCGTGTGATAGTGCGCTAAATCATTAAACACCGTGAAGTTGCAAATATTAATCGTAATCGTCTGCAAAAGTGTACGATAACCTTTGCCCTTCTCTAATTGTTTCGCAAATAAACGTGACCAGTAATACAACGTGCGTTTCATCATATCGTCTTGATTCGACAACTGCATTTCGATATTAATATGCTCACCGGACTGCGTTTTCACAAGCAGGTCGAGACGTGATTGCTTGTCGCCGTCGTATTGACCGCCGAGCTCCTCGTTCAAAAACGTTACTTCTTTGATTGTATCGCGTCCTGTTCGTGCTAAAATCGCGTTCAAAAAGACAATCGTAATATGCTTATTGCGCTCGCTGCCGAACAGTTGCTTAAAGGCAAAGTCCACTTTCAAATCAATGAGCTTGTGCAGCGGAATGCGTCGCAATGCTTGTTGATTCATCGAAAATCACCTCTGTCATTAGTTTTAATTATAGCATATGAGCAGGTCGAACCATCGTCGAGCAAACGTCGCAAAATGAAAATTTGCTGTACAAAAAAGGTGGGAATTGGTAAGCTAAAGAAAGAGAAAGTGGTGCATTTCGCATCGCAAAACATGGTGCGTTTTGTCGCTAAAAACGGCGGTCACCATACCTATGTCACTATAATAACATTTACACGAAAAAGGCTTCGGACTATGTGTTACATGCTCATTTCACTATATCGAAATAATCCCTGAAAATCCCAAATGAAAATGCACCAGTCACCATGTAAAACGGCTGTTGAAACCGTTGGGGCAGTAAGGGCGAAAAACGGTACTGTGTAAATGACTAACCTTGATTAAGAGGATTAACACCTCTTGATTAAGAAGCTTAATAGCTTTTCATCTGGTTGTGTAAATGACTAACCTTGATTAAGAGGATTAACACTCAAAGAAGTACTCCTCAGAGTGGTATGAGGACATCGTGTAAATGACTAACCTTGATTAAGAGGATTAACACTACATTTTCATCGCGGAATACGGCAAAAACGCTTATGTGTAAATGACTAACCTTGATTAAGAGGATTAACACTTCTTACACTATGGTTGTAAAATGACAACTCTTCATGTGTAAATGACTAACCTTGATTAAGAGGATTAACACGAATGTTCTTACGCATGCGATTAACAGAATTCCTTCAGTGTAAATGACTAACCTTGATTAAGAGGATTAACACGTTTCGAGCATTGCTAATTTCCTCTGTGTAATGCTCTTGGCGTGTAAATGACTAACCTTGATTAAGAGGATTAACACCATCATGGGACGGTATCGCAACTAAAAACGGCTTTGTACGTGTAAATGACTAACCTTGATTAAGAGGATTAACACTGCACTAAGCCGTTGCGATTGTATGCGTACACAGCACCTTTGTGTAAATGACTAACCTTGATTAAGAGGATTAACACACTGCAGCATCGATATCGTAGTCATTTCCTGAGTGTGTAAATGACTAACCTTGATTAAGAGGATTAACACGAAAATTTTTCGCTGACGTTTGACCAAATCGCTGTCGCGTGTAAATGACTAACCTTGATTAAGAGGATTAACACTAACGCTTTGCGATTTGCTGATCCGTATACGCACGACGGTGTAAATGACTAACCTTGATTAAGAGGATTAACACTGTTAGCATTTGCAATTCGCGTTCTACAAGCGCCAGTGTAAATGACTAACCTTGATTAAGAGGATTAACACCTACACTGAATATGACAAAACATAACGATGCAGTAAAAGCAGTGTAAATGACTAACCTTGATTAAGAGGATTAACACTCTTGCTGTTGATTTTGCGGACAGCCCCATCATAACCGTGTAAATGACTAACCTTGATTAAGAGGATTAACACGAGAGTTAATTCGATTTTTTACGATGTTTACATTCTTTTCGTGTAAATGACTAACCTTGATTAAGAGGATTCCAAACCACACAAACGAAAAAAGCGACTGCACCATTATTCCGGTGCGGTCGCTTTTTTTCGTTATTTTGTGAAAAAGTCGTCGAGCTGTTGGACGTTGCGCATGATGCGGTCGTTTCGTACACCGACTGCTTCAGCTAATGTGATCGAAGCGGCGGCGCGTGTTGTCGTGTCGCTTTGCTCGTCAAACGCAGCGGCAATTAAGCTGTCGTAGCTATTGAACGTTTCGGTAATGCGCTTGATAATGTCGGCGTATGCGGAATCGACGCGCGTTTGAAGCTCGTCCATATAAGCGAGACGGGCATGTTCGAAGCGTTCGTCTTCGATGTGGAGCTGTTCTTTTGCAAATGTACATACCATCATCGCACTCGTGCTGCCAATAATGGCACCGAGTATCGGAATCGGAATGAGCGCTTGCCCAATCGTTGCGCCCGTTGCAGTCATCGCCGCTTCAAAGCAAATCGCTTGTCCTTCGAGCAGCACGTCGTCGAATGTCGTTTCGCCTTTTTTGTAGTCGGTAAGAAGACGGGCGATGCCAAACGATGCACTCGTCATCGCGCCAGCAAACGGTGCACTGAGCGACGTGACATTCGTGAGCGTATAAATGGAAGCGGCTGTGACACCGGATTTACTACCTGCTTGTATGACGTCTAAGCCAATTTCTTGCCAATCGTCTGTCGTGAACGCATGAATCGGTGTGCCGCCTTTTATTTTTTTATAAATGCGAATCGTTGCGGTAATGGAGCTGCTAACGGCAAATGCACCTGCGCTCACTTTTGCGCCTTCTTTCCATGAAGGTTGCAGCTGTTGTTCGAGTGTGTGCATGCGTTTTGTTTTCGTATCGTCAATGTGTTGTAGCTGCTTCGTCTGTTCCTCGGAAAGCTGCTCGTAATGACGATGAACGGTTTCGTACGCATTGATCGTTTGTACGTCGTCATATGTCGAAACGGAGCGCTGCACAACTTCTTCAAACGGACGCCCCGTCAACGCTTCAATTTCGGCCACTTTTTGCAACAGCGTTTGTGCAGTGGCAGTCGGGTTCGGTGTTGCGCGAAGCTGTTCAATGATGTCAAACTGGTCTTGTGGAATCGTATAGCGCATCGTATCGTGCTCGTACGTGACAAAATGCTTCAGCACACCATTTAATGTCTGCATCGGTGAGTTGAAAAATTTCGACTGCGTATCGATGCCATTTGCGATATAGTCAGTTGGAGCAGTACGTGCTACACTGTCAAACGTCGCTACTTGTGGTTGTCCTTGCAGCAGCGCCCACGCATTTGGCACATGCACATCGAACTGCTCGGCAATTTCGCCATGCTTCGTTTTGCTAGAGCCGAGTATGTGCTGTGGCGAGCTTAGAAATTCGCGTATTTGCGCAAGTGGCTGTAGTGCTTCCTCAAAGCGCGTATGCTGGACGTCGTGCTGTTCGCAAGCAAGGGCAATCGTATCGTTCATTTGCTGTGCGATGTTCGTCGTTTTCCAATCGTGAAAGGCGTTAATATTTGCGGCAATGAGCTGTTCAGAAGCAACGCGCATTAGTCCACCACGTCCTTCATAAACAGTGCGGAAAGTGCGAGTGTGTTGTTAACAATTGCGAGTAGCTGCTCACGTTCTGTTAACGAAAATGCCTCGTATGAATCAATATGTGCCGCTCGTTCACGAAATGTCGTCACATCTTTATACAGTGCATGCATCAGCTTAGACGTCGTGTCGTTCAGTGCATCAATGTTGTGCTGTAACGCCTGTAGCTTATGACGTTCTACAATGACATTAAGTCGCTCTTGATCTGCTTTTAACGCGGCTTCTTTATTTTTCTTACTCGTTAGCACACCGCCAACAACTAAGCTACCGACGCCGATTGACCAACCGATCGGACCGGCAAATGCAAGTAGCATATTGCCCGCTGCCATTCCACCGCCTCCTGCTGCGACCGCTCCGCCACCAATCCAAGCGAGCGCCGCATTCGTTGCCGCCGCCCCACTTAATGAAGAAATCGCTGCGCCTGTTGATGCTGTACCAAACGTCGTCGCAAATGCCATGACCGCGCTCGGAGCTAACGCCGCAATCGCTCCACCTGCTGCCACGCCACCGACAATGCCACCGCCAACCATTTTTTGCATCGTTTTCTCATCATACTCAATGTCACGAAGCGCTTTAAAGCTCGCCATGTTCAGCTGAATTTGCTTGAAGTCTTTGTCGAATGACTTCGGTGTATGCGCCAATGTATTGACATAAAGCTCTACCGTATCAATCACGCCAATGCTAAGCTCGCGCGTTTGATGCAAATCGATCGCCGCTTGCTGCACGACCTTTTGCGTCAAATTGTACAAATCCATTTCCCGCTTCAGCTGTTCAATTGCTTCTTTTTTACTCGAAAAGTTTAGCATTTTTCATCACCTCATTTGTTTATTTATACCATTTATTTTACAGTATATAGTTTACAAATAACATGAATATTGGTACTATTTTCAGTAGAGCAATGGTGCATTTTGTGCCGCAAAACATGGTGCACTTTTTCGCTAAAAACGGCGGTCACCATACCTATGTCAATATAATAACATTTACACGAAAAACGCATTGGACTACGTGTTGTATGCTTGTTTCACTATACTGCGATAATCCCTGAAAATTCCAAACGAAAATGCACCAGTCACCATGTAAAATGACTCGTGAAACCGTTGGGGCAGTAAGGGTGAAAAACGGTAATGTGTAAATGGCTAACCTTGAGTAAGAGGATTAACACCATGTAGTCGTTAATGCTCATTTTTCTTTCCCCTTGTGTAAATGGCTAACCTTGAGTAAGAGGATTAACACTAACAAGTGATTAGGTCATCTTCGAAGCACATAAGTGTGTAAATGAGTAACCTTGAGTAAGAGGATTAACACGACATTTTAGGCTCAGCAGGAACAGTAGCAGGAACAACGTGTAAATGAGTAACCTTGAGTAAGAGGATTAACACATTTCGAAGTAGTAAAAACTAATCAGGAGGTTCAATGTGTAAATGAGTAACCTTGAGTAAGAGGATTAACACAAATACGAAATTTGCGATCCGAAATCTTGCATGTTGTGTAAATGAGCAACCTTGAGTAAGAGGATCAAAAGACGACCGCTTCGTATTATCACGAAGTTGTCGTCTTTTCTCATGTGCATGTAATCCCCATTGTTCGATACGATAAGCAAGTTTGCATAAAAAAAGCCGCCTCGAATCGTTTCGGGCGGCTACAAAAGTTATAGATGTCGTTTTAAGTTCTCAAGTTCGTCAATAGAAAGCCCCGTTGCTTGTTGAATTGTTCCAAGATCCACGTATAATGCAAAGAAGTTTTTCGCTAACGGTATTCGTTCCGCGTGACGACCTTTCATTACTTTTCCTGTAGCTGATGAATTTGTTGCAACGCTAAGCCGGTAAACTGTTGAATCGTGTTTATATCGACATTCGCTGCCAGCATTTGCTGTGCCACTTTTTGAATGCCTTTTTCAATACCACGCTCTTCACCTTTGTCAATCGCATCACTCAATCTCGCTTCGTCATCAATAATTGCTTTCAGTCGCATTTCATATGCAAAGCGTGTCTCCGGCGTTTGACTCAGCTCTTCCCACGTCCCGAACGCATCGATTAAATGTTCATCTTTCATCGCCAGCTCCTCCAATTCCTCATAAATTTCCGTATATACTTTTTCTTTGCGTGCGTCGATCATGCCAAGCAGCAACAACCATCTCGCTAAAATATCATCCAGTGGCTGTAATTTTTTGTCGTGCCACGCTTTCAAAAATTTATTCATTTCAATAAAATGCACTTCGAGTACGTCATCGATTGGACGTAAACGCTTCAGTTCCGCGTCTTCGTACAAATGATACGTCGTATGATAATGTGCTAAATCGTTAAACACCGTAAAATTGCAAATGTTAATTGTAATCGTCGGCAAGAGCGTTCGATAGCCTTTTCCTTTTTCGAGCTGCTTCGCAAACAAGCGCGACCAGTAATACAACGTACGCTTCATCATATCATCTTGATTCGATAGCTGCATTTCGATATTAATATGCTCACCCGACTGCGTTTTTACAAGCAAGTCGAGGCGTGATTGCTTGTCGCCGTCGTACTGACCACCGAGTTCCTCATTCAAAAACGTTACTTCTTTAATCGTATCGCGTCCAGTGCGTGCCAAAATCGCGTTCAAAAAGACAATCGTAATATGTTTGTTGCGCTCGCTGCCGAACAGTTGCTTAAAGGCAAAATCTACTTTCAAATCAATGAGCTTGTGCAGCGGAATGCGTCGCAATGCTTGTTGATTCATCGGAAATCACCTCTATCGTTAGTTTTGATTATAGCATACGAACAGATCGAACCAACGTCGAGCAACTGGCGCAAAATGAAAATTTGCTGTACAAAAAAGGTGGAAATTGGTAAGCTAAAGAAAGAGAAAGTGGTGCATTTCACACCGCAAAACATGGTGCGTTTTTTCGCCAAAAACGGCGTTCACCATACCTATGTCAATATAATAACATTTACACGAAAAAGGCTTTGGACTACGTGTTACATGCTCATTTCACTATATCGATATAATCCCTGAAAATTCCAAATGAAAATGCACCAGTCACCATGTAAAATGGCTCGTGAAACGCTTGGGAGAGTAAGGACGAAAAACGGTACTGTGTAAATGGCTAACCTTGATTAAGAGGATTAACACCATTTACCTTACTCAAAGTATTATCCGTAGTTAAGTGTGTAAATGGCTAACCTTGATTAAGAGGATTAACACAACGTCATCATTAAGCTCCAAGAAGAACTATAATTTGTGTAAATGGCTAACCTTGATTAAGAGGATTAACACGTTCGTATGCGGCTGCGGTGGCAAGTTTTGTTGGTGATGTGTAAATGGCTAACCTTGATTAAGAGGATTAACACCATGCCTATATTTCAATTGCAAACATTTTTTAAGTTTATGTGTAAATGGCTAACCTTGATTAAGAGGATTAACACGATTGCAAATACCGTTATTATATCGTGTATCAACGTAAGTGTGTAAATGGCTAACCTTGATTAAGAGGATTAACACCTCCTTAAATATCAAATTTTGCTTTAATTAATGTTAGTGTAAATGGCTAACCTTGATTAAGAGGATTAACACCTAAGAAAGTCGAAACAAAGCTTTCTTTATGGGAAGCTGTGTAAATGGCTAACCTTGATTAAGAGGATTAACACAAGGTGAAGCTGTTGGTTACATTAAAGATGATGCTGTAGTGTAAATGGCTAACCTTGATTAAGAGGATTAACACGTAAGCCCTAATTTTCTTGTTACCATTGCACTTTTGTGTAAATGGTTAACCTTGAATAAGAGGATTAACACATATCCGATTTGTAGTTGTCTTCCACATAGTTTTCAATCGTATAAATCGAAACCCTCGCCTTAGAGGATCAACCACCTTCTCCACCCGACACTTGCCTTGTGCAGGTGTCTTTTTGTATGCACATATCCCGCAGCACTTTATAATAAGAGAGAATAATAAAAAGGGGGCGTGTGGATGTTACAGTTAATCGAGCCGTTCGTTGGCAAGGTGGCGCGGCAGGAGTTTCACGAGGAGGACGAGCTGACGTATTGCTACAATGCAGCGGGTGAACATATTGCTGATGTGTATGAAGTGAATGGGAATGTTGAAATGATTTCGTATTATGGTGAGAAGGAAGGGGCGCGTATTACACCGCAGCAGCTTCAGCAAATTACATATGATGTGCAGTACGTGTTTCGTATGCTGCATTTGTTTGTGACGGAAGTGAGAGATGATGGCGAATCGTTCGTCGTCGAGCTAAGTATGCGCGAGCCGAAATACCGCGTGTACGTGCCAAACAGTGGCATGCGCATTACGATTAGTTATACTGGCTTTGTTGAGCATGTCGTATTACTTGAAAATGATGTGGAGTTCGTCTATCCAGAGAACATCATTTCGCATGACGAGGCGCGGGCGATTTTACATACGCAACCGATTGTGAAGCTTGGCATTGCACCGGAACTGAACTGGCAATATGCGTACGTGCAAAACTTTGATTTGTATGGCGTTGGGGTGGACGGGCATGTGCGGCTATGGAGCGAGGAGCCTATGATGCAAGATGCGAAGTTTGAAACGTTGCCCGATGTTGAATTGATTTCAGATTTGGACGCATTTTTACTCGGTGGGCGACAAGGTGATGTGACGATGCAGCACCGTGACGAAGAGTATTACTGGCGCATCGACAGTGAGGATGAGGGATGTGCAGAAGAGGCGTCATTTGTGCGAGCGTGCCGCGTCGTGAAGCGAATTAGCGGTGAGGAATATGCGAATTATTACTTTGAGAACCTTGGAAGCATGCGTCATCTGCTAGAGGAAGATGCATATGTGACGCTGCGATTTGTGTATATTATCGATGACATAGCGTTTGATTTTCATGCGATTTCCGTGCATATGAATACGGAGACGAATCAAATTTTATCGGTGTCGCAGTGCATCATTCCGTATGACAAGCTGCGCACGCTGAAAAAGCCGAAGCTCACACTTGCGGAGGCGAATGCGATTGTGTATCAATATGCTGACGTGGAGCTAACGTTAGAGCGTGACATTGATAATCGCCGTCGCTTTTCCTTTGTGTATGAGCTAGTGTACCCGACGTCGCCAACCGGAGCGCATTTGCAGTTTGTTGATGGCTTTACGGGTGAAGTGCATTGGATTTGTAATGACTAAAATACGGACCAAGACTGCGCTCATGCGTCACGACGTACGACCACGTAAACACTTTGTCCACGACGTAAATGTCCTCGCATTCAGCAAACATCGCGGCTGTGAGCTTTGCGGGCTGATTGATGATGAGCACGTCGTCTGAATGGTGACCGAAAACGTAATACGCGCTAGCTAGGTGCTCGGTGAACGCTTCGTTTGCCGCAGTGCCTTTTTCGTGTTGGCGGCGCTCGTAGCTAAAGACGTGCCATAAATAGCCGCAGCTGTAGCGATCACTCAATAAAAAAATTTCCTCTTTTTCCTCGGCTGTTAATGGGACGAACTTGTTTTCCCAGCACTTTAAAAATGCAGGGGCGTAGTAGTCGTAATGGGCAAACGCAATGCGGTGCTTCGTTAATTGTTCGATAAGTGTGTGCATGTATGATTTCCTCCAATTGAAAAACGGTAGCTATGAACAACGCTACCGAAATGTTATTACAGTTTGTTTGCGAGCTCGTCGATTTTGACGGCGACGTGCGTTAGTTCTTCAATTGATTCAGAAATGCTGTGGATGGCATCTGCTTGCGTTTCTGATACGTTCGCTGTATGGGCGATAATGTCTGATACTTCCTCGGCACGCTTTTTCATTTCGTCGAGCAATCGCCCAATTTCGTTTACCGAGTTGGCGCTTTGTTCGGCAAGCTTCGTAATTTCTCGTGCAACGACCGCAAAGCCGAGCCCTGCATCTCCAGAGCGTGCGGCTTCGATACCCGCGTTGAAGCCTAAAATGCGCGTGCTTTTTGCGACGCTGTTGATCATTTCTAAAATTTTTGCGGAGTCGTTCACTTGATTTACTAAGTTTTGCTGTGCGTTTGTAATGGCGCTCATGTACTCTGTTAACGTCGTAGCTGATTCATCGAGTGAAATGGTCGAAGCATGAATTTGATCAGACGACTCGCCGAATGTTTTAGCAATTTCAATGAGCGATACGCGGTTTTGAATGCTAAATGATGCGGCGAATGTACCGATTGCTTGATCGTTTTCGTCACGCACCGGAATGATCGCAATGCGCATGTCGCTGCCGAATTTTGATGCAGGCACCTCGAAAATGTTTTCACGGTTCGTTCGAATGACTTGCACCATCGGATCATCCGCTTCAAGGCGGCGACCGAGGACACCTTCTGGGACGACTTTCACGAGCGGACTTGTAAAGCTAACAACTTTTTCTCGGTCAGAAATTGTGATTACGACGTCTTCTGAAAAAAGCTTCTCTAAAAGTGGTGCAATGCTAACGTAATGCTGTAAGTTTGGATGTAATGTGTTTGGTAAATTGCTCATGAGAAAACTCCTTTAACGTTTGATTCTATTTTACTATTTTACCATGTTTTTAGAAGTGTGTATGTACAATTGACACGTCTATTTTTCGGAAAATGGAAATAAAGTCGATGTTCAGCTCTATGCATCGAGACGGGTAGAGTGGATAGTTAGTGACGCTTTCAATGTGAACAGCAAACAAATAAAACGCTAAAATCGATTCACGTAAAAACCGGGGTTCTAAAAAATTTTTGTAGTGTAACGAAATACTGTCAAATCAACATTTAAGCTACTTTACAATAATGAATAACTATATAATTTCGTTAAATTTTCAAAAGAGCATGTTTAGAAAGATGTGAAACGTTGGTAATATACTAGCAGTTACACATCACACGTAGCAAACGGACTTGAAGGAGGACATACACATGCGTTTACAACATAAAGTAGCCATCATTACTGGTGGGGCAAAAGGAATTGGGGAAGCGGCAGTGAAGCGCTTCACAGAAGAAGGAGCGAAAGTTGTGATTGCAGATATGGATGAAGCTGCAGGAAATGTTTTAGTACAAACATTAACAGCTGAAGGCAAAGATGTTCACTTCGTCAAAACAAATGTCGCTGACCGGGAAAGCGTAGCACAACTCGTTGCTGAAACGATCGATAAATTCGGTACGATTGATATATTAATTAACAACGCCGGTATTACAAATGACGCGATGCTAACGAAAATGACAGCGGAGCAGTTCCAAAAAGTGCTCGATGTCAACTTAACAGGCGTGTTCAACTGTACACAAGCTGTATTACCGACGCTCATCGAAAAAGGCGCGGGTAAAATTGTAAATACGTCATCAGTGAGTGGCACGTACGGCAATGTCGGGCAAACGAACTACGCCGCAACGAAAGCCGCAGTCATCGGTATGACGAAAACGTGGGCGAAGGAGCTCGGGCGTAAAGGCATTAACGTGAACGCGGTCGCACCAGGATTTACGCGCACCGATTTAGTCGCAAAAATGCCGGAGAAAGTGATCGAGAAAATGACATCGGTCATCGCACAGCAACGTTTAGGCGAGCCGGTTGAAATTGCAAATGCGTATTTATATTTAGCATCAGGCGAATCGAATTACGTAAACGGGCACGTACTACATGTAGACGGCGGCATTATGATGTAATTTAAATGTAGTAATGTATTTATGTCTAAATGAATTGCGTAAAAGGTAGCAGCAACTGCCTTTTACGCTTTTTGCAACTTTTCGTGGCTAAATGCGTCAACGTTTGAAACAGCTTAATTGAGGTGGCTATGGAAATTTTTTTTACAACGATGATCGAGGAGCGCCCAGCAATCGGGTTGCTGCTTGCCTTTTGTTTACTCGCGGTGCTGTCGTGCGTGCCGTTTTTGCCAACTCCGCTCGTCGTCGGTTTGCTTGCGACGCAGTTTGATTGGTACGTCGCATTTGCCGTTAGTCTTGCAGGTAATATTGTCGGCTCGCTCGCGATGTTTTTATTCATGCGCAAGCTGCTTCGGCAATACGCGGCCAAGCAGCTCGCCAAATATACGTACGGCAAACAATTTGAATTATTCATGCAGCAGCACGGATTTTTAGCAGTGCTAATCGGGCGCATTATTCCGATTATGCCGTCTGCCGCGCTCAACACAATTGCGAGCGTGACGGGCATTTCGTTTACCGCATTTTGCGTCGCGACGTGCATCGGGAAAATGCCGAACTTGCTCGTTTATTCACTAGCAGGTAGCGAGCTACAAAACAGTCCGATGTTAACGACTGCGTTCGTCTTATTGTACGTCATCGTATTAGGTGCGGCGGCTAAAGCTGTAAAGACGCATATTGGAGGAACGGTGCATGCCGATTGATGAAATGAAAACGGCGGCGTATTACGAAGCGCTGCAAGTGGATGTGTGCGATTGTCTATATTGTCGCAATTTTTACGAGGCGGTGAACGAAACGGAGCTCGGTGCGTTCCTTCAGCGGTGGGGCGTGCATATGAATCAGCCGCGGCATTTAAGTCATTTTGATGAGGAGCCGATGCATCGTTACATCGGTGAATATGTGTTAATCGGTGACATGCCACTTGAACAGACGACGGCGCTAACATTTGAGCGACACGGTGAATACATCATCGCGCAATTCGATCTCGTCGTGCCGTGGGTATTGGCATAAAAAATAGGTGATGCTAGCGCGTGCTAACATCACCTATTTTGTTTACCAAAGTGGTGGTGGTAAGTCGTCTTTTTGCAGCGGCATATACTCAGTACGGTACGGCAAAATGTAAAGGACGATAAACAAACCACCCGCGACGAACAACGCGACAACGTACCAGTAATAAAGCGTCGTGTATTGCAGCAGCATGAGGGCTGGAACCCAAACGTATGACGCACTATCTGCACCATGATACGTTTTCGGAGCCATTTTCTCGCCGCATATTGGGCAAATCGGTGTGAGCTTAAAGCCGAGCTTCAGCAACTGTCGGTACGAAAAATACGTGTTGCAGTATGGGCATTTACCTTTATTCGCCCTGCGCGTGAAGTACGTTAATATGCTGACGAAGAAAAATAGGAAGCTCATTGTAAAAAATGCTTCAGCTACGAGCGTGTTCGGTACGATGAGTGTGACGATCCACATCACCGCCATCATCGCTAGTAGAAGCAGTGTACCGATAACGTGTCCTTGCCACATATTGAGCAGCACGCGCAGCCGTTGAATGAGTGGGCGGTTGTCCCAGCGTTTAACGTTGCGAATGCACGTGATGGCGAACAAGTAGCCAATGACGAGCAACAGCTGTGAAATTGTCAACCAAATGACGATGCGCAGTGTAATATCGTCAAACACGATCGATTCTGCCGCGCTCGATAAGCCTGATCTATTCGGCTTCCACATGATGAAAAATAGTGCAAATACGATAAAGGCAGGGAAAATGATACGTGGTGCGAGCGGTTTTTTATACGTGTGCGGCTGCTGCATCGCGATTTTCATTTTCGCCTTTTGACTGTCTGATAGTGTGATGTTGCGTAGTTCCTTTTTCCATTGTTTATGCATCATGTAGCACCTCCCATTCCGTTTGTGGCAAAATCGTTTTTAGCTGTTGGCGCGCTCGTTGCAAGCGGGACTTCACGGTCGATAACGGCAGCTTACAAAGCTCAGCAATTTCATTGACGTTTAGCTCCTCGTAATAATACAGTAGTAATACTTCGCGATATTTCACAGGTAGTTGTAATACGGCGTTCGTCACCTCGGTGCGCTCCTCGGTTGCGACCGCTTTGTGCTCCGCGCTAGCTCCTGATTTGGTGAATGCTTCAAACACGACGGTGCGACGATGCTTCCAGCTGCGCAAATAATCGTAGCTGCGGTTGATCGTCATTTTCGTTAAATACGTCTTGACCGAGGCACGCCCATCGTATTGGTTCGTGCGGTAAAAATTGAAAAACACATCTTGCACAACTTCCTCCGCCACTTGTAAATCTTTCGTATAAATAAAAGCGATGCGGTATAAGTAATCGCTATGCTCATCAATGAGTGCATCAATATCCATGTGCGTCCCCTCCTTTTTATTTACTATACGTAAAAAATGCAGACGAGGACGCAAATATGAAAAATTATTTGACTATTTCATGGCGATTTGCCAATTCTTCCATATATTTTCGTACTGTAATACATATGTAAAATGTTCCAATCGGTTATAATGTAGTTATTAAGTAGCGTATAAATGGGGGATTTAGGTGAAAAGGTATATCTTAAAAATCATGATCGGTATGGCGACGTTATCGTTAGTTGCATGTAGTGAGGAGCAAGTAAGCGAAACGGTCGAAATGAAGCAGTTTATTGAGGAAAATGGTAAAACGGGCTTAACGAAGGAGCAAGTGAGCGAAATATTTGGCGAGGCGAGTGCTATTGGTGAAATTAGTGGTGAGGAAGTGTGGCTGTATGATGATGGCGGTGAATACGAGCATTCTTTTTCAAACATTACGATCGATGCGTTTGAAGAAGGGAAAGTCGATTACCAGCTGTACGTCGTATTTGTGAATGACTTAGCATATCGATATTCGTACATTTATGAGCAAGAAGATGAGCTTTGGCAGCTGCAGCTTATGCCAGGTGGTGAAGAGCCGATTCATGCGAAAGTAAACGTGCAATAAAATGTGCGATTTTTTACGAAATATGTGGTACGCTTATCATATTTAAATGATAGGAGTTTTCAATGATGACGAATCCAGCACAAATCGAATATAACGGTTTAATTTTATTGCATGCGTATTTACAGCGCTTTTACGTAAACGAAAATACGCAGCTATTACTCGGCTATAGTTCAGACGGCGAAAATTTAAAGCGTGCCAAAGACTTTATGGATGAAGTGAACTTAATGATTACGATGTTTGAGGACACGAAGGAGCTTGCGACGACGCAATATGCACGCCTTGTGAAAATTCAAGAGGACGTGCTTGAAACACTTAACGATTATTTTAAAGACGATGACGACTTCCGTTACAAAGTAGCACTCGTTGCATCAGCACTGTACGGCGAGCGCTCAATGAATGCACATATTATTCGTCTCGGTCAGCTATTTGACGTAGAAGTCGGCCCTGATTTTGAAAAGCGTATTCCGTTTTACGTCGAACGCACAAAAGCGATGAACGCCGTTGTACATATGATGCGTCAAGACGAGGCGCTACCGGAAAAAATGATTGAAACGATTGAACTTTGGTACGGTGGTATGGACAAGCAGCGCGACAAAGTAATTGGCGATGCACAAAAAATTAAGCCGATGCTGTCGGTGCGCCACGGTAAATATGCATAGTGAAAAGGTGTAGCAAGTTACATTGCTACACCTTTTTTATGTGGCACATTATAATAGAAAGAAACATTAAATGAGGGAACGAACGATATGAAAAATGTAATAAGTAACGTCGTGCAATTTCGTGGTACACACTATGACTTCGGAGTGTATCAAGGGCGAATGATTGCGAACACGCCGTTTATGAAAAATCGCGAGCTAATGGCTGCACGCATGCTGAAAAAATTTGTCGTTGATGTGCCGTACGTGCAATCGTTGCTCGTGCAATTTGCGCCGCAGCTACTCGATGAAATACGTGGGCTACAGGACGCCTTATTACTGACAGAGGACGAGGCATATGTGCAGTTTGCTGGGTATTACGCGAATCAGCGAAGCGGCTGCTCGATTATGATGACGGACCGCTATATGATTCGCAATTACGATAACGATCCTGTTACGTATGATGGGCGCTACGTCTTGTTCGCTCCGACAGATGGCGGCTATGCGACGATCGGCCCGACGATGCAAGTAACAGGGCGCACAGATGGCATGAATGAGCACGGCTTGTCGATGGGCTATAATTTCGTCAATTCGCGCTCGCACGGTGATGGCTTCGTCTGTAATATGATTGGGCGCATCGTATTACAAACGTGCCGCACGACGAATGAAGCGGTTGCGCTATTAACAGCGATTCCACATAAGCATGCGTTTAACTATTGTGTCGTTGATGCACACGGTGACGCAATCGTCGTCGAAGCATCAAGCCGCAACGTCACAACACGTCAGTCGCTCGCTTGCACGAATCATTTCGAAAAGCTGACCGACGAAAATCGTTACCGCACGGAAGATTCACTTCGACGCACACAGCTAATGAACGACGCACCGCATACGCAGCTTGCTGATGCATATGCGACATTAAACGACGTAGCACGCGGTGTATTCGCAACGAAATACGGCGCATGGGACGGCACGATTCATACCGCCATTTACGAACCAGCAACGAAGCGCGTCGGCATTTCGTTCGGCAGCGACCGCCCACCGATTATGCTACCATTTGCACAATGGCTACAAGGTATGCCGCTTCATATGACGAAGCTAAAAGGGCAGCTCGCATCGACGCATGGATTTGCGAATGAAGCAACATAAAATAAGACCAAGCGATTTTGTTCGCTTGGTCTTTTTGCGTTAAAACAATGAACTTTGAAATGATAATTGTGCAGGTAATTCGTTTTGTTGGATTTGACGTGCAGCATAGTCGGCAATTGGTTGAGCAATCGCACGAGCAAGCAGTACAGGAACAGCATTGCCGATTTGTTTATAAATTTTGTCGAGCTGACCGTTTTCGTTTTTCGTCGGTGCGCCGCTGCTGAATTCGTACCAGTCTGGGAATGTTTGAATGCGCGCGATTTCTTTGACGGACAGACGACGATTTTCAGTACCTTGGAATTGCCAATCGTCTTTGCCAACTTTTATCATCGGCTCGCCGCCTGGATGCATCGGTGCTTGGCGACCAGACGCTTGGATTGTGAAGCTTTGCTCGTCCCAACTTTTTTTACGGTTACGTGACATGTAAATGCTTGAGAACGAAGCGTCGTCATAGTAAGGACCAGGATTCGCTTGTAAGTCGCCAATTGCATCGTGCAATGTGACGAACGGTTTTAAATGTGGTGCATCACCATGCGTTGGCTCAGGAAATACGTAGTCAAAATCAACATCGTGACGTACGCCGACGAGGAATACTCGCTCGCGTAACTGTGGCACGCCGTAATCGCGCGAGTTGACGAGCTCATATTTCACGTTGTAACCTGCTGATGCAAAGTCTTCAACGATTTGACGCACAACTTCACCTTTCCCGAGCGTCATCATGCCTTTTACGTTTTCTGCAATGAAAAATTCAGGCTTCGTTTGCATGAGCGCACGAATGAAATGAATGTATAAAAAGTTGCGCTTATCGTCTAGTAAGCGAGGGCCTGCCTCTGAAAAGCCTGGACACGGGAAGCCACCGAGCATGACGTTACATAATGGAAAGTTCGCCACTTTGCGAATGTCTTTTTCGTGCTGAATGACGTGTGATGGGAAGTTTAATTTGTACGTTTCGTTCGCTTCTTTAAACATGTCGTTCGTGTAAATGGTGTGGAATACGCTTTCATGGCGTAATGCTTCGTACGTTTCTTTTGATTGGAAAGCTTCAAACGCGGCTTCTTCACCGATAGCTGTTACAAGACCAGCAAGCTCGAAGCCTAAGTCTAAGCCACCACAGCCCGAAAACAGCCCGGCCATATTATATTTTTTCGGCTTGTACTGAATGTGTTGAAGCAATAATTCATCGGCCGGATCATCAATAATGAGTGCAGTTTCTTCTTCGATTTTCTCAAGTAAAATTGCTTGAATGTGCTCTGTCGAAAGGTTTTGCAATGGCTTCACTTTACCTCTACCTCTAGTGCTACTATTTTGTTCCATAAACATCTTCCTTTCAAAAAGTGCTTTTTTTATTTTAACATATTTTTTCGTGGAACAGTTGTTGGAAACTTTACTGGAAGTGGCGTATGATAAAAGGATATGCATGGTTGAAATTTCAGGAAAAAGGTGAAGTCGATGTCAGTGAAAACGGATCAATTTGAAGAAAATATTGCGGAGTTTATCGCGCAGCAGCAAGCATTACCAGCAAAATTACCGCAGTGGATGATCGCGTTAAACATACAACCAAATGCAAAAATTGTAAGTGCGAAGCGTGTCGGCAGTAAAAATGCGAAGACTGATATTCTCGTTACGTTTGCGAACGGCGCGCCACTGAAAATTTCTGCTAAATTGACAAACGCTGATTACTTCGGCAATTGGTATTCGCATAAACGTATTGTACGAGAGTTTGGCGAACATGCATTTCAACGACTCGTCAGCGATTGTACGCAATGGGCAAATGAATGGAAGCATACAAAAAATGCGTCAATCTTTGTAGGGGTAAGTGTTAGTTTTGGGAAACGTAGTGGACTGACAGCGCGCGAGTTTACTGACGTATTTACATATGAGGACATTGTGAAAGTCGTTGCAGGCGTAGGTGAAGGCGATGACGTTGCAAACTGCTTATATCAAGGTTCACAACTACCTGAAACGATTGAAGACTTACTATCATTTTTACAGCCAATCAATGAAGAAACCGTTTTAGCATTAAGTAAAAATTTTAAAGTGGCATATCGTCCGATTAATCCGATGACCGAAGACTCAAATCGTGGCAAATGTAGCTATGCGAAGTTTCAGCCGTACAAACAGCTTGTCGAACAAACGACGGTGACAACACTTGAACAGTTGAATACGTTAGGTGAGTACGTTGAAGTACAATACGATTCGACTAATCATAACCACATATTGCGAGAGCTAGAGGCCGAGTACAATATTGTCATTCCAAAAAAGGTGAAAACGAAAAAAACAACATAACAAAGAGGCAAAGCGAGAAATTGCTTTGCCTCTTCTTCATTATAAAAACTCATCGACATCATCTTTTTGCACTTGTATGTAATGCTCCATAATCGTTTGATGGGACTTATGCCCAGATTGCTTGGCGATCGTTGGGATGTCGGCGCCTTTATTGTACATCGACGTAATTTGCGTTTTGCGGAATGTGTACGGTGCGAAGCCGAGCCATTTGTTCGTTGAGCGATTGTAGCTGCTTTCGTGCATTTTGACGCTATGGTAATGCCCCCATTTATCCATTTTCCCGACGAAGTAATGCTCTGGCTGAAGGTCAAACGTGCGACGGTAGCGCTCAATCGCTTGGACGCATTCGAGTGTGAGGCGCTTTTCAATCATCGAGCCTTGCTTCGTTTGCATGACCCATACAGTGCGGTTCGCTAAATCGAAATCTTTCATTTGAATGCGCACCATTTCGGTCGGGCGGCATGCGGTAATGAGATTTACTAAGCAAATGGCACGAATGCGAATGTCGCTCGGGTCGTCGGTGTCGAAGCGGTCGATCAGGCGCAGCACCTCGTCTTGCTTTTCAGCGCGTTGTCCGATTTGCGGCTTTAAGCGTAAAAATTCCGGCTCGTTATACAGCGAGCGCACGAGACGAATTTCCTCTAGCTCAATTTCAGTCGGCTGCAAACCGAGCGATTTTAAATAAAATTTCACTCCAGCGAGGCGGCGTTCAAATGTCGATAGCTTAATGTGCTGTACTGTAAGCGAATAATGTAAGTAAAGTTTTAAGCTGTCGTAGCTTGCATGCAAATGTTGCTCCTCGCAAAACACAATGAAATGTTTAATGTCATATTTATACCGATCGTGACGTTTTTGTTGCATTTTTTGGACGTCATCGGCTGCTTTTTTTTGTAGAAGCGTCGGATGTAAATGCAGTACGTTTTCTTCCAATGATCTACACGTCCTTTCGTATCGAGCTTATGTTCGCTTTTTATTGTATCGAAAAATGGCACATTCGACAAACTTTTACTGCGTCAGGAATTAAGTAATGTTTATTTAAGTGGGACAATAGGTAAAACAATAATAGGCGGTTATGAATATTGTCTTAATATATTATACTATAACTAGTATATAAGTTTGTAGTTTGCAAGCTAATGTCGACGTAAAAGGAGTGCTTGACGTAGCGGCGACTTTGACAAAGCTTGCATCGATGTGGAAGCAACTTCAGGTGATGTTGATAGTCTGATAAAAAGTGCATTTTACATACGTAAAGTAATAGACAACATTCCAATGTAAAGTAGGGAGCAATGTGAAAAACTTACCGTTAAAATTATTCCTCAGCTTAGTTATATTTGCCTTTATTTTAATTTTTACGATGGTTGTCACGACGACGAAGCTATTTTTAGACAATGTAATCGAGGAGCAACATAAGCAGCGTGAAGTAATTGAGCGAAACATTTTCATGCAGCTAAGTGAAATGGATAGTGCGCATGCGTATTTTAGTCAGCTAGAAGATGAGGAAATGCGCAAAGGCTTATATGAGCTGCGAGACTATTATGAGGAAAATCCAGACGTTCATACGTGGGATTTAGAGGAAATTGCAAAAAAATATGCACCGCGTGAGTTTTACGTCATTAATGCCGAAAATCAAGTCGAGGTGACGACGCATGAGCCGAGTGAAAATTTCGATTTCAATGAGTGCTGTTCTGAGTTTGTGCGACTCATTCAAGAGCGGCTGCCGACTGATGAATTTTATTTTGACGGGCTTGAAAATTCAGCGGCGACGCGTGATGCGTGGATGTATAGCTACTTAGCAACGCCCGATCATCGCTATTTACTTGAGTTTGGCATTCGCTTTGGCGATACGAGTGTGGCGAAATATTTCGGCTACGAGGAAACGGTCGATAATTTGTTAGCGAACAACGAAGGGCTGCGAGATTTGCGCATTTTAACGTATGAAGGGTTCGCGTTAAACTTCTCGAGTGATTTAATGACGGTTGATGATTTAAATGCGGACATACGCCGAGCTTATTACAACGCGATTGAGACAGGTAAAGTAGCTGAGGTGAGAAAGACGTTACAAGACGGCTATATCGAAACGCACCGCTTCTTGCCGTACAAAGCAGAGGAGACGCGCGGCAATGCGACGCAGCGAATCATTTATGCGAAATACGACAACATCGAAGAGCTTGCCATTTCAGAAAAAAATAGTCGCATTTTTTCATGGATGGCAGGTGTCGGCATCATTACCGCCGTCATTGCGATGCTCATCATTTTAAAAATTTTTACGAAGACGATTCGCCTCGCTACATACGATACGTTAACAGGTGCATACAATCGCGCGTCGTATTTACAGCATATGAACTCGCTCATTGAAAGTCGAGGGGCGAACCCAATTGGCTTAATGCTCGTCGATTTAGATAACTTCAAAAAGCTAAACGATGAATACGGGCATGCAGAAGGTGACGTCGCACTGCGCGAGTTGACGACGATTTTAAAAGACGTCGTACAAAAGAAAGGCTATGTCGTACGCTTCGGTGGCGACGAGTTCGGCATCGTCTATGAACGCGCGAACGAGGACAAGCTTCAGGCAGCGGCACAAAACATTTTGCAGCGCGTTCGAACCCAGCACGACAAAAATCCGCTCTGGGCGATTTTATCAGTGAGCATTGGGGCAACGTTGCAAAAGGAAAGCCGTGAAGCGGAGCTCGAACTGTTTAAGCGAGCGGACGAGGCGTTGTACATGTCAAAGCGTCAAGGGAAAGACACGTATACGTATTTATTACATGACGAAAAGCGCAACGATTAATTTCGTGCGCTTTTTTCATATTCATTAATGATTTAATGTATTAAAACATAAAAAGGTTAAAACATCGCAAGTAACACGAACCAAATGACCGGAACGAACAGCGCTGGCAACATGTTTAGCGACTTGCTATCTTTAATGCCTAAAATCGCAAGCCCCGAACTTAAAATGAGCACGCCACCGACAATGGAAATTTCGGTCATGAGCGCATCGGTTAAAAACGGCTCAATGTAGATCGCCGCTACGTAAATGCCGCCTTGCCATAATAACAGCACGACCGCAGAAAGTGCGATGCCAAAGCCGTACGTCGCCGCAAGTGCCATCGACGTCACAAGATCGAGCGTCGCGTTCGTAAATAAATATGTATTGTTATCGTAAAGTGCGCTTTCGACCGGCCCTAAAATCGATAGCGTGCCGACACAAAATAATAAAATCGCCGTCGATAGCCCTTTACTTAAATCGCTTTTTGAAAACTTGCCGACGAGCTGCTGAAACTTTTCATCGATATTCAAAATTGTTCCGACAAGCCCACCGATTGCAAGGCTCATAATGAAGAGCACGGGGTAGCTGCTGTTTGGCATATTTTGCACGACCGCATTGATGCCGAGCGCAGTTGCCGCAAAGCCCATTGCGGTAAACAGCGCCGTTTGATATTCCTCCTTAATGCCCTTTTTCAGCAAGCTTCCGACAGCGCTGCCAATTAAAATCGCCGCGACATTTGTAAACGTTCCAATCATATGTAAAAACTCCCTTCGTTTCATAGTATAAGGGAAACTTATTCACGTTTATAGAGAATTTATATTCCTTTGCTACGATAGCAACCGAGGAGGAGAGTTATGAATAAATTTTTACACCCGATTACCGACTGGGTTTCAACAAAGCGCGGTATGTGGATTACAATTATCGCGTGGGTTGTGCTCATGGTTGGCATTAGCGCCGGCCCGATGCTTAGCGAATATAAGGTAACGAACTTCCAATCATTACCTGACGACGCGGCATCCATTATTGCCGAACAAAAAGTTGAGGAATATTTCCCAAATGACGGCGGGACACCAGGCATTTTAGTGTTTACGAATGAACAAGGTGACATTGACGTCGAGGAAGTGAAAACGATTTTAGCCGCGATTGAAGCGGAAAACATCGAAGGCATCGACGAAATCGTCAACATTGCGACACTTCCACAGCCTGCTGTCGAAAGCTTTATTTCAGAAGATCGTACGACGATGATGGTGCCAATGATGCTAGAAGCAAACTTAGGCAACAGCGCGTATTCGGAAATTAACGACCACGCAACGGAAATCGGCACGAAAACAGCCGAGTCGCTGCAAAGCACACAGTTTTACATTACCGGTCCAGCCGGCATTGCGGGGGATACGACGAAGCTGTTTGAGCAAGCAGACTTCACGCTATTGCTTGCGACAATCGGTATTATTTTAGTGTTACTAATCGTCATTTATCGCTCGCCACTACTTGCATTCATTCCATTACTGGCAACGGTTATTATTTATCAAGTGGCGAACCAATCTGTTGCGTTAATGGGCGCAGCAGGGCTAGAAATTAACAACTCGACGACATCGATTATGAGCATTTTACTATTTGCGGCCGTGATCGATTACTCGCTATTTGTTTTCTCGCGCTATCGTGAGGAGCTAAATCATTACGAAAGCAAATACGAGGCGATGAAATATGCGATGCGCGCAACAGCGGAGCCGGTATTTTTCGCGGGTGGTACTGTACTTGCGGCGATGCTTATTTTATTTTTCGCAGACTTCCGCGATTACCAAAACTTTGCGCCGATGTTCGGTATGGCACTATTTGTCATTATGCTCGGCTCGATTACGCTTGTTCCGGCATTGTTCACGCTGTTTGGGCGTAAAGCGTTTTGGCCAAAAGTTCCAAAATACGGCGCACATGAACAAGTGAAGCACGGCATTTGGGGCCCAGTAGCGAAGTTCGTTGTTAATCGCCCAGGCATTTCAGGTGGGATTGTCGCGCTATTAATGGTTGTTATGGCGCTGAACGTATTCAACTTAAAGTTTGAGTTTGATACAGTAAAAGCATTCCCAGAGGATTTACCGTCACGTGTCGGCTATGAAATTGTAGAGTCGAAATTCGATAAAGGCGAACTTGCACCGACGACGTTTTTAGTTGAAGGGGACGCGAATATTACCGCGAATCAAGTGACGGCTTTAACGAGTTTATTAGAAGGGCAAGACGGCATCGCATCGGTTCGCTTCCAAGGGCAAACAGATGACAGGCAAAATTTAAAGTATAGTTTATCGCTGGATGAAAATCCGTATTCTCCAGAAGGTATGGCGGTAATTGAGGAGCTGCGTATTGAGGCGGACGCGATGCTTGCACAAGTGAACATTGAAGGAACGCCGCATTTTGCTGGTGTGACACCGAAGCTTGTCGATGAGCGTGACGTGAACAATAACGACATCATTAAAATTGTCGTGCTCGAGACGGTATTAATTTTAGTATTACTGCTATTTTTAACGAAATCATGGAAAATGCCATTGTATATGATGGCGACGATTTTAGTTTCATACGTCGCGGCACTCGGCTTCGGCTTGTTCCTTGTCGATGTGCTGTTTGGCTACGAGGCAGTGAGCACACGCGTACCAGTGTATGCGTTCATCTTCCTAGTCGCGCTCGGCATTGACTACAACATCATTTTAGTGTCACGCTTTATCGAGGAGCGCAAAACACGCAAAGTAAAAGATGCACTCGAAATGGCAATTCGCAACACAGGCGGCGTCATTTCATCAGCAGGTGTCATTTTAGCGGCAACGTTTGCGGCATTAACGACGATGCCAATTGCCGATTTATTCGTATTCGGCTTCATCGTCGCAGTCGGTATTTTAATGGATACGTTTTTAATCCGTGGCATGTTGCTGCCGGCGCTCATTTTATTTTTCGAGAAAGATAAGTAACAAAACCGTATAACAGTTCACGAAGAAGGTGTTTGAGGCGATGACCTCGAATGCCTTCTTTATTCGAAGCAGCTGTATCTTCATACAAAAAACAAAGCGTGCCAACATCAACTGTTCGCACGCTCTTTTTTGTTTACACTTTAAATTTCGACATCACTTGCTTTAACTCGGCAGCGTTTGTGTTTAAGCTCATCGCAACGCTGTTAATTTGTACCATTGTTGCGGATTGCTCCTCGGTTGCTGAGGCGATCGATTCGAAGCTTTCCGACGATTCTTTCGCGCTCGCTGCAATTTCGGATACGGCAGCTGTAACTTCTTCAGCGCTTGCGGAAATTTGCTCAGAAGCGGCTGAAATTTCTTGCACTTGCCCAGTTAACGTTTGGATCGTCGTTGAAATCGTTTCAAACGCGTCACCGGCATTTTTAATGATGTCTACCCCTTGCTCGACGGAAGAAAGCCCGTTGCCGACTGCGCTTTCGACATTTTTTGTACCTTCTTGAATTTGTTTCGTTAAGCTGACGATTTGCACCGCTGATTCGTTCGACTGTTCAGCAAGCTTACGTACTTCATCGGCTACGACTGCGAAGCCTTTGCCATGTTCGCCTGCACGCGCCGCTTCGATTGCCGCATTCAGTGCAAGTAAATGCGTTTGTTCCGTAATCATCGTAATGACGTTAATCATTTGCCCGATTTCTTCAGATTGCTTCGAAAGCTCTTTTGTAACAGCAGAAATGTTCGACGTCACTTCTGCAATTGTTTCCATTTGTAGCTCTGCTTGATGAATCGTCGACACACCGTGATGGGCATCGTCGTTCATGTTCATCGTGTTCGTCAGCAACTCCTGCGTCGATTCTGAAATACGTTGCACCCCAGCCGACGTTTCAGCCATTGCGTACGAGCACTCAAGCGCGGCAATTGTCGTGCTGTTTGCGAGCTCGGACGTATGTGTCACGTTCGTTGCGACTTCATCCGATGCTTGTGCGATTTCCTCTGTACCTGCAGCTAATTGCTCGGCAGCTGCACTCACTTGCCCTGTGCTTGCGTGAACGTTTTGCAAAATATCAATTAAGTTTTGCTTCATTTCGTTAAATGCTTTTGACAATACGCCAAGCTCATCTTTTGATTCATATACGTAATTTGGCTGTGTTAAGTCACCCGATGCCATAACAGCTGCTTGCTCGCTAAAATGATGAAGCGGCGTGACGATATTGCGGCGAACGAAGACGCTTAAAATAGCAATGGCAACTGTGCCAATTAGCAAGCCGATTATGGCGAGCACGGTTGAAAATGTAACCGCATCTTTCGTATCGCTTTCCGTTTCGGCTAAAACGGTCGTTTGTGTTTCAAGTAGCGACACTGTTAAATTGTAAATGTCGCTATTAGCGTTTGAAAAATCTTCATTAATGAGTACGAGAGCTTGTTCGAACTGTCCGTTATCGATTGTCGATACGACGCGGTTTGCGGCATCAATAATCGTTGCTGTTGACGTTTGTAAGCTCGCTAAAATGTCCTTTGAGTAATCATTTTCATACGATTGTAAAGTTGTTACTTGGTCTTGTAGCAGCGTGTTGTAATGCTCCAAACGGTCTAAGTTGAAATCGGACTGCTCTAAATAGTATGCACGTAAAAACATTCCTTGTGTCGCAATGGCACGTTGAATTTCTTTGCCAATAATCGTTTCTTGCACCGTATGATCGACTAAATGCTCGACGTTGTTTTCGACAGACGCGAAATTATAAATGGCAGATCCACTAGAAATCGCAAAAATAATAAAAATCGCTGAAAACCATAAATTAAACTTTTTTTTGACCGACATAGAACATTCTCCTTTCAATTCACTCTTCATCAAATATGTGGATAGTTTTGCGTGCGCATCCACACATATGTATCGATTTATAAACAATTAGCGAGCGCTAACGTTTTGAAACAGGCAAGAAGACGTACGCAGCCTCTATGTATGCTTTGCTTCATGTAATTGTTTCAGTTTGAGGAGTTTTCGTCACATATTGCGTTAATGCAAATGCCTACATCGATGAATGAACCATATATTTTTATTAAACACTACCACTATTTTAATGTATCGAAAACTTGTATACAAGATACTTCGTAGTCTTTTTTATTAGGATACGTGCATGGAATGAATTTCAAATGCAGTATATTAACATGTATTGTTCTTATAAAAATCCAAAAGACCTACATAGAAAAAACAGCATGCATAATAGATGTACCTGTTTTTAACGTCAATGAAACTAGTCAATTGTCGCATGACGAAACTTTCCTCGCAGCGAGACGTATATACAATGTACGTTTCAATGGACAGAATGAAAAGGAGCGATTGTTGTGAACAAACAGGAACTAACAGATTGGGTGAAGTCGATTGTCGTCGCGTTTGTCTTTGTCATGGCGATGAAAACATTTATTTTTGCGCCGACGTTCGTTGATGGTGCGTCCATGATGCCGACGTATGAAGATGGTGACCGCGTCATTGTCAACCGCATGAGCGACGAGCTATCAGACATTGAGCGCTTTGATGTCATCGTATTTGAAGCACCGATTGGCAAAAACTATATTAAGCGCGTCATCGGGTTGCCAGGCGATCATATTGCATACGAGGACGACCAGCTATACATAAACGATGAGCCGTTCGAGGAAGCATATTTGAATGAGGGGAAAGAGCAGCTACACGATAGCGGCAAATTTACGCAAAACTTCACGCTCGAGCAATTAACAGGCTATGACACGATTCCAGACGGTTACTTGTTCGTGCTCGGTGACAATCGCCGCAAAAGCTTAGATAGCAGACACCCTCGCGTCGGGCTCGTACCGATTGATAAAGTGCTCGGAACGACAGACGTGCGCTTTTATCCGCTCGACAAACTTGGCATCGTGCAATAAACGTATACATTTTGGTCGATATGAAACGTAATGACGACAAAGGGGAGGACTAAACATGAACATTTCGAAATTAAATCATTACAGCTTGCAGCACGAATCGACAATTCAGCTACAGCATCGTCAAAAATCAAGCGATATTCAAAAGATCGAGCAGCAAATGAAAGACAAGCTGCCAAAGACGACGCTGCACGTTTCCTCGACAGATGCGGTGCCAAAGCTCGAAGCAAAAATCGGAGGGCACGCGAAGCATTTTCAGTTCATTCAAGACATTGAAGAGCTTAGCGCCGACGACAAAAAGAAAATCGACCAATTAGTAATGTCGAGCTTGCGCATGCGAAGCGACGGAACAGACGATTTCATGCAAATGAACACGGCACAATCGATCGCGCAACTAAAGCTCATTACCGACAAGCTCATTCCGTCATCGCATCAGGAAGAAATGCATCAGGCGATTCAAGCGTATGAACGTGATGCAATCGATGAGCATGTGAACATGTACCGCGCTGCACAAAAGGCGATGGATACGCTAAGTGCACAGCTCGGCAAAAGCGACATTTTAGAACGCGGCACGAAAAAAGTACACGAGCAGCACACGTGGATGACAGCAGCATATAGCAACTTAGATTTCACGAACCAATCGACGTTTGTGCAATCGTTTGAAGCGACATTACAAACGTTAACCGAGCATCGCACAGCAACCGATACGTGGAAAACGAGTGTGCTTCGAGCAGATGAAGAAGCGCTCCGTGTCAAATGGAACGACTTTGCGACGCTTTTTAACAACGAATCAGTATTCAAATTACCGACAACGGCACAATCTGCAATCGATATGAAAATTTAACAAAGCGACACAACCTATCGAGCGAATCGGTAGGTTTTTTTGTTGGCAGGAAAGCAAGGGGGGAAGCGGGAATAATAGGAAGGGAGGACATGTCACGATTTACTAAAGATGCTTTTTCGATTAGTTGCTAACACGATCGAACCGACATGGATGAGTAGTTTTTCAAGCGCTGCAAAAGTAGCAATCATGCAAATTATACATAACAGTACATGCGATGGAGTGACATACAACGACATTGGATACAAAAAGAGAACAAAGCCGACAACTTGATTGCTATAAGTATGAAGCATTTCAAACGTACGGTATTTGATGAAGACGATCACGATCGAACCGACTTTAATTACGCCGATTATCACAATCCACATCATGATACTTTCGGTAAGTGGGAGAAATGGAAGTAGCACAAACATCAATACGAGCATCATGATGAAATCTGCAATCGAATCAAGCTTACTTCCGAACGTGCTTTCAGTATGCATTTTTCTTGCGATATAGCCATCTAACATATCAGTAATGCCGCATAAAATATAAACTAGCAAAAATAACATACTTAATGGCGTTATGCATAATAAAGTAATCGACAACACAATTCTTGTGATGGATATGTAATTAGCTATAGCTGTTCGTTTCAAATGGACCACCTCATATTAATTATACTATAGTTGAGCATTTACTTTAGGCGACAGACGATAATCTAACGAAGGAAAAGGAGGAAACAATGTGCAGTTAATTTATTGTTATATCGAGAAATACAAAGCGTTAAACAATGCAGGCATTCATTTTGACAATCGTTACGAATGCAGTGTTGAGAAGAATGGTGAGCAATACGAGCTAACGATCAACAAAGCAGAAGACTTCGACGCACTTCAAAACGTTCACGATTTCGTGTGGGGAGATAGCAACATATCGAGCATAAGTGCGATTGTTGGGGATAATGGTGCGGGGAAGACGACAGTGTTGGAGGTGATAGGGAAGTATTTTAGGGCATACGAAGATTATTCAGATGAGCCGTTTTCAATATTTATTTGTGAATGTACTAAAAGTCGGAATTTAAAAATATTTATACAAGGAAATATTCAGTTAGAACAAATAAGCATAAATTCGAAAATGAAATGTTGTATTTTCGATTTAAAGAACAAAGAAATTAATGAAGAAGACCAAATGACTGTGGCGTATGTAACTAACATATTAGATTCTAAACACTATTATGGTGCAGCTCTTGATTCTGATAGGTTTATTAAACGAGAAAATAGTAGAAACATAGGTCATATTGAGCTAAGTGAAGGAGCAGTATTAGCCGATGCTCTTGAAGAAAGTATTAAAGAAGGGAAGTATTTGTATAATCCTATAGAAAGGTACTTTTCAAATGAATTTGTAAGGCAATTGCAGTATTTGAAATCATCTAAAGAAAAAAGTTTAAGCTTGCATAGTGTAGAACCTAAAATATTATGGATAAGTATAGAAAATTCAAAGCATCTAATGAGAAGAATCGAATATAATATAGAACCTACTGATAAAGCTATGGAATATATAGATGCGATTAATGAAGTTTTTAAAAAGCTTAGTAATTCAAGTGAAAATAGTTTTATCCGTAATTTGATGATTTGTTTCATACAAGAGGTACGTTTGAAATCCAGACTACAATTTGAACTTTATGCAGAAGAAAAAAGCTTGAATTTTTTCAGAACGGTCACAGAAGATAAAAAAAATTTGTATGCTAACCCCATAGAAGTATTTGAAAGATTTTTTAAAATATGTAGAGAATCTAAGTTTGATGAAGTATTAGAGATACAGCCATATGTAGATGTAATTGAATCATTTAAAAGGAATAAAAAAATATTATTTGAAAGTGAATTTCCATGGTTGATACCTATAAATCTAGACAAAAATACTAATAAAGAAGCATTGTTAGATTTTTATGAATGTATTGAAAAAGTACCGCTTTTTATATATGACAAGTTTATTAGTTTTGAATGGGCTGGTATTAGTTCAGGTGAGTATGCTTTATTCAATCTATTTTCTAAACTATATAGAGTATCAGAAATGATTAATGGTCGCTATAATTTAGCTAAATATACAAGGAACCCTAAAAGCTGTTTGATTTTACTAGATGAATGTGAAATTACGTTACATCCACAATGGCAAACTCAAGTCATTGACAAGATAACCGAATTTTTTAAAGAAATGATAGATGATCCAAATATGAAAATTCAAATTATCTTGACGACCCATTCGCCTATTCTTCTTTCGGACATGCATCAATCAAATGTCGTTTATATGAGACAAGAAGAAACGTTAGAAAAGAGTTCAAATAAAGATGAACAACAACAAGAAAAACAAATTAAGCTTGTTATTGAAAGTGGACGCACACATAAACAAACATTCGCACAAAACATTCACGAGCTGTTTACGGACGCATTTTTCTTAAAACATACGCGTGGTACGTTAGCTGAAAATACATTAGATAAAATAAATCAGCAGCTAGAGAACATGGAAAAGAACGGCATGAATGAAATAGCAAATTCCACGACGTTACGACAGCTAGCTGATGTTATCGATCATATTGGTGAGCCAGTGCTGCGTAATTTTTACAAAGACCGATTGTTAAAACTACATAAGCAATGGGAATCGAAAAAGCTTGAAACGGCGAAAGAAGTATATGCGCAACTGAGTAACGAGGAAAAACGATTGTTCATTGAGCATTTGTTGCAGGAAGCGGACGAGGATTGATAATGAACGAGTAGAGGAAAAGGAGGAAGCGGTAGTGCAGTTGATTTATTGTTATATTGAGGAATACAAAGCGTTAAAAAATGCCGGCATTCATTTTGACAATCGTTACGAATGCAGTGTTGAAAAGAATGGTGAGCAATACGAGCTAACGATCAACAAAGCAGAGAACTTTGAGGCACTTCAAAAAGTGAATGACTTTGTATGGGGAGATAGCAATATATCGAGCATAAGTGCAATTGTTGGGGATAACGGTGCGGGGAAGACGACGGTGTTGGAGGTGATAGGGAAGTACTTTCGTGTAGGATGGAATGTTAAGAGCCAAAAACCTGTTTTTTTCTTATGCATACATGAAAATGAATTTTTAATATATGTAAATGGTATTGATCTAAAATATGTTACATCGAATTTGGATAGTGAAAATGTATGCATATATGAAGTGATATCAGAAGAAATACCTGCTAAGAGACATATGTATATATCTTATTTTACAAATTTATTAGATTCGAGAAATTATTATAATATTGGAGAAGAAAATATGTTGTTAGAAAATCATATGAGTTCAATATTATCTATTATGGGTCATGAAGACTATAGTGTAGGAAATTTACTTTACGAAGCTATAGATAGAAAAAGTTTAGATAAATTCCAAGACATTCCGCTTCAATTTTTTCGAGCAGAGATAAAACATCAATTTGAATATTTAATAAAGAGTAAAGAAAGAGAATTTTTAAGAACAAATTTGGTTGTACCTAAAGCAAAATTCATCGTATTAGAAATGACAAATCTGGGTATGGATTTTTGGTTTAAAGTCGGTAAGATAGGTAAAAAAGAAGACAGAGATATATTTAGATTCAAATCAATCTTAGAGAAGATAAACCTAAATCTATGTGATTTTAAATCAATCTTTTTTTATAATTTAATCATTCTTTTTTTTCATGAATTTTCTTTAAAAATAGGTGACTATAAATTGCTTGCTTCTATTATTCGTGGAACAGTAACTACCATAAAAGAAAGAGAAGTAGAGTCCGAGGTTCTTTTGAATCTCTTAATTAAACAATATAATGATGTTGCTTTAAAGAAAATTAAGTGTAAAAGTAAGAAAGATTTTATTATAAAGTATAAAAATATTACAGATATATTTAATGAAACTAAAGATATTCTGTTTGTACAAGAAACATCTACAAATGCTGTCATAGTTGATATAAATAATGATACATTAGAATATTTTGTTAAATTTTATGGAATCATAGAAGAGTATAGTGACATTCACTTTATTATATTAAAATGGCAAGGATTGAGTACAGGAGAACAAAATTTATTGAATTTATTCTCTAAGTTGATCAAAATAGAAGGTTATAATCATTTAATATTGTTAGATGAACCAGACAATACAAAGCATCCTAGTTGGCAAGTTAACTTGCTTCAAATAATAGTAGATTTTTTTAACACAGTATTTGAAAAAAAAGTACAAATCATTTTCACAACCCATTCGCCAATTATGCTTTCTGACATTCATCAATCAAACGTTGTCTATATGAAGAATCAAAACGATGAAATTATTATCGAAAAAAGCAGCGAGCATTCGGAAACATTCGCACAAAATATTCATGAGCTGTTTAAAGACGCTTTCTTTTTACAAAATACACGCGGAACGTTAGCGAATAATGTGTTAGACAGAATTGAAAAAATGTTGAGCGATGAAGAAGCATGGCAACAACAAGAGCAGTGTTTCAAAACGGAAGAAGAACTAGAAGAAGCGTTGAAAAAGATTGATAAGCAACGTTTAATAAAATCGACTAAATTAAAAGAGCTTGAAAGACAGGAGAAGGAGCTTAAGCAAAAGCAGGAACTGAAGGAAAAGTTGGAGAAACTGCGACCGAAACGTCAAGCAGATTTACATGAATTAGAACCTGTCATTGACCATATCGGTGAGCCAGTGCTGCGCAATTTTTACAAAGAGCGATTGCTGCGACTACAGGATAAATTTGAATCGGATTCGCTAGGGGCAGTGAAGCAGGCATACGATAAGCTGACGAACGAGGAAAAGAAAAAGTTCATTGAGCATTTACTTCAGGAGGCAGACGATGATTAAAATTGAGTTTGGTGAGCAAGAGGAGAAAATAAAAGAACTACATTTAGCATATTATCGCCAATACATCGAGCCGAAAATTAATCAGGCGATTGATGAACCGAACATTTCTTTTTGGAAAGATAAGGATTGTACAAAAGAATGTAAGAAGCTAGTAGACCAACATCGAACATTTTTAAAATATGTCAGCCAACATATATGTAATTTTGCAATTGGTTCAGTTGAGGAATTGGATGAATTAAAGAGATGTATCGAGGCAGATTATTTTCCTAGATGTGAGGAAGCACAACAAAATGACAAAGAGCTTTATGTGAAAGTAAAAGAAAAAAAGCAAACGTATATTCATTATTTGCAACAGTTATTTGGCTATGAGGAGTTTAAAACGAAATCTTTTTATGAAGTTGTCAAGTCAGCGGCAATTGCAAAACGAGCGAAAGAAAAACAGGAGAAAAATAGTAATACTGACATTACAGAATTGAAGAAAGAAACGTATAATTCGGATGTATACGAAGAAATGATTAAGATTTTATATGAATCTTTTCCACATAAACAAGAAATATTTGACAGTTTTCCTCCGAAGAAATCTTATCTAAAAAATGGCGAGTTTGAAAAGGTATTTCAAATGTTAGGGAATTTAGACATTACATACTTAAACTTACATGAGCATCTGGCTGTGTTCGGTGGACGTTGGAATCCCTACTACTTCGTGCTGCTCAGTGGCATTCGCGTTTGTCCGTATTGTAACGCGCAGTACATTACACCCATCTTGTCACCGACAGGCAAGATGCGGGCGGATTTGGATCACTTTTATCCAAAAGGGCAGTATCCGTATTTTTCGATGTCGCTCTTTAATTTAATTCCTGTGTGCAAAAGTTGTAACAGTAGCTTGAAGGGTGAGAAGGAGCTGTCGAGTAAGGTGCATCCGTATAAGGCGAGCGTCAACGATTTGTTTTCGTTTCGTGTTCATTTACAGACGCAGCAGCTGCAAATTTTACAGCATCACGAGGTCGTTCGGGATTATTTGGAGTTGTTTAAAATTGAAGCGACGGCGAGCTATCATGCAGGGCAAGTCGAGGAGCTATTGTTTAAGCAGCGAGCGTACCCGAAGTCGTATTTGAAGGAGCTAGCGGCACAAACGAGGACGACGGTGCGCTATGTGAAAACGCAGGCGATTGGCTATGTACAAGATGAAAAGTCACTAAATGATTCGACGTTTGCGAAGCTGCGACGAGACGTGGCGAAGCAGTTGAACTTCATCGAGCCAATTGATGACGACACGAAAGCGAAATTGCGCAAGCTGGCGAAACAGTTAGGGCATGAATAGAAAAAAGGCTGTTCTAAAAGTCAAACAAAACGGGCATTGGTCTAACACGATATAATGATTATTCATAAGTATTATTAAAATTTGTGTGAAATTAATTCGAAAATATGAAGCGACACTTAAGGAATGTTCACGTTCCCACATGAAAGTTAGGCAACATTTCAAGCAGCGACAAGCATTGTTAAATCAGTGTTTGTTGCTGTTTTCATTAGGAATAACGATCTGAGATGCTGTGAAAAATCATGTTAAGACTGTTCTGAATGAAGGTAACATATCAATACAATCTTAATGAAAAGTTAGACATCGTTATTTCGCTTTTGGAAGGTTTTGCAGTAGTTAATTTTTTAATGATTAAATTGTAAGTTATATTAACCGATAGTAGAATAAATTTGTCTTTTAAGGGGATGCATACAATGAGTGTGAATTTAGACATCAATGTTTTTACGAGTTACGTAGATTCAAAACCTTTTTATGGTGAATATGAAAGACGTATGGAACAAGAGCGACTGGCAAATCAAAAACCATCAGCTCCTTTATCGCAAGAAGAAGCGGCAAAAGTAAAAGAAAAAATCGGTGACGCCGTTGAGTTAACAGAAGAAGCGCGTTCTTTTTTAAGTAATGTAGCAGAGCGTAAAGCGAAAGCACAAGCCTTGCAGCAAGCAGCTCAAAATAGTGCAGTTGGCGAAAACGCTTTTCAATATACGGGCGATTTGAAAAAGCAACATCTTGTCATTAGTGAAGCCTTCTCTAAAATGGGCGTTTACGATGCCATGAGCAATGATGAAGTACGCCAATTCGAACATTTACTAAAGGATATTACAGCTGGCATGGATAGCATTAATGGCGGGAATCGTGATTTGGATCATGAACTGTCACGCGATGCAGCACAAGTTAGTTTTATGTCTTCGGTAGCAGCATTACAGGAATTAGGTAAGAAATATGTTGGAGCAGAACATCAAGAGCGCTTTCAAGCATTGATGGAGGATTATAAAGAGCATAATGCAGCAAATGTAGCGCAGCATATTTCAATACGTGAATTAGCCGCACAAAATATGCAGCAATTCCCAATGTCAAACGCATCTGGCTATCGCTCAAATACAGAGGCGGCCATACGTACATTAGCGAGTGTAACGCATAGTCAAGAACAAACCGAAACGTATCATAACGAACTACTCTCTTTATTTGAACAAATCAAAAAAGATGAGAAACCATTGCGTTCGATTTTTGAAGAAATTAAACAATCAATGTTCGCTCATGCGTCAGGAAATCAAGTCACATCAACGATTAAAGCATATATACAAAATCGTGACGGACAAGAATTAAGCCGATTACAATCATATTGGCAAAAAATTTAATTTAAACTTAACCATTTAACCTTATTAGTTATAAATAAGCAGGTCTGTTGATTAGCCACTTTTATACAGCTGAATCGGTTATTTTCAGCAGAAAAACTGACATAAATGCAGCATTGTAGTGGCATGTAGCGTGCGGCGAGACTCCTTGGGGAAAAGCTCGTGACTCAAGACCCCGTAAGCCGCGACATAGGAGCGGTGCGGGAGTCCCAGGAACGCGAGCCGCAATACGCGACATGCCCGTTGAATGGCTAATCAACACGCTTGATAAATAAGTTTATAAAGAATGCATAAGAAAATAAATAAACGTTCCCAAATGACACTTTGGGAGTCTTAACCGAATTTATATAACAAAGGGGTTTAAGAATTTGAGTTCATGTACAAATATCTATTGTTCACTAAATTTCGTTAGCAATGAAGTAGTTGATTTAAAAGAGTTTCGTAAGGATTTTCAGCTATATGAAAGGTTAACATGGGTAAAAGGTGATTTACAATTTCCCGAGTATGAAACATCAACACGTTTAGAAAGCAGGATTACAATCCGTTCAGAGATTTCCGAGAATAACGATGGTGAATCTATTATAAACGCTTTTTTTGAAGATTTATTACAAAAAAAAGAAAGGCTTTTACAGTTGAAAGAAATATATAGTGGAGAAATATTTTTCGAAATTATTATAAACTTAGAGTCAGATGATTCGCCTATTGTTCGCTTACAGTCACCACATTTAGCTTTCTTAACTGAATTAGACGCAACGTTAGATAGCTATGTGTACGATTATAAAGAAAGAGCCTAATCATATTTTTCATTATTTATTGAGATATACAATCCCATACAAATAACGTTCCCAAATCAAAGTTGAACCGCACCCCATTTGTTAGACACAAACTAACAAGGAGGTGCGGTTTTTCTATGGGGAAAATGAGCACAGAAGATAAATTAGCAGCGGTTGAACGCTATCTAAATGGCAAGGAAAGCTCCAGGATCATCGCTTACTACTTCATTTCGGTGGTAGGGCTGTAACGTTGTCAATCTGTATACATCATCATATAAGAAGAATATAGTGTAGATGTCTACAAGTAAAATAGAATAAATGTAGACGATGGATGAATCGTATGAAACCCAATGAATATGTGTTAAACCGCATTAAAGTTTTATTACAGGAACAAGGAAAATCCTATCAACACGATCCTATTTTCGAGTGGATTGACGCACTGTATGAAGAAGTATATATTCATCAAATGATATTAGACGAACTATTGAACGTCAGTGCTCGAAATAAAGTGACACAGTATATTGAGGACGGTTCGATCCAATTATTTTGAGTGCAATTGAAATGTTACCAAATCTCGATTTGCGAATGTTTAAAGGAGTTTACTAATACTTTCTAGAAATAGTATGATATCGATTTAGGAATTGTCTACGCAGTTTAGTGAAATAAGCTGCCTTAAAAACAACAAAGGGGATATGTATGAAAAAGGTATTCATTTCTTTATTAGCCGTAGTTCTGTTAGTAGGTGGAATTTATTTTGCATCTAATTCTAAACCACCTAAACCAGTCATAACTATAGAAAATAAAACGGTAGAAGTGGCACAAGGTTCTTATTGTTGGGAGGATCTTATTAACGCACAATGTGTTGATATGATTTCTCCGCCAGATCTGATTAAACATCACGAACTGAAACCTGCTGTTGTATCACCTGGAGCTGAATTAGAAATAAAATGGAAGCGTAAACCACTCGAAAATACGCTAAACGCATCTATATGGTTCAATAACAATGAGGTAGAAAACGCCCCATTGAATGAGAATGCATTATTAGTTCCAAAAGAAAAAGGGGTTTATATGTATAATGTTTCGGCAGATTGGGAAAAGGGAAGTTCAAGTTACGTCTTTGTCATTGAAGTTCAGTAAGTTTTTTTCGTTGTGTTCTCATCGCATTGTAAAATAATTCAAAGTAAACCTTATTTACAACGATTTTATTCGATCCAAGTTATGGTAGGAATTTCGTTAATACTAAAATTTAATCTTGCATTAATTGAGCGAAGAACCTCTTTAGCAGGAATCTCTTTTTCGAAGAGCTGTTCATGATTCAAAATTAGTTCTACCATTGCTGTAAAGCTCCTTTTGTATTTTCTCTGAAATTTAGGCTATGCTAAATAATATTAAGTTCTATTTGTCTCATTTTTATAAATATCATGAATTAATTTCGATAATGATCGTTTACCGAGATTTTCATCTTCTAAGTAAGCACCAAAAATAAGATTTTTAACTTCAAGTTCATTCTTAAATAAGTCCGGATAGTCCTCATATAATTCCTTAACTTTCGAATCGTTATACATATGTTTTTTCTTTAAAACTTCTTGAGCAGTATCTTTATGAACTTCATACAATTCATTTAGTTTGAAAACATCGATATTTTTAGAAAGTTCATCACAGTTTGTATGTAAACTTACATCAATTGCTGCTACGTTAGTCAAATAATCAACTGATTTTGGTGTCCAATGAAATTCCAAATACTGTCCTACTTGCATTTTTGAATATGGATTGTAACCAATTTCATAATTACTTTTTATGTGATTACGTACTTGCTATGGATGCACCACCGATACGAGCGGTGTTAAAAAGCATTTACGAACCGAACGTGATCGAGGAGAGCGCTGCGTTTCAGGAGCTATGTAAAATTGCATTCGGTCGTTTAAAACAATTGATGCGTTCACATAAAGTACCGTACGAGCAAATGCGTCACATCGTTATTCGTTGTATGGAACAGCTTGTGATGAAATCAGGTGTACGCAATGAGTTTGCGATGTATTCGTCGATGATTGAACGTCAAGTGCTGCAACTGTTTGAACAGCCAATTGTTCGTCCAACTGTAACGACAGGTCGAACGGAAATGATACTAGATTGGTTTTACGGACAATAGGAGGAAGAGCCGATGAGTGCAGAGGAAGAAGAACAGCTCGAAAAAGATCGTCAGCGCGTCTTGGCAAAGCTTGGCTTGTTGTAATAGCATTCTCAAATTGTTTTCATGCAAAAACATCGTATAATGGGAATATATGACTGTTGAAATGGAGAGAATGCATTATGGTAACGATTTACGGGAAAGACAATTTAATTTACAGCTTGAACGAAGCAACGAGTTTCGATCGTATTGGCATTGAAGGGGAACTGCATGTGCTCAATCGGCTAGAGCAGCAGCTACCGATTGATGCGACTGTTATTGCAAAGCCAGCGATTGGTAATTTAGAGCCGGATTTAATCGTCATCATGCCAACTGTCGGATTTTTCGTGATCGAAGTGAAAAATTATGCGCTCGATAGTATCGCAGCAGTGCTATCAAATGGCGGCATTCAGCTACGAAACGGCGCGTCGGCAAATCCGTTTTCACAAGTGACGGCACATTTGGAGCATTTCCACCAGTTTGTCATGTCGAATTACGGGCAAGATGCGTACCGAGCAATTGGCAAAGTCGTTGTGTTCCCGCGCATTATGCGAGCGCAATTTGAGGCGAAGTTTGCACAGACGATTCATAATTGGACGCCAGAGCAGCGCGAAAAATTTGAGCGACATCATATGTTTGGCGATGAAATTATGTTACAAAAGCTGTTACATGCACGCAAATTTACGAGTGCGATGCCAATGAATCGTGCGACGCTTCTTGATATGACGCAGCGCTTAAAGCCTGTGCCAGCTAAAAGTGTGATGGAAGATGTGCTACACGGCGATACGTTAGTGAATGTGCAGTTTTTCGATGACGTGCTACAGCGCATTGTAACGACAGATGCGCAAAATGGTCGCGCCATGCAGCAATCGATTCAACAGCTACTTCAGCGCGAGCTTCCGTATTTAGAAGGGGCGAAAACGCATGAGCAAGCATATTTAGCGCTGTTAAACTTGAAGGTTGCTATTCAAGCAGAGAGCAGTACATATTTAAATTACATGCATGAAATTACGAGCATCGAAAATAAAATGTTAAGCGAGCGTACGCGCATTACCCAGCAGTTTAAGCGCACCGTTCAACAAGGGCTGCACGATTATTTTCATAAGCAGCTAAGCGTTATGCAAGAAAAAGTCGCAAATCAAACGGAGTGGCATACGTCGCTGACCGAAACGTCGAAAAAGGTTGCCTCGTCGGTGTACAATCCGCTGTTAAAGCTAGCGAAAAAGACGTCGGTGCTACAAGATAAAGTCGAGGAATTGAACGAGCTCGATGATCGAAGCGGGCTTGAAAAAGTGCTAGAGAACTATTTATCGACTGCGCATGTCGGGCAGGCGTACAACCGCATTATGAAGCAGGCACTGAGCGACTATGAGGAGGAATGGAAGCGCGTCATTGCGAAAAATACACCGAATTTGCGCGGGCTTCATGCATTTTCGTCGTCGTCGATGCAGTTTCATAACCAACAGCTGAAATACAAAATCGGTGCGTCGGAGCAAGTGCTTGGGCTCACAATTGGCTCGGCAGTGATCGGGACAATCGGCTTAGCGGCAGGGTGGCATACGTTTACTTATGCGGCGCTTAACGTGTTCCCACCGATTGCGATTTTTGCGGCGTTTGCGACAGTCGCAACAGCGTTCATACGTAAAGATAGCGAAATTAAAAAGAAACAGCAGCAGCTAGCCGAAGCGGTTAAAGCGTACGAGGAGCATTTATTCCAGCAAATCGACCCGCCGCGCATTGACGATGATGGCGAATCGCTTTTTACGCGTGTTGAGCGCTCAAGTGATGATGTCGTGCACGTTGCGATTCAAGAGTGGGAGAAGCAGCTGCTCGGAAGCTTGACGATGAAAGAGTACGAGCTGTATACAGAAAAGCTACTGCAATACGTCGAGCTGTTAGATGAAAGCATTGAGCATATGCAGGCGATGTTACAACATCATTAACGTGTGGGAAATAGTTACTTGCTAGTAGAAAATACGAACGATTGTACGATATAATAAGTAATTATAAAAAATAATAAGATATTTTATATTTACAATAGAGGTGACAATGATGAAAATTGAAGAAGCTAGAGATTGGTTGCTTTCAAAAGAGGCAATGACGCCAAAGAAATTACAGAAGATGTTGTATTATTGTTACGCTTGGGGATTAGTATTTTTAAATGAGGAAGCTGACGCATTAGAACACAAATTATTTGAGGCAGATTTTGAAGCGTGGGTACATGGTCCAGTGCATCGTGAAACATATATACAATATAAGCAATACGGATTTTTAAAAATTCCTCAAGTTGACACGCACGATTTTTCATTTTCTGAAGAAGAGCTAGATGTGTTAAATCAAGTGTATGATGTATATGGCGGTTATAGTGCGAATGAGCTTGAAAGTATGACGCATCAAGAGGAACCATGGCTAGAGCAAAGAAAAGGTTTAGAAGAATATGAAGGGACAGATCGCGTAATTTCAGATAAAAGTATGTTCTGTTATTACGTGAAGCAATTAGCATAATGTCTAAGAAAAAGATAGGTCGTAAAGCAATTACTCAGCCTGTTAAACATAATATTGCGAAAATTACCGAGCCGATTAAAGCAGCTAAGGTTCACTTTGATTTTAGTGACAATAGGTGGTTGTGTTCGGTGAGAAAAGGTGAATACACGAATTTTTTGAAAGATGCCGAGCAATGTTTAAAGACGCATTACAATTTGTTTTATACTATTATTCCAAAAGTGCTAGATGAATGGGATCGCATTAAAACAGGTTTTGGTACGAGACAATATCCACATTGTCATAAAATCGAAGGAAAACAAAGAGAGTTAGTATTAGAAGTGTATAAAGAACTTTATAATTATGAGCTAGGTGAAGAAGTAAGCTTATATCAGCTAAGTTTCACCGGTGCGAATCGTTTAATCGTCATTTACGGTGCAGCGAAAGAAACGATTAAGCCGATTTTCATAGACCATCATCACCAAATATATCCGAGTATTAAACATAATCAAAAAGATTTATCCTCGTACAATTATTGTATAGTATGTAGCCATAAATAGCATATGCATCAATTATTTATTAAGAGAAGCGGTGTTACGTTTGTAGCATCGTTTTTTCGCATGCGCACAAGTCAAATTTATATACAATTTATGCCCCGTTGCTATAATAGCGAGGTAGAGGTGAACAGCATGAAAATTTTAGTTGTGGACGATGACCGTGATATTTTACGGCTCGTGTCGATTCATTTACAAAAGGAAGGGTACCGCGTCGTGCAGGCGGAAAGTGCTGAGGAGGCGCTTGCGATTTTAGAGCACGAGGCGGTCGATTTAGTCATTGCGGACGTTATGATGCCGAATATGAACGGCTTTGAGCTTACGGAAATTTTAACGAACGATTTAGACATACCGGTCATTTTATTGACGGCGAAAGGGCAGCTTGCCGATAAGGAGCAAGGGTTTTTAGCCGGCTCGGACGATTACATTGTGAAGCCGTTTGAACCGAGGGAGCTATTGTTTCGTGTGGCGGTCATTGCGCGTCGCTTGCATAAAACGCAGCAACGCATCATTCGTGTTGGCAACGTGCGCATGGATCGTGAGCATTACGAGCTGACGATTGGCGAGAAGACGGTCATTTTGCCGATGAAGGAATTTGAGTTGCTCGCTCAGCTTGCTCAGCGCGCAGGATCGGTAACACCGCGCTCGCTATTAATTGAGGAAATTTGGGGGCAGGAAGCGGATTCGGAGTTGACGCTCAATACGCATATGAACCGTGTGCGTGACCGTTTGAAAAAATACGGCGCGACGCTTGAAATTCAAACGGTGCGTGGCATTGGCTACAAGCTAGAGGTGAGACAGTGAAAACGTTATATCGAAAGCTAAGCGTAGCGACGTTCGTTATTTTACTGCTTAGTACGGCGGCGGGCTTCGTACTTGCAAACGTCGTATATTACAGCGTGACAAAGGAGAAGCTAGATGCGCAAAACGTACAGCTAGCTGAGCAAATTGCGCAAACGACCGCCTACTTTACCGACGATGCACAGGCGACGACGTATTTGCAGTCAGTCGGTGGCATGGGGTATCAAATTAAGCTCATTAGCCAGCGAGGGGACATGTTTGCGTTTGGCACGACGTTTCAAAAGCATACTATAGCCGACGATGCGCTTGCGACCGTGTTTGCTGGCAATGTGTATCACGGCATTGAGCACTTTAACGGCAAATATTTTTTCATCGAGCATTTTTCAAACGACTTACAAAATACAGTTGGCGTGCCGGTAACGTACCGTGGTGAAACGTATGCGATGTTTTTGCGCCCAAATAACGACATGTTGTTTTCTGACATGCATATGATGCTCGGCAGCTTTTTAGTCGGCATTTTTATTGTGAGCTTAATCGGGGTGTTTTTAATGACGCGTAAATTAATACGTCCGATTACGCAGCTAACAGAGGCGACATATGCGATTGCGAACGAAAATTTCAGCTATACGTTAAACGTGACGCGCAACGATGAAATTGGAGAGCTTGCGAACAGCTTTACGCGCATGCAGCAGCAGCTTGCGCATAACGCTGAAGCACGAAAAGCATTTATTTCGAATGTGAGTCACGATTTTCAGTCGCCGCTTATGAACATTCAAGGGTATGCCTCGCTGCTACAGCAAGATGTACAAGGTGAGGCAAAGCATTACGCGAGCATTATCGAGGAAGAATCGAAGCGACTGTCGAATTTAACGAAGCAGTTGCTGTTGTTAACGTCGTTAGAGCAGGCGAGCTATCCGTCTGAGCATAAGGCGATCGCGCTCGATGTACAGCTGAAAACGGTCGTTCGTCATCATTTATGGCGTGCAGAGGAAAAAGGGATAGAGTTGTCATATGAGCTCGCACCGGTTACATTCATTGGTGATGAGGAGCTATTGTACAATGCGTGGGAAAATTTATTAAGCAATGCGATTAAATATACGAATGCAGGTGGGGAAGTGCGCGTGACGCTTCAAACGACCGCGCAGCACATTACCGTATGTGTGGAAGATACCGGAATCGGTTTAACCGAGCAACAGCGCGCCCAAGTGTTTGAGCGCTTTTATCGTGTAGATGCGGCACGAAAAAAGGACGGCACAGGGCTTGGGCTAGCTATTGTAGAAGAAGTTGTACGTGCGCATAATGGAATAATTTATGTAAAGAGTGAGCTTGGACTCGGCAGCGAATTTATCGTGCAGTTGCCGCATTCTGATTAGCGTTATGTGAAAAATGAGCAGCTTATAAAAAACTTGTTTCATGCTTGCGTCTAACTATTGAATTAGCTAACATGATTGTTGCTTTGCAAGTATTTGGCGTGTTTTTTTCGTCGCCTCGTAAATAGCGACGTTCAGATGACGACGCATCGACATGCTGCTTAGCTTGCTTGAAACTTCTTGGCGAAAATCAGTGAATAGTTGAAGATCCGGACGATTTAAATCGTTATTTGTAAGTGCATAGTATGGTTCGTTAAATGTGTCTGAATAATACGGCGTCTTTAAATATTCAGGAATAATATTTTGAATGACGAGCAGCACTTCACTCGTAATACAATGGGCTAATATGAGCAGCTCATCAGGTGAACGAAAGCGCGCTTTAAATTCATGTACGAACTCATGCTGGTATACGATTTGATTCAACGCGATTGTTACATCGTGAAAGATGACGCGATTCACTTTGGCGATGCGCACTTCGCAACTATGAATGAGCTGTACCCAGCAATTAAAAACGGCTGCGACATAGTCAACTTGTGTATGATCGATGCTTTCGTAAAGGGGAAGCATATTCATATGACGAACGAGCAACTCATTAAATTCGTCAATTAACGCATTTGAATGTGCATACAAGCTAAGCTCTTCTGTAATTAAAGGTAAATGTTTCATAATCATTCCGTTGCCAAAAGATGATCGTATGATGGATCATGTTGCGACAGTTGACAATCGGCTCCCCTCCTTTTAACATTTAGCAAAACACGCGCTGCAACTAGCGTTATTTGTTTTGCATCAAGCGTGTTGATTGCCTAGTGAAGTGGCATTTCGCGTATAGCGGCTCGTTCCTTGCCACGGATATACAGTATTTATTTCAGCTAGACTGCTAAAAATGATGAATTTTACTATATAAAATGGATAATCAACAAATCTTGTTTTTGTATATATTACCCAGTCCAAAGTTTGTGAAACATTTTTCAAGCGAAAATAAAAAAATGTGTAAACGGCGCGCCGTTTACACGTTTTTTTTATGCTTGTTGGTCTTCTTTTGTTGGACCCATTACGCTCGGTACAGGTAAGCCTGCTTGACGCAATAAAACCGTCATTTGTCCGCGGTGATGTGTTTGGTGGTCGATCATTAAACGTAAAAGCCCGCCATTTAATGTGCCATCTGGTAATTTACTTGGTTTTAATAAATCTTCATCTGTTAACGCGTTCATTTTGTCCGTTACGTCTTGTACGACACGCTTGTACGCTGCTACGATGTCAGCTGCTGAAGCCGGTGTCGTTTGTGCATTTTCAACTGCCGCAAAGCCAAAATCTGCTAGCACGTTGCCGAAAAATGATGGAGACGTCGTTAAGTGCCACGCTAACCAACCAAGTGAGTTATGCTCATCGGCGATTGCAACATGCAATTTGTCATCTGTTAATGCTTCAAATACACGCGTTGTGCCTTCTGCTGATTTTGCCCAGTCTGCTTGGAAATCTTCAATTGTACGATACATATATAATCCCTACTTCCTATTTGTTTGATGAAATGCTCATCGTTCTTTTCATATTGTACGCGAAAACGAAGTAAAAGCAACTTTTTTACAACGGACGTTACTGCTTCGATTTATTCGTATCGAGCGTTTCGATGTTGATAAATTTGAAATTGCCACCGTTATGCTTCGTCGTGTAGCGTTTTGAGCGCTCGTAATAATACGTGCCATCTTCATCTGAATAAAAATAAAACGTTTCGTATGTATATACGTAAAATGAGTTCTCGTCAATCGGTACCATTTTCGTAATTTCGTTCGTACCAAATGTATATTCATAGCCAGGAATTGCATAATGTCCGTCAATGAACTTTTTGAACTCATTATAAAGTGCGTTGTTCGCAAAATACGATTGAATATACGATGGTTCGATGTAATATAACGCCGCTTCGTAATCTGAGCGATATTGATCGAAAAAGCCGTGAATTTCATCAATGTTCGCGTACGAGTTCATCGTTAACGTCGGCTTTTGTTCCACTTGAGCGACAACGGTTTGTGTAACAGTCGGCGTTGCAGCAGCAGTTTCAGTCGGCGCTTCTGCAAACGGTGCGACTGTAAATTGATTGTCTTTTTGCTGCTCTACGTAAATGATTTCTTCTTTGCTCTTTTCATTGCTTGTAATAGCTAGCTTATACTTTCCAGGAATGAATGGAACGGTAAACGATTCGTTGTTAGCAACCGTCAAAAATTGTTGACCGTCGACTGTTACAGACGTTTGCTTTTCAGCGACAGTTAACGCTAGCTCTTTCGGTGAATATGCTAATTGTAGCCTTTTAATGATTCCAAAATCTGTTGTCACGGTCGCCAGCAAAATGCGTTCGCCGTTTGCATCGGTAATTTCAAATGGCACATCATTCGTTTCGATTGCTGTTTGCAACGTCGGGTAAATCGTATCCCAGTATTTCATTGCACTATAAAACTCGTCTTTGCCGCCAACTGTCCCACTCGGAATGTTAAAGCTGTTGTAAAATTCAAGCTTGTTTTCAAGAACATAGTGCTCATTTACTTTTTGTAATGCTTTTGCAGGACTGAAAATGGTGGAAATCGCAAAGAAACTAACTGCGGCTAAGACGATGAGCGACATCGCAGCGATCGCAAGCCATGTTAACGGACGTTTATTATTTTTTTCTGTACGAGAATGGATAACAGGCTCTTCTTCTTTTTGTAACGAAATTGTTGATCGGGGCGTTTTTACTGGAGAAGCGGTATTTTTCATATCGTTTCCACAGTTTGAGCAAAATAGGCTATTCATGCTTAATTCTTTTCCACACGATGTACAATATTTCATTCGTGCACCTTCTTTCATTTCAATATATAGACGATGAATGTATGTGAATGGATTGCTAGTCGGCTCTTTATCGTGAGGAACTATAAGTAATACAAACTTAACGTTCATGAACGTAAACTGGGGTTGACGCATACAGGTTGCTTGAGGAAAGTGATCAACGCCATTACATGAGTCATCACCTTCATGACAAATATCGTGTTCACCCCCGATTCCGCGGAAAGCCTGCCTCGACGTGAAAAGCAACCCCAAGTTATGGTGAAGAGCCAAATTTAATAAATTCATACATATAATACCACGAAACGTAATTTGGTAATATGTTTTGTTTGAATTGTAGCGAGTGTGCAAAATTTTCATTCATCAATTGACAATGATTATCATTCGCGTTATTCTAGTGGAGGCAATAAAACATACATAAAGAAAGAGGCAACGAGACATGCAACCAATTCGTATTTACGATCATAACGATTTATTAGAAATTCACTTTGAGGACATCGTGAAATATCACGGCAAATTAGCATATATGGCAGTTGGCGCGGGTTATCGCGTCGTGCAAGCTGCGTTTGAGGCGCTGTACGGTGACGACATTCCAAACCGAAAAGACATTACAATTTTATCAGGTCATGGCGGCCCAGGTTTCCGTGACGTGTTTGAGTTTGTGACACGCGCTTTAACACGAGGCGTCTATACAGTTGACCCGACGTACCCAGTGGCGCAGTACGATCCACATCGCCCAACAGGTTATGCGTACGTATTTACGCGCACGACAGATGGCAAAAAAGTTGAAGTATCATTAAAGGAAGATTACTTACCAGCTGTGTTTTACGATTATTTAAAAATCGGTCGCGAGCGTCAGTTAACGGAAGAGGAAGAAGTATTCTTTACACAGCTAAAAGAAGATATGTGCAACAAAGCATTAAATACACCGCTTGAGCAATTAGTGAATGTGAAATTTTTATAATGTGAAAAAAGCCGATGCGTATGCATTGGCTTTTTTGCGTTTACGCTTGCTTTTTTTCGATGAAGAATGTGTTAACCATAAATAAGAAAAACGCGATGAGTAAAATCGAGCCGCCGACGATGAATGCGACAAGCGTTACGACTTCTGGTAGTCCTGAATGGTCGACGTAATATAAGTACATGCCAAGCGTTAAGCCGATCGCCCCAATCATGCCGCATAAGCTATGGATTTTGACTAACATGATTTTTTTCATCGGTACGACATAATAAAAAATGCCCCACGCAAATGCAGAAAGCCAGCCGACAAGTAGTGCGTGCGCGTGAATCGGACGCAAGCTATACTCCATTTGTCCACTCATAATCGAGCCAATTAACGTGCCGATGAAGCCGAAAATCGCCGCAAAGCGCAGCAGCAGAACCGCCCATTTTCGTTGTTGTTGCATATGAATTCCTCCTTTTTCTTTCATCATAACACGGAAATATAAACTATATGACACGTACTCACGCATAGTTAAAAAAGCGAGCTTCACGTTATTAGGCACTTTGTACTTCATTGATCAGTTGAAAATATGTATTCTGAAGGATATTTATACAAAGCAGCTACAGTACGTTACATGCGGATTTTCATTTGAAGTATATAATTAATAAGGAAAATGTCTTTCTTTTTGATTAGTCATAAGTAATTTTAGGCGTTTTTATTGTATGGAATATCATTTATTTATAAAATTCTAAAGAAAAACACTTTTCTGACATAGGTAAAAAGGCTAGAAAGTTTTTAGTTGTTAGTATAGAATGGGGGAACGTGATAAAAGCGAGAAGGAGAAAAGCATGTATATTGTTAAAAATATGAAGGTTCGCAATAAGATTTTAATGCTTATTGCAGTAAGTATTATTGTAGCAGCAAGCATTGCTACATTGTCATTTATACAGACGAATAAAATGACGAGCAACATTGAAGCGGTGTATGAGGAAAAGTTTATTCCGAACGACTGGCTAAGCAATGCGATCGCAGTCAATTTACGCATTAACAGTATTATTATTGAATTAATGATGACGACAGATGCGATGCATAAGCAGGAGTTGCATAGCGAAATTAATGAAGGCATCGACCAAGTGCTTTCGGATTTGGCGATGTATGGTGAAATGGAGTTAACAGCGGCTGAGCAGAAAGGGTTAGCGGACTTCTATGAGGCGGTCGATCGTTTAACGGCGAATCAAGAGGAAGTCATTAATTTAGCAGTGCTCGGTCATAATGAGCGTGCGTATGAGCTGTACCGAAACGTTGTAAAGGAGCCGCGCGAAGATTTAATTGCGGCATTGCAGGAGTTACGCGCATTTAAAGTTGATCAAACAGAAGCGATCGTTGCAGAAAGTGTAGCAGCAGGTAAGACGAACAACACGAACAACGTCATCATTAACGGTGTTGCGATTGCGATTTTAATATTTTTAGGGCTATTTATTGCGCGTATGGTAACGGTGCCACTACAGCAATTACGCGAGCAGTTATTGTTTGTCGAGCAAGGGAATTTTACAGTGCAAGGTACGTATGAATCAAAAGATGAAATCGGGCAGTTAATGATGTCATTTAACAAAACGTTTGAGACGCTTCGTGACGTCGTGGCGAAAGTGAAGGTGTCATCTGAGCATGTCGACAACACGTCGCAGGAGCTTATGGCAAACGTCGAGCATTCAACGACAGCAGCGGATCATGTCGTTGCATCGATTCAAGAAATCGCAGCAGGATCAGAGCAAACGAGAGACCGTCTTGCGCAAAATGCAATTGTCATTGATCGCGTTGCAACAGGGTTCTCTACTATTCGCCATAACATTACAGAGGTGGAGCGTTTAGTTGCGACAGCATTGAACGAGGCGCGAGAAGGTTCAAGCATTGTTGATGAAAACGTCGAGCAAATGCAAAGTATTAAACAGTCGATTCAGCGTTCAAATAATGTCATTCAAACGTTATCGAACCAAGTCGGTGAAGTAGACGAAATTTTAAAAGTAATCGACGGCATTTCACAGCAAACGAACTTGCTTGCGTTAAACGCTGCAATCGAAGCAGCACGAGCAGGCGAGCACGGAAAAGGCTTTGCGGTCGTAGCAGATGAAGTTCGTAAGCTAGCGGAGCAGTCGATTGGTGCAACGAAATCAGTCGCATCGATTTTATCAAACATTAAAGAAGATACAGCGCAATCGGTATCGATTATGAACGTCGTCTTAAACGAGGCGGAAAGTGGCTTAGTCGCAACCGATAATACGTCGAAAAAGTTCGATGATATTTTAACGAATACGTCGGAAGTGTCGCCAGTGTTACACGTCGCAAAAGCATCGATCGAGGAAATTGTGAGCGATTTCGATTCGTTTAAAGGAAGCGCGGATACCATTTTACACGTATCGTTACGCAACGCACAAAATAGCGAAATGGTATCAGCCGCTTCTGAGCAGCAAGCCGCAACGCTTGAAGATATGACCGAATCAAGCCGCGTGCTCGCAAACGTCGCAACGGAATTAAACGACGTCGTGAAGAAGTTTACGATTTAATAAAAACGTTAACTTGCTTGAGGTTCGTCGCAAAAGGAAACGTTCGCCATAGCTAATTGTTTTAATATATATACAAGGTGATTGAAATTTAGAATGTGAACGAGGCAGCCACGCCCGCGGAAAGCCTGCCTCGATGTGGAGAGCCGACGAACAAAACGCTAAAATACATTCACCGTCTATATACAATGAAAAAAACGTGCTACGAGTGATGAACACTTGAGCGCGTTTTTTCGTTGTAGGACGTATTGCGGATTTTGAACGTCGCTAGTTGCTCGCTACGTTATTTAGTTGGAGTTGGGCGCGGGGGGGGCGTATGTCATCAGTCTTATTTTCTGAAAAATGAGACAATTAGCTGTAATTTGCATCATTTTTCTTCTATGATAAAACGAACGACTATTTAAATAGGAAGGGGTTTTATTATGTGGAGGAGAGTCGCAACATGTATAGCTGCTGCGTTGATGTTAACGGTGGCGACGACTGCAAGCGCTGCGAAGTTTACAGACGTTCCAGAGACGCATTCTTTGAACATTGAAATTGAATATTTAGCGAAGGAGGGCATTATTAGTGGCTATAGTGACGGTACATTTAAACCGAACGCGCCGATTGCGAAAAAGCATATTGCAAAAATGCTCGTCGGTGCGCTCGAGTTGCCAACGACGAATTTGAAACCGTTACCATATAGCGACGTACCGACGACGCATGCGTATTATAAAGAAATTGCGGCAGCGTACACAGCGGGCATTTTTGGCGATGCGGAAAATTTCCGACCAGAATCGAGCATTTCGCGTGCGTTTATGGCAAAAATGATTGCGAAAAGCTTTAATTTAAAGTCGATCGCCGCAAATGCTGTGACGTACAAAGACGTGCCGACGACGAATGAATTTTATTCGCCGATTCAGCTTGTGACGATGAACAATATCGCGCGTGGTTATGTTGGGGAAACGGTTCATAATGAGACGACGTATACGTTTGAGCCAAATCGACTGTTAACACGTGCGCATTTCTCGGCATTTTTAGCGCGTGCGATGTCGTTAAAAGCAGGCGATTATACACCAGACACACGTTATACGTATTTCTTTGAAGATTACGGCGATGGGGTGCGCACGTATTTAGAGCTTGTGAAAAATGATAGTGCAGGTGGAAACATTGAAACGACGTGGAACGTAGTCGATGCGGTGACGAGTGAGCAGTACGACACGATTCAATATACGACAGCGGACGGTAAATGGAGTGAAGGTATTCCTGAAACCGATTTAGGAACGTTTATCGACTATCCGTTTACGATCGGTTTAAAGTACGATGATTTAAAAAATGGTACGATACAAGGTAGGCAAGAAGTGATCGATACGAAGGCGACCGTTACGCTATTTGGTCAGCAATTTCACGATGTCATCGTCGTGCGCGATACGTTTATCGGCTATGAGGAAACGGATTACGGTGATTTTGAAGAGGTCGGCTTGATGACGCGCTACATTTATATCGCAAAAGGTTACGGCATTATAGCGTATGAGCGAGACGGAACATTTTATCAATGGTTAAGCAGTCGTGAGCTACGTTAAGTAGGAAAAAACGATGTTCGAAAGGGTGAATACATGATGCGCCGTATACTAGCTGTAGTAGCAGGAGCTGTTTTATTATGTGTTAGTATGAAAGCAGAAGCTGCCGTTTTTAGTGATGTACCGGAAAGCCATTCACTTGCGCTAGAGATCGAATATTTAGCAGGAGCTGGCGTCATTTCAGGCTATACCGATGGGACGTTTAAGCCGAATGCGCCGATTGCGAAAAAGCATATTGCGAAAATGTTGACGCATGCGCTGCTCCTACCGACGACGGATTTAAAGCCGTTGCCGTACAAAGACGTGCCGATGACGCACCCGTATTATAAAGAAATTGCGGCGGTGTACACAGCGGGCATTTTCAGTGATGCCGAAAACTTCCGACCAGAATCGAGCATTTCGCGTGCGTTTATGGCGAAAATCATTTCGACGAGCTTTGAGCTAAAGTCGATTGCACAAAATGCGATGACGTATGTCGATGTGCCGACGACGAGCGAGTTTTATCGTCCGATTCAGCTCGTGACGATGAACAACATTGCACAAGGGTATGAGCTAACAAATGGCTACGGACCGACGACGTTTGCGTTTGCGCCAAGCAATTTGTTAACGCGTGCACATTTCTCCGCATTTTTAGCGCGTGCGATGTCGCTATCAGCAGGAGATTACACACCGGATACACGCTATACGTACACGTTTGAACATGCGGACGGGCTAATTACACGTATGGAGTTTGACGAAACGCAGCAAATCGAAGGCGGCATAGGGACGTTTTGGAACATGTATGAGGAAAATCGTGATGGTTATGAAAGATGGTATATGTATTTTACACGCGCGGACATTTGGAGCTACGCCGAGCCGGAAATTTCAAACTTTTACGTGACATATCCATTTACGGTCGGTTATAAGCGAGGTAATTCGCTCGATTATATGTATTACAACCATCGCCGCGACATTCTAGAAACGAAGGCAACGTATCGAATTGGCGATATTACGTTTTATGACGTTGTCGTCGTGCGTGATCGTTATTGGGACGAGGCGCTCGTGACGATGACCGAGGAGACGACGTATATCGCGAAGCATTACGGCGTTGTGGCGAAGGAAGTGAACGGGGAGTTCGTAACGTGGCTCGTGCGACGTGATTTGAAAAATTAAACACGTAAAAATGTCCTCTAATATATGGGGGCATTTTTTGTTGTGACAAATTTGTTGCATAAGGTCTATTTATCCTATGTTTATTTTTCTTTACACCGACTAAAGGTTCATTCATACTAAAGAGCAGTATCCTAATAGTTTGATTGAAAGGTTAAATTTGGTTTGTCGTGATAAATAAATCGAAACGACGAGAAAGAAAAAATAACATAGAGGTGTTTACGTATGAGGAAAAGATTATGGTTAGCAAGCCCTGCATTAGCGTTAATTTTAATGACTTCAACAGTAATGGCAGAGGAGACAGTGTTACCAATTGCACAAACAGCAACAGCAGAAAGACCTGAATTAGTGCCAGTGAAGTTCGGCACACATACAGTCGAATTTATTGAAAGCGATCGTTCATTTTTATCAACAGTAACACAAACGGCTTCATCATGGGCACAAGTAAGCGATGCCATTTATGAAGCGGTGAAAAATTACGAGCCGCAATTACAAATGAAAATCAGTATGACAGATGTTACGAGCGAACAAATTATAAGCGCATTAAAAGATGGTTTTGGAAAAAGTGAATACACATATGGAATCGGTATCGATACAGCTATGAGCGTCTCTTCTGCTGGTATATTGACATTTAAATTCACATACCCTGTATCGATTGAAAAAGAACAAGCGATTACAAAATACGTAAAAGATACTGCAGCAAACATTTTCAACGATCAAATGACCGACTTCCAAAAAGTCCGTGCAGCGTATGAGTACATTATTACGAACACAAATTATTCAATCGCACCGGAAGAAGATGGTGGCGGTCACTCAATTTACTCAATCGTGAAAGATGGCATCGGTGTATGTCAAGCGTACGCCTTATTGTTCCAACGTTTAATGGAAGAAGAAGGCATTGCATCGAAATATATCGTCGGTGTCGCAGGCGGAATTAATCACGCATGGAATTTAGTTACAATTGATGGCAAAACGTATCATATCGACGCTACATACGGCGATCCTGTATTCAGTCAATACTTCGCAACATATGATGCAGCAGGAAATGGCACAATTGTTGGTGAGCAAAAAGAGATTACGATGCCACAATATGTCAAGTACAACACGTTTTTAATGTCAGAGGAGCAATTAGCTAAAAATGCAGGGCATGTTATTAAAGAGGAGCGTCCGTACCCGAAGCCAAGCTCAGACGACTTTGCAGCGTGGCATAACGTTACAAATGCAGTTACGTTAGATGGCAAACATTATTATTATCAAAATGAAAACACATATGAGCTACAACTAGCCGATTTTACACAGCAAACGTTAAAGCCAATCGCCTTACCAATCGATACGCTTGAAGTAAGCCAAGTAGAAAACTTAGTCGCATTTAATGACCGTATTTTCTTTATCAATGCGTATAAAGAGTTATCTCAAATTACGAAAGACGGGACAATTAGTGTAGTAACAGAAGGATATAAGCAAGGCTATTCATCTAACACACTAGCAGGTTATATTGCCGTAACAAAAGATGCATTAAAAGTGTATGCATTAGATGGAACAATTGAAAATGGTCGATACACGAGCTTACATCTTTATTCAACAGACACGCTCATTTACGAAAAATCGTTAAATGGAGTAACTGAGCAAGAAAACATACCGGAACTAGGGCAACCAGTTGAACCAGAACAACCGAATGAACCAGAGCAGCCAGTAGAGCCAGAACAACCAGAGGAGCCGCAAATACCTATTTATGTAGACGAACAATCCCCTACAATTCATGGTGTAGATGTGTTAAGTGGCAACGTACAAGCAGGCAATGTGTATGAGTTCGAAGTGATGGCAGAAGATGAATCAGGCATTAAGATGATTTACGCGGTGTTCCAATCGCCGAGCGGAATGCAGAAGGTAAGTGCCATTCATGAATTTGATACGCCAACGAACAATTACGTTACGTCGATGATGACGGACAAACTTAGCCCGTTTGCAGAAACAGGTCAATGGTTTTTACAATATTTATATGTAGAAGACGGTGCAGGTAATTATACTGAGCATACATATAGTCTAGGGGCGGGTATTGCGAATCTTCCGACGAAATTTGTACAAGTGGAGCCGAAACCTTTAGAAGATCAACAAGCACCAATCGTAACGGACATAGAGTTTACGAAAAAGGTGATGACCGTTGAGGAGCAGCTTCAGTTTGCGCTTTATGTAGAGGACGAAACGGAAGTGCAACACGTTTACGTAGAGTTCACATCTCCAAGTGGGAAGCGAATATTAAAGGCTGATGTACAAAGCGTAGAGAACGGAAAATATGTGTTACAAACGGCAAAGTTAAGTCCATTTGCAGAGCTTGGTGCATGGCATCTAAGTAAAATTTACGTAGAGGATACACTAGGGAACTTTGATGAAAAATTATTTGATGCGACGAATACAGCAGCGACGATTCAAGTGAATGCGGTAGACCGCGATACACAAGCGCCAATCATCGAATCCATTAAAACGAACAAAGAAAGCTTCATAGCAGGAGAACAGCTTCAGTTAACAGCAAAAATTCACGATTCTGCTTCGATTGAAAACGTCTATGCAGAATTGCACTCACCAAGCGGGAAGCAAATCATCAAAACGACGTTACAAGCAAAAGATGAGACGAATCAACTGTATACGTTATTAACAGACAAGCTGCCACCATTTGCAGAAACGGGCACATGGTACGTTCATAAGTTATACGTTGAAGACGCATACGGCAACTATACTGAGCATCAGTACGAACGAAATACGACAGTATTAACTATCGATGTCGTCAAGGCAAACGTTGATGAAGAAGCACCCGTAAGTCAATTTACGTTGCTAAAGCCGTTAGAAGTTTCAGTCGGGCAAGCAATGCATATTCCGGTGACAGTAACAGATGCTTCTCGTGTAGAAGACATTTACGTAAAAGTGTCATCACCGACAGGGAAGCATCACGTCGAAGCGACATTACAACCAACAGCTGATGCGACAGGTGAATACGTATTAGTGACAACAAACATTGCCCCGTTAGCGGAAGCAGGCGAATGGTACGTTTCTTACGTTTATACAAGCGATGAAGTTGGCAATTATGTCGAGCATACGTACACAGCTGAAAACACACCAGCAAACGTAACGGTACAAGGAAAGCAAGTCGATTACGAAGCACCGAACGTAACGAACGTGCTTGCACCGGAGAAGTCTGTTCAATTAGGTGAGCAAGTGCCACTACAAGTAACGGCGAGTGATGATGGATCAGGCGTATCGCACGTGCAAGTGAAATTAACGTCACCAAGTGGAGCACATACAGTGGAAACGACAGCTGAAGTGGAAAACATCGGTGACAATACGTACGCGCTGTTAACGAAGCGTCTGAATCTTTTTGCAGAAACGGGTGAATGGTACGTGTCGTATGTATATGTAAGTGACAAAGCGGACAATTACCGCGAGTACACGTACATAGCAAAAGACGCGCCTGCAACTGTAAACGTCACGACGGCGTTAACGGAAGCACCACCATCAGACGACATTGTGTTTGAACAATGGGAAGCGCAGCAAAACGTGGCTCGTGATAAAGAATGGACGATTGATTTCTCGTTAAATGTAGATATTGCGACGATTTTAACGAACAATATTTATATAACGAATGCGCAAGGGCAAAAAATTGGCGCGCGTTTCATTATTGATCGCCAAGCAAATGGGCAAGCAAGCTCGATTACGATTGCACCGCTAGATCGTTACGAAGCACAAGCGACGTACACATTATGGATTAAAGACGTTATGAGTACGGACGGGCAAAAGTTAACGAAAAACGAAAAAATGCAATTTACAACGACGAAGTAAAAAACAACCTATAAGCTGCCGACATGTGCAGTTTATAGGTTGTTTTGTTATTTTAACGGCGTATTCGAATCGTGTTTTTGTAGCATTTTGCTGTAGTCGACATAGACGCCTGCGTTCGGGTCATCTTGCTTGTCGAAAATTAGCTGTTGAATTGCCGTTTTATCCGTCGTGCCCCAGTAGTTTTCTTGCGCGCGAATTTGCGCCTTGTTTGAGCCGTTCGTTACTTTAATTGCATACGTCGTTGGGTTAAAGCTGTTGTATTGAATGATCGTCTCGCCTTCTGGGAAGTTATCGACGACGATGCTCGTATGCCCGCCGTTGAAATAATTGTTTTTAAATTCGGCTTTGTTGTATAGCTTTGATGGGGCGACGATAATTTCGCCCGCGTTTTTAAATAAATTACGCTCGAACACGTTGTCTGCGCGCGAGTTGATTAAATTAATCGCTTTCGTGTTTTCGACGATCGAGTTTTTCATCGTAAACTTTGCGCCACCTTGTGCTGGTGTGCCGCCGACAATTTTAGCGTACTCCATATACACTTCAGGGTGCGGCTCGGCTTTTGGCGATTTCGGCTCAATGTGCAAGTTGTTCACAACGACGCGGCTGCTGCTCGTGCCGACGATGTTTAACTTCGTGTTCACAACTTCTAGCGTATAGCCGTTTCCTTCGATGACAACGCCTTCCTCGACGTTTAACACCGCACCTTCTGCAAGCTGAATATTACCTGTTACGGTATACGGCGACATGCGCTTCGTTAACGTCATATCGCGTTTAATCGTGCCGCTTAGTTCAGAGGCGCTGCTTGTCGTCTGTGCTTTCACCGTTACTTGGAATGTTTTCGTTTCGGTCGCGCTGCCTTTTGAAATCGTTGCCGTTAACGTAACGATTGTATCGGTCGTCGGGCGCGTGACGATGCCGCTGCTTGTGATGAGTTGCTCGTTTGATGATTTCCACGCAATCGACGTGCTGTACGTGCCTGTCTTTGGCAACGTCATGTTCGCCGTGACGCTCGTTGGCACTGTTAGCTCCGCGGCTGCTTTTTTCACGTCCGCTGCGTCAGTGTTTGTGTTTGGCGTTTGCTGAAGCTCGGCAATTTGCTTTTTCAGCGCGGCATTTTCCGCTTCGAGCGCGGCTACTTTGTTTTGCAAGTCGTTCATATAGCTGTCAACAGCAGGCTGCATATGCACGATTTTAAATTCGCCGTTTTGCAAAATGAAATCAACGGACTCGGCTTTTGCTAACGGTGTGCCCGTTTTAGATGTGACGTTCGTCGTAATCGTTAACGTGTACACTTCACCGAGCACGTAATTGTTTGTCGGAATGACTTGCACCGTTTTTGCACTCGTTGCCTTCACTTCGGCGTTAAACGGCTTTCCTTTTGAATCGGTAATGTAAATGGCGTTATTTTGAATCGATTGGGCGTTGACGTCGTCGCTAAAGTCGATGCTCCACACTTTTTTCGTGTCGTGAATGTCTCGACTTGTGTCTGCGTACGTGACGTGCTGTGCGGCAAACGTGAACACCGCGACGAGCAGTAGACGCATGACAAATGAGTGAATGTTTTTCATCGTATGACCTCCTAGTGTTAAGTATGCATTATTTTATCATGCAAATTCTGTAATTTAACGCGCTTCACAATTACTTAACATAAACGAAATATTGTAAATAATTTGCGCTTGAAATAGAAAATGGCTCTTCACCATAACTTGGGGTTGCTTTTCACGTCGAGGCAGGCTTTCCGCGGGCGCGGCTCAAGCCTCCTCGTCGTTCGTGCCTCACGACTGCGGGGTCTTGAGGCTCGCGCTTTTCCCGCTGGAGTCCGCCTCTCGTTTCAAGCAACTTTTATACGTCAACCCCAGCTTACGGTGATGAACCTAGAAAATGTTAGTTGTTTGTCGGTAAATGTGTTAAAGGGTGGGTTGCATGAAAATACATGGAAATAGTGTCGCAAGTAATTTTGTTAATACGAGTGTGCTGCAAAAAGGGGCACGTATCGGCAATGGCGGTGAAGCGGCGACGTTGAGCCAATCGACGTTACAGCTAAAAGCACCAAATGACGTATTGAAAAACTTTACGAACGATTTAACACGTTTGAAGCTGACGATGCAACATAGCAACGATTATGAAACGGCGAGCAAAGCGGTCGACGTACTTGATTTCGATCAGTTTCAAGCGTTTCGTGAAAGCAATAAACAAATGATGGAAACGTCACAAAAAGAGCAGGACGCATATAGTTTGCTTATTCAAAAGCTAGCTAGTTTCAAGCAATCGATCATACAATAATAGGAAAAGAGGGCATACAATGATTCAACAAGTAAGTCGCATTTTGGCGCAAACAGAAGCTTCTTATCAACAAACGAACGTTGCAACGGAGCAGCAGTTCGCAAACGTGCTAGCCGAAAAAACAAAGGCGCTTGACGTAACGGACGTGGAGGCAGCAGTCGAGGATATCGCAAACCGATACGACGTTCGCAGTATGACGTTTGAGCAGTTAACGGAGATGGCAAATGAGATGCACGATGCCGGGGCAATGACGTTTAAAGAAATGATGATGATGATGACGTTTGACTACGGTCGCGCAACCGATTATATAAAGCAAGCGGCAAACGGCAACGCAGCACCGAACTTTACGATGTATGAAACGGCTGCGGACGACGCTGGACGCATCGACTGGATTGCCGAATTTACCGCACGCGCGGCGAAAGATCAAAAGTACGGCAATCTCATCGGGCAGTCGAATAAAATGAATATTGTACAACTGCTTCAATCGTTACAGCGATAATGAAAAAAGGGCTTGCTTGAACATGTTCAAGCAAGCCCTTTTCGTATGTACTCAATATTTTTTTGCGTAATAGACCATGCTTAAAAAGACGACCGAAATGTAAAACGCCATAAACAGTGATAACGCATGGAACGCGGTCGCCTGAAGAGGAGACATCGGGTTAAAGAGGAGCATTAATAATATGGCAAAGCCGACACCCCAAAAGTAACTGATGTAAACGGCGCGTTCCCGAATTGCTTGTGCGCGCTCGTCCTTCGCGGCAAAATGTGGAGATAAATACGCTAAACAAAACGACATAACCGCCATCGCAAATGCCATGAGCGCTCCAGGAAATTGCCCTGCATACATACTTGCACCGTTAATAATGAGCCCGTTTAACAAAAAGATAACACCTAATAGTAAAAATAACGTTCGCTTGCTATTCATTGCGTCTCCTCCTCATAAATAAAAATGTCTTCAATCGGACAGTGAAATAAACGTGCTAGCTTAAACGCTAACGTGATCGAAGGATTGTAGCGTCCTTTCTCTAACGAAATGATCGTTTGCCTCGATACACCGAGCTTTTCGGCGAGTGCATCTTGAGACAATCCATGCGTTGCGCGCAGCTCTTTAATATGATTTTTCATCGCTTCACCTACTTGTAGTAAAGTTTGCTTTACGTAAAGTAGACTTTACATTAGGGAGATGAAAAAGGCAAACGAAAAAACCTTTAGACGAAAATGTCGGCTAAAGGTTTTTTCTGTTTACGACGCTTCGTGCATGCGTGCGTACAGCGCGTTTTTCGCAAGCAGCTGTTCATGTGTGCCGTGCTCGACGATTTCGCCGCCGTCCATGACGTAAATATGGTCAAACTGCGCTAAGTTTGTAAGGCGATGTGTAATGATGACGAGCGTTTTGTCCGCAGCTTCACGCAGCATCGTCGCAAGCAGCTGCTCTTCTGTTTGCACATCGACGCTCGTGAACGGTTCATCGACGAGCCAAATGTCGCCACCTTTTAGCAACAGACGGGCAAACGCAAGACGCTGCTGCTCGCCGCCCGATAAGTTGCGACCTTTTTCAAAAACGGGTGCATCGAGCGTTTTGTCGAGCTGTGCGCGCTGTAGTGCATCGGTAAGCTGAGCGTCCGTTGCGTGTTCGTTTGCTAGTAATAAATTGCTGCGAATCGTGCCAGCAAAAAAGTGATTGTGCTGAAGCATCATGCCGATATGAGTGTAATACGAATTGCGTTCAAGCTGATGCAGCGGAATGTCGCCGAGTAATACTTCACCAGACGTCGGCGCCATTTCGTGCATAAGCAGCTGCATGAGCGTCGTTTTCCCTGAGCCACTCGCACCGACAATGGCGATCTTTTGTTGATGGGCGATATGCATATGAATGTGTGAGATGGCAGGGCGTGTGCTTCGTTCATACGTGTATGAGACGTCTTGCAGTAAAAGTGATGCACATGCATGCGCTGCGATGACCGAGCCGTTGTTTTCGTCCGTTTCGGTAATATCGTGCAGCTGTGCGACCGCGCGTTTCGTATCGCGTAAAAACGTCGGCACGCTCGCCATCGGAATCGCCGTTTCAAACACGGTGAGCGACACGAGAATGAGCATCGCAAAATATACGCCTTCCACATCGCCTGTCGATACCGCATACGCCCCGACGAAAATAATGAAAAATGCCGTCGTTAGCGCAATCGCTTGGTTCCAAATATAGGAGGAGCTTTCGCGATTTTTTTTGCGCTGTAACGATTTGGCGTAGTCGTTTGTGAGCTGACGTAATTGCTGCTCTTTTTGCTGATGAGCGTTATGCAGCAGCAACTCGCGGTAGCCGTAAAAATATTCCGTTGCCGCAATCGTTGCGTCGCGCGGTTCGGCTTGTAGCTTGCGCATCGAAAGCATCGCTGGCATGACGACCGTCGTTAGCAATAGCCCAATGAGTAACAGCCCAGCAAGCAGCGGTGAGAAAAAGAGCATGAACATCATCGTTGCGACAAAGACGAGCATCGTCACAAGCGGCGGGTACAGCACCCGTAAAAAGAAGTGCTGCAGCGTTTCAACATCGCTCGTAATGCGCGTTAGTAAATCGCCGCTTTTATAGCGCTGCAATACGTGTGCTTGTGGCAGCAATTTGTCGAAAAAGCGCATGCGCACGTCATGCATGAGCTGAAACGTTACGCGGTGTGACAGTAAGCGCTCCGCATATTTGCTTGCCGATTTCGTAACGCCAAACAGCTTTAAAAATGCCGTTAAAATTAAAATGACGTAAAACGGTGGCATGAGCGCGGCTTTTGAAATGAGCAGTCCGCTTTGGGCGAACAGTGCGACTGCCGTTAAGCCGCTTACTGTACCAGCGAGCAACGTCAGTAATACTGTTTTTTTATCTCGCCAAATGATGTGAAGAAGTAGCTGCATCATTATTCATCCTTTCTGTTGACAATGCGTCCATTCGCAATTTCGTACACGACGGTCGCGCGGTCAATGCTTTGCTTTTTATGCGCGGTCATAATAATCGTTGCGTGCTGACGTAGCGTATCGATTGCATCGAGCAATAAACGTTCGGTTGTGACGTCAAGCGCGGCGGTCGGCTCATCTAAAAAGATAATGCGCGCACGTTTCACAAATGCACGGGCGATGGCAACACGCTGCTTTTCGCCGCCCGATAAGCCGAGCCCACCTTCACCGAGCATCGTGTCGAGTCCGTTCGGTAACGTTTCTACCCAAGTTGTGAGCTGTGCTTGTTGCAGTGCCGCAAATAACGCATCATCACTCACCGTTTGCCCGATGCATACGTTGTCACGCAGCGTACCGGCAAAAATGTACGGGTGCTGTGACATGTAGCTCATTTGTGCGTACCAGTCTGCCTCGCTGTAGTGATGGCGCGGGCGACCGTCGTACAATAGCGCGCCGCTTGTTAACTCCGCAAAGCTCGATAACATGTTCAGCAGCGTCGTTTTACCGTGCCCTGTTTTGCCGACGAGTGCGACGACTTCGTTTGGGCGAATTGTAAGCGATATCGGACCGATTGTTGTCGTGTCGTCGTAGCGTAATGTCGCGTCTTGTAGCGTAATCGTTGGCTGAAGCGGCATCGGCTCTTCTCCCCATGCGACGTGCGTATACGTTTTCGTAAGCTCCTGTTTAATTAACGTCGCTGCCCCTAAACTGCCACGCCCTGTATGGAATGCAGCGCCGAGCTCTTTTAACGAGTTGTAATATTCTGGTGCAAGCGTTAGCACGAAAAATGCTGGTGCGAACGTCAGCGTTTGGAATACGATCATTTGGAAGCCAATTTCAAGCGCGACTAAACCGATGCCGAGCGTTGCAATGAGCTCGATAAATAGCGTCGAGGCGAACGCGATTTTTAACACGGTCATCGTGCGTTCAGTGAAGCCTTTATTGCTTTCATCAAGGACGTTTGCTTGCGTTTGTTGCTGTCCGAATAGGCGAATCGTTTGTAAGCCTTGCAGTAAATCTAAAAACGTGCCAGAGAAGCGGTTCATTGCATCAAGCTGCTGCTCGGCTTTTTTTTGCGTCTGCATGCCGACGATGATGTACGTAATTGGCACAAATGGCGCGGTAATGAGCATGATCCAGCCGCTGTTTGTGTGCGTGCAAAAGACGGCGATTAACACGACGAGCGGAATCGTCATCGTCTTCATGAGCTGCGGAATGTAGTCGCGGTAGTAGCTTTCTAGCTCGTCGACTGTCTGCATGAGCAGCGTCACTTTATCACCTGTTGCCGATTGGACATAATCATTTAATGGTACGTTTGCCCAATGTGCGAGCAGCTTTGTCCGAATTTGTTGCTTCGCGTCATAGGCAAGATGCCCGCCGATGCGCTGAATGCTCCACTGCATCGCAAGGCGTAGCGCAATCGCTGCAGCAAGGTAATTAAAATAAACAAATGTATTAGTGAATTTATGTTGTTCGATAAAAACGGCTGTGACGATTTGGACGATGCTGTAGCCTTGCAGTAAAATGCTTGCGCTTAACAAAACGGCGCTTACTAAAATGCCTGCTACAGCAAATGGTTGTTTTCGAATAAATTGTTGTAAAAATGCCATCGTTCTCGCTCCTTTCGTTTATGATAGAAAAAAGTGTGGCAAATAAAACTAGGGGTTTTCCACTAATATTGTGTATTTAGGGGGCGCCCCCTATATAATTTTGTCACAAGTTTTTTTACACTGAAAGAAGAGTGCGGTAAGTGTCATTTGTTGCCGATTTTGCTTTGGTGGACGCTTTCAGCAGAGGGCAACACGATGTTGGTTACAAAGGAGTTGTCGTATGGACGCGACGAATTTAGCCTTTGTTCCGCAACAAAACTGAAATCAATGCTGTACATTAGCGGCAGTGAGCGAGCCGTGAAACTGCCAATTGACTAGCGTATCAAGACGCTTGTTATTTTAACGAAAGGACTGTACGCGATGACGTTAACGAACAATTACTTTAAAGAAATTTACGAGCATATCCAAGACGGCATTATCGTCATGACTGCCTCGCGCACAATCGTCATGATGAATCCGGCGGCAGAGCGATTGACCGGCTGGCGTGTTGGGGAGAGTGTGCCGTACTGTACGTATTGTCAAGAGCGGGTAAAAGCAAGCGGTGAGCCGACGTGCTACTTAATTGCCAATAGCGAAGTGCCATCGTTTTTATCGCAAATGCCGACGTATCACGGCAAGCAAATCGACGTTGAAATGAGCACTGCGGCGATTTATGCGAACACCGAAAGCGGCGAGACGGAATATTTGCTCGTGCTGCGCGATCAGGAGCTGCTAAAAAAGGCGCAGGAAGTCGATATTACGAAAAAGATGATGCATGCGCTCATTGATGCGAGGGAATCAGAGCATAAACGGCTTGCGCAAGAGCTGCATGACGGCGTTGGACAATCGCTCTTTACGGTGTCGGTCGCACTGCAGGCGGTGAACTCGTTCATTCACGACAATCCGAAGCTGTCTTCCTACATTACCGAAGTACAGCACGAATTGCAGCGCGCAATGGACGATGTGAAGGCGTACTCGCACCGGCTCCGACCGCACAGCTTAGATCAGCTTGGACTCGTGCCGACAATTCAAACGATGCTGCAGCATTTTGATAAAAATATGCCGCACATTTCGTTTGCATGTCAGTCGCACAACGTCGAGCGGTACACACCTGACGTCGAAATTAACGTCTACCGCGTCGTGCAGGAGGCGATTCATAACGTGCTGAAATATGCGAATGCGAAACATGTAAGCGTAACGTTGTCGGACGATGCGGACTATTTGCGCGTGACGATTACAGATGATGGTATCGGCTTTGATCGCAAACAGCTACAAAGTGAAGGGCTCGGGCTAAAGCATATGGAGGAGCGCATGGCATTTATTGACGGCGCGTGCCGTATTACGTCCGTATTAGGTGAAGGAACGACAATTGAACTACGCATACCGAGGTGGCAAAATGATGAACATATTATTAGTAGATGATCACGTATTAATTCGTAAAGGCATTGCGCTACTACTGGATCATTACGACGATGTGACGGTCGTTGGCGAGGCGAGCGATGGTGAGGAAGCAATTCAGCTTGCATATCAGCTTGAGCCAGACGTTATATTAATGGACATTTCGATTCCAGGTGGGCTAGACGGCTTTACAGCAGCGAAGGAAATTAAAGAAAAGCTGCCGCACATTAACATTATTTTTTTAACGATGCATAACGAAATTGCATACATTGAACGCGCCATTGAACTGCAGGCGGACGGTTACATTTTAAAAAACAGTCAAGGCGGTGTCATGTACGAAGCAATTTACAAAGTGTATCATAACGAGCGCTACTTCGACGTCGGCTTACCGGACGAGCAGCTCGACAAACTGTTTAAGCAAAAGAAGAAAAAAGGTGACGTCCTTTCAACGCGCGAGCAGGAGGTGCTACGCTTAACGATTCTCGGCTACACGAACGTCCAAATTGCCGACAAGCTGTTCATTAGCGCAAAAACGGTCGAAAACCATAAGGCGAACATTATGCATAAGCTTGAGCTGACGAGTAAGGCGGAGCTCATTCAGTACGGCATTACGAACGGGTATATTGATTGAGGGGAAAGTGCTTACGTGCTAGTGGGAAATTCTTTTTTCCACTAGCATTTTGTTGTTTTCGTAGTTGCTTTTCTTCGAGCAGGCTTTTGTAGGGGGACGGCTCGACGCTCGTACTGTTTCTCTAGAAGTTTGCTCTTCCACGTCGCAACTACTTCTTTACACTTTCAGGACTGAATACATCGCTCTCCTTCGAACGTATTCCAATTGTTCAAATAAATTACTTGCAATGAAAACCATGTTGAACGCACTTTCGCAATCGTTGTATGTATTCCTCAAACGTTTTAAACCGCAAAATTCATGTTTCCGCAGTCTCAGCTATGTAACGTGCAACATATGAGTTACTGTTTGTGCGCGGCAAGTCCCAAGAAAGCGAGCCGCAGAAGCGAACACGTTTCTCACATCTGCCTCGACGTGGAGAGCAATACCCCCAATTCCTCTTTCCTCCACCATTTGTTCACATTTTCCTGCTCGTTATAGTGGGAAACCCCTATATTTTCGTTCTTCGCGTCGTTCTATACTGACAATACAGTTTGAAGCACGAGGGGGCACGAGCATGAGCAAGAAAGTGGTAGCTATCAGTTTTACGCTGTCATCGATTGCGTTATCGACAATTATCGCAGCGATTTTGTAATGTAAGGAGGCATTTCAAATGGATCAATCAGCCGTTTTTTGGAGTCGGGCATTAACGGAACTGACGTTATCATTTCATATTTTATTCGCAACATTAGGTGTCGGTGTGCCGCTCATGATTTTAATTGCGCAGTACGTCGGCTATAAGAAAAACGACGCGCACTACACGCTCATGGCAAGACGCTGGGCGCGCGGCTTTACGATTACGGTAGCAGTCGGCGTCGTAACCGGTACAGTGATTGGCTTACAGCTATCGTTGCTTTGGCCGCAGTTTATGGAGCTTGCAGGGCAAATTATCGCCTTGCCGCTATTTATGGAAACGTTCGCCTTTTTCTTTGAAGCGATTTTTTTAGGCATTTATTTATATACGTGGGATCGTTTCCAAAATCCGAAGCACCATATGCTACTGCTCATTCCGGTAGCGATTGGCGCATCGATGTCAGCCGTGTTCATTACAATCGTCAATGCGTTCATGAATGCACCGCGCGGATTTGACCTCGTCGGTGGAGAGCTTATTAACATTCAGCCGATTTTAGCGATGTTTACACCAGCGATGCCGACGAAAATCGGGCATGTGTTAACGTCAAGCTATATGACGGTGGCGTTTATTTTAGCTGCCATTGCCGCGTATCGATTACTGCGTGGTGAAGACCATGTGTATCATAAAAAAGCGCTTAGTTTAATGATGAAGCTTGGTATTATTTTCTCGCTTGCAACGGCGCTTGTCGGGGACTTCTCAGCGAAATATTTAGCGGAGTACCAGCCAGAAAAGCTTGCTGCAGCAGAGTGGCATTTTGAAACAGAAGCAGGAGCGGATTTAATTTTCTTCGGTGTGCTTGACGGCGAGGAAGTAAAATATGAAATTCGCATTCCGAAAGTGCTCAGCTTTTTAGCGAGCAACGACTTCAATGCAGAAGTAACGGGGCTGAATGAATTTTCCGAGGACGAGCAGCCACCGCTTATAACGCACTATTTCTTTGATGTGATGGTGTCGATCGGCGTGCTCATGATCTTTGTATCGTTTGCATTCGTATTCGGGAAATGGCGCAACTGGCAATGGATTCATTCGCGACCATTTAGATGGTTCATCGTGCTGAGCGGACCGCTATCACTCGTGGCGATTGAAGCGGGCTGGTGGTTAGCAGAGCTCGGTCGTCAGCCGTGGATTTTATACGGCATTATGCGCACAGCAGACGGCGCAACGACTGCTACTGGTGTCGAATGGCTCTTCATTGCATTTGCGATTGTGTATTTCATTTTAGCAATCGGCAGCATCGTCGTATTACGTCGCATGTTTAAACATAACCCAGTCGAAAAAGAATTAGCAATGCGTGAAGGCGGTGGGGTGTAATGTTTTTAGAAGTGTTAGGCATTACGGTATTATGGATTTTCTTGCTCGGTTACGTCATTGTTGCCTCGATCGATTTCGGGGCGGGGTTCTTTAATGCGTACAGCTTAGTGACGAATAAAAATCATATTTTATCGGGTATTATTAAACGTTATTTATCGCCAGTGTGGGAAATTACGAACGTGTTTTTCGTGTTCTTCTTCGTCGGCATCGTCGGCTTTTTCCCACAAACGGCGTATTACTACGGTACAGTACTTCTTGTGCCAGCGTCGATCGCGCTCATTTTATTAACGCTGCGCGGTAGCTACTATGCGTTTGAATCGTATAGCGGCGTGACGGGGCATAAAGGGTATGCGCTCATGTACGGTTTAGCAGGGTTATTTATTCCTGCTTCACTTTCAGTCGTGCTGACGATTTCAGAAGGTGGCTTCGTACAACTAACAGAAGTAGGACCACAGCTTGATTACAACGCACTGTTTACGAGTCCGCTCACATGGGCAATCGTCGTGCTTAGTATTACTGCTGTGTTATATATATCTGCCGTGTTTTTAACATGGTATGCGCATTATGCAGGCGATAATAAAGCAGGTATGCTTATGCGAAAATATGCGCTCGTTACGTCATTGCCGCTTATCGTCAGCGCAATCGGCATCATTGTCGAAATGCGCCGCACAGGCAACTGGCATTACGCGAATATGGTCGATTTATCGTGGCTATTTATCGTATCGGGCATTTTATTTTTGGCGACAACTGCACTACTTTGGCTGAAAGACAAGTACGGATTTGCCGTATTGCTGATGATTTTACAATTTGCAACTGCATTTTTCGCATACGGCATCTCGCACTATCCGTATTTACTGTATCCATATTTAACGGTGCACGACAGCTTTACGACAACGTCTATGGCAATAGCAATCGTCATCGCGTTTATCGCTGGGCTATGCTTACTCATTCCGTCGATGTATTTAGTGTTGAAGCTGTTCATTTTCAACAAGTCCTACGCATCTGGCGACGAAGAAACGCACGTATAGGGGTGAATTCGTATGGAGCACTTTTTAATCTTTTACGCACCGATTGTTGTCGTCGTGGCATCAATTGCAGCGGCATTCGTCGTCGCGGTGAAAACAGCTGAATAAGCGAATTAGGCATTTGAGTAGCTATGGCTCAAATGCCTTTTTCTTTTCAAGTAATGCGTGCAAATGTTCATTTTGCGACGTTCGCTCGACTGCGGAGTGCCACGCCATTATGCTACAATCAAAACTAATGATAGAGGTGATTTTCGATGAATCAACAAGCATTGCGACGCATTCCGCTGCATAAATTGATTGATTTGAAAGTGGACTTTGCCTTTAAGCAACTGTTCGGCAGCGAGCGTAACAAACATATTACAATTGTGTTCTTAAATGCGATTTTGGCACGAACAGGACGCGATACGATTAAAGAAAGGCTGTATGCGCCATGCGACTCGCGTTCCTGGGGCTCGGCTCAAGCCTCCTCACCGCGAGCGGTTGCGGGGTCTTGAGTCACGAGCTTTTCCCCAAGGAGTCTCGTCGCGCGCATACAGCCATTATCATTTTACATATCATCTAATAAAGTACGTTAGAAGCCCATCTTGATCTGCTTGTAAAAACGCAGGCGGGTGAGCACATTAACATTGAGATGCAGCTATCGAATCAAGACGACATGATGAAGCGTACCCTTTACTATTGGTCACGTCTGTTTGCGAAGCAGCTCGAAAAAGGAAAAGGGTATCGCACGCTCTTGCCGACCATTACAATTAACATTTGCAACTTTACGGTGTTGAACGATTTGCCGCACTACCACACGACGTATCATTTGTATGAGGACGCAGAGTTGAAGCGTTTGCGCCCAATCGGTGACATACTCGAAGTGCATTTTATTGAAATGAATAAATTTTTAAAAGCGTGGCGCGGCAAATGCTCGCAGCGAACGTCGATATGAACATCATTTAACAGTGTACTGGCTTAACGTTGGAACAAATTCATCCGCTACAAGAAAAATAATAAAATGAATGAAAAAGATGTGCTCGCAAGTGAAAATGCGGCACATCTTTTTGTCGTTATACTTTGAATCGCGTTAGCTCTTTGTTTAGCTCCTCGGCTAATGATGCGAGCATTTTCGCGCTTTCATTAATTTCTTCGGTCGTTGCGTATTGCTTTTCGACGAGTGTAACGGCTTGCTGCGCGCTCATTGTCGTAATGCTTGAGCCGTCCTTTAACGTTTCAAACGTTGCCGCCATTTGCTCTGTAGAAGCGGCCATTTGCTCGGCGACGGCAGAGACGCTCATAATTTGGTCGCTCACGGCTACGGTTGATTTTAAAATAACTTCAAATGATGAGCCGGTTTTCGTTGCGGTTATGACACCTTGCTGTACTTGTGTGCTCACTTGCTCCATGTCGTTCGTCATATGTTGAATGCCTTGCTGTAAAATGCGCACGATGTCGACAATTTTTGCAGCGGAGTTCGTCGTTTGTTCGGCGAGCTTGCGTACTTCATCAGCTACGACCGCAAATCCTTTACCTGCCTCGCCTGCACGAGCCGCTTCAATCGCTGCGTTTAATGCGAGCAAGTTCGTTTGGCTTGAAATCGTCGTAATAATCGATACGAAGTCTTCAATTTGTGCAGAATGGGTAATTAAGCTTTCGACGGTTGAGAGCGATTGCTGAACGGCTTTATCGATCGCATTCATTTGCTCGACCGTTAATGCGATGTCGCGATGTCCGTCTCGCGCATTTTGCTGGGCGACAGTTGATACAGCTGTTACATCTTCAGCGGCGCTTGCAACGTGTGTAATGCCTTCTGTTACTTCCTGCAAGGCGACGAGCGTTTCGTTTAAGTTGTCATCGCTATTTGTCGCCTGCTGTGAAATTTTCTCGATGCTCGATGTTACTTGATGGCTCGCATGTGCGGATTGATCCGCGCTTGCGAGCAGCTCCTCTGATGAAGCGGCAACGTTCGTGCTCGATTGCGCAACAGCTGATAGTACGCTTCGTAAATTTTGTGACATGTCGTTAAATGACGCTGATAGCACTGCAATTTCGTCACGTGATTTAATCGGCAGCGGCTCGCTTGTGAAATCGCCGGCCGCCATTTTTTGTGACGTTGCCGTGAGAATTTCAAGCGGCTTTAAACGTCGAATGAGGATGATGAAATAAATGATGACTGAAATGGCAAACGATACTGCCGCGATAATAATGAAAATAAAGGCGATATTCGTCGAAGCGGTCGCTTTAAGTGCAAGCTCGTCTGCCCAAACGTTTAACTCCTCTTTAAATGCAGCGTACAGCTCATCAATTTCGATGGCTGCTTGCTCATAAGCTGTGTTCGTCACAAGGTCTTGTGCTTTTTTTACATTGCCTGCTTTCATCGCATTAAACGCTTCGTATTCGACATCGGTTAGCGCGAGTGACTTGTCGTTAATAAATGTTAACTGCTCTATTAGCTCATCTGGAACGTTGTAGCTTTTTAGTAGCTCAGCTGTTTGTAAAAATGTATCTTCGGCTAATTTATTTTCATATTCTGCTAAGTATGTTTGTTTGTTATTGAAAACGTACATGCGCGCCTCATTCGTTAAATAAAGCGACTCGTTTTCTAAATCGGCCACTGCGTTCGTAATCGTATTGCGTGTGTTTAATGTTTCACTTAATGAAAAAATCGTCGTCGTTAAATAAATTAAGCTTCCTGCCAAAAAAGCGGCCAATAATACTGCGGCGATAATACCGAATTGCAATGACCTTTTAATTGTCATCATGTCGCCTCCCTCATAAAAAATAATTAGTCTATAATAGCTTATCATAACTTACAGCAGAAGAAAGATTATAACTTTTAACACAGCAAGCAAACTGAAATACCGATACTTTGACGAAACAGTGACAAAGTGTGAGGCCGCCAACTATTTTTGCGCGGCGCTTTTTTTCGTGAATGCGTGTCACATGTAGGGTGGAAGGATATGTTAAAGAGTTCTTTCTTTACATAAAGCAGAAAAAAATGTTTTTTTGTAGACAAAATATGTTATTCGGTGGTAAATTGGAATTGTGGTAAAGATGACATGAACGACAAAATTGCTTCATGTTGTAGCAGAGGAGGCGATTCACATGAAGGCGACCATTCGTACCCGTGTGCTGGAGGCAGCGCTCGATTTATTTTATGAAAAAGGCTACAATCGCGTTTCAGTTGACGAAATCGTCGAACGAGCAGGTACATCGAAAGGCGGCTTTTATCATAATTTCAAATCGAAGGATGCACTGCTTTATGAAATACATAACGTCTTTATTTCGTACGTGCTTGCACAAACGAAAAAAGCGCGCGCCTCATCATCGTCACCAGTCGAGCAGCTTAGCGCGATGCTGTACGCATTTACGAACGTATTTGATGTGTACATGCGTCACATAACGGTGTTTTATAACGAAGTGGCGTATTTGCCAGCAGAATTCGAAGCACCGATTCATGAAAAGCGCACGCAATATCGTCGCATGATTGAGGACGTCATCGAAGCAGGCAAGGCAGAAGGGCAATTTCGGCTGGACTTATCGACGACGATCACAACGATGGCGATTATTGGCATGGTGAACTGGACGTATAAGTGGTACCGACATGATGGAGAGCTGACGATGACGCAAATTACGAAGCATTTTAACGATGTCATTTTGCGAGGAATCGTTACCGAACAAGGGTTAGCGATTGCCGAGCAGCACCGCATGCAGCAGCGATAATTTTTTTTAGCAATTCGAGACCGACTAGTCGGTATTATGCAAAAGGATGTTTGTCATTAGATGATCGAATGTGACAGTGAGCGCGTCGGCGAGACTTCTAGGGGAAAAGCTTGTGCCTCATAACCAATATTATGTTCGCCGCCGAGCTCGACGAAAGCAAGGCGAACGAGGCGAACGGTCATGTCATACGTCAACGTGATGACAAAACAAAAGGAGGAAAATACATGAACTTTGAATTAACGAAAGAGCAGCAAATGATTAAGCAAATGGTAAGCGAATTTGCACAGGCAGAAATTGCACCACACGCACGTGAGCTTGATAAAAAACATGCGTTTCGTAAAGAAAGCTTTGACAAAATGGCAGAGCTAGGGTTGTTTGGTATTCCGTTTCCTGAAAAATATGGCGGCTCAGATGGCGGCACAATTGCCTACGCATTAGCAGTAGAAGAAATTGGGCGTGCATGCGGTGGTACAGGTTTATCGTACGCAGCGGCAGTATCGCTTGGCGCAACACCGTTTTACAACTTCGGTACAGAAGCACAAAAGGAAGAGTTTTTAGTGCCAATGGTCGAAGGAAAAACGCTCGGCTCATTCGGTTTAACGGAGCCAAATGCAGGATCAGACGCAGGTGGCACACGTACGAAGGCGCATTTAGAAGGCGACGAGTGGGTCATTAACGGTGAGAAGTGCTGGATTACGAACGCAAGCTATGCACGCCAAGTTGTCGTAACGGCGGTAACAGGTCAAGACGAGCGTGGTAAAAACATCATTACAGCGCTTATCGTACCGACAGACACACAAGGCGTAACGATTCGCTCAGAGTATGAAAAAATGGGTGTGCGCGCATCGAACACATGTGAAATCGTGTTAGATAACGTACGCGTACCGAAAGAGAATGTACTCGGTGATGAAAAGCGCGGCTTCGGTCAGTTTTTAAATACGCTTGATGGTGGACGTATTTCGATTGCGGCGTTATCGGTTGGGATTGCACAATCGGCGTTTGAAAAAGCGCTAAAGTACTCAAAGGAGCGCATGCAGTTTGGTAAGTCGATTTCGAAGCTACAAGCAATTCAGTTTAAGCTTGCTGACATGGCGATGGAAATTGAGTTAGCGCGTAATATGGTGCATAAAGCGGCGTGGTTAAAAGATAACGGCAAGCCATTCAAATCTGAAGCGGCATATGCGAAATTGTTCGCATCAGAAATGGGCTTCCGTACATGTAACCAAGCAATTCAAATTCACGGCGGCTACGGTTATATGGAAGAATACGATGTTGAGCGTCATTTACGCGATATTAAATTAATGGAAATCGGCGAAGGTACATCTGAAATTCAACGTCTTGTTATTGCTCGTCAATTAGGGTGCTAAATAAAAAACGAAATGAGGAGGAAGTGTACGTATGGTTCAGCTAGTTTATGAAACAATTGGCCAGATGCTAGAGACACGTGTAACTCAATTTCGACAAAAGGAGGCGCTCGTTTACGCGGATCGCAATTTCCGCCAAACGTACGAGCAATTTGACGACGATGTAAACCGTGCAGCAAAAGCGCTCATAGCAATCGGGCTAGAGCGCGGCGACCATTTTTCTGTATGGACGACGAATGTGCAGCAATGGCCGAGCTTGCAGTTTGCCTCGGGTAAAAGTGGGGCAGTGCTCGTCACGGTCAACACGAACTACCGAGCAACTGAGCTTGAATATTTACTCAAGCAATCCGATTCACGCGCTATCATTTTAATCGATAACTTCCGTGGGCATTCGTTTATCGACACGTTGTATGAGCTTTGTCCAGAGCTAAAAACGGCAACACCTGGGCAGCTTGAGAGCGAGCGACTACCGCTGCTAAAAACGGTCGTCGTCATTAGCGACAAATCGTATCCAGGCACGTATTCATATGAAGCGTTTTTAGCGCTAAGTGAGCAGGTGAGTGACGCTGAATTAGTTGCGCGCAAGCAATCACTCCATTTCGATGACGTTATTAACATTCAATATACGTCCGGTACGACAGGGTTTCCAAAGGGCGTTATGTTAACGCATGCGAACATTTTAAACAACGCGCTGCACATTGCAGAAGTGATGCGTTTAACACCGGAAGACCGTCTATGCATTCCGGTTCCGTTTTTCCACTGCTTCGGCTGCGTCATCGGTACGCTGACGATCGTATCGGCGGGCGGAACGATGGTGCCAATTGAACAGTTTAGCGCTGAGGAAGTGTTGCGCACCGTTGAGCAGGAAAAATGCACCGGCTTGCACGGTGTACCGACGATGTTTATTAATGAACTCAATTTACCGAATATTTCGGAATTTGACTTATCGTCGCTGCGAACGGGCGTGATGGCAGGGTCAAACTGTCCAGTCGAGCTCATGAAAGGCGTTATTAATGTAATGGGTATGACCGACTTTACGATTTGTTACGGGCAAACGGAGTCGTCACCTGTTATTACGCAAACGAGCCCGGACGATCCGTTTGATAAAAAGACGGAAACGGTCGGCAAAAAGCATGAGCATGTCGACATCATTATCGCGGCACCAGGGACGAATGACGAGTTACCGCGCAATGTGCAAGGTGAAATTTTAGTGCGCGGCTATGCGGTAATGAAAGGATATTACAATAACGAGGAAGCAACGCGCGAAGCAATCGATGAAGACGGCTGGCTACATACAGGCGACCTCGGCACGATGGATGAGGAAGGCTACATTCGCGTAACCGGTCGTTTAAAAGATATGGTCATTCGCGGTGGGGAAAACATTTATCCGCGTGAGATCGAGGAGTTTTTATATAAGCATCCGTCCATTTTAGATGTACAAGTTTGCGGTGTGCCAGATGAAAAGTACGGCGAGGAATGTGCAGCATGGATCATTTTACAGCCAGGTGCGAGCGAAACAGAAGAAAGCATTCGCGCATATTGCGACGGTAAAATTTCGAAGCATAAAATTCCGCGTCACATTTTCTTCGTTGACGAATATCCGATGACCGCATCAGGAAAAATTCAAAAGTTTAAATTACGCGAGCAGTTTATGGCGTTTTAAGGGGGAGTCGCAATGTTTCAAAAAGTGTTAATTGCCAATCGAGGTGAAATTGCACGTCGTATTATTCGGACGTGTAAGCAGCTCGGCATTCAAACGGTCGCTGTGTACTCGTCAGCGGATGAGTTTAGCTTGCATGTGCGAGATGCGGACGAAGCGGTATGTATCGGCAAAGCACCTGTGTCGCAAAGTTATTTAAATGTAGAGGCAATTTTACAGGCGGCTCGTGATACAGGGGCACAGGCAATTCACCCAGGCTACGGCTTATTGTCGGAAAACGCGGCGTTTGCAAAAGCGGTCGAGGAAGCAGGGTTCACGTTTATCGGTCCAACGGCGAGCGTCATTGCGTCGATGGGCAGCAAGCTTGCAGCACGTCAAACGATGGAGCGAGCAGGTGTGCCAATTGTGCAAGGTGTAAACGACCCGATCGCGGATGTAGACGAAGCGGTTGTCATTGCAAACGACATCGGCTATCCGATTATGTTAAAAGCGTCGGCTGGTGGTGGCGGTATCGGCATGCAGCTTGTAAATAGCGACGCGGAGCTGTATAAAGCGTTTGAAGGTAACCAAAAGCGCGCGCAAAGCTTTTTCGGTGACGGCACGATGTTTATTGAAAAATTTATCGCCGAGCCGCATCACGTTGAAGTACAAATTTTAGCCGATCAGCACGGGCATGTCGTACCAGTATATGAACGCGAATGCTCCGTGCAGCGCCGCAACCAAAAAGTTGTCGAGGAAGCACCGTCTCCGTTCATTTCAGAGGCGACGCGACAAAAAATGCTCGATGCCGCAGTAGCCGCTGCACAGGCGATTGACTACACGAACGCAGGCACGATTGAATTTTTAGTCGACCGCGATGAAAACTTCTACTTTTTAGAAATGAATACGCGCTTGCAAGTGGAGCATCCCGTTACAGAGGAAATTACAGGGCTTGATTTAGTCGAGTGGCAGCTGCGCATCGCAAATGACGAGCCGTTAACGTTTACGCGCGACGATATTAAAAAGCGTGGACATGCGATTGAAGTGCGCATTTACGCTGAGCATCCGGTGACGTTTTTCCCATCACCAGGGCATGTCGAGGAGCTCGTTTTACCTGAAGGCGACGGCATTCGTCATGAAGTGTCGATCGAAAGCGGCAGTGACGTCACACCGTTTTACGACCCAATGATCGCCAAGCTCATCGCAACAGGTGCAACACGCGACGAAGCGTTAGCACGATTAGAACAAGCGCTACGTAACTATACGGTGCGCGGCATTCAAACGAATATCCCGATGCTGCTCGATGTCATTACGCACGACGTTTTCAAATCGGGCGTGACGACAACGAAATTCGTCGAGGAGCATTACTTACCAGCAGTGGCGAAATGAGATAGCTCAAGTCTATGAAGCGATGGTGGCGACTCCAGCAGGAAAAATGCGCCTGCGGAAAGCGTCCACCAAAGCGAAATAGGCAGTTAAATAAAACAACCCGAGGAGGAATTTATATGACAATCATAAAAGCATCAATGGCAGGTACAGTGTGGAAAGTGTTAGTAGCAGAAGGGCAACATGTAGAAGCAGGCGAGGACGTTGTCATTTTAGAATCAATGAAAATGGAAATTCCAATTGCAGCAGAAGAAGCCGGCACAGTAACGCGCGTCATCGCAGCAGAAGGCGACTTCATTAACGTAGACGACGATTTAGTGGAATTAGCATAAGGTGAGCGCCATGTATCCAACGCATGTTCAAATTAAAGAAGTCGGGCCGCGCGACGGTTTACAAAACGAGGCAGCATTTATTAAAACAGCCGATAAAGTACGACTGATCGATCGCTTAAGTGACACGGGCTTACGCTACATCGAAGTGTCGAGCTTTGTAAACCCGAAATGGATTCCACAGCTTGCCGATGCGGCGGACGTGCTCGCACAAATTAAGCGCGAAAACGATGTGACGTACGCAGCGCTCGTGCCAAACATGCAAGGGCTAGAACGTGCGCTAGCAGTCGGCGTCGATGAAGTGAGCGTTTTCATGTCTGCAAGCGAAGGGCATAACCGATCAAACATTAATAAATCAATCGCGGAGACGTTTCCGGTGCTGCGCCCAGTCATTGAAGAAGCGTTACGAGCAGGCAAGACGGTGCGAGGCTACATTTCGACCGTCATTGCGTGCCCGATTGACGGACCGACGAAGCCAGAGCAAGTGCGCGCAGTAGCCGACAAATTGTTTGAGCTAGGCGTGAGTGAAATTTCGCTCGGTGACACGATCGGCGTCGGTGTACCAACAGAGGTTGATGCGCTGCTTCACCATTTAACGCAGCATTTTGACCGCGATAGCTTAGCGATGCACTTTCACGACACGCGTGGCACAGCGCTTGCGAACGTCGTCGAAAGCTTGCGTCACGGCATTACGAAGTTTGATAGTTCAATCGGTGGCTTAGGCGGCTGCCCGTATGCAAAAGGAGCATCAGGCAACGTCGCAACCGAGGACTTACTTTATTTATTGCATGGAATGGGCATTGAAACAGGTGTCGATTTACACAAAGTGCAGCAGGCGGCGCTATCAATGGAGCAGCTACTACAAAAGCCGCTTAACTCGAAGCTCGCCGCCGTTGCAAAGGGGGAGCAAGCATGATTACGGTAACGAAGGAAGCACATGTTGCAACGGTGACGTTAAATCGTCCTGATGCGGCGAACTCGCTATCGCTTGCACTGCTACAGCAGCTACACAATGCGTTTTATACGCTGAGCTACGACAATGACGTGCGCGTTGTCATCGTCACAGGTGCAGGTAATCAGTTTTGTGCAGGTGCGGACTTAAAGGAACGTAAAGGAATGAGCGATGTCGAGGCGCGCCAAGCAATTGCGTTAATTGGCGACGTCGTCAATGCATGCGAGGCGATGAGCCAGCCTGTCATTGCGGCGATGAACGGTGCGGCGTTTGGCGGTGGCTTAGAGCTTGCCCTTGCTTGCGACATTCGCATTGCGAGCAGCAGCGCGAAAATGGGCTTAACGGAAGCAGCACTCGGCATTATTCCAGGGGCAGGTGGAACGCAGCGACTGCCAAGACTCATTGGCATCGGTCGCGCGAAGGAGCTCATTTACACAGCGCGTCGTTTAACGGCAGATGAAGCGCTCACATACGGCATTGTCGAATACGTCGTGCCACCAGAGCAACTGCTAGTAAAAGCAAGCGAGCTCGCCGCAGAAATGGCAAGCAACGCCCCGCTATCATTACAGCAGGCAAAAGTGGCGATTCATGAAGGGATGCAAGTTGATTTGCATACGGGCTTAACGATTGAGCGCCTCGCATACGGTCGACTGTTCCACTCAGCCGATCGACTAGAAGGGCTCGCGGCATTTGCTGAAAAGCGCAAGCCGCAATATATAGGGAAATAATAGTGGAAGCTTTACGGATTGTGTGAAACTTGAGACTCGCCATTAACGACGAGGCTCAAGTTACGCCCGAGATTGAATGAAAATACATACTTATAAAGGAGATGGAGCACATGACACAAGTTGTAACGAATGACCAATATGTTTCATACAAACAATCGATTTTAGCAGGCGGTGCCCCGAAATACCACGAAAAAAATAGCGAGCAAGGGAAGCTATTTGTGCGCGAGCGACTCGCATTATTGTTTGACGACGGCGTGTTAACGGAGGACGGCGCATTCGCAAACGTGCTAGCAGGTGACTTACCAGCAGACGGTGTCGTAACAGGCATTGGCAAAATTCACGGGCGCACCGTATGCGTCATGGCGAACGACTCGACGGTAAAGGCGGGCTCTTGGGGAAAACGCACCGTTGAAAAAATTATTCGCATTCAAGAAACAGCAGAAAAGCTAAGCGCACCGCTTCTATATTTAGTCGATTCAGCAGGCGCACGCATTACTGATCAGCTTGAAATGTTCCCAGGTCGCCGCGGTGCAGGGCGCATTTTCTACAACCAAGTGAAATTGTCTGGTCGCATTCCGCAGCTTTGTTTATTGTTCGGTCCATCAGCTGCAGGAGGTGCATACATTCCAGCGTTTTGTGATGCGGTCGTTATGGTAGAAGGCAACGCGTCGATGTACCTTGGCTCACCGCGCATGGCGGAAATGGTCATCGGTGAGAAGGTGACGCTAGAGGAAATGGGCGGGGCAAAAATGCATTGTAGCGTTTCGGGCTGCGGTGATGTGCTTGCGAAAACAGAGGAAGAAGCAATTGCGTACGCGCGTCAATATTTAAGCTACTTCCCAGACAATTATAAAGAAAAGCCAGCGCTTGCCGAGCCAAAATTACCGGCATCGTTCGAAAAAACAATCGATGAGCTCATTCCACAAAACCAAAACAGCCCGTTCAACATGCACGATTTAATCAATCGCATTATTGACGAAGGCTCTTGGTGCGAGGTGAAGAAGCTATTTGCCGCAGAGCTTATTACCGGCTTTGCACGCATTAACGGGCAAGCAGTCGGCATCGTCGCGAACCAGCCGCGCGTTAAAGGTGGCGTACTATTCCACGATTCGGCAGACAAAGCGGCGAAGTTCATCTCGCTTTGTGATGCGTTCCACATTCCACTCATTTTCTTAGCGGACGTACCAGGCTTTATGATCGGTACACAAGTAGAGCGCGTCGGCATCATTCGTCACGGTGCGAAAATGATTTTTGCGATGAGCGAGGCGACGGTGCCAAAAATTACGGTTATCGTGCGTAAAGCTTACGGCGCAGGATTGTACGCGATGGCAGGTCCAGCGTTTGAGCCAGACGTATGCATCGCATTAACACGCGCGCAAATTGCGGTAATGGGTCCAGAAGCAGCAGTGAACGCGGTGTACGCAAACAAAATTGCCGAGCTGCCAAAAGAGGAGCAAGCGGCGTTCATCGAGGAAAAACGCGACGAGTATCGCGAAGAAATCGACGTGTACCGTTTAGCGTCAGAGCTTATTATTGATGACGTCATCGAGCCAAACGATTTGCGTCAAGCGCTCGAGAACCGTTTAGAAGTGTACAAAAATAAAGAGCTGACATTTACAGAGCGTAAACGCGGCGTACGACCAGTGTAAAGGGGGACGAGTAGCATGGATAAAGTAGTACAAACAGTTGATGAAGCAATTGCAGACATTGTAGACGGGGCAACGCTGATCGTTGGCGGCTTCGGCTTAAGCGGCATTCCGAGCATGCTCATTGAAGCAATCGAGCAAAAGGGCGTCAAAGGACTACACGTTGTCAGCAACAACTGCGGCGTGGACGATGCAGGGCTTGGGCTACTGCTACGCAACAAGCAAGTGCAAAAAGTGCAAGCGTCATACGTCGGTGAAAACAAATTGTTCGAGCAGCAATTTTTAAGCGGCGAAATTGACGTCGAGCTCGTTCCACAAGGCACATTAGCCGAGCGCATTCGAGCAGGCGGGGCAGGCATTCCGGCCTTTTACACAGCAACGGGCGTCGGCACACCAATCGCAGACGGAAAGCCAACTGCGGAGTTTGACGGCAAAACGTACATTCAAGAGCGCGCCATTACTGGTGACTTTGCGCTCGTAAAAGCTTGGAAGGCAGACCGCGCTGGCAACTTATTGTTTCGCAAAACAGCGCGCAACTTTAATCCGCTCGCGGCAACAGCTGGGCGCATTACGATTGCGGAAGTCGAGGAGCTTGTCGAAGTCGGCGAGCTCGACCCAGATGCGATTCACGTGCCGAGTGTGTACGTACAGCGCGTCATCGTCACAACGCATACAGACAAAGCAATCGAACGCTTAACAGTGAGGGAGGGGTAGCACATGTCACGACAAACAATTATCGCCCGCGCCGTACAGGAAGTGAGTGACGGTATGTACGTCAATTTAGGAATCGGCATGCCAACACTTATTGCCGATGCGATTCCGAGCGACATGGACGTTATGCTGCAATCGGAAAATGGGCTTCTTGGCATCGGACCATACCCGACGAATGATGAGGTAGATGCGGATTTAATTAATGCAGGGAAAGAAACGGTAACGGCTGCACGCGGCGCTTCGTTTTTTGACAGTGCGACAAGTTTTGCGATGATTCGCGGCGGGCATATCGACTTAGCCATTTTAGGCGGTATGGAAGTGTCGGAAACAGGCGACCTTGCGAACTGGATGATTCCAGGTAAAATGGTGAAGGGCATGGGCGGTGCGATGGACTTAGTGCACGGTGCGAAAAAGGTCGTTGTCATTATGGAGCATGTGAGCAAGCACGGTGAATCGAAAGTGAAACAAACGTGCACGCTGCCGCTTACTGGTCAAGGCGTTGTCGATCGTCTCATTACCGATATGGCAGTGTTTGACTTTACCGACGAAGGTATGGTACTCATTGAAGTGCTAAATGGGCATACGATCGAGGACGTGCGCGCGAACACAGAAGCGGCGTTTATCGAAAAAGTAAATGTGTAATGAAAAAAGTGTTGGCGGGTGAGTTCCTGCTAGCACTTTTTTTATGCGCTTTGAGCTTTCGCAACGTCGAGCGCATCATGAAAAATAGTTGGCAAAACATTTTTTACGCGTCAGCTTTTTTAAGGCTCTTCACCATAATGTTGAGTTGCTTTTCACGCCGAGGCATGTTTTCCGCGGGCATGGGGGCTAACACGATCTTATTTCTGAAGGCAATGCCACATGGACGTGGCGCTTACTGCCTTCCTTGAGCCTGTAGTCTCTTTTCCCGCAGGAGTCCGCCTCTTGTTTCAAGCAATCTTTATCCGTCAACTTCAGCTTGTGGTGATGAACCGTGAATTTTGTGAAAAGATAAGAAACTTGCTACAGGATTGTATAAATATGTTTCGAATTTTGGAAATAAATGATAGAATACAAGAAAATGTATATTTATTTTTTAGGTACGTAGAACTAATTAAATGTAAGCTATGTCGTCATTTTATATTTTTAGGTCTATTATCGAAAAAATCCGTAACAGAAAATTGTTTGAGAGGGAGATGGGGAGAGATTGACGAATGAAGGAAATTGCGCATTGCTAAAAAGCGAGCAATGCACTATGAGCAAACAGCCCTGTATGATTGAGCAAAAGGAAATTACAGCAGCACAGGAGCATGAAGAGGTGGCGTTATTACAAGCTGACACAGTAGAAGATGCAGACGTGCCGCAACAAGCAACACACGACGAAAGCGAAGATGCTATAGCGCAACCAATTGTCGATGTCGAAGAACCGATTCAAGTGCAATCGCTACATGTAGAAGCGCAAGTAAGCGAACAACAGCAGCTACATGTAGAGGAAGAGGCGGTTTTAGAAGTAGAAGCGCCAATGATGGAGCAGGCAGTTGAATTACCAGTAGCTTTTCCGAACGTAGTCGAATCGGTGGCGAAAATATATCATCGTTGTAGTTACATTATATGCCGTCAGTTTGTTTTTTGTATTCAAAATATTTTGAAAAATTTAGAGGCGAACAGTCATGTAGAAGGGGCGCCGCAATGGCATGCATCATTTAAGCAAAGCATGGATAACATTCGAAAGATGACACCAGAAATTGATTTCTTATTTGAGCAAGCGGATGAAGCGGTTACGTTAGCCGATAGTTTTAAGCAAACGTTTGGTGAGGAAATTGAGCATTTAGAGCCGTTAAATGCGTTCATTTCGCAATATGCGAGCGCGGAATACGAAGAGCTTTATGTGTCGCTCGTGCAGCGATTAAAATCAGAGGTCATTCATGTAGAGGATGTTGTTATTTTTACGCGCATGTTCCAAGAAATTGCACAAGTTGAATACGAAGATTTCCGATGGGATACGTCGCGCGAGCAGGAAATGTTGCAGCGCGGATTTGACGATATGGTGCGTTTGTATGTAAGCGTGCTCGATGCGCTTGATTTAATGGTGATGTCGTCGAAGCAAAATGCGACACACGGCAGCATGTGGGCAGATATGTTAGATGAAGTGTGTACGAGCTTACTTGACACGATTGAGCATTATGACTTAGCGCAAATTAACGTAAAAAATATGCTGCTAGACGGCAAATATATGATTAGTATTGGGACGATTCCGCAAAATCAAGTGCCGGACTTGCAAAAGTTTGAGGTGTATCAGCAAGTACAGCGTGGCTTTATGTATCGTTCAACGGAAAAAGTAATGCGCGAAGCAAAAGTAATTACAGTTTATTAGTGGAGGAATCAATATGACAATTATCGGGATTGACTTAGGAACAACAAACTCAGCGGTAGCGTATTTAAAAAATGGCGTGGCAGAAATTATCGCCAACAAAGACGGGCATCGCACAACGCCTTCGATTTTCAGCATTAATCCGCACGGCGAAATTCAAATCGGACGCGTCGCAAAAAATGCATATCCAGGCTCACCGAACGAAACGGTATTAGAAGTAAAGCGCTTAATGGGTTCTGGTGAGAAAGTCGTTGTCAGCGGTCGCGAATTTACACCGGAAGAAATTTCATCATACTACTTAAAATATTTAAAGGAATCGGCTGAATCAGCGCTTGGGTATTCAGTAGCTGAAGCAATTATTACGGTGCCTGCCTACTTTTCGGATGCACAGCGTAAGGCGACGCAAATTGCAGGGCGTTTAGCCGGCTTAAAGGTCGAGCGTGTTATTAACGAGCCGACTGCTGCTGCAATTGCGTTTGGCATTAACAATATGAACAGCGAAGCGAACATTTTAGTGTATGACCTCGGTGGTGGTACGTTTGACGTATCGATTGTCGATCTGTTTAACGGCATCGTGCAAGTAAAGGCGAGTACAGGTGATAACAAGCTCGGCGGCATGGACTTTGATAACGTGCTAGTGGAATGGTTAAATGAGTGCGTGAAGCAAAAAGAGGGCATTGACCTGTTACATAGCGGCTCGCAAATGGAGCGCGACCAACGTTATGCGCGCATTAAAACGGAGGCAGAAAACGTAAAAATTACGCTGTCATCGAATACGACAGCGCAGTTTAGCTTACCGTTCATTACGATGAAAAACGGCATGCCAGTTTCAGTGAGCGAGAGTATTACACGCGAGGAGTTCAATAGTTTAATTCAGCCGCTTGTCGACAAATCGTTAAAGCATGTAAGACGTGCATTAGAAGAAGCAAATTTACAAATGAGCGACATTTCAGACGTGCTGCTCGTTGGTGGCTCGACGCGCGTACCGTACGTGCAGCAAAAAATTGAGCAGCTGTTAGGCAAGCCGGCGCGCACAGATATTAACCCAGACGAAGCGGTTGCACTTGGCGCAGCAATTCAAGGTGGCATTAAAAGCGGCGAAATTAGCAACGATGACGGCTTAATGGTTGTTGACGTATGTCCGTATTCATTAGGGATTGATACGATGCGCGAAATTGGTGGACAGCGCATTTACGACTTCTTCTCAGAAATTATTCCGGCGAACTCGCCAATTCCATATTCGAACACAGAGCGTTACTACACAATTCGTGAGAATCAAACGCAAATGGACTTAGGTATTTATCAAGGTGACGGTGTGAGTGAGCACGTGAAGCCAGAGCTACGTGTAACGAAGGACGATATGGTTGTAAAAGGCATTCCAGCATCACCTGAAGGAGAAGAAGCGGTCGATGTAACGTTCTCATACGACATTAACGGGATGTTACACGTCGAAGCGACAATCGTATCGACAGGGCGCAAATTTAGCTCATCGGTGAATACGCAAACAGGGGTGATGTCGGAGCAAGAAATTGCAGAGGCAACACGTCGCGTCGAGCAAAACTGGGAAGCATCGAACTTATATGCCGAAGTAAAAGGTGTGCTAACGCGAGCAGAGCGCATTTTACCAGATTTATTACCGGAGCAGCAAGCGCGTGTAGCGAGCTTAGTGAACGGCTTAAAGCAAGCGTTAGCAGACAATAACGCACAACAAGTGAAGCAGTATGAAGCGCAGTTATCTGACTTGTTAATTCAACTTGTATAGTTTGGAAAAGGATTGAACGACGTGTTATTAAATAAAAATAGCAACTATTTTGAGCTACTAGGTATCGATGAACAAACAACAGAGCGTGATATTCGCGTGGCATATAATAAAATGCTACGCCAATATTCAAACGAGAAGTTTCCAGAAGAGTTTCAGCTCATTACCGAGGCGTATAAAACGTTGATGGATGAAAAAAAGCGAGTGCAATATATAAAAGAAACGAGCAGTGGTGGTGCGTATAAACAAAACATCGCACTGCTCGAGCAATATATGAATGAGGACTCGTTTTATGAGGCGAAAAAAATACAGCAGCAGCTCATGCTAAATGGCTTCAGTGAGGATGAATACGTGTTGCTTTGTGCGATGCATATCGCTAATGAGCTAGAAGATGCGACGGCTGAAACAAAATATGCACAAAAACTTGCGCAGCTGCACGGACAAAGCGACCGCACACAAGAGCAGCTGATGTATTACTACAGCCGACAAGCAAACTACGAAAAAGCGATTTATTACGCGGAGCAGCAGCACAATAAACAGCCATTAGACAATGAACGCATATTGAATTTAGTGACGCTTTATTACCGCAACAACGAGCGGCGAAAAGTAGACGAACTATTTCAAAAAGCGCTGCGTACGCTTGAGCCGCGCATGCAAAACATCGTCATTTTCATTGAGGCGCTGTTTTGGGGCATGAACAACGATAAAGATGCGCTCGTTCAACAAGTGGAGCAAACATTTGAGCACATCATCGACAGTGGACAAAAGCTGAGCTTACTTCAGCGCTTAGTTGACAACGGCGCAGAGCTGTACAACGACCATTACGCCTTTAAATATTTCACGCTATTAGTTGAGCGTTTAAACGATAATGAATATGAATTTGCGCGCAGTTGGACGACGAACGGTCGCAATATGTTTCAAGTCGAGGTTGACTACTACGGTGATGAAAAGCGTGTCATTGCGCCCGTTCACGATTCTGAGCCGGTCGTACAGCGCACATATGAACAGCCAAAGCCCGCATCGATTCCTGAGCAGCCTGCACCGCGCACGTACAACGTGGCAGAAAAAAATCGTGGCAGTATGCTATGGTCGATTGTCTTCGGAGTCATTGCGTGTTTAATCGAGCAAGATGCCTTTGTTGGGGCGTTCGTCGGCGTCATCTGGTATTTCTTTGCGTCTAAAATTAAAAAGCTAATTAGCTGCTTAGTGATCGTCATCATCGTGTTACTCATTTTTTCATTCATCATAGAAAATACGATGTAGCAACAAGCGGTGGAAGGAAGGTATATATTGACAACGTTAAATGATCTCGCAAAGACACATGCATTAACCATTGAGCAAGTACAACAAATTTTACGTGCAAGTGGCATTGATTTTTTAAGTAATACAAAGCAGTTAACGAAAGTGCAGCAGGCGAAAGTAGCGCTGCTTATACAGGAGCATTTGAAAGCGAACGTTGTTGATGAAAAGCTTGACCGACTCGTAAAGCAGCATAAAATTTTCATCGACACGTGCAGCTTAGTGCAGCCGAAAGCGATTGCGTTTTTAAATACGTTAGAGCCAGCGCTAAAAAAGCATAATAGCAAGCTCATTATTCCAATTCGCGTCATTGAAGAGCTTGAAAAAATTCAGCGTGGTCAAACAGGCGAAGTAGTAGAGCTGTCAAAAGCGGTATGTCAGCATTTAGCGCTCATGCAGCAGCGTGGTGTTCTTGACTTGCGAGGAGAGGATACCGACAACTTCGCAGACAACGTATTTGACGTCGTGTTTTCGAAGTTCCGCCTTCAGTACAAGCTCATGCTTATTACGCAAGACAAAGCATTAGCAAAGGAAATGTTACAAAAAAATAGCTCGCAGGCAATACGTGGAAAAACGATTGTCGTACAAAAAATTGACCGACATGGCAAGCTTGTGGATGTGGAGCAAAAAGCACAGAAAATAGCGGAAAAAACCATTCCGGCAAATGAGCGTTTTCAGCCCGCAAAGCAGGTGACGAGCGTTAGCGATAGCTTAATGAACGTACAGCACATTCCCGATGAGTTTGAGCAAGTGTATACGACAAGAGGTGCGATTCAGTTGCTTGAGAAGCTCGCAACAGGCGGGGAAGGCTCGGTGTATAAAACGTCGACACCGTACGTTGCAAAAATTTATAAAAAAGAAAAGCTGACGCTGCGCAATTACGAAAAAATTAAGCGCATGCTGTCAAAGCAAGTGAAGTGTGAAGGTGTTTGCTGGCCGGTTGAAATGCTGTTTAATGCGAAGAACGAATTTGTCGGCTTTTTAATGCCAGAAGCGAAAGGAAAAGAGCTGCAAAAAACGATTTTCATTAAGCCGCTCTTTTTAAAGCATTTCCCCGATTGGAAAAAGAAAGACACGGTGCAGTTAACACTCACGATCTTAGATAAAATTCAATATTTACATCAGCGAAATATCATTTTAGGCGACATTAACCCGAGCAACATTTTAGTCGTGTCGCCAAAGGAAGTGTATTTCGTTGATACCGATAGCTACCAAATTGAGGAGTTCCCTTGCCCGGTTGGAACGGTCAATTTCACGGCGCCGGAAATTCAGCGTAAGCGATTTTCTGACTTTTTACGCACGTTTGAGCACGAAAACTTTGCGGTTGCGACGCTGTTATTTATGCTCATGCTGCCAGGGAAGCCTCCGTACTCACAGCAAGGCGGTGAAAGCCCAGTCGAGAACATCATTAACATGGACTTTTCATATCCGTTTGGCGACAACTCAAACAAAAAAACACCGGACGGACCGTGGCGTTTTAGTTGGAGTCACTTGCCATATGATATTAAAGAAAGCTTTTATAAGAGCTTCCGTAAAGGTGAGGAATATAGCGTGCCAGCGAAGCGTTTACGTGCCGGCGACTGGTCGCAAAAATTTAGCAAGTACTTGCATTTACTTGAAACGGGCAAGTTCGCAAAGCAAGATCCGATGTCAGAGGAGCTGTTTCCGACGCGCTTTAAACGTGTCGGCAGCATGAAATATGGGAAATGTACGTTGTGTAAAATGGAGCAGCCTGAAGAAAGCTTAACGGAAAACATATGCCAGCCATGCTTAAATGATGGGGATAAATATGCGTGCAAACGTTGTAAAAATGAGCTGACGTATACGAATTACGTCAAGTACGTCAAAAAAGCACCGCGCTTTGAAACGTGTCCGCCGTGTCATCAGGAGCTGCAAAAAGTACATTCGATGATTACGTGTCAGTATTGCTATAAGCCGTTTCCGTTTTACCAAAAAGATTATGAGTTTTACAAAAGCAAAGGCTTCGAGCTACCGAGGCGTTGTAGCACATGCAAGCAGCAAGGTCCGCAAACGCCGCCAGTTCAACCGGTGCAGCAATCTACACCGCCCCCTGAGCAGCCGCGTCCGCGCATTACGTCAATTGTAGAGTACTTAAAAAGTCGATTTTAAAAGGTGGAAATGAACATGAACATTCGTGAAGAAGATTTAGTAAACAACCCGACACCGCGTATCTCGGTATGCTTATGTGTCGATACGAGCTCGTCGATGCAAGGAGCGCCTATTCATGAGTTAAATGAAGGCATTAAAATGTTTTACGATGCGGTTATGCAAGATGAAATCGCACTCTATTCAGCTGAAATTAGCGTCGTGACGTTCGGAAACGGCGTCGAGTGCATTCAAGATTTCGGTAGCTTAGAGCGCGTAAAATCTGTGCCGCAATTAATGGCACACGGTTATACACCGATGGGCGAGGCGGTCAATTTAGCGCTTGATTTATTTGAGCAACGCAAAAAGGAATACCGCGCTAAAGGTGTCGATTACTATCAGCCATGGCTTGTGCTCATGACAGACGGTGCACCAAATGGCGATGCGAACGAGTTAGATCGCTCTGTGAATCGTACAGTGAGCTTAGTTGATGGCAAAAAGCTAACGGTGTTTCCAATTGGCATCGGTGCAGAGGCGGACATGGCAGTGCTACAGCGCTTCTCACCAACACGCGTGCCACTAAAGTTACAAGGGTTAAAGTTTAAAGAGTTTTTCAAATGGTTAAGCCAAAGTGTATCGCGCACGTCGCAGTCAACACCAGGTGAAAAAGTTCCGCTAGATGTAGAAGGTATTGGCGGTTGGGGAGAGTTATAACAACGGCTCATAAGAGGGGTGAACTATATGTGGAAAACGGTACATTATGCCGTGCGAGGACGCGGGCATGTGGCAGAGGACATTCCGTGTCAAGATAAAACGGTAGCAGTACATAAACACGGCGTATCGGTGATTGCGTTAGCAGACGGAGCAGGCTCGGCGAAATATTCACATATTGGCGCACAAGCAACAATTGATGCGGTGAGCAGCTACATTGCGGAGCAGTTTGATGCGTTAGTCGCAGAGCAAGATGGTGTCATCGTGAAGCAACAGCTACAGCAAACGATTATCGAGGCGCTAAAGGACGAGCAGCAAGTGCTAGAGTGCGACTTAAAGGAGCTAGCGAGTACGTTGCTCGTTGCGGCGATTAAAGACGACACGTTTTTCTTGCTGCACGTTGGCGACGGGGTGATTGGCTATGTGAAGGACGAGCAGCTACATGTCGCTTCTAAGCCGTCAAACGGAGAGTTTTCAAATTCTACAGTGTTTGTGACATCTTCGCGCCTCATTGAAAATATGAATTTAATTAAAGGTACGTTAAAAGCGAGCATTAGCGCATTTGTGCTCATGTCTGATGGGACGGCAGAAAGCTTTTACGAAAAAAGTCAGCAGCGACTTGCGCCGGTTGTGAAACGCTTAATTGACTGGACGGCACTATTGACGAAGCAAAATATGCTCGATATCGTTTCGTATAGCTTCGATCACGTCATTGCGGCGAAAACGCTCGACGATTGTAGCATCGCCATTATTACGAATCAGCAAAACATGGTGCAAAAATATACGGCGCTGAACATGACGGAGAAATACCGCGTGCTACAGCTACCGACGAAAGATTCACGCACGCTGAAGAAAAAAGTGCTGCGATACGATGCGATTTTACGATTTTTAGCGCAACCGAAAACGTTAGACGAAGTTGCAAAGGAGATTCGGCTCAAACGGAAACACACAAAGAAGCGAATGACGATTTTAATGCAAAGCGGTCTCATTACGCAACGTGACGGCTACTATATCGCTAAATAGTAACAGGCTTACTTCCTGAATCGCTATGGCAGCGTGACGTGGAGTAAGCTTTCGTTTATTTTTAGGCATGTTGATCTATTAAAATGAGGCAACGTAACACGCTTGATATTGTACAAAGTGCGGAGAAAAAGGAGTAGTTATGGCGAACAATTATTACGAACTATTAGGCATTGAGCTTACGAGCGATATGCAAGTCATTAAAGATGCGTATACGAAAAAAGTAAGAAAGCACGCACAGGATGCAAACTCAGACATATTTCAGCTCGTGCAACAAGCGTATGCAACATTAACCGATGTGAAAAAGAAGTACGCGCATGACATTGAAGTGATGTACGGACCGAAAATTGAGACGTTACGTAACGAAGCAAGCCGCGTGCGAAAAGACAAGCAGTACGACAAAGCACATGTGCTGTATCAGCAGCTGCTCGAATACTTCCCACAAGATGACGTCATTCATAACTATAACGGCATTGCGCTTGATGCGATTGGCGAGTATACGCGTGCGATTCAGTCGTTTGAGCGTGCGATTGCGCTAAACGACGACGAGCCGGTATATTACATGAACTTAGCGATGCTGTATGAAGATTTAGAGGATATGCAAAAGGCGATTCGTCTTTACAAGCAGGCGATTTTAGTGGCGCCGAAAGATTTCCAATACGTCAATCGACTAGCGAACGTGTACATGCGCTTAGACGATTACGACAGTGCATGGCAGCTCGTCGAAAAAGCGCTCAACAAGCCGTACATCGAAGGCAAAGGAAAGATGCTGTACATTAAAAAGCTTGTGGAAATCGCGATTCTTATGTCTTCCTCGTTTGAAATGCAAATTGCGTTCAAGTACGTCGAAAAGTTTGCCGCACAAGGTGACGAGCAACGAAATGATGCGGTTGAAGTGCTGTACAACTTTTCATTAGAGCTTGCGAGGGAGAGTTATTACAAGCCTGCCTTGACGATTATACGCACATTAAAGCAAATCACACCGCATGACGACGATGTGAACGAGCTGTATGACAACATTGAACGTAAATTAAAAATCGAAGAAGAAATCGAGCTGCTCGCAAAAGACGAAGATATTTTCGGTCCGCTGCGTTACCGTGCGTATTTATATTATTACTACGATGAGATTGAAGATGCCGAATCGGAAACGGATGAGGTAAACGACCGCATTTGGCAAGCAGCTGAGCATGATCCGTATATGCTAAAGACGAGCATTCAGCGCATGAAGCGTCAGTACCCAACAATCGTTGACGGCATGGACAAATGGTTCTCGATTGTAGAAGAGATTTTATAAGCGGACTATATATAGGGTGATTGGAATTTACAATGTGAGCGAGCCGCAATACGCTCCTTTAATTAACTGGCATATCAACATGCTTGTAAGCGGACAATGAGTGATGGAGGTGAAAGCAAATATGTCAGAGCGCATTATTCACATATTTAAAGATGAACCAAAACGTTTAAATCCGGTCATTCATGCAATCGAACAAACGGTATCTTTAACCGGTGAATTCGTTCAACTAATGGAGCAATTTCAAAAGCTAATCGATGCACAGGCCAGCGCCACACAGCAAACCATTAACAAGCGACTACAGCCGATGAAAGAAGTGCAGCCCGCTCCTGAAGCGCCGATTGTGTCACAGCAGCAGTATGCACAGTTAGTCGCGCAAATCGAGCAGCTACAGCAAACGCAACAAAAATCGATGCACCATATTTTTAAAGCAATCGACATGCTCGATCTCATTCGCATGTCGGCACAGCAAGGCAACATAGCGGACGAATGGGTGACACAAATTGCGCAGTCGACCGACACGTATTTACAAAACTTACGCGAGCTCGACATTGAAGAAATTCCGGTGCTCGGGCAGCTGCTAGACGGCAGAACGATGATTAGTATTGGGACGATGCCCGTTTCATCGGTGCCAAACGGTCAAAAGCATGAAGTATGCTTCGTACAAGAGCGCGGCTTCCGTCAAATTTCAACGGGCAATGTATTACGCGAGGCGAAAGTAATTAACTTATATTAGGAGGAACACAGCATGACAATTATCGGAATCGACTTAGGAACAACGAACTCAGCAATGGCGTATTTAAAGGACGGTAAGCCAGAAATTATTCCAAATAAAGACGGTCACCGTACGACGCCATCGATCTTTAGTATTAACCCACAAGGCGAAATTCAAATAGGGCAAATTGCGAAAAATGCATATGCAGGCTTACCGAACGAAACGGTGCTTGAAGTAAAGCGTTTAATGGGGAAGGACGAGGTCGTACAAATTGGTGACCGCACGTTTAAGCCGGAAGAAATTTCATCGTTTTACTTAAAATATTTAAAGGAATCTGCAGAAATTGCGCTTGGCACAGAGGTGACAGAAGCGGTCATTACGGTGCCGGCGTATTTCTCCGATGCACAGCGTAAGGCGACACAAGTAGCAGGACGCTTAGCTGGCTTAAACGTAGAGCGCATCATTAACGAGCCGACAGCAGCGGCGATTGCGTTTGGCATTGAAAACATGAGCAGCGAGGCGAACATTTTAGTGTACGACCTTGGCGGCGGTACGTTTGACGTATCGATTGCAGAAATGTTTGGCGGCGTCGTGCAAATTAAGGCGAGTACAGGTGATAACACACTTGGCGGCATGGACTTTGACGAGCGCTTAGTGCAATGGTTAAACAAGCAGGTGAAGCGTAAAAATAACGTCGACTTATTAAACGACGGCTCACCAGAAGAGCAGCTGCAAAAGTATGCGCGCATTAAAACGGAAGCGGAACAAGTAAAGATCGCGCTATCGTCAAATAAAACGGCGCAGTTTAACTTACCATTTTTAACGATGCACGAAGGAATGCCGATTTCGGTGATGGAAGAAATTACGCGCGAGGAGTTTGACGACATTACACGCGATTTAGTAGAAAATACGCTGAAGCATGTAGACCGTGCGCTAGAGGAAGCAAAATTAACAATCGGTGACATTGGTGAAGTCATTTTAATCGGTGGCTCAACGCGCATTCCTGCCATTCAAGCGTGCGTCGAGGCGAAGTTTAACAAATCAGCGCGTAAAGACATTAACCCAGACGAAGCGGTGGCACTTGGCGCGGCAGTACAAGCGGCGATTAAAACAGGTGAAATTAGCCAAGCGGACGGTTTAATGGTCATTGACGTTTGTCCGTACTCAATCGGCACAGACGTAACACGCATCGTTAACGGTGAGAAGGTGCGCGGCTGCTTCGATGAAATTTTAGCGGCGAACACACCAATTCCAACGAAAAACACGAAAATTTACCGCACCGTGCGCGACAACCAATCGTTTGTGACAATCGGTGTGTATCAGCACGATGGTGTCGGCGATTTCGTACAAGACGAGCTGCGCGTATCGAAGGAAGACATTATTTTAGACGGCGTGCCAGCAGGTCCACAAGGTTCACAAGCCATTAGCGTCACGTTTGAATACGACATTAACGGCATTTTAAACGTATCTGCTGAAATTATGAGCACAGGCAAGCGCATTACATCAGCGATTGATACACAAACAGGCGTAATGTCAGAGGCAGAAATTAAAGAATCGACGCGCCGCCTAGAAGAAGCGTGGAAAACATCGGCATTATACAATGACGTGAAGCCGACGATGACGCGAGCAGAGCGTGTATTAGCGGACTTAACAGTGGAAGCGGCAACGCGTGTGGAAGGCATTTTAGCAAACTTACGTCAAGCGTTACAGCAAAATAACGAGCAAGAAGTATGTCGATATGAAAGTGAACTAGCTGACTTATTAATTGAACTAGTGTAGGTGTCACACATGAAACGATACGAACAAGCCGTTGCACTCATTCAGCAAGAGCACTATAGCGAGGCGTATGAGCTACTAAAAGCGTTGCTACATGACGGCTATCAGCACGACGACATGAAATGGGCAATTGGCTTAACGAGTATTTTTTTAGGCAATCCATTCCAAGCAATTACGTATTGGCAGCAGCTACAACAGCCAGAACGCTTTCACGCCGCTGAAAAAATCGAGCAAGTGAAGCGCGTGCTACCGAAATATGAGCAGCTGTACACAAGCTATAATGAAGCACTCGATTTACTGCAAGCTGGCAACGAACAAGAAGCATGGGCGAAGTTTAAGCAGCTCATGGTGTTTGACGATGCCATTCCACTTGAGGTGTATGAAGGCTACGTGCAATGTGCGCTTCTTGTCAATGCAAAGACACAGCTCAATAGCACGTTGGCAAGCGCACCACGTTACGTACAGCAGCATGCCGCAATCAAAAAAATGCAGCAGTTCGCCGCGTACGAGGAAAAGCAGCAGATGAAGCAGCTTCAGCAATCACAGCAAGCGGTGCGCAAAAAGCAGCGTGGATTGGTGACGACAACAGCTAGCTTAGCGGTTGTCAGTGCAGCGCTTCTGTTGTTAGCGGTGCTGCCAGATGCGAGCAAACCGACCGTTAGTGAAGCAGAACCGAAGCCAATTGTCGAAGCGAAGGAGTTAGTAATTGCACAAACAGAGGCGCAAGCAGCGGAGCTTACACGCCTTCAGCAGCAAATCGAACAGCTTGAGCAAAAGCAGCAGCAAATGGAAGAGGAGCGCACGATTTTAGCGCAAGTGGGCATGCCGGTTGAGGCGTTAATGGACGATGCGCGCCTTCAGCAATACGAGCGCGGCTACGAGGCATATCGTCAAGGCGACTTCGAGCACGCAATCACATCGCTTGAGACGAGTATTACGCAGCAGCCAGATGCGTATTACGTAGACGATGCGTTATACTTTCTAATTCAAGCAAAGCGCAAGCTAGACACATCAGACGTTCATACACTATATGAGCAGTTTTTACAAAGCGACTCGACGCACGTGATGACATCACCGTATTACGATGACGTTATGCTGCAATACGCCGCGCTGCATGTGAAAAACGGTGAAACAGCTGAGGCGAAAACGTGGCTGACGAACATTACCGCCAATTATGACGGGGAATGGACGGCAGACGAGGCGAAGCGTATGCTTACAGAGTTGTAAACAGAATCGAAAAAATCGGACACGCTTTTGTAGGCGCGTCCGATTTTTTTATTAATTTTTTAGGTCTGTTGATACGCCATTTTTATACATAGAAAGCCATGATTTTTAGCACCCAAGCTGAAATAAATGCTGTATATTCGTGGCATGGAGCGTACGGCGAGACTCTTTGGGGAAAAGCTCGTGACTCATGATTCAACATCGTGTTTGCCGCCGATCCCCAGGAAAGCGAGCCGCAATACACTCCTTCAATTAACTGGCTAATCAACACGCTTGTTAGTTTTTATGTTATTTAATCGTAAACTGCTTTTTCGTAAATTGCTCAAGTGCAACGTTTGATGATGATTTTACATCTTTTACCCAAAGTGTGTACGTTTCACCAGGTGTATACGGTGTAACCGGCATGAGCTGCACGCTTTTGCTGTTCGTTTGCGCGACGTAATAAAGCATTGGCACAATTTCACCTTTTGCATTCGTCACGTACATCGTTTGCTGTTTGATCGTTTGGACGTTGACGTTTGTGTTGAACGTAACAGTCCATACTTTATCCGGTGCGATATCAGTCTCTTTTGGCTGCTCGACGTAGTTGCGGACGATGATTTTTTGTGTCGCGCTGAAGTTGTTGTACGTTGCTGTAATTGTCGCCTCGCCAGCGCTTACACCTTGTAGCTTGCCAGCGATAAATGTTGCGACGTTCGAGTTCGATGACGACCATTTCACATCGGTATTGTTTAACGGTTGTTGTAAGCCGTCGCTAAAAACGTGCGATGCTTGTAACGTTTGTACGTCATCAATACCGATGATCGTTTGCTCGGGTGTGATCGCAATGCCTGCTAATTGACGTTTTGGCAATTGCTCAGCGTTATAAAGCGTGTTTCCTGTAAATAAACGTCGATTATCCGTTGTCATAATTAATAAGTTCGTATTTTGCGTACTCATTTCGGCAACGGCTGTTTGAGTTGCTAGCTCGAAAATAATCGTTTTGTAGTTGTAACGGTCATTAGACGGCGCGCCTTTTAGCAGTAAATATTGATTGTCTGGGCTAACGGCGAAGTTATAAATATCGTAAAAGTCATATTTAAATTTCCCGCTATGCAGAGGCGTTTCTTTATACTGCTCTTCTACATTTAATGTCGCAATTGTGATTGGAGCATCCCCGGCATATTTAGGGCGGTACACGCGATAAAGCGTTTTGAAATCTGGGCTATATTGCACATAAACATTTGCAAAGTCTGCTAGCTGACCGTCGTATGTAATCGTGCGAACATAGTCGCCTGTTGACGCTTGGCGAATGATAATTTCCCCATTTTCAAAGCTAATGGCAATTTCGTCGGTTTTAGCGTTGTATGCGAAATTGCTCGCACGATTCGTTAAGCTAAACGAATCTTTCATTGTGCCATCTTTGTTGAAAATGATGAGATGGTTCGGTTTTAATACATAAATGAAATCCCCATTTTGGCTGTATGTGGCGTTTAACACACTGCTCGTATCTAACGTTGGCACTTCGAAATCTTGTGTAGCAGAGGCAACATCTACTTGCACGATGCGATGGTAAGCACTAATTAATAGTTTTTCCCCATTTTCGCTAAACATCATATTTTGAATACTATCAGTTGCCGCCTTAAATTCTTGAAGAAGGCTAAGCGAAGATGTATTCCATAACAGCACATTACGCGAATTGCTTGTTGCTAAATATTTTCCATTTGGGCTAAATGCGGCTGAGCTTGCGGAACTACTACCTGCATTTCCAATCGTCGGCAATTTGTATAAACTACTATCAGCTTGTACAGTTTGGAACGTTGGGGCAAATGTGCTGACAATGAAAATAATTGCTACTAAAACTTTCATGAATCGTTTCATTTGAAATCCTCCTTAAAACAAAATATAAATATACACTTTCCGATCATGGCGAGCCATGCTTTCTTATTATATACAATAAATTGGATCGTGTTAATGCTATGTATAAATTCGGGTTGTTGACCAAAATAGGTTGTTGATCGTTCTTTCATTACGGCGGACGCTTTTGGCGGGCACGACCTCAACTAATTTTTGTCGAGTGAGATCGCCAAAAAGCTTGCCTCGATGTGAAAGCCTGACTAATAAAACATTAAAATACATTTACGGTCTATACAGTATGAAAAGTTATCAGGTCTGTTGATTAGCTACTTGTATACAGCTGAATCGGTTGTTTTCAGCAGCAAAAATGAGATGAAGGCAGTATTGTAGTGGCATGGAGCGTGCGGCGAGACTCCTTGGGGAACAGCTCGTGCCTCAAGACCCCGTAAGCCGCGACGCAGGAGCGGTGCGGAGGCTTGAGGAAGGCGATTAGCGCACGTCCATGTGGCATCGCCTTCATGACCAACATCGTGTTCGCCGCCCAGCCCCAGGAAAGCGAGCCGCACTACGCGAAATGCCAGTTGAATGGCTAATCAACACGCTTGAAAAGTTATGCCACATTCGCTAAATGCCTTCAAGTGAGACAACAAGCAAATACGCATTAACAAAATACAAGCCAAAAGACCTTGTTTTGAAAATAGAGAACAATCTAAAGTTACAGTGCACGTTGAATCATGTATAATGACTATACGTTGTGATGAATAAATATTTTTCACTTCCATTCATGACAAATTTGTAGTATTTTACATAGTGCAATTACGTTATGTGCGTAATGAGGTGTGCTTTTGTAACTTTGTTCGATATAATATAGATACATAAAAATGTTGGAGGAACTGTATGAAGAACGCTTTTTTTATAACGGGGTTGGCAGCGTTATGCATATTGACAGCTTGCCAAGGTGAGGAAGTGAACGTAAAGGAGCAGCAAGCGATAAAGTTAAATGCAGGTGATGTTCCAGCACGTTATACGATTTATCAGGAGAAATATGAGGAAGCGCTTGCACATGTCGTCATGTTAGAGCGTGAATTACAAAGCGATGAAATTGAGGAGCTAAAGGCGCATTATGGACAGCGCGTGACGATTTGGAAAGATTATATGAATGAGCTGTTAGGTGAGTTGAAAATTAGTACGTCTGAGGAGCAATGGGCGCAAATTTTTGCACAGCAGGAACGTTGGTATCCACAAATGGAAACGGTTTCGAATGAAGCGGCAGCGAATGCACGTTCTAATATGGAGATTATAGCGTACTTAGAAAAAAAGGAAGATGCGATGCAAATTCGAGCGCGTTATTTGCTTGATGAATACTATTTCAAACGACAGCTTCCATAAGCAAATGAGTAGCTATTTTGTACTGCTGTTAGTATACTTGTCGCAGTACATGAAGATTTTGGAGGGAATATATTGAGTATTTATCACTATGTAGTAAAAAAACCGACTGGTGAAGAAACAACATTGGAGGCGTATCGTAATGATGTGCTGTTAATTGTAAATACAGCAAGCCAATGTCAATTTACATATCAATACGAAGATTTGCAAAAGCTGTATGCAAAATATGCGGCACAACGTTTTACAGTTTTATCGTTTCCTTCGAATGAATTTGGAGAGCAAAATCCTGAAGATAGCGTGGCGACAGCGAGCCAATGTATGCTACAGTATGGCGTAGAATACCCAGTATTTGAAAAAATTTGCGTGAATGGATCAAACGCACATCCGTTGTATCAGCATTTAAAGCAGGCAGTTGCATATGAGCCATTGCCGCGCAACACGATGCAAGAAAAGATGTTGTACAATTCGATTCAAGAGCATTACCCAGACAATTTATTAGGTAACAATATTCGCTGGAATTTCACGAAGTTTTTAGTAGATCGTGCAGGCAATGTCGTCAAGCGTTTTGAGCCGAATACATCAATGTTAGACGTAGAAGCAGCGATTGCGGAGCTACTATAGTTACATAAGCAGTGAAAGAAGGTGGAGAGACTTCTTTTGCTGCTTATTTTTTGTCGTGATGGAAGCATTTTTTGCGTATAATGAAATGGAGGAGATGATAATATGAAAAAATGGATGAAGGCAATCGCATTAACGAGCTGTGCGATGGCGCTCGTTGCATGCAGTAGCGAAGAAGAAACGACAGAGACGGTAGAACATTATTCAAAAGACGTAACGGAAAATCCAATCGTGACGATTACGATGGAAAACGACGAGCAAATTGTCGTTGAGCTAGAGCCAAAAATTGCACCGAACACAGTTGCTAATTTCGTATCGCTTATTGAGGACGATTTTTATGACGGCACGACGTTTCACCGCGTCATTCCAGACTTTATGATTCAAGGTGGCGACCCAGAAGGTACAGGTATGGGCGGTCCAGATTATACGATTGACGGGGAGTTTACAAATAACGGCTTTGACAACACGTTAAAGCATGAGCGCGGTGTCATTTCGATGGCGCGCTCACAGGACCCTGATTCGGCAGGCTCGCAGTTTTTCATTATGGTAGCGGATGCGGAAAGCTTAGATGATGAGTATGCAAGCTTCGGCCGCGTAATTGAAGGGATGGACGTTGTCGATGCGATCGTAAACGTTGAGCGTGATAGTAGCGATAAGCCGCTTGAAGCACAAGTAATGAAAGATGTTGAAGTCGATACGAAAGGCTTTGACTATCCAGCACCAGAAACGAACAAGTAACATCATGATGTAATGAATGAAAGCGTGAGGAATGACAATCACTTGTCATCTTCGCGCTTTTTTCATTTGTGTGAAGCTGTTCCTTTCAATGTAGTAAGTTATCGCGATATATTGAATGGATATTATATATCGCTTATTTTTTGGACGAAATATAGGGAATGAAACGAAATATTAAAGTTTTTATACATTAAATTAGTTCTTTTTGCTTTGTTTTATTAGGATTAATACCCGTATAATAATGTTTGTTGTATAATCTTATTGGGTAAAAAGAATTATTGTTAAGGAGGGAATTTCATATGAAAAAAGGAATTGTTTTTAAGTTATCAGCGATTATTATTTGTTCGTTTTTATTATTCTTTGCAATTAACGCGGCGATGACATTATGGGTTGTACGTGGCGATTCAACTGAAAAAATGGAAGAGCTAGCGCAATCGAATACGCGTGAAATGGCAAAGGAAATTGAAATAACGTTAGAGCAAACATTAAGCTATTTAGAAACTGAAAGACGCAACATTTTAACATTATATGAAGCGGGACAATTAACAGGCGATGCGATTTTAAACATGCGCTATGCGAATTTACTTGCGAACGATAAATTAATCGGTTCATCCACTGTGCTAAGTCCAGGTGTTGTTGACATTACGTCAGATCGTGCACAAGCGTTCGTCAATGAGGAAGGCTATTTCCTACCGTACATTTATTATAGCGACGGTGAATTAATTGTTGAACCGGTGTTAGAGTTTAAAGGGCAAGATTGGTATGAGTTACCGATTGCAGAGAAGCGCGAAATTTTAACGGATCCGTATGAGTATGATACAGGCAGTGAAGTACTGCAAATGGTTACGCTTAGTGTGCCAATTATTACAGACGATGGCAAGGTGCTCGGTGGAATGTTCACAGACTTTCCATTAGACTTCGTTGGTGAAGTATTAGCAGCTTACAGTCAAGACGGAAGCAGCCAGCGTGCATTAACAGCGAGTGGCTACATTATGAGCACATACAATAAAGAAGAAGAAGTCGGTAAAAATTTATTCGAGCTTTATCCACATACAGCAGAAATTAATGAAGCGATACAAAACGGGGAAGATTTGTCAAGCTATTCCAATGCGACGAGCCAGCGTGTATTAACGACATACATTCCGATTCAAGTTGGAGACATTGAAGAAAATTGGTTTGTTGAATCGGTCGTACCAGAAAGCTATATTTTAGGAACGTATAACAGCTTATTCATTCAATCCATCATATCAGCAATTGCGATTTCGTTATTGCTAGCGGCCATTGTCATTTTCGTGCTACGCAAATATTTAGCGCCATTATCGCATATGCAATCAGCGTTAATGAAAGCAGCAGGTGGCGATTTAACGGTCGGAATTGATGACAAAGAATTTTCACAAGACGAAATCGGCAGCGTGGCGACGTCGTATAACGATATGCGTCAACGAATGTCACACGTAATTCAAGACGTAAAGGATGCATCTGAGCAAGTTAACAAAAACGCAAGCTCGATGCACAATGCGATGAACGACGTGTCACAGCTTACAAACACTGTATCAAGCGCGGTGTTGGAAATTTCACAAGGTGTGCAAGCGCAAACGGAAAATATTGAAATGGCCAATCATCGCATGGTCGGCTTAGGTGAGTTAATTGACGACGTATCGCGCGTGTCAGCAGAAATGACGCATCATATTCAAGCATCGACAGAGCAAGCGGCAAAAGGTATGAGTGAAGTGAGCCAATTAAAGGAGCATAACGAGTTAACGAACGAGGTCAATGATGAGCTAAACGTTCAAATGAGCGAGCTCGTAACGCAAATTGATAGCATTAATACGATTATGAAAACGATTCAAGATATTGCGGCACAGACGAATTTACTTGCGCTAAATGCGGCGATTGAAGCAGCACGTGCAGGGGAAGCGGGGAAAGGATTTGCGGTCGTAGCTGACGAAGTACGTAAGCTTGCCGAGCAGTCACATCGAGAAACGGAAAACGTACAGCAAACAGTGCAGCACATTTTGCAAGCATCGGCACAAACGCAGCAAGTAGTCGCAAAAAGCGCCGATATTATGGTGTCACAAACAGAATCGGTCGTGCAAACAGAGCGTGCGTTTGAGCAACAGCTACATTTCGGTGAGACGTTAGCACGAGAAATCGAGCAATTGATCGAAAAGCTAAGCACGATGGTGACAGAAAAAGAGCAAGTGTTAAGCGATATGGAAAGCATTTCAGCCATTTCAGAGCAATCTGCCGCAACTGCAGAAGAAGTAGCCGCTTCTGCAAACGAGCAGCGCGATGAAATTGATCACGTGAAGCAAATGGTAGGCGAGTTGCATCAAGTAGCAGATGAGCTGCGTAAGCAAACAGAGAAGTTTTACGTTTAATGTTGTGGATGCGTCCTTTTTAAATAGTGATTTAGTAACTAAGCTGAAATGAACGCTGTATATGAGTGGCAGGAAGTGCGCGGCGAGACTACTAGTGGAGAAGCTCATGACAAACGTTTCGCTACCGAGCTTAAGGACATTGATCTACCTCGAGTAATCGCAAGCCGCAATATGCTAGTTAATCAACATGTTTAATGTTTCATAAAAGGCTGTGTCGTCGTTTAAAGACAATGACACAGCCTTTTTTTACGTTGTAAGCACATATTTTGCATATAGCGCAAAAATTTATTAAATTGAGTAAAGAAGGAGGAATTAACATGACATTATTTCAACCATTCACGTTGCCAAACGGAGTGAGTTTACGCAATCGCTTCGTTATGGCACCGATGACTACATATGCAGGGCTTGACAACGGCGACGTATCGAACGAGGAGCTTACGTATTACCGCGAGCGCGCAAACGGGGTTGGCATGCTCATTACCGCATGCGCGCACGTAGCCGCAAACGGACAAGCGTTTCCTGGGCAAATTGCCGCACATGACGATGCATTCATTCCGAGTTTACGCCGCATCGCACAGACGATTCAACAAGGCGGGGCAAAGGCGGTGCTACAAATTCATCACGGCGGACGCCAGGCGAGAAAAGCGCTCGTGCCAAACGAGGATATCGTCAGCGCTTCAGCTGTTGTCGGCAGTCACGGAGAGCTTGCACGCGAGGCGACGACAGCTGAAGTTGATGCGCTTGTTGATGCGTATGCACAAGCAACTCGCCGCGCCATCACAGCGGGCTTTGATGGCGTCGAAATTCACGGGGCAAACACGTACCTCATTCAGCAATTTTTCTCAGGCTTTACGAATAAGCGCACCGACAAATACGGTGGCACGCTTGAGAAACGATTAACGTTCCCGCTCGCCGTGGCAGAAGCGGTGCTCAATATGAAAAAGGCGCACGCAAGCGAAGATTTTATTATCGGTTACCGCTTCAGCCCAGAGGAAGCAGAAGATGACGGCATTACGATGGATGACACAGCGGTATTGCTTGCACGCTTGCAGCAGCTACCGCTTGATTACATGCACATTTCCCTTGGCGATTACCGTTCGACGACGCATCGCTACGTAAAAGGCGAGGTGAACCGCATTCGTGAAGTGCGTGCGTTGTTGCGTGATGATTTACCGATAATCGGTGTCGGCTCGATTTATGAGGCGCATGACGCAGAGGAAGCACATGCGCTCGGAGCAGATTTCGTCGCACTTGGGCGCGCATTGTTAATCGAGCCGCAATGGGTAGAGAAAGTCAAAGCAGGCGAAGGGGTCGCAACAACGATGGATGCAAGCAACCCGCAAGCGATTCCGCCGAAAATGTTTGACATGCTGCGTTCGCATGCAGGGTGGATTCCAGGGCTATAATGATTATGAAAAGGCGAATGGACGAGTTATGTTCATTCGTCGTTTTCATGTTGCATGATCTCATCATTAGGTTCATCACCGCAAGCTTGGGTTGACGAATACAGGTTGCTTTAGCCGAGCTTTGGGAACGCGAGCGACTGCCCATGTATTGGCGAATGAACACGCTTAGATGAAAAGCTAATTATTGACGAACGAACGGATGCACTATGCTATAATAGAAAAATATAGACAAAGGGGGTTGTTTTCATGACAATTGCAACAGAAATCGCACAAAATATATACGTAGTGGACGCACTTGACGGCGGTATTGTCGAGCGCACAGGTATTTACATCGTGAAGCGCGCCAAAATCGCCATTATTGACACGTGCACGAGCAAGGCAGTACCGCGCATTTTAGAGGCGCTCGACGAATTAAACATTGCGCGTGAGGCGGTTGATTATTTAATCGTGACGCACGTGCATTTAGACCATGCAGGCGGAGCAGGGTTACTGTTACAATCGCTGCCGAATGCGACATTTTACGTGCATCCTAAAGGGGCGCGCCATTTAATTGATCCATCTCGCTTAATCGACAGTGCGCGCTCAGTGTACGGCGAGCAGTTTAACGACTTGTTTGACCCGATTGTGCCCATTCCACAGGAGCGCGTCGTATTAGCGGAGCATGATAGCCGCATTTCGATGGGTGATGCAGATTTCGTGTTTTATGACACACCAGGGCATGCGCGTCACCACATTTCGATTTATGATGAGGCGACAAATAGCATGTTCGTTGGCGATACGACTGGCGTAAACTTCCCGGTGTTAACGAAGGCTGGCTATGATATCGTGTTGCCGTCAACTTCACCGAACCAATACAATCCAGACGAAATGGAAGCGTCGATTGCGTTTTATGAAAGCTTAGCGCTTGATCGCATTTTCCTCGGGCATTATAGCAAAGTCGAGCCACCGACGCATGCGTATGAGCAAGTGCGCTACTGGACGCCGATTTTCCTACAGCGTACCGAGCAAGCGATTGCCGAAGCACCGGACGCACCAGTGGATCGTTTAACGGAGCTACTGTTTGCGGACATTGCTGAGCATGCTGCGCAAAACGGTTATACAGGGGAGCTGAAGCAACACATTGCAAGCGACGTCATCGTATCATCGCAAGGGCTTGTGCATTATTTCGCAACACGAGGTGACCGATGAGCAAACGACTATTAATGAGCATGACCGTCGCTTCTTCGTTACTGCTTGTAGCATGTCAAGACGATGCACCAGTAGAGGAAACGACGGAAGTAGCGGTGGAGCAAGAGCAGGCGAAAGAAACGACGACCGACGTAATAGAGCAAGTGGAAGAGACGACAACGCAAGTATCGGTAGAGGAAGCGGCGGAAGAAGATGCGAAAATTAACGTCGTGCCACCGACTGAGCCTGCAGCACAAGTAGAGGAGCCTGTTTCACAAACGACGACTTCGTTATTTACACAGTACGAGCAAAAGTTAAGTGCGACGGCAGCGAGTGCTGAACGTGTATACGACAACGCGATGACGACGATTGAAATGGAAGAAGCGGCGCAGCAAGCATTTTCGTTGTGGGACGCGCTCTTAAACGAAATGTACGGCGTGTTAAAGAACGAACTATCGGCGGCGGATTTTGAAGAGTTGCGTGCCGACCAACGCGAATGGATTGCTGAGCGTGACGACTACGCGACGTATCAGGCGACCGAGCAAGCAAACGGTGGCAGCGCGTACACGATGCTCTACATTGATGCGCAGGCCCAATATACAGCGCAGCGTTGTTCAGATTTTTTATACGACTTCATGGTCAGTTTATAATCAAAAGCACGAACGGAGGCAATGAAGCTTCTGTTCGTGCTTTTGTTTGTATTAAATCAGGTCTGTTGATTCGCCACTTTTATACAGCTGAATTGGTTGTTTTCAGCAGCAAAACTGACATGAATGCAGCATTGTAGTGGCATGGAGCGTGCGGCGAGACTCCTTGGGGAACAGCTCGTGTCTCAAGACCCCGTAAGCCGCGACGCAGGAGCGGTGCGGAGGCTTGAGGAGCCACGTCCATGTGGCATCACCTTCATGACCAACATCGTGTTCGCCGCCGAGCCCCAGGACTTTTGCGACGAGTAACCGCAGGAGCACCGCGAGCCGCACGACGTTCACTGCCTATTTGCTGTCTAATCAACATGCTTCGTATTAAATATCAATTTTCAACGTTTCGCCAGGTCCCATCGGTAAGCCGAGTAGTAACCATACAGCGAATAAAATAATCCACATCATCGCAAAGAATAGCGAATACGGAATGAGTGCTGAAATTAACGTACCCATTTTAATATTTTTATCATACTTTTTCGCAAATGCTAGCAACATCGCGAAGTAAGCAAGAAGCGGTGTAATCGGGTTCGTGATCGAGTCACCAACGCGGTACGCCATTTGTGTAACAGCTGGTGAGTAGCCTAAATACATAAACATCGGTACGAAAATTGGCGCAAGCAACACCCATTTCGCCGATGCAGATGCCATTAGTAAGTTCACAAGTGCAACGATAAAGATAAAGCCGATAAACATTGGCACACCCGTGAAGTTCATCGCTTGTAATGCTTCTGCCCCTTTAATCGCTAAAATTGTGCCGATATTACTCCAGCTAAAGAATGCGATCATCTGTGCTGCAACGAACGCTAATACGATAAATGATGATAAGTCGCTCATCGCTTTAAACATCATGCCAGCAACGTCACGGTCTGATTTAATCGTACCGACAACGACACCGTACACAATGCCAGGAATTAAAAATAAGAATAACATAATTGGCACGATGCCTGACATGAATGGCGATTGTAAAAATGCGCCATTTTCACCGCGTAATAAGCCGTCTGCCGGTAAAACCATACATAAAATAAGTCCGATATATACAAGCGCTGAGCCGATTGCTGCCCACATCGCTTTATTTTCCTGTGGCGTTACTTTTTCAAGCACTTCCACTTGCCCTTCGTATTTGCCAAAGCGTGGTTCGACAATTTTCACCGTTACCCACGTTGCAACGAACACTAAAAATACAGTCGACACAGCCATGAAGTAATAGTTCATCGTCGCTGCCCCAACGAAGTCAGCGTTTACAAGCTTCGCGGATTCTTCTGTAATGCCGGCGAGTAATACGTCTAAAGAAGTAATTAAAATGTTTGCGCTGAAACCACCTGCAATTGCCGCATACGCCGCAACCATGCCGACAATTGGGTGACGTCCGATGCTTAAGAAAATCATTGCCGCAATCGGTGGTAAAATGATGTACGCCGCATCTGTTGCGACACTACCGAAAATAGCTGTGAAAATGAGTACTGGCACGATTAATTTTTTCGGTGCACTTAATACCGTTTTCTTCATCACCGTCGTAATTAAACCACTATGCTCGGCAACCCCAATCCCGATCATCGCCACAATAACGATGCCAAGCGGCGCAAAGCTTGTGAAGTTCGTTACCATACCGGTTAAAATTTGATGCAGCCCTTCACGCGATAGTAAGTTAACAACTTCTAGCTGCTCGCCGTTTGATGGGCTAATCGCTGTAATGCCGATTTTATGTAACACCCATGATGCCGCTAATACAAGTACTGCGAGCATCGCAAAAATTGTAATCGGGTCTGGCAATTTGTTTCCGGCTACTTCAATGCCGTTTAAAAATCGGTCAATCAACGTTTTTTTCTGTTTCTTTTCCATAAAATAACCTCCTCTTAAAGTTCAAAATTATAAGGAGAAATAAAGTGAAATCGAAAATAAAGATTTTTGGTAATATTTAGAATCATTCGCTTTTTCTAGATTGGAACGAGGCGTACGTTATGGCGAGAACGTGAAGTAGTCATTTTCATCGAATACACGTCTTTTTTCGTGCATAAACCGAGATATTCATTATTTTTCATTTTGTGTACATGACAGAAAGATTTGTCGAAAATGTGACAAATAAAAAAATCGAAGCAGCGTGTGCTCCGATTCCTGTTTATGGTGATGAAAGATGTGGCTCCTGCGACACGACCGATTCCTTTTTCGGCACGTAGTTCGCAACGAGCATACCGGCGAAAATAAATGCCGCGCCGACTAATTCCTGCGTCGTCATCACTTCCTGTAAAAATAAAAAACCAAGCAGTGCCGCAAAAATCGGCTCGAGCGATAAAATGAAGCCAGTATGCACCGCGCTCGTATATTTTTGCACAGCTGATTGCACGACGACCGCAAATGCTGAGCAGACGATCGCAAGCATAAAGAGCGACGTCCAGCCGAGTGTCGATTGCGGCAATGTCGGCGTTTCAAAAAATGGCATACAAACGAAAGCGAACGCGCTACCGAACCCGAGCTGATAGACGCCGAGCGCGATGCCGTCAAGCTGTTTGCGCACGTAGTAGTTGTTTAGCACAATATGCACCGCGTACAGCAGCGCCGTTACTAAACAAAGCACCATGCCAAACTCGAGCGTCATCGTCCCTTTAATCGAAAAGAGCGAAATGCCGATGAGCGTTATGCCAAGACCGATTGCGACTTGACGACTCGGCAGCTTGCGCGTAATGAGCATCATAAGAAGCGGCACGAATACGACTGTCGTTGAAATTAAAAAGCTCGCCGTCGAAGCAGCTGTCACTTGTAGCGCATAGCCAAACACGGCGGACACGGCACAAAGCAATATGCCGAGCGTCGCGCTAGCTAAAAGCATTTGACGAGACGGCTGTTTAATTTTTGAATAACATAAAGCGTACATGACGACAAAAGCAATACAAAATCGAATAGCGACTAAATTAAATGGCTGTAGCTCAGCGACTGCAAACTTCGTAAATAAATACGAAGCGCCCCATCCGAACGTGACGAGGACAAGCAGCACATTCGCTCGTTGTTGAGTCATGATGTTCCTCCTGTACAATAAAAAACTTCCCTTATCATAGCAAGAAACATGCTACAAAAAAAGTGACTATTTTTTGAACATTTATGTAGCAATGTATTAAAACATTTGTGTCATGAAAACGACGGCACGAGGAGCTACAACTGCCCCTTATGCCGCCGTTAATAAATGAAATGCTCGTCTTATGCTTGATGCTTTTCGCATGAGCTGAAAGCACGTTGTCTGACACGATCTATAATACGGGAACAGCTCGTCCATCGTCTACAACAGCAGTAGCGTAAACAATTTATCGCAATCGTTTTCAAAACGTTTCAAGTTGCAACAGATGAAAATGTAGAATATTTGCATAAACGAAAAACGGTAGCGAACATGCCTCGCTACCGTTTCACTCGTTATCATTTCGGGAACGTTTCGCAAACGCGCCCAACTTGCCCATCCGTTAAACGTACTTTAATGCCGTGTGGATGGAAGCTGCTGTTCGTTAATAAATCTTTCACAATGCCGCGCGTGCGCTTGCCGCTTCGCTGATCTTGCTTTAACACAATATCGACTTCAAGCCCTGCAAACACATCGCTGCGATTTTTTCCGTTCATGTTACTCAACTCCTGTTCGTTCAGTAGTATAGCATACATATGTAGTACAGATATATGCCAACGCATGCATTCTCTGAATATAAGCGCTATTACTAACATAAGACAAAAATCCTGATTCAAATCATTATTAATATTCATGTACTCACTAGCGTCGCATAAATGTTAACTGAATTTTAAATTTACTTATTTTTCCACCTGAGAAGAAAAATAAAGAC